>CANQRM010000017.1 GCA_947626265.1 uncultured Oscillospiraceae bacterium
GGCCCCGCCAGCTACGGCATGACCGACACCATGGGCCGCATGCACTCCGACGCCCAGTTCGCCGGCTCCTCCTCCGTGCCCGCGCACGTGGAGATGATGGGCTTCCTGGGCATGGGCAACAACCCCATGGTGGGCGCCACCGTGGCGGTCGCCGTGGCCGTGGACCAGGCTCTGAACAAGTAAGATACCCCATATAAACGCACCAACGCCCCGCCGGAAGGCGGGGCGTTTTGTTGTTGTGCTATTCCGACGGGCGGTGAGAACCGGCAGTGCCACGCACGCGCTCGGTGAACGAAGTGAACTTTAGCGGGAGGGGCCCTGTCGGGCTCAGCCGCCCTGGGACCATCCCATTAAGCCGTTTCCCACGCCACAGAGAGCTGTTCCTCTTCTGTCTGGCGTTCCAGGGCCTGTTCCACCAGCATGGCGATGTTGTCCTCGATGGCCTTGCGCCCGGCCAGATACAGCCGCCGCAGGCAGCGGGGGCTGCCCTTCTCCGCGGGTATCTTCGCCG
Source organism: uncultured Oscillospiraceae bacterium (assembly GCA_947626265.1). Lineage (GTDB taxonomy): Bacteria > Bacillota > Clostridia > Oscillospirales > Oscillospiraceae > CAJOIG01. The sequence goes on from CANQRM010000017.1 coordinate 512, forward strand.
CGGCGCACAGCTCCCGGATGGAGCTGGTGACGCCGGTCCTATCCATGGGCGTGCGCTCTCGGGTGAGGAACAAGGGCCCCTCCTTTATCCCGCTGCGCCCGGCATAGTCCACGAGCTCCCTGCACAGGCACCGGGGCAGGCGGACGATGCGCCGGCTCTTCCCCTCGCCTATGACGGCCTGGCCCATTTGGGCGGCCTCCAAAGTGATCTTCGGCAGCTCCTGCACGGGCAGGTCCGCGTTGGCGAACAGCTTTACCAGCAGATACACCCTCTCCCGCTGCAGCAGCTGGGCCGTCTGCAGAAGGTGGATATATTCCCCGCGGGTGAGCTCCGGCGCCACGGCCTTCTCGGCCTCCAACGTATCCCGGAGCTGGTACTCCACATGACCCATATAGGCCACATAGGAGTTGGCGGCAGAGATGCGGATATTGACGGTCCGGGGGGCATACCCCTCAGAAAGGAGCATATCCCGGTACTGTTCCAGGGTGCCCCGGCGTATCATGCCGTCCCCGGGCAGGGCCCGGGCCATGCGCTCCAGCTCCTGGCGGTAGCGGGCGATGGTCTCCGGCGTCCTGCCGTTGGCGGAGAGGCTTTCCAGGAACCCCCGGAGGCTGTCCTCCGTCACGGCCACGCCCTGTTCTCTTTTCACGAGCCGCGGGGCCCGTCTCAGTTCCATGGTATCCATGACTTCACCGCCTTACCTTAATCGAAAGGGGGCAGGGAGTTTTTCCCTGCCCCCCGTTGGGTATTGCTATTTGGTTTGGGCTAGCTTACTTCACCCAGGTGGTGCCGTTCCAGTTGCCCAGCAGCTCGGACCAGGTGCACTTACCGGAGGAACCGGAGGCCTTGCTGAAGTAGCACTCGCCGTACTGGCCGCCGACCCACTGATAACCGGTGAGCATCTTGCCAATCTCCTGGTTGTCATTGGTGGGCTGCAGGAAGTACCAGCCATAGCCGCCGTGGAGGTCGTCCACATACTGCATGCCGGTGAGCATCTTGCCGTCAGCGCCCACATAGTACCAGTTGCTGTCCCACTGGGAAGCGCCGTCGATCTTGCCGACCCAGTAGTTGGCGACCAGCTTGTTGTTCTTGTAGAAGTACCACTCGCCGGTGACCTTGTCGCGGCTCCAGCCGGTGCCGTTGGCGGGCGCGGGGTGATTGTCTACGGGAGGCTCATCCTCGCCGCCGACCTTCTCCAGCTTGCCAACAGCAGCGTTCAGGGTGTTCAGAGCGGTAGTGACCTGCTCCGCGGTGGCCTCGGCATTGTCAACGACAGCCTGCGCAGCCTTCACAGCGGCGTCGATGGCGTCCTTGTTGGCGGCCCAGGACTCGGGCGTGTAGTCAGCTTCCTTCAGAGCCTTGGCGCTGTCGATGGCGGCCTTCAGAGCGGTCTTGTCGACCTCGCCTTCCTTGGTCAGACCGGCAATGGCGGCGTTCAGCGCGGCCAGAGCGTCGTCGACCTCGGACTGCAGCTTAGCCTTCTCGGCCTTCGCTATGGCGTCCTGCAGCACGCCCCAGGACTTGTAGGTGTAATCGTCTTCCTTGTAGCTCTTGGCCTCGCTGTAGGCCTTCTGCAGGTCCGTCTTGTCGACGGCCTTCGTCTTGAGGTAACCGGTCGAGCCGCCGTCGACTGTGGTTATAGTCTTCAGCGTGGTCAGAGCATCCGCCACGAGCTTACGGTTGGTCTGCGTGTTGACCAGGGAGCCGTTCAGATAGCCTTCGATGGTGGTGATGGAATCCTGAATGGCCTGCCAGGCGTCGTCATAGTCCTCGATGTCACCGCGGTTGCCAATGCCACGCTTGTTCAGCTCATAGTCGCCCTTCTGCAGCTTCTTCGCGGCAGCCAGCTGGGCCTTGGCGTTGCCCAAACTCTTCCACTTGGCCAGGGTCTCCACGTTCACGGTGGCCTTGGCGTTGGTGCCGGAGTGCAGCACGCCGCCCACATACAGCTCAACGGTCACGGGGCTGGTGATGCCCTCGACGCCCTCGAGCTTGATCGAGACCTTATCGCCGGAAGTAGAGCCGGACGCGATCGCCACCGCAGCAGGCTTGGCGCTATCGCTGACTTCGTACTCAGGGTTCAGTTCCTTGCCGACGGAGCTCTTCACGACGATGCCGTCCGTCTCAGGGTCGATATTCTTGGTCAGCTTGACTTCGATCGTAGCAGGGCTTGCGGTCTGAATCGGGGCATCAACGGTGGGCTCAGCGTCGCCGGAGGCGAAGGCCACGTCCAGGGTGCCGTCGGCCTTCTTGGCGATCTCGGCGCCGGTGAAGCCGTCGGAGGGCAGGTCGATGGTATATTCGCCGCAGCGGATCCAGTTGATGTCGCCGTCATCGCCGATCTTGTCCTGATAGAAGAAGTAGATGACGATCTCGTCCTTCGCGCTGAACTTGGCGCCCGCTTCGGCAGACTTGTCGGCCTCGGTGCCGATGGGGACGATGTTCTTGGCGTTGGCCACAGTGCGGTAATCCTTGCCGTCCACAGTGGCAGTCTTGGCAAACTTAGTGACGTTATTCACATTGTCGTTCACGAGCGTCACGATGTTGTCGCCCAGGGTCTTGACAGCGGTGCCGTCTTTATCAAACTCAGTGCTTCCCTTGCTCTTGATCTTCGCATACAGGCCGTTCACGCTGTAGGCATAGCCATAGGCGTGGCCGTCGTTTTCGTAACCCTTGTCGGGGATGCCGAAGATAGCGGCGACCTTCGTCATGTCATCCATCGTGTACTTAACGCAGGTGATGGAGAGCTCCTTCTTTATCATGACCTTCTCCAGGTCGGCCTTGGCCTGCACGAAGTCGCTGTAGGTGACCTTGTCATTGAAGCTGTTTAGGCCGCCGATAGAACTGTTCAGCAGGTTCTTGGCGTTGGCCACGTCGTCCGTGCTGAAACCGACATAATCGTCCTGGTCGGCTTCCTTCACGTCGCTCACCTTGGTGATCAGAGCGTTCAGCTCCGCCGCGTCGTCGCTGGAGGGGATGGCGTTGGTCTTCTCCAGCTTCAGAGCGGCCTTCGCCAGCTCGATGACGCCGGTGAAGTCCTTAAAGGTGGCGCTGGAGCCCAGGTCGGTGTAGGCCTTGGCCGCGTCCACCACAGCCTTCATAGCGGTCAGATACTCGGTCTTGTAGGCGGTGGTCCAGGGGGCCTTGCCGAAGATATCGGACTTATAATTGCCCTTGAGGGTGTTCCTCAAAACGGTGGCCGTGATCGTGCCGTTCGTTTTGTCCTGCGAGCCGCTGGTGCCGGCGTACTGCTTGGCCCAGTTCTTCGCGTAGGTCACCTGATTATCACCCTTGTCGGGATAGATGACATCCTTCAGCGAATCGTCGTCGCCGCGGCCGACCAGCTTCGCCAAATCAGCGCTGGGCTTATCGGTCAGGTAATTTTCGCCAGAGCCGCCGGCGCCGGGCGCTTTGGTCCAGTCGTCGCTGCCGTCGTTGGGGAAGAACTGCTTCAGCCCTTCATAAGCGGCCTTGACGGTGGCCTCGGTGATGTCCTTGCCGGCCTCCAGGCCGTTGATGCCGTCCATGTTCGCCTGGGCTTCTTTGTAAGCCGTGTTGAAGGACTTGGCCAGGTCGGTGTCGTCCTTGACGATCGTAGCAGCGGTAATGCTGGCGGCGTCCGCGGGGACGTACAGCTCGCCGGCGTCCACGCGGGCCTTGTAGGCCTTGGCCATGTCAAGGTACTTCTCCAGATAATAGTGGCTCAGCTTGGAGACCTTGCCCAGGGCTACCAGATAAGGCAGGTCCTCGGCGTCTTCGGGCATGACGGAAGCCATCTCGGGAGCGTCAGCCGCCGCCTCTTCCACGGCGGGCTCGTCAACGACGGGCTCCTCCGCGGGCTCTTCGGCCTCGGGGGCTGCGGGAGCCTCGGGGGCCTCGGGTGCCTGCTCCTCAACTTCGGTCACTGCCTCTGCCGCGAACTCGTCAGCCGCAAGGGCCGGGACGCACAGAGACAGAGTCATGACCAGCGCCAGAAGCAGGCTGAGCATACGTTTTGTCATTGTCTCTTATCCTCCTAAAGATAATTATTTTCGAGCCCTCCATCGCACCACGGATTATACAATCTGCCGTCCGCCGCCCCCAAAGCCTCCCCTGTGCAAGGGGAGGGGGACCGCACGAAGTGCGGTGGAGGGGTTGTAAATGACGATTTCAAGGCATGACAAAGCCGCCTGCTGCCCAAAATCGGGGCCACAGGCCGCCTCGTTATGTAAAAAAATCAAGTTTTTTTGAAAATCCTCTTGCTTTTTTACGTCCGGGAGCTTATAATCGTCAACGTAAAGTTGGGCTCAAAGGAAGTTTCTTCCGCGTTCGTACCACAGACTGTATAGTCTGTGGTGTTTTTTTACCCTTTTATAATAGCAATGGAAGCCTCTCCAGCTGGGCACGCTGCTCGGTGAAGCTCCGGATCGTGTAGACCCTGGTGGTCTCGATACTGCTGTGGCCCAGGATGTCGGAAAGGCGCAGAAGGTCCTTGTATACCTTATAATATGTCCGCGCGAAGAGATGGCGCAGGTTGTGGGGGAATACCTTATTTAATGATACCCCCGCCCGGGCCGCCAGCCGTTTCATGGCCTTCCAGATGTTGCTCCGGTCCATGGGATTGCCGTTTTTGCTCAAAAATACCGGTCCGGACGCGATATTCACGGTTTTGCAGTATTTCAGGAGCGTTTTGCATAATTTTCCGGGCAAAACAATGGTTCTGCGCTTGCCTTTGCATATTATTTCAGCCTTTCCGGCCCGCAGGGCCTCCGCGGTGATGGCGGAAACTTCGCTCACCCGCACGCCCGTGGCGGCCATGGTCTCCAATAGCAGCGCCAGGCGCTCGTCCCCCTCCCGCTGTGCTCTATGCACCAGGCATTCATACTCGCTTCGCCGAAGTTCCCGGCTAGGGTCCGCGAAATTCCGGCGCTGTACGCGAAGGAACCGCAGCCGCCATTCACGGTATCCACAAAAATCCAAAAACGTATTCACCGCCGTCAGAGCCCCGTTCACGGTCCCGGCGGCCCGGCCGCTTCGGATAAGATGCTCCTTGAAGGCCACCAGCGTGGCCTTGTCCCGCACCTCGCCCCCGGCGAAGGCGAGCAGGTCCTCCAATATCCTGCCGTACTTGGCGGCGGTAGCGGGGCTGTATTCCCGCTCGGCCATCTCCCGCCGGAACGCCCCCAGGGCGCCGCTGTCCAGTTTCATGCGCGTTCCCTCCTTGTTTTTCCATATTGTCCATAAAAGGCGGGAATAATACAAATAAGACCGGCAGGCGCCAATGGCGTCTGCCGGTCGTCGTTGTTGAGTTGGGGCGCGGGAATTACTTTCCCAGCGCCACGGCCAGGGAGATGTTGTTCACGAACACATAAGTCGTCATGGGACGGGGGATGCCGCGGAACTGGCTCTTCCCGCTCTCCAGGGCCTGGAGCTTGCGCAGTTTCTTTTCCTGCTTCTTCACGTTGAACATGATCGGTACCTCGCTTTCTTTTCGATCGCGCATTATAATATTCCCCCGCGACCCAAAAGTCAACGACCCGATTATACAATATCACAGAAAATTGGCCCTCGTTTTTGTTCAGTTTGCTAGTTCTCCCAGGGGCTCCGGCCGGGCGCAGGCGGAGGCGATGTCCGTGAAGGCCCCCTCCTCCCCGCCGTTCAAAATGGCCGTGAGCACCTCCAGCACGTGGTAGGCCATGGCCTTGTCCGTGCGGCACTTCCGCCCCGCCAGGATGGCCTCCGCCATCTCCGCGGGTCCCAGGCCCCGGCAGTTGTCCCCGTAGGGGGAGGAATTGGGAAGGGCCTTCATCTCGGCGGGATGGGCCCAGTCTCCCGCGTTGGGCAGCAGGCGCACCGTGCCGCCGAACTGGTTGGGGTCGGTGAGATAGAGGATGCCCTCGGAGCCGTAGACGGCGAAGAAGGCCTGGTCCGTCATGTGGCTGTCCGCGTCGATGTGCACCGTGCCGCTGACGCCGCTTTCCATCTGCAATATGGCGCTGACCCGGCTCTCGTTGGGGTTTTCGATGGGCGCGCCGAACTCGGGGCTGTCCGGGATGATGTTGGTGTGTTCACGGCAGGGCCGCTGGGCCATGCCCCCCACCCGCTTCACCGGCCCCAGCAGGCTCACCAGGGCGGTGAGGTAGTACACGCCGTAGTCATATAGCACCCCCGCGCCGGGCTGGCGCAGGAAGGGGAACAGGCTCAGAAGCAGCCGATTATCCCGGTTGGCGGATATGGCAAAGGACCGCACCTCACCGATGGCGCCGGCGTCCAGGGCGGCTCTCGCCGTCTGCCAGGCCGCGCCCAGGAAGGTGTCCGGCGCGGCGCCCAGATAAAGCCCCCGCTCCTCCGCGAGAGAGACCAGCTCTGCGGCCTTGGGAAGGCTGTCCGCCAAGGTCTTCTCCGTGTAGACATGCTTGCCCGCCAGCAGGGCCCGCTTCACCAGGTCATAGTGGGTCCCCACCGGGGTCAGCACCACCACCATGTCCACCCGCTCGTCCGCCAGGAGCGCGTCCACCGTGCAGGCCGTGAGGCCATACTCGGCCGCCCGCTTTTGGGCGCTGGCCAGGTGATTGGCCGCCACGGCGACGACGTTAAGGCAGTCAAAGCGCCGGATCATGTTCTCCAGATATATGCCGCTGATGGCGCCGGCACCGATGACGCCCACGCCCAGGGCCTTTTTCCCGCTCGTACCGCTCATTTCGCGGGCGGGTACTCGTTGCACAGCAGCCGGTAGGGCGGCTCATCCTCCTCGATGGCCGGGAAGCGGCCCACGGGCGGATTGAAGCGGTTATCGGTGTTGTCGTCGTTGCACTGGCTGACCTCCCCCAGCAGCACCGGGCCGGTGCCCGGCTCCACGTCGAAATCGTGGTACAGATACTGCTGGATGTGGATGCTCTCCCCCGGGGTCAGGCGCACCTGGGTCCCGGCGGGGACGGTATAGGTCCGCCCGTCGGTGTGGACGGTCACGTCGGATTCATAGTCTATGCTCTCGTCGGGCAGGGAGTTGTAGACCCGGATGAGCACGTTGCCGCCGCCCCGGTTGATGATGTCCTCGGTCTTGTACCAGTGGAAGTGGTTGGGGGAGTGCTGCCCTTCTTTGAGGTACAAAAGCTTCTCCGCGTACACCTTGGGGTACTTGTCCGCCATGGAGCGGTTGCCGTTTCGGATGGTGATGAGGGAAAAGCCCACCTTATCAAAGTCCCCCAGGCCGTAGTCGGTGATGTCCCAGCCCAGCATGCAGTCGCGCACCTCGTCGTAGTCGTGGCCGATGGACTGCCACTGCTCCGGGGTGAAATGGCAGAAGGGCGGCAGGTAGCACTTATACTTTTCGCACATGGCCTCCAGCTCTTTGAGGGCCTTGTTGATCTCCGAGCGCTTCATTTATCTTACCTCCTCACAGGCACTCGCCGTTGGTCTCGATGACATGGGCATACCACCGGGCGGAGTCCTTGGGCGTGCGGTCACAGGTGCGGTAGTCCACGTAGACGAGGCCGAACCGCTCGCCGTAGCCCTCGCTCCACTCAAAGTTGTCCAGAAAGCTCCACTGCATGTATCCCCGCAGGTCCACGCCTTCCGCCACGGCCTTGGAAAGCTCCAGGAGGTAGCGGTGCAGGAAGTCGATGCGCTCCGGGTCGTGGACCATGCCGTCCATATGGACGCGGTCGTTGCAGGACTGGCCGTTCTCAGTTATGTAAACCGGAAGGCCGTAGCGTTTCGCGATCTGCAAAGGAGCGTAGTGCATGACCTCCGGGGTGACGGGCCACTTGTTGGCCGTCACGGGAAAGCCGGGATACCGCTCCACGTACTTGCCTTCCTCGTCCACCATCTTGCCGTTATAGACGTTCACGCCGATAAAGTCCGGCGATTCCATAAGCGCCCAGTCCCCCGGGTCCACGGTGCCAGCGAAGCGCCGCACCGCCGGGGGGATATCGTCTGGGTATTTGCGCAGGCATATGGGGTCCAGGAAGATATCAAAGGTGAACATCCAGTCGTCGGCGGGCAGGGCGAAGGTGGCCTCATAGGACGCCTCCCGGTTTTTGGGGGTGTCCTTTTCCGGGTAGGTGAACCGGCCGCAGGAGGCCACGCCCACCTGAGCGGCGGGGTCCGCCGCCTTGATGGCCCGGTATGCCGCGCTGTGAGAAAGGCACAGGTGATGGAACACCCGGGCCACCTTCTCCTCGCTGAGGACCCATCCAGGGGCGTGCACGCCGTTTCCGTACCCCAGGGCCGCGATGCACTGGGGCTCGTTGAGGGTCATGTACTTTTTGACCTTCCCCTTCATCCGGGCGGCGAATATCCCCGCGTAGCGGCCGAAGGCCTCCACGATGTCCCGGTTGAGCCAGCCGCCCTTGTCCTGCAATGCGCTGGGCAGGTCCCAGTGGTACAGGGTCACCAGCGGCTCGATGCCGTTGGCGAGAAGCTCATCCACCAGGTCCTCGTAGAACTTCAGCCCCGCCTCGTTCACGGCCCCGTCCCCGTCGGGGAGGATGCGGGCCCAGTTTACGGAAAAGCGGTAGGCCCGGATGTTGTGCTGTTTCATGAGGGCCACGTCCTCCCGGAAGCGGTGGTAGCTGTCGCAGGCCACATCCCCGGTGTCGCCGTTCTTGATATGGGGGCGGGTCAAGTCGTGGCAGAACTCATCCCATATGTTTAGGCCCTTGCCGTCGGCGTCCCAGCCGCCCTCGCACTGATAGGACGCGCAGGCCACGCCCCAGAGAAAGTTTGCGGGAAATCTGCTCATACCGTTACCTCGACGTTGTATTCTCTCTTCCCCTCTACCGGGAAGATGGTCTTACCGGACACGGGCACACCGTTCACGGTCAGGGAGTATGTACCGGTTTGGCGCACATGGATGTGATAGACCGCGTCCCGGAACCGGCGCTCCACCCGGTATTCGCCCAGGCTCTCCGGCAGGCAGGGGTCGATCATCAGGCCCCCCGGCGTGGGCCGGACGCCCAGGATGTACTGGCTGATGTCCACGAAGGTCCAGGCCGCCGTGCCGGTGAGCCAGCTGTTGCGGGCCGCGCCCTCTTCATAGGAGGCTCGGGCCGCCACCGTCTGGGCATAGGCGTAGGGCTCCGCCCGGCGGATGTCGCTGCCGTCCTCCTGATAGGCCGGGCAGGTGCGCTTATAGATATCGAAGGCGTTCTCGCCCCGGCCAATGACCGTCTCCGCGATGCTGATCCAGGGGTTGTTGTGGCAGAAGACGGAGCCGTTTTCCTTGTACCCCGGCGGGTAGCTGGTGATCTCCCCCAGCTCCTTATGGTACACCGTATAGCAGGGGGCCACAAGCTCCACGCCATATTTGCCCAGCAGCTTTTCCCGGACAGAGTCAAGGGCCATTTGGGCTTTTCCGTCCTTGACGCCGACGCCCGCCATGACGCACATGCCCTGGGGCTCGATGTATATCTGCCCCTCGGCGCATTCCCGGCTGCCCACCGGCTGGGAGAAGGCGTCATAGGCCCGGCGGAACCAGGCCCCGTCCCACCCGGCGGTGGACACGGCCTCGTCCATGGCCGCGACAGCGGCCTCCACCTTCGAGGCCTCGTCATTGAGGCCCCGGGCCCGGCAAAGCTGGGCATACCGGCCGCCGTAGAGCACGAACATGCCGCCGATGAACACCGACTCCGCCACCGGTCCCTCGGAGGGGCCCGTGGTCTGGAAGCTCTCCCCCGGCTCCTCGGAGAAGCAGTTCAGGTTCAGGCAGTCGTTCCAGTCCGCCCGGCCGATGAGGGGCAGCTCATGGGGCCCCAGGTGGGTCATGATGTAGTTTACGCTCCGGCGCAGGTGCTCCATCAGGGGTTGCTCGCTGCCGGGGACGTTGTCGAAGGGCGTGGGATGGTCCAGGATGGACCAGTCGCCGGTCTCGCTGATGTAAGCCCAGGTGCAGGCCACCAGCCACAGGGGGTCGTCGTTGAAGCCGCTGCCTATATCGTCGTTGCCCCGCTTGGTGAGGGGCTGGTACTGGTGGTAGGTGCTGCCGTCGGCCCACTGGATGGAGGCGATGTCGATGATGCGCTCCCGGGCCCGGCCCCGGGCCATATGCACGAAGCCCAGAAGGTCCTGGCAGCTGTCCCGGAAGCCCATGCCCCGGCCGGTGCCGCTCTCAAAGTAGCTGGCCGACCGGCTCATGTTGAAGGTGATCATGCACTGGTACTGGTGCCAGATGTTCACCATCCGGTCCAGCACCGGGTCGGTGCTTTGCAGCTGATACCGGCCCAGCAGGCCGTCCCAGTGGGCGGCAAGCTCCGCCAGCGCCTCATCCACTGCCTTGGCGTCGGCGAACTTCGCCATGACCCGCTCCGCCGTATCCTTGCGGATGACATTGGGGGCCACGAACTTCTTGTCCCGGGGGTTCCGGCCGTAGCCCAGCACGAACACCCAGGTGACCTCCTGCCCCGGCTTAAGCTCGGCGTCCAGGGCCAGGCCCGCCATGGGCGCGCCCCCGTGGGCGATGAAATCGCCGGTCTTCCCTTCCCGGATAGCCTTGGGGTCGGCGTAGCTGCCGAACTGGCCCAGGAAGGTATCCCGGTCAGTGTCGTAGCCCGCCAGGGGGGCGTTCACGCCGTAGTATGCGTAGTGGTCCCGCCGCTCCCGGTACTCGGTCTTGTGGTAGATGACGCTGCCCTCTACCTCCAGCTCGCCGATGTTCAGGTTCCGCTGGAAGTTGGTGGAGTCGTCCACCGCGTTCCAAAGGCACCACTCCACCGCGGCGGTGAGGCGAAGGCTCTTGGGGCTGTCGGTCTCATTTTTAAGCGTGATCCGCTGGACCTCGCAGTCCTCCCCCAGGGGCACCAGGAAGGTCATCTCGGCTTTAAGGCCGTCCTTCGCCGTCCCAAAGACGGTGTAGCCCAGGCCGTGGCGGCAGCAGTATTTATCCAGGGGCACGTCTGCTGGGTGGAAGGCGGGGCTCCAGGCGGGTTTGCCCGCCTCCTTTATGTAGAAGAACCGGCCGCCTATATCCGCGGGGACGCTGTTATACCGGTAGCGCACCAGCCGCTGCAGCTTTGCGTCCCGGTAGAAGCAGTAGCCTCCCGCCGTGTTGCTGATGAGGGAGAAAAAGGCCTCGCTGCCCAGGTAGTTTATCCAAGGCTGGGGCGTGGCGGGGGTGTCGATCACATACTCCCGCCGCTTATCGTCAAAATGTCCGTATCGCATGACGGTCACCTCGTTCACACCATTAAAATAGGAGGGGCTCATTATACCATGTCGCCCCTCCTTCCGTAAAGAGTTTCAGCTGTTGTTCAGCGCCTGCAGGAGAACGTCCAGCACTTCCTCCCCCACGGCGCCGGCGCTGAAGTTCACCACGTTGCGCAAGGGCATGTACTTCACCATGGCGGCGCCCATGTCGTCGGTGACGGAGGGGTCGTCCCCGTCCCCGGGGCCGAACATCTGGCTCATGCCGTCCATGAGGGGCTTGATGATGGCGGCCGCCGCCGGGTCGGACAGGATGTCCATGAAGATGGAATCCTTGTCATAGTGCTTTTTGAGCTTCACCGTGCCCTCTACGGTGACCGCGGCGGACACGTCGATGGCCCGGGAGGACTGGCCTATCTCAATGGTAAATTCGCCGGTCTCCACATGCCAGTCGTGGAGCTCCTCGTTCCAGTAGGCAAAGGCCCTCTTATCCAGGGTGAAGGTCACGTCTTTGCTCTCCCCGGGGGCCAGCTCCACCTTCTCGAAGCCCTTCAGCTCCCGCACAGGCCGCAGCACCGTGCTCTCCTTGTCGCCTACATAGAGCTGCACCACGGTCTTGCCGGCGCGGGCGCCGGTATTGGCGGCCTTCACCGTGACGGTGAGGGTATCCTTGTCGGTGATATGCTCCGCGCTGAGGCGCAGGTCGGAGAAGGCGAAGGTGGTGTAGCTCAGGCCGTGGCCGAAGGGGAAAGCCACATCCATGCGCTTTTTGTCGTAGTACCGGTAGCCCACGAACACGCCCTCCCGGTAGTCGGCCTTATCGGCCTCGCCGCCGTAGAAGAGCCAGGAGGGGTTGTCCTCCAGCTTCACCGGGAAGCTCTCCGCCAGGTGGCCGGAGGGGTTCACGTCGCCGTAGAGCAGCTTCACCGTGGCGATGCCCACGGCCTGGCCGCCCAGATAGGCCTCCAGCACGCCCTTGACCTTGCCCAGCCAGGGCATTTCCACGGGGGAGCCGTTATGGAGCACCACCACCGTGTTGGGATTGGCCGCCGCCACCGCCTCGATGAGCTTGTTCTGGCAGGCGGGCAGGGCCATATGGGTGCGGTCGTAGCCCTCGGACTCGTAGCTGTCGGGCAGGCCGGCAAACACCACCGCGGTCTTGGCGGCCTTCGCCGCCGCGACAGCCTGGGCTATCATGTCGTCGGTGGCCTCGTCCTTGGCCACGCTGTAGCCCTGGGTATAGGTCACGGGCAGACCTTCGGCCGCCTCCAGGGCGGAGGTGGTCTTGAAGCAGTTGATGTGGCTGGAGCCACCGCCCTGGAACCGGGGCTTGGCGGCGAACTCGCCGATGAAAGCCACCTTGTCGGCCTTATCCAGCGGCAGAACGCCCTCGTTTTTCAGAAGCACCATGCACTGGGCCGCGATGTCGGCGGAGAGGATATGGTCCGCCTCCTGGTCCCAGGGGGTGTCGGGCTTGGCGTTGGCAAGATACATCTCATTGACGGTGAGGATGCGCTCCACGGCCTGGTCCACCACCGCCTCGTCCAGCTTCCCGGCCCGGACGGCTTCCACGATCTTCTTGTCGTTGACGCCGCCGGAGGAGGGCATTTCCAGGTCCAGGCCCGCGGCCACGCCGGCCACCCGGTCGCTGACCGCGCCCCAGTCGCTCATGACATAGCCCTTGAAGCCCCATTCCTTCCGGAGCACCTCGGTGAGCAGCCAGGGATTTTCCGAGGCGTACACGCCGTTGATGCGGTTATAGGAGCACATGACGGTCCAGGGCTGGGCCTTCTTCACGGCGGTCTCGAAGGCGGGGAAGTATATCTCCCGCAGCGTCCGCTCGTCGGCGTTGGAGCTGGAGCTCATGCGCCGGTGCTCTTGGTTGTTGGCGGCGAAGTGCTTGATGGAGGTGCCCACGTTCTGGCTCTGTACGCCGTTTATATAGGCGGCGGCCATCTCGCCGGCGAGATACGGGTCCTCGGACAGGTACTCGAAGTTCCGGCCGCACAGAGGCGAGCGCTTGATGTTCACCGCCGGGCCCAGCACCACGGCCAGTTTCTCATGCTGGCAGCTGGCGCCGATGGCCTGGCCCATTTTGCCTATGAGCTCCCGGTCGAAGGAGGCGGCGGTGGCGCAGGCGGCGGGCATGCACACGGCCTTGATGGAGTCGTTGATGCCCAGGTGGTCGCCCTTTTCGTCCTGCTTGCGCAGGCCGTGGGGGCCGTCGGAGACCATGACGGCCTGCACGCCCAGCCGCTCCACGGGCTTGGTATGCCAGAAGTCCAGGCCGGAGCAGAGCCCGGCCTTTTCTTCCAGCGTCATCTGAGAGATAACGTCTTTGATGTTCATGTCTGACCTCGCAATGGCTTATTCGGCCTTCAGGTCCACCGTGGACAGGTCCCACTCCTCGTGGATCTTGGGCACGTCGCTGATGAGCCGCTTTGTATAGGGCGCGTGGGGGTTCAGGATCACCTCGTCCGCCTTGCCGTACTCCACGAACTTGCCGTGCTCCATGATGTACACGGTGTCGGAGATGTAGTAGGCAAGGCCTATGTCGTGAGTGATGAAGATGACGGTCATGCCGATCTCATCCCGGAGGTTCAGGAGCATATCCAGGATGGTGGCCCGGGAGCAGGCGTCCACCATGGAGGTGGGCTCGTCGGCCAGCAGGATCTTCGGTTTCAGCAGGAAGATGCGGGCGATCATGAGCCGCTGCATCTGGCCGCCGGACAGCTCGAAGGGGTACTTGTTGGTCAGCTCCTTGAACTCCAGGTTCACGAAGTGGCAGGCCTCGCTCATCATGTTGAACTTTTCTCCCTTGGAGAGGCTCTTGCCGCCGCGCATGTTGATGCAGTCCAGCAGCACGGTGTCGATCTTCTGGAAGGTGTTGAAGGAGGAGAACGGGTCCTGGAAGATGGCCTGGATGCCCTTCCAGTACTCCTTCTTCTTGTGGCCGCTCCCGATGTCCCGGGGCTTGCCCTGGAAGAATATCTCCCCTTCCGTGGCGTTGGAAAGGCCCAGCAGCATCTTGGAAAGGGTGGTCTTGCCGGAGCCGGACTCGCCCACGATGGAGACAAACTCGCCCTCGTGGAACTCAAAGTCCACATGGTCCACAGCCACGGTCTTCTTGTCGCCGAAGCCGAAGACCTTGGTCACGCCCTTGCCGGACAGGCACAATGGCGCGTTGGAAAAGTCCTTCTGCACGCGTGCCGGTTCATTCATGGCTGTACACCTCCTTCAGTTCGTCGATGCCCATGAGGCAGCGGTACATGCGGCCCTCGCCGAAGCTCTTCTCCGGGATGGAGGTATAGCGGCAGTCGGCGGTGGCGTACTTGCACCGGGCGGCGAAACGGCAGCCGTCGGGGGGATGCTTCAGGTTGGGGGGCGCGCCGGGGATGGCGGCCAGCTTGTGGCCGCGGGTGCCCTCCTCGGGCACCAGGATGGAGCCCATCAGGCCGTGGGAATAGGGGTGCACCGGGTCGAAGACCATCTCCTTGGCGGTGCCCTTCTCCACGATCTGGCCGGCGTACATGACCATGATGTCGTCGGTGACGTTATAGAGAAGCGGCAGCTCATGGGTGATGAAGAGCATGCTCTTCACGTGGCCGGACTCCATCAGCTGGCGCATCATCTTGATGACCATCTTCTGGCTGGTCACGTCCAGGGCGGAGGAGGGCTCGTCGGCGATGAGCACCTTGGGGTTCAGGATGGTGCTCACGGCGATGACCGTGCGCTGCTTCATGCCGCCGGACAGCTCCACCGCGTGCTTGTCAAGGGCCTCCAGGGGCAGGCCCACCTCCGCGAAGCGGGCCTCGGCCATCTCCCGTATCTCCTTTTTGGTGGCCTTGGGGTCATGGGCGTGGACCACGTCCTCCAGGAAGCGGATGATCTTCTGGGTGGGGTTCAGGGCGTTCATGGCCGCCTGGGGGATGTAGGCGATCTCATTGCCCAGGATGGTCTTGCGGACCGTATCCGGGTCCATGCCGGAGATGTTCTGGCCGTCGATGATGATGTCGCCGCTCATGTAGTGCAGGGGCGGGAAGTAATAGCCCATCATGGACAGGGCCAGGGTGGACTTGCCGCAGCCGGACTCGCCGGCGATGCCCAGGCTCTTGCCTTCCTCGATGGCGAAGGACACGCCGTCCACGGCATACACGTCCTCATGGAAACGGGTGACGTATTTTGTCTTGAGGTTGCGGACCTCCAACATAACTTTTCCCATAGCAGCCTCCTTAATCTCTCAGGGTGGGGTTGAACACCTGGTCCAGGCCGGTGTTCATCAGGTTCAGGGAGAACGAGATGAGCGTGATGACCAGGATCACAGGGAAGTAAGCCCACCAGGAGCCGTTGGTATGGGCGGAGTAGAGCATGGCCCAGTTCATCATCAGGCCCAGGGTGGGGACCTCGGTGGTCCGGGGACCCAGGCCCAGCAGGCTCAGCTGCGCCTCCGCCAGGATGCCGCTGGATACCTGCAGGATGAACGCCATCACCACGTAGGAGGCGATGTAGGGCAGGATGTCGGTGAGGATGATGCGGACCAGGCTGTGGCCGGACAGCTTGCTCAGGTTCACATGGTCGCGGTTTCTGAGGCTGATGACCTGGCTGCGGACGGAACGGGCCGTCCAGGTCCAGCCGGTCAGGCCTATGACCGTGGCCACCACGGCCGCGCCCCGCTGCTCCTGGCCGATGGAGTAGCTGATGAGGATCAGCAGCACGAAGCCAGGGATGACCGTGAAGATGTTGGTGATGAACATGATGAAGTCGTCCAGGAACCCGCCCACATAGCCGGCCAGAAGCCCGAAGGTCAGGCCGATGAGCGTGGCCACCACGCCGGCCAGCAGGCCGATGCCGATGGAGGTGCCGGTGGCGCTTACCAGTTCTTTCAGCACGTCCCGGCCGAAGTTATCGGTGCCCAGGGGCAGGGTCTTCACGTTGGCCACCGCGCCGGTGCGCACATAGTCGGTGGTGGATATCTTCTTGCTCTCCACAAGCTCGCCGTCCACCTCCTCGGCCACGACAAGGGTATCGCCGCCTTTGAGGTCCTGCAGGGAATTATTGAGGCGCTTATAGTAGTTCACCTTGGCGCCGGTCATGCCCTTGGGACGGACCGAGGGGTCGTAGTTATCCTCCCACATTTGCAGGAGCGTATCGGTGTCCTCGGTGTCAAGCTCGGAGATATCGATGCCCATAGCGGTGAAATACTCCACCATGGCCACCCTATCCTCGGCGGACAGGCTGGCCGCCAGGCGGTTTTCATCCGCCTCGGGCAGGCGGAAGGTATCCGTCTTCGCCTTGGTGGCGTCGTAGAGGGAGAAGTATGTACCGGGCTTGGCGAAGGTGCCCACGCCGATCTGCTCCAGGGGGTTGCCGGGGTTGAAGAGCGGATAGATGATCATGGTCAGCAGTATCGCCACGAAGATGACGAAACCGCCCACGAACTTGGGGGAATGGAAAACCTGTCTTATGGTATTTTTCATTGCCGCTCCCCCCTCTTATTCAAACTGGGCCGCCTTGACCCGCGGGTCAATGAAGCCATAGATGATATCCAGCAGGAAGGTGACGATCAGCACCATGATGGTGATGATCAGCGTCGTGGCGGAGATCAGCGGATAGTCCGCCGCAGTGACCGCCGAGTACATGGTGCTGCCCAGGCCCGGATAGGAGAAGATGATCTCCGCCACCAGGGCGCCGCCCACCATGGTGCCGATGCTCAGCGCAAGGCCGGTGACCTGGGGGAGCATGGCGTTGCGGAACACGTAGCCCACGATCTTCCGATCCTTGATGCCCAGGAACCGGGAGTATTTGACGTAGTCCGCGTTCAGCTCATAGATGGACATGGAGCGCATGCCCACGGCCTGGCCGCCGATGGAGACCAGCACGATGGACCAGAAGGGCAGCTGGTAGTGGCTGATGACCGATTTGATGAAGTCCCAGCTCAAATGGGGTATCATATCGAAGGCGTAGCCTCCCGCCGTGGGGGCCACCTTCAGATACACGCCGAACACCACCAGCAGGACCACGGCCATGCCGAAGGCGGGCACATTGCTCAAAAACAGGCTCACGGGCAGGAGCACTTTATCGAAACCCTTGCGGATATAGGCCGCCAGGGCGCCCAACAGGTTGCCCAGCAGCCACCCCACAAGGATAGCAGGCAATTGCAAAGCGATGGTCCAGCCGATAGCGCTGCCGATGATGTCGCTGACGGAGCGGGGATACTGGCTGAACGACAGGCCAAAGTTGCCGTGGATGGCGTTTTTGCAGAATTTCAGGAATTGCTGGTGCATGGGCAGGTTGGTGCCGAACTCCTCCTGGTAGCGCTCGTATATCTGCGCCACCGCCTTGGCGTCGGTGTTGCCGCCGGCGATACGGCCGGTGATGGCCGCCACAGGGTCCGCCGGCATGAGCCGGGGCAGGATGAAGTTCAGGACAACTGCCGCTATGAAGGTGAGGATGAACCAGAATATCTTTTTGCCAAAGTATTTCCTGTAACCTTTCACAGGACATTCCCCCTTTCTCGATTCCTCTTTCTCTTTTAAAAGAAGCGGCCATGCTCCTTCGGGGGAGCATGGCCGCCGGGAATTACATTTTAGCCGACCAGCTCAAGGTTGTACAGCGCGGCAATGCCGAAGCCGTCAGTGCAGTCGGCGGGAGGAACGAGCACTTCGCTGCCGTCCGCCATAGTGTAGGTCTGGCCCTCATAGGGATAGTTGGTCCAGACGGACTCGTTCACAGCGTGGAACACGCTGGGACGATACATCAGGGAGAAGCTGGGGACCTCGGTCAGATAGATCTCGGTCAGCTGGGTGTACAGATCCTTCAGCTCCGCCTCGTCGGTGGTCAGGGGGATCTGCTTGATCAGCGCGTCAGCCTCTTCGTTCACGTACTGGCCCCAGTTGCCGGACCAGTTGTTCTGGATGCCCACATAGTCCATGCCCATGAACTGGTTCACACGGGTCCAGGGGTTGGAGGGAGTGGAGGCGTCGGGGGACCACATGAAGATGGCATACTCGGTCTGATCGGGGTCTACGAACACGGTCTGATAGATGGAGTACTCAGGATAGAGAGTGGTGATCTCCACGCCGATCTTGGCGCCGGCCGCGGCGACCTGCTCCATGGAGGCCTGCCAGTCGGTCCAGCCGTTAGGGCACACAGCGTTCAGGGAGATCTTCTCGCCGTTGTACTCGCGGATGCCGTCGCCGTCGGTATCCACAAGGCCGGCCTCGTCCAGAAGGGCGTTGGCGCCGTCGATGTCGTTGCCGGCCCACTGCAGGTCGGCCACGGCGTCGTGGTCATACAGAGCCTGCTCGCCGTCGGTGGGGTTCATGAGAGAACGGGGCACGTCGGCGAAGGAGGGGGACTGGTTGGTCATGGCGTTGGCGATGATGGAGTCATAGTCAACAGCCATGGCAATGGCCTTGCGCAGGGCGGGGTTCTCGGCGATGACGGGCATGTTCATGTTGTACCACGCGGTGGGCATGGTCAGGCACACGCCGTAGGGAGCCTCTTCATAGTAGGTGGAGATGGGCAGGCCGTCCTCCAGCCACAGGTTCTGGACGTTGCCGATGAACTGCTGGCAGACGTCGACTTCGCCTTCCTTCAGGGCCACCTCACCGGCGGGGTTGTCGGCGTAGATGGTGTGGGCGATGTACTTGGGAACAGGCAGCTTGCCCCACATGGAGGCGTCCTGGCCCCAGTAGTTGTCGTCGCGGATGAAGACGACCTTCTGGTCATCGTCGAAGTAACGGGTGTAGGGGCCGGTGTAGGGCACTTCCAGCTCGCCGGCGTCGTTCAGGCCGTCGTCGTTCAGGATGGCGGTGGCGTCGCCGCCGCAGGCCTCAACGACCTGGTCGATCCAAGCGGCGTTGGCAATGACGGTCAGCTCCAGGAAGTCCAGGATCTTCAGGGGGTTGACAGGCTGGCCGGCGTCATTCAGCTTGGCGTTGATGGTGACGGACTTGCCCTCGCCCTCGATGGACTCGATGAAGGGGCCGTAGCTGGAGCCGGTGCCGTTGGCGATCTCCACGCCGATGTCAAAGGTGCGGATGACGTCGGCGGCGGTCACGTCGGAGCCGTCGTTCCACTTGGCCGCGTCCTTGATGGTGAAGGTCAGGGCGGTCATGTCGTCGTTCCAGGCGTAGTCGTCGTTGGCCAGCAGGCCGTACAGCTTGCCGTCCAGCACGTTCCACATGTAGAGCGTCTCGAACATGATCTCGCGCTGGCCAGCGCCGGCGGCGATGGCCATAGCGTTGTTCTGGTTGGTGCCGATGGGGTTCCAGCTGTTGACGGTGCCCCACTGCTGGCCGGCGAAGTAGAGAGTCTCTTCCCGGGGCAGTACGACGTCGCCCTCAGCGGCGAACGCGGTGACGGACAGGCTCAGGACCATCATCACAGCGAGCGCCAGTGCGATGAGCTTCTTCATTTGGGTTCCTCCTATAAAATTTTATTTTGTGACCCGCTCCCGGGCCATGGCTACGAAGACATATCATGGGATAGGGACTATCCCATGGAAAAGCGGGTACCCGCTTTCGCGCACTTTTTAAATTTAGAGCCTCTTTACCGTCTGCCCTTTCAGCAGCTCGCCGGGGATGACGACGCGGCCGGGGATATAGGCCCTGCCCTCGGTCACCGCCCGGGCCAGCTCCTCCGCCGCCCGCACGCCCATCAGGTCCGCGTCCTGGTGCAGGGTGGTGAGCCGGGGGTCCAGAAGCTGGCTCAAAAAGATGCCGTCGTACCCCACGGCGGACACGTCGCCGGGGATGCTCAATCCCATCTCGTCCAATGCCTTCCGGCCGCCCAGATAGGAGATGTCGTCGGGATAGAGGATGCAGGTGGGCGGTTCCGGCAGGGCCATCAGCGCCCGGGTGGCCTCGCCCGCGGAGGGCGGGTCGTGGTACTTCGCCTCGATGACGTACCCCTCCGGGATGGTGAGCCCCAGCCCGGCGCAGGCCCGGTAAAAGGCCGCCACCCGCACCCTTGTCACCGGGGTGCTCTCCCCGTGGATGAAGGCCACGCGCCGGTGGCCCATGGCGTACACATAGTTCAAAATGTCCGCCATGCCCCGGACGTTGTCGCTCATCACGCACCCGCACCCGGGGGATTCCAGGTCCACCGTCACCGTGGGGATGCCGCTGTCCGCCAGCTCTTGGACGTAGGGGTCGTTATGTACCACCGTGATGACCGCCACGCCGTCGTAACGGCGGTAGCGGGCGTGCTCGGCATAGGTGAAGTCTCTCTCCCCCAGGCGGCCCACGATGAAGGATATGTCGTAGCCCAGCTCCTCGCTCCGGCGCTTGAAACCGTTCAAGAGCAGGCTGAAAAACTCATGGGCCAGACCGGCCCGGGACGCCTCCTTGAACACCACGCCAAAGCTGTAGGTCCTCGCGGTCTTCAGGGCCCGGGCGGCGGCGTTGGGCACATAGCCCATCTCCGCGGCGGCGGCGCGGATGCGCCGCACCATCTCGTGGCCCACGTCGGGGGCGCCGTTGAGCGCCTTGCTCACCGTGGCGGGAGAACAGCCGCAGCGCTCTGCGACAGCCTTGATCGTGACCACAGCAAGCCCTCCAAAAACGATTTCGTAACGCCATTATAACTTGCATGCCACCGATTGTCAATACGCTCAAAAAATTTTATTTTTAACATTTTCTTTTGCGCATTTTGCCGAGGTTTCCATAACAACATCCCCAAACCGCACAAATTTTCCCGCCGGACTGGTCGGAAATCGTTGACTTTCACAACACTTTGTTCTATATTCGATTTAGCACTTTTCGCCCTTTACGAAAACGTATTCGGAGGTCTTCCCATGAAAACGCTCTCCCTGAACGGACTCTGGACCCTGGACGTGTCCGGCGGCGCATTCGCCGCCGTCCCAGCCACGGTGCCCGGCTCGGTCTACCATGACCTGCTCGCCGCCGGCCTCATCCCCGACCCCTTCTACCGGGACAACGAGAACGAGGCCCTGAAGCTGATGGACCACGACTTCACCTATTCCCGCGCCTTTACGGTGGATGGGGCATTGCTTAACTGCGACAGGGTATATCTGCGCTGCGAGGGGCTGGACACCTTGGCCACGGTGACCGTGAACAGTCAGATCGCGGGCCATGCCGGCAACATGCACCGGACGTGGGAATTCGACGTGAAGGCCCTGCTCCGGCCCGGGGAGAACGAGATACAAATAACCTTCGCCTCCCCCACCAAGTTCATCAAGGAGGCCTATGCCAAAAGCCGGGCCGACGGCTCCTCCGACGCCATGGTGGGCTTCCCCCACATCCGCAAGGCCCACTGCATGTTCGGCTGGGACTGGGGCCCCCGTCTGCCGGACGCCGGTATATGGCGGGACATCAGCATCATCGGCGTTGATACCGCCCGCATCCGGGACGTGCTGGTGCTGCAGCACCACGCCGACGGCGCCGTGGCGCTGGAGGTGAAGACCCACGTCACCCGCGTCACCGACGGGGACACGTCCGTGGCCGTCACCGTCACGGCCCCGGACGGGAAGGTATTTGAAAGCATCGGCGAGGACTGCGTGCTGCCCATCCCGGAGCCGAGGCTGTGGTGGCCCGCGGGCCTGGGAGACCAGCCCCTGTACACGGTCCATGTGACCCTCACCGGCCCTGACGGCGAGCTGGACACATGGGAAAAGCGCGTGGGCCTGCGGACCATGACCGTGTCCCGGAAAAAGGACGAGCACGGGGAGAGCTTCGCCCACTGCGTCAACGGCGTGGATATCTTCGCCATGGGCGCGGACTATATCCCCGAGGACAACCTCCTGCCCCGGGTGACACCGGAGCGGACCCGCAGGCTTTTGGAGGATGCCCGGGCCGCCAACATGAACTGCGTTCGGGTCTGGGGCGGCGGCCACTACCCGTCCGACGCCTTCTATGACGCCTGCGACGAGCTGGGCCTGCTGGTGTGGCAGGACTTCATGTTCGCCTGCGCGGTATATGACCTGACCGAGGAATTTGAGGCCAACATCACGGCGGAATTTATCGATAATATCCGCCGCCTGCGTAACCACCCCTCCCTGGCCCTGTGGTGCGGCAACAACGAGATGGAGGAATTCGTCGCCCAGGACAACGAGTGGGTGTCCTCCTGCCGCCAGAAGGCGGATTATATTAAAATGTACGAGTACATCATCCCCAAGGTGCTCAAAGCCGAGGACCCCCAGGCCTTCTACTGGCCCGCCAGCCCCAGCAGCGGCGGCAGCTTTGACGCGCCCCAGGACCCCGACCGGGGCGACGTGCACTACTGGGACGTGTGGCACGGCCTGAAGCCCTTCACCGACTACCGGAACTACCTCTTCCGCTACGTGTCCGAGTTCGGCTTCCAGTCCTTCCCCTGTCTCGCCACCGTGGAGAGCTTCACCGCCCCGGAGGACAGAAACGTGTTCTCCTACGTCATGGAAAAGCACCAGCGCAACGCCTCCGCCAACGGGCGCATCGTGTCCTATCTCTCCCAGATGTACCTCTACCCCCGGGACCTGGACGGGCTCATCTACGCCTCCCAGCTGCTGCAGGCCCAAGCCATGCAGTACGGCGTGGAGCACTGGCGCCGCCACCGGGGCCGGTGCATGGGCGCGGTGATATGGCAATTGAACGACTGCTGGCCCGTGGCCAGTTGGTCCAGCATCGACTACTATGGCCGTTGGAAGGCCCTGCACTACTACGCCAGGCGCTTCTTCGCCCCGGTGCTCATCTCCTGCCACGAGGAGGGCATATTGAGCCAGGACACCAACGTGAACGCCGAGCCCTTCCAGCTCAAAAAATCCGCCCGGCTCAACGTGTCCAACGAGACGATGGCGGAATTCCATGGCACCGTCCGCTGGTCCCTGCGCCGGCCCGATGCCTCGGTCATCCGGGAGGGGACCTTTGACGTGGCCGTCCCCGCCCTCAGCGCCGTCTGGCTGGACGAGCAGGACTTCTCAGACCAGGACACCTACGGCTGCTACTACGCCTATGACCTGACCGACGCGGCGGGCACGCCCGTGGGCGGGGGCACGGTGCTCTTCTGCGCGCCCAAGCACTTCCGCTTCGCGGACCCCGAGCTGGAAGCCCATATGGAGGGGGACGAGGTGGTGGTCACGGCCAAGGCTTACGCCCGCAGCGTGGAGGTCCAGTGCGGGCCGGACACGGTGCTCTCCGACAACTATTTCGACATGAACGGCGGTACCCGCCGGGTGAAGGTCCTGCGGGGCACGCCGGAGGCCGTCTCCGCCCGGAGCGTCTACGACATAAAATAAAAAAGGAAGCCGCGCTCTTCACGCGGCTTCCCGGTGTTGTTCGATTTACAGTATCTTTTTCAGCGCCTCCGCCGCCATCCGCAGGCCTCCCAGGGGCCCGGGATGCAGGTGGTCGCCGCTGTCCCAGCTCATGTCCATGCGGTCGAGCTGGGTATCGCTTCTTAAGACGGCGTCGAAGTCCAATATGCCGTCAAAGAGGACGCCGCCCTCTCCCCGGAGCCAGCTGTTGAAGGCGGAGCGCTCCGCCTCCTGGCCGGGGCCAAAGCCCTCGCAGCCCATGCAGGGCGGCACGGTGGCGGCGTACAGGGCGAGACCTTTTGCCCTTGCCCGGGCGGCCAAGTCTTGGAAAGCGGCCGCCAGCATTTTGGCGTCCACCCAGTCCGGCGCGGCGGGGTCGGCCACATGGCCGAAGTCGTTGGTGCCGATGGCGATGATGACGCCGCGAACGCCGGATTCACCCAAGGCGTCCCGTCCAAAGCGCTCCATGCCCGCCCGGCCGTAGTTCCGGGTGGCGGGCGAGGCGGGGCCGTGGAGCAGGCGGTTGCCGCCGACGCCCTTGTTGACGAGGGCAAGGCCGGGTCGGCGCTCCATGAGCGCCTCGGCCAGGGGCCCGGTCCACATGCCCATCTGGGTGATGGAGTCGCCGAAGCACACCAGCGCCCCGGCGGTATCCCCCGCCAGCACCTCCACCGAGGAGACGGCAGGCACGGAGGCGCCGCCCTCCACGGCGAGAGTGTCGAACTGGCCCCCGGCGGTGAAGTCCCCGGGGAGGCTGGCGTGCACATCCGCCCGGATACAGTTGCCCGAGCCCGCGGCGCTCTCCAGCATCATCCGCACCCGGAGGCGGGCGCCCCGCTCTACATTTAACTCGGCCGGGTCGGACCACAGCTCCTCCCCCGGCGCTATGGTGACGCCCGCCGCGCCGCCGAAGGTGACCGGGATATACGCCCCGCCCGCGGATACAGTGGCACGGCTTATCAACATGGGCCGCCGGCCCTCCTGATTCGACAGGCGCAGGCGGACCGCGCTGCCCGCTATGGCGCTGCGGAAGGAAAGCATACACGTCCTGCCCTTCCAGGCGGGCTGCATCCCCAGTATATCCGTGTGGGCCTGGCCCCAGGCGCTGACCCAGTGTGCCATACGGCTCCCCCCTTTTTGCTTATTACACGACCATTATACCACACTTATTATATCGGAGGTATCCCCATGAAAAAGTGGACGCGCGCGCTGTACCAGCCCAATCTGCCCCTGACCCCCGCGGGGTATGTGACCGCGGGCCCGGGACATATCGCCCTGTCCCGGCGGGCCGCCCGGGAGGGCATGGTGCTCCTGAAGAATGACAACGCCCTCCTGCCCCTGGACCCGGCAAAACCCGTGGCATTGGTGGGCAAGGCCGCCTTTGACTATGTGAAGGGCGGCGGGGGCAGCGGCGACGTGACCGTGGCCTATGTGAAGAACCTGTACGACGGCCTGAAGGAGCAGGGCGTGGCCGTTGACGAGCCCCTTTGCAGCTACTACCGGGACTACACCGCGGCCCGCTATGCCGCCGGGGACCAGCCGGGCATGATGGCGGAGCCGGAGGTGCCCCATGACCTGCTGGCGGCGGCCCGGAAGACGGCGGACACCGCCGTAGTGGTGCTGAGCCGGTTCTCCGGGGAGGGCTGGGACCGCTCCGACGTGGAGTTCATAGACCCCAACAACCCCTGGCCTCACGAGACCAGCCTGCCCCAGATCGCGGGCAAGCTGTTCCCCAAGGGGGACTTTTACCGCTCCGACGCCGAGACGGCCATGGTGGAGGCGGTATGCGCCCTCTTCGACAGGGTGGTGCTGGTGCTGAACGTGGGCGGCGTCATGGACGTGTCCTGGTTTAAGGACGACAGCCGCATCGGCGCGGCGCTCATGGCCTATCAGGGGGGCATGGAGGGCGGCTGCGCCGCGGCGGAGCTGCTGACGGGCAAGGCAAGCCCCTGCGGGAAGCTCCCCGACACCTATGCCCGCTCCATCGACGACTGGCCCTCCACGGCGGGGTTCCTCGACTCCCCCTGGTATGTGGAGTATACCGAGGACATCTATGTGGGCTACCGGTACTTTAACACCCTGCCCGGGGCGGCGGAGAAGGTGTGCT
Source organism: uncultured Oscillospiraceae bacterium (assembly GCA_947626265.1). Taxonomy (GTDB): domain Bacteria; phylum Bacillota; class Clostridia; order Oscillospirales; family Oscillospiraceae; genus CAJOIG01. The sequence continues at coordinate 25,990 of CANQRM010000017.1, forward strand.
ACGGCTTCGGCTACGGCCTTTCCTATACTACTTTTGACATAAAGCCCCTCTCCGCCGGGGAGAAGGACGGCGTTATCCATATCGCCGCCCAGGTCACCAACACCGGCGCCTTCCCCGCCAAAGAGGTCGTCCAGGTCTACTACAGCGCCCCTCAGGGGAAGCTGCAAAAGCCCGCCCGGGTCCTGGCCGCCTTCCACAAGACGGCGGAGCTGGCCCCCGGCGAGAGCGAGACGGCTATCCTCTCCTTCCCCGTGGCGGACATGGCCAGCTTCGACGACCTGGGCAAGGTCCAGGCGGCCGCCTGGGTCATGGAGGCGGGCGTGTATAAGCTCTATCTGGGCAATTCCCTGGCCGGGGCGAAGGAGCTGGACTTTGCCTGGGAGCAGAGTGAAACCGCCGTGACGGAGCAGCTTCAAAGCCTCATGGCCCCCTCTTACCTCAAGGAGCGCCTGCTGGCCGACGGGACCTACGAGCCCCTGCCCGCCGCCCCGGCCATCGACACCAACGCCACCGTCCTCACCCCTCTGGGGGACGTCACGGAGGCGGTGGCCCCCGCCGTCCGGGGCCGTGAGCGGTACCTCCTGATGAAGTCCCTGGCGGAGGGAGCAAAGCCCCTTTCCGACGTGGCGGAGGGGAAGCTCTCTCTGGACGACTTTCTGGCCCAGCTCTCCGACAGGGACCTCATCCACCTGCTGGGCGGCCAGCCCAACACCTCCGTGTCCAACACCTTTGGCATAGGCAACCTGCCGGAATACGGCGTGCCTGACATCACCACCGCCGACGGCCCCGCGGGCCTGCGGGTCTGGCCGGAGACGGGGGTGTGCACCACCGCGTGGCCCTGCGCCACCCTTCTGGCCGCCACATGGGACCGCGATCTCACCCGGGCGGTGGGCGCGGCCGCGGCGGAGGAGGTCAAGGAGAACAACATCGCCGTGTGGCTGGCCCCGGCGGTGAACATCCACCGCAATCCTCTGTGCGGCCGGAACTTTGAGTACTGGTCCGAGGACCCCCTGCTGGCCGGCACCCTGGCGGGGGCCATGGTGAAGGGAATCCAGTCTCAGCACGTGGCCGCCACGGTGAAGCACTTCGCCTGCAACGACAAGGAGACCAACCGGAAAAATTCCGACTCCCGCCTGTCCCAGCGGGCCCTGCGGGAGATATATCTGAAGGCCTTTGAGATCATCGTCAGGACCGCCCAGCCCTGGGCCATCATGACCAGCTACAACATCATCAATGGCTGCCGGGCCTCGGAGAGCCGCGAGCTCTTGACGGACATCCTCCGGGGCGAGTGGGGCTATCAGGGCATGGTCATGACCGACTGGTGGAACAACGCCGAGCACTACAAGGAGGTGCTGGCGGGCAACGACCTCAAGATGGCCACCGGCTATCCCGAGCGGCTCCAGGCCGCCCTGGACAAGGGCGCCATCTCCCGGGCCGACCTTCTGGCCTGCGCCAAACGGGTGCTGGAGCTGATACTCAAAATAGATTGATAAGTTTACATAATAAATCCCCCTGCGGTCATCCCGCAGGGGGTCTTTAAATTTTCACACCTGGCGCAGGAAGAAATCGCACTCCTCCTGATTGCAGGCGTCCGCCTCTTTAAGGCGCATGTTCAGGTGGAACACGTGGCCCATGTGCTCCTGGCCCTCTTCTCCCCAGCACTTATAGACGCAGGGCACACCCTGCTCCCGGAGCTTTTCGCACAGGGGCCCCGCCTGGTCCCGGAGAAAGTCATACCAGCTCGTCATCACGTAGGCCGGCGGAAAGGCGGGGGTGATGTGGCTCAGCGTATCCATCTGGGGCAGGTACCTGTCCGGGTCCGGGCCCAGATAGGCCCCCAGGGTGGCGTAGCTGCTTTGGTCCCACTCCCGCTCCGGCCGGACCCGGTACTGGCCGCAGTTCAGGGCCACGGCCCGGAACCGGACGGGCGGTATCTTCAAATCGAAGAGGGCGGCGTATGCCGGGTCCGTCACCATGGCGGCGTACTGGCAGGCCAGCTGTCCCCCGGCGGAGTCCCCCACCATGAAGAGCCTGTCCATATCCATGCCGTACTCCCCGGCGTGGGCGGCGAGCCATGTGAAGACGGCGTTCGTATCCTCCACCGCCGCGGGGAAGGGGTGCTCCGGCGCCAGGCGGTAGGTGAAGTTCACCACGGCAAAGCCCCGGCGGGCAAGGTCCATGCAGTAGTACTGATAGCGCTCCTTGTCCCCGTAGACCCAGCCGCCCCCGTGGACGCTGACGATGGCAGGCAGCGGCTTCTCCCCGGCGGCCCGGGGCCGGTATACGTCCAGGCTGTTCTCCTTCCCGTGGGGGCCGTAGCATATATCGTCGAAGCGGACCACGTCCGCCGGTGTGGTGAGCCCCGCGTCCCGTACGTCGTCCCCGGCTTTGAACATTCTTCGGATATCCCGATAGTCCATGTCATCCTCCCCTTTTGTCTCATTTTCTTCCATGATACTACGTTCCCCGCCTCCCGGCAAGCCCATTATGGCCCCTGCCGATGCACCGTTTTTTCCTGTATATCGGCATTTTATGCCCCAAAGTCGATTGATTTCCGGGAAAAGGCATGATACAATACATTATGGGAAATCATAAGAATGGGAAAGTCTTTCCCGGGGAGAACCAAAACGTATGGAAAAATGGCGCCAAAAATACAGGACCGTCCTTTTAATGGGTACCGTGGCCGCCGCCGTGGCGGTCATCGCCTTCGTATATTTTCAATTCATCTCCCAGCGCATCTATGACGACAGCACCGTCCACCTGAAGGAGATATACAGCCAGGTGAGCCGGTCCTTCGGCGCGTTCATGGAGCGCAACTGGGGGTTCCTGGACAGCTGCGACGAGTTCCTCGTCCAAGCGGATGGGGACAAGAACGTCATCCGCGGCTTTCTCAGCCGGGAGAAGGATTACTGGCGCTTCACCGAGTTTTACTTCCTCTCCTCCGGGGACCGTACCTGCCTGACCCCCAGCGGCCGGATCAGAGACGTGCCGGAGGGGACGGAATGGGACGCGCTGTACCCCGACTCAGAGCCCATCATGGCCGCCGGCGACGAGGGTATCACCGTCTTTGCCGCGCCGGTGCAGCCCGGCTCCTTCTCAGGCTATGACTATGACGCCATCGCCGTGAGCTACAACAACGCGGACCTGGCGGAGGCGCTGAATGTGACCGCCTTCTCCGGCAACGGCCGGTGCTTCATCATCCGAAATGACGGAAGCGTGCTGCTGTCCACCCTCACCGGCGGCAATGTGTTCACCAACTACCTCACCTATTTAAGTGCCGCCTCGGACCTGACGGACGAGGAGCTCTCCCAAATCGAGGCGGACTGGCAGGATGGTACGGACAACGTCCTGCGCTGCACCATCGGCGGGTTAGACTGCTTCATCCTCTACCAGCCCCTGGGCTATCAGGACTATACCCTTCTCAGCACCGTGTCCCGCTCCGCCGTCAGCGCCGGGTTCCTGTCCGTGCAGAAGGCCACCATTACCGTGGGCGCGCTGGTCTTCTCCCTGGTGGGCGCGCTGATCGTCACCATGCTCATCCTCCGGGGCCAGCGCATCTCCCGCCGGAACCGGACCGAGCTGCAGTACCGGGAGCGGATGTTCGACGTGCTCTCCAACAGCGTGGACGACATCTTCCTCATGCTGGACAGCGCCCGCTTTCAGGTGGACTACATAAGTCCCAACATCCAGCGCCTGCTGGGCCTGGACCCCAGGGATGTGCAGATAAACATCCGGGTGCTGGAGAAGTGCACCGTCAGCCACAAGGTCATCATCCCCCGGGACGAGCTGGACGCCATCCCCCTGAACGGCAGCCGGGACTGGGACTATGAGTACATGCACCAGACCACCGGCGAGCGGCGGTACTACCGGATGCGGGTGTACCGCATGGACATCCAGAACACGGAGAAGTTCATCATGGTGCTGTCCGACCGCACCCAGGAGCGGCAGATGAATCAGCATCTCCAGGAGGCCCTGGACGCCGCCCAGAGCGCCAACGAGGCCAAATCCAACTTCCTGTCCAACATGTCCCACGACATCCGCACCCCCATGAACGCCATCGTGGGCTTCGCCATGCTCCTGCAGCGGGAGGCGGACGACCCGGAGAAGGTCCGGGAGTACACCGGCAAGATCACCGCCTCCAGCCATCACCTTTTGAGCCTCATCAACGACGTGCTGGACATGTCCAAGATCGAGAGCGGCAAGACCAGCCTGAACGTGGACAGGTTCTCGCTCCCGGAGCTTCTGGAGGACCTGAGCATCATCCTCACCCCCCAGGCCAGGGCCAAGCACCAGACCTTCCGCATGCACGTCCACGGCACGCCCCCCGAGCAGATCATGGGCGACAAGCTGCGCCTCAATCAGATACTCATCAACCTGATGTCCAACGCCGTGAAGTACACCCCCGACGGCGGCCACATCGACTTCTCCGTCACGGACCTGCCCGCTGCGCCCCAGTACGTGAAGCTGCGCTTCTCGGTCCAGGACGACGGCATCGGCATGAGCGAGGAATTCCAGAAGCACGTCTTCGACGCCTTCAGCCGGGAGGAGAGCGACCTCATCAGCCAGATACAGGGCACCGGCCTGGGCATGGCCATCACCAAGAACCTGGTGGACCTGATGGGCGGCATCATTAAGGTCGAGAGCACCCCCGGCCAGGGCAGCACCTTTACGGTGGAGCTTTCCTTCCTCCTGCCGGAGCAGGATGCGGCCGCCACCTGGTTCCGCGGCAAGGTGACCCGCATGCTGGTGGCCGACGACGAGGAGGAGGTCTGCCGGGTGGTCCAGGAGCTGATGCGGGACACCGGCGTGGCCGTATCCTATGTCACCGACGGCGCCGCCGCGGTGAAAGAGGCCGTGCGGGCCTACCGGGAGGGGCGGGCATACAACGTCATCCTCCTGGACTGGAAGATGCCCGATCTGGACGGCGTGGACGCCGCCCGGGCCATCCAGGACCAGATAGGCGAGCACGTGCCCATCATGGTGCTCACCGGCTACGACTGGGGAGAGATCGAGGACGAGGCCAAGACCGCGGGCATCGACGCGTTCATGCCCAAGCCCTTCTTCGTCTCCACCTTCTGGCAGGCCATCAAGCCCCTGTTCCCCGACCAGGGCGAGGCCGGGGACAAGTCCGGCGCCGGCGGCGTGATGGACGGGCTGCTGTTTTTGGTGGCGGAGGACAACGCGCTGAACGCGGAGATCCTGACCGAGCTATTGGACATCGAGGGGGCGAAGTGCGACGTGGCGCCCAACGGCCAGAAGGCGGTGGAGCTGTTCGAGGCCTCCCGGCCCGGGCAGTACGACATGGTCCTGATGGACGTGCAGATGCCCGTCATGAACGGCTACGAGGCCACCCGGGCCATCCGGGCCAGCTCCCACCCCGACGCCCGGACCATCCCCGTCGTGGCCATGACCGCCAACACCTTCGCCGAGGACGTGCGCAACGCCATGGACGCGGGCATGGACGGCCACCTGGGCAAGCCCATCGACATGGACGCCATGCGCAAGACCATCAGCCAGCTGATGGCCGCAAAGAGAGAGCTCAAGAAGACACAAATGGACGCGCAAGCCGCGGCAAAATGAGGATCGAGATATGAAAAAACATTACGCCCTGCTCCCCCTGCTCCTGGCGCTCATCATGCTGTTCACAGCCTGTGGGTCCGGGGCCGGCGGCACTTCTCCCTCCCAGCCTTCCGAGCCCGCCGATACCAACGCCGGCGCAGACGCAAATGCCGCCGGAGAAGGCCTGACCCTCACCATCATGGGCAAGGGCTCGGACCTGAACAAGACCTACATGCAGCGCATCTTCGCCCGGTACGAGGAGGCCACGGGGAACCATATCGAGCTCGTCACCGTGCCGGACGCCGATTTTGAGACCGAGGCCAGCCGGCGCTTCGCCAACGGGGAGGGCACGGACATCTTCATGCACTTCAACAACCGGGACCTGGACCGGTTCGACGTGGCCAGCGATTTCTGCTATTTGAATGACGAGGCCTGGGTCAGCGACCTGACCAACAGCGCCAAAGATTACTGCCAGGACGAGGACGGCAACCTCCTGGGCCTGCCCTTCTGGGAGAACTCCGTCTCCGGCTGCTACTACAACAAGACCATCCTGGACAGCCTGGGCCTGAAGCCCGCCGCCACCCAGGCGGAGTTCAACACCCTCTGCCAGGCCCTGGCCGAGGTGGGCTACACTCCCCTGTGCTGGCCCGCCGACGGCTGCTCCTGGATGATGCAGTTTGCCCTGGACCCGGTATTCGCCGATGATGAAGAGCTGCTGGACAAACTCAACGCCGGCGAGATCACCTACGCCGACATCCCCCAGGTGAAGGACATGATCCAGTGGGTGCTGGACGCCGCCGGCCGGGGCTGGCTCGGCGACGACTACCTGCAGACCGGCTGGGACCAGATAAGCCCCACCATGGCCTCCGGCGGCGCGGTCATGACCTTCATATGGGACACCTGGTTCTACACGGATATGCAGACCGACGGCGAGTACACCAAGGAGGACTTCGCCCTCATGCCCGTATTTTTGAACACGGACCCGGAGGGCACCTATGAGGGCGGCAACCTCAATATGATGATGGTGAACAAGACCGGCCCCCATGTGGAGCAGGCGCTGGAGTTCCTGCGCTTCTGCGCCCAGCCCGACAACTACAACGCCGCCTTTGAGGGCATATCCACCGTCAACTGCTTCAAGGGCCAGACCACCAACATCCAGTCCGCCATGGTCACCGACGCCCAGGCCTCCATCCGGGAGCATGAGCGGGTGTCCACCGCCAGCACCAGGATCGCGGGCTACAGCGGCGACGACATGAACGCGGCCATGGAGCGGCTGTTCCGCCGCCGGGTGGACGTGGACGGGTGCCTGCGGCTGATGGACGAGATGCGCCTGGCCGCCGCGGCCGCGGCCGTGAAATGAGGGCCATTAAACACAAGTCAAGAGGGCGGCGCTACGCGCCGCCCTCTTTCGCGCCGGCCCACCGGCATACGATTCAGGTCGTGATTATGTCGATTCAGGATAGAGCCGTTGACAAATCATTGGAATACTTTGATAATAATAAGTACGATTATCCCTGTAATCTGGAAAGGAGCAGCAACAATGAGAAAATGTGTGCGCTGCGGCGCGGAGATGGATGAGGACTTCAAGTTCACCGGCGGCTTCGGCAACGTCATCCGGCGCAGGGGCCTGAGCACGAAGGCCCTGTACCCCAAGGCGGCGGTATGCTTCTCCTGCGGCGAGATATCCATCTTCGTGGAAGAAGAGGACCTGGATAAGCTGAAATAACGGCACAGGGAAAAGCAGAAAGGGAGAACGCTGGATGAAACGGATATCCGGAAAACGGTATATCCTGGGCGTCGCCGCGGCGCTGGCCGTGGCGGCGCTGGTCCTCGTCGTGTTCTCCCTTTTGAGCGTCACCGACAGGAACGACATGCCTCTGGGGGACACGGAGGAGCGGCGCTACGGCTGGCGCTATGAGCTCCTGACGCCCGGCGGCGTGCAGCCCTGGGAGCCGGTGTATACGGACGGGTTCACCCTGGACCTGCCGGAGGATACCCTGGCCGTGCGCCTCACCCGTACCATGACGGAGGATATCGACCGGGCGGAGCTTATGTGGATATGCTTTCAGGACGGGGTGGACGTGGCCCTGGACGGGGACCTTCTCTACTCCGATTTCCCCGGCCTGGAACGGGACGGGGACGGCTTTGTCCATCCCGATGAGGCGCAGTGGGACCGCATTGGGCGGATACAGAGCGAATCGGGGCGGACGACCCGTATCGCCCTGCCCCCGGATTATATGGGCAGGGAGCTGGCCGTGACCACCTACTACCCGGCGGGCGGCGTGCGGATGCCGGAATATCCCACTCTGAGCGGCGAGGACACCGGGCTGATAGCGTTCCTCGTGGTGTCCTCGGTGCGCTATAACGCCGTCATGACCGTCTATGCGCTTTTTGCGCTGCTGATGGCGCTGGTGTTTTTGGTGGACGCCTACAACAGCAACGCCGACGGCCGGACGCTGCTCTTATGCCTCTATTTCCTGATGCTGTTTCTGAAGGAGGCCTACGGCTCCAACGCCGGGTATTACAGCGTCCTCACCTCCCGGCTGGACCTGCGGTTTCTGAGCGCGGTATATACGGTGCCGCTGTACCTGTACCTGGTGCTGCGGATGAAGGGCAAGTGGAAGTGGCCCCTGTTCGGTGTAGTGCTGGTATGGGCGGTCTGCGACGCGCTGTGGGAGTTTTTCCTGCTGCGGCGCACCCCCGAAGGCGATGCGGGTCTGGTGGGGATGGATACGCTGGCGGTGCTGCTGGTGGTGACCGTGGGCCTTTGCGCCGACGGCCTGCGGCAAAAGAACCTCACCAGGCAGGAGAAACGGCGTCTTCTCATTTACGGACTCATCGCCGCCGGGCTCGCGGCGGTCTTTGTGCTGAACCGGGTGTGGGCCTGGGAAGGCGACTTCATCGGCTATTTCCGGGATGAGCTGTGGATGGGCCTTCTGGCGGGCAACAGCTGGCCCGTGGTGAGCCTGCTGACCAGCATCATCTCCTGGATGACCGTGATCGTGGTGGTGACGGAGGCGTTCCGCCGCACCATGCGCACCCGCCGGACCATGGACGTGCTCCGGGAGCGGGAACAGCAGACCATGGCGGGCTATGAGCGCCTGCTGGCCTCGGAGGACGCCACCCGCGCCCTGCACCATGAGATGCGCCACCATATGCTAGCCCTGTCCGCCATCCTGGCCGACGGGGACGTAGAGCGGGCCCGCCGGTATGTGGACACCGTGGCCGACGACCTGGACCAGACACCCGCCGGGCGCTACTGCCAGAACATCCTGGTGGACATGATCGCCGGCAGCTTCCTGGACCGGGCCAAAGCCGAGGGCATCCGGGTGGAGCACCGGCTGAATGTGCCCCAGGAGCTGGATATCGCCGACGAGGACCTGAGCGTGTTTTTGAGCAATATGCTGCAAAACGCTTTGGAGGCCTGCCGCCGTATCGGCCCGGACAGGGACCGGCATATCTGGGTGGATATGCACCTCCGGGGCAATTTCCTCTGTATCCAGTGCGTCAACAGCGCCCCGGACGAGGAAGAGGAGCCTCGGGAGCGCCCCGGCCACGGGTACGGCATCGCCGCCATGCGCGCCGTCGCGGAAAAATACAACAGCGTCCTGCTCTTAGAGCGGACGCCGGGTGAATTTTCTGCGATGAGCGATTTCTGCCTGGAGCAGCTCTGATGTCTCAGCCGGAGGGGTGGCGGCGCCGGTCGAAGGCGGCCAGGCCCAGCTGGATGCTGGCGTAGTCGGCCCGGCTCATGGGGATGATGTCCCCGGAGGACAGGCGGAGCCTGTCCCGGCCGATGACCGCGATATGTTCCAGATTCACAAGATAGCTGCGGTGTATCCGCACGAACTGCCCGGCGGGAAGCTGGCGCTCCAGCTCCTGCAGCGAGCCCCGCCAGGAGCTCTCGCTGCCGTCCCGGCGGCGCAGGTTCACCACGTGGTTATATACCTCGAAATAGAGCACGTCCGACAGGGGCATGCGCACCGTCCCCTGGGGCGTGGCGAGAGACAGCGTATTCACGGCCCGCCGGGCCAGAAACCGGTCCAGCACCTCCGCCAGCCGCTCCTCCTCCAGGGGCTTTAAGAGGAAGTGCAGGGGCTGGGCGTCATAGCCCGCCACGGCGAACTGCTGGCTGCTGGTGACGAACACCAGGTCGATGTCCCAATTCTGCTCCCGCAGAAGCTTTCCGAAGCGGATGCCCTTCTCCTCACCGAAGAGGATGTCCTGGAAGAGAAGATCGCACCGCGCCCCCCGCTTCAGCGCGGACAGCACCCGGGCCGGGTCGGGATACAGCGTCACATGGCACTGATCGCCCCGCTTCTCAAAGGCGCGGCTCAGCATGGACGAAAGCTCCGCCGCGAAGGCGGCGTCATCGTCGCAGATAAATATCTCATACATAGCCGTACCCCCCCCCATTCATAATAGCCGTACTCCCCTTCCCGCAAAAATACCTTATTACTTTACCACATTCACGTGGAAAAATCAAAGCATACATGCAGACAAACGGGGAACATCCTGAAACGAAGCAAGGAGGTCATCGGGATGGACGAACTGAGAGCGAGGACCAATCCCGCATTCAACGGAGCCAGGTCCACCCTGGTGTATCTCATGAAGGCCGGGGACGAGGACGCGGCCATGATGGCCAGGGAACTGCACATCGACCCGGACGAGGTGTTCAAAGGTGAACAGCAGGCCGCCCTTTCCATGGGCATGATGGCCGGCACGGACGCCTACCACGAGATCATGAACCGGTTTCTGGCCGCCGGGCCGGAGAAGACCGTCGTGGACCTGGGCTGCGGCTACACCCCCCGGGCCCTGTGGAAGGGCCTTGAAAACAAGCGCTTCATCGGCTGCGACCTGCCCATCGTCATCGACGATATGGCCCCGCTGATGAAAAGGCTGCTGGCTGGTAAAAACCGGCCCACGCCGGCGGAGTACCGGGCCGCGGACTTCACCAGCTACACCTCCCTCCGGGCCGCCCTGGACGGGGTGGAGGGGCCGGTGTGCCTCACCGCCGAGAGCACGCTTACCTATCTCACCCAGTCGGAGGTGCGGCAGCTGTGCGCCAACGTGCGGCGGGTGCTGAAGGAGTTCGGCGGCCGCTGGCTCACCCCCGACGTGGAGTCCGGCCAGCGCACCGTGGGCACCCTGGTGGCCGTGCTGGGCGTGGAGGGCTTCAAGAACGTCGTCAGCGTCTTCACCACCCTGTCCGCCCAGGCGGACGTGGTGGTGGGCGACAACGACATGGTCATCCGCTATGGCTACAAGGACGACTACCCCAAGGCCGAGGCCCTGCTGAAGGAAGTGGGCCTGAGGGTGCGGAAGCTGCCCATGGGCGAGCACATGCCGGAGCTGAAGGTGTTCTCCCAGCTGAACGAACAGCAGCGCCAGGCCATGAAGAAGCTCTATGCGGACCTGGTCGTCTGGGAGCTGACCCCGGACCCGGACTGGACCGAGCCTGTTCAGGCGACGGCGGGCGGCGCCTTCGGCCTGGATGGCCGTGGATGGCGGCGGGCTCACCATCACCCTCCGGGGCCGGGTGGACTCCCTCACCGCGCCGGAGTTTCTGGCCGCCTTTGAGAAGGCCGCCGGGGAAAACGCCCTCACGGCCGCCAGGGTGGATATGTCGGGCCTTGAGTACATATCCTCCGCGGGCCTGCGGGTGCTGCTCATCATGACGAAGCGCCTGGGGGCGGGGCACGTCACCGTCACCGGGGCCAACGAGCTCATCCTCTCCATCTTCGAGCAGACCGGCTACGACGACGTGCTGACCATCAACTGACCCAGCAAATCATAAGGAGGCAACATACATGGATGAACTGAGAGCGAGGACCAACCCCGCGTTCAACGCGGCCAGATCCACCCTGGTGTATCTCATGAAGGCCGGGGACGAAGACGCGGCCATGATGGCAAAGGAGCTGCACATCGACCCGGAGGCCCAGTTCGGCGGCGAACAGCAGGCCGCCCTCTCTCTGGGCATGATGGCCTGCGTGGACGCCTACCACGAGGTCATGGACCGGTTCCTGGCCGCCGCGCCGGAGAAGACCGTCGTGGACCTGGGCTGCGGCTACACCCCCCGGGCCCTGTGGAAGGGTCTTGAAAACAAGCGCTTCCTTGGCTGCGACCTGCCCATCGTGACAGACGAGATGGCCCCGCTGGCCGCGAAGCTGCTGGCCGGTAAAGGCCGCCCCGCCCCGGCGGAATACCGGGCCGCGGACTTTACGAGCTACGCCTCCCTGCGCTCTGCCCTGGACGGGGTGGAGGGGCCGGTATGCCTCACCACCGAGGGGACGCTGACCTATCTGACCCAGTGGGAGGTGCGGCAGCTGTGCGCCAACGTGCGGCGGGTGCTGAGAGAGTTCGGCGGCCGCTGGCTCACCCCGGACCCGGAGGCGAACAAACGCACCCTGGGCACGCTGCGGGCCGTGATGGGCGAGGAGGCCATCAAAAACATGATGAGCGCCTACAATACCCTGTCCGCCCAGTCGGATGTGACGGTGGGCGACAACGATCTGGTGGTCCGCTCCGGGGCGAAGGACGGATTTGAGAAGGCCGCGGCCCTTCTGGCCGAAAACGGCCTGAAGGCGAAGCAGCTTCCCATAGGCGAGCATATGCCGGAGCTGAAGGTGTTCGCCCAGCTGGACGAGCAGCAGCGGGAGAATATGAAGAAGCTGTACGCGGGCCTGACCATCTGGGAGATCACCCCGGACCCGGCCTGGAAGGAGCCGGTCCAGGAGACGGGCAGCGCCTTTGCCCTGCGCACGGATGTGGACGGCAGCGAGGTCACCCTCACCCTCCGGGGCCGGGTGGACTCCCTCACCGCGCCGGAGTTTCTGGCCGCCTTTGAGAAGGCCGCGGACGCCCATGTCCTCACGGACGCCAGGGTGGATATGTCCCATCTGGAGTATATCTCCTCCGCGGGGCTGCGGGTGCTGCTCATTATCGCAAAGCGCCTGGGCGTGGGCCATGTGACCATCACCGGCGCCAGCGAGCCGGTCCGCTCCATCTTTGAGCAGACGGGCTATAATTACGTGCTTACCATAAAGTAAAACACAAGGAGGAAGAAAATGAACACCATGAACGAAGAGGCCCTGGACGCCGTGACCGGCGGCGCTATGAGCTGGGAAGTTTTATTCTCCAAGACCAACTGTGCGGACTGCGCCAACAACAAGAACGGACAGATCTGCCCCCACCTGGCGGAAGAGGCCGCGAAGGCCGCACAGGCGGCAAAAAACAGCCAAGACTATCATTGCTACTACAGGCGGGCAGCCACGTCTGCCTGCCTGGTATAAGAACATTAGTATATAAGGAGGAAGAAAAATGAAGGTATCGGAAAAGATCAGGCTGGTCGTCAGCATCATAGCGGCGGCGGGGGTGTTCGGCATCTGCTTCGTGCTGTATGAGAACGAGGCGCTGCCCCTGGGCATCCGCATCACCACCGCGGTGTTCGCCGTGGTGAACCTGGTCTGCACCTACATGTCCGCCCAGGACACGGTCAAGCGGAACAAGAAGTGATCCTCCCCGGCGCAGGAAGAGCAGGCACTTTGAATGTGCCTGCTCTTCTTTTTTTGTCCGCACGGGGTCTCAGCGCTTCATCTTCACCCAGCTGGGGCCGTCGTCCTGGTCGCCCCGGACGATGGCGTGGCCGATCTCCAAAGAGGCCACCATCTCCTGCTGCTCCTCATTGAGACCCATGCCCCGGGCCATCACCTCGATGTCGTCCGGCGAGGCCAGGCGGTGGGTGATCTTGTAGTTGGTGTTCTTGATGGCGTCCTCGATAAGGCGGGTGGGCACCTGGTCCACGATCATCATGCCCTGGCCGTAGCTGCGTATCTCGGAGAGGATGTTGGTGAACAGGTCCGCCGCGGCCATCTCCGGGCTTCCGCCCCCGGCCGTGGGGGTGGGGCGGGTGAGTACGTTGTGGGCCTCCTCGATGAGCATCAGGTGCATGAGCCGGTTCTTCTTCGCCTCGGCCCGGTAGGCCGGGTCGTTGGCGTAGCGGGACTGGCGGTACTCATACAGCGCCAGCAGCAGCAGCGACATGATGAGCGCCTTGTCCTTGCTGCCGGCCAGACAGCTCAGGTTGATCACCGCCGGGCGGGAGAACAGCTCGTCGAAGTCCACGGAGCGGGGCGTGTTGAGGATGCTGCCCCGGGTGCCCCGCTTTAAGTACTCAAAGCGGGTGCGCAATATCTCCTCGAAGCTGTCCTTCGTCTGCTGGGCGTAGGTCTTACGCTTGATGATGGCGTTGCCCGCGCAGCCGAGGGATACCATGGTGGGGTACTGCTTCATCTGCTCGTTGAGCCGCTGGTCGATGTCGATGCCCGCGTTGGTGGTCTTGACCCGGATGCAGTGCTGCACCGACTCGTCGATCAGGATGGGGATGATGTCCTCCGAGGGCAGGCAGGCGTTCAAAAGCGTGGCGAAGTGCTCGCTGTGCTGCTGGATGCGCACCTTGCTGTCCCGGTAGGCCGCGGGCTGGAAGGGGTTGAGATGAAACTGCGGAAGCTCCACGCCGTCGAACTCATCCGCGCCGGGCATATAGATGGTGAACTGGGACTGCTCCGGCAGGGTCTTGTTCATCTCCATGGCCCAGGTGACGTAGTCGTCCTTGGCGGGCTCTATGATCAGCACCGGGATGTTCTTGCCCAGCACCTCCCGCAGGATACGCTTGCAGGTGGTGGACTTGCCCGAGCCCGTGCTGCCAGCCACCAGGGTGTGGCGCACCAGGGCGTTCACATCCATGGCGTAGTCGGATACCTGCTGGGCGCCCATATCCATGAGCTGGCCCAGCACGATGGCGTTCTCCTTTTGGCGCACCACGGCGGGGTTCGCCGCGAAGTGGACCGCGTTGCGCACGAAGCGCAGGCCCGGCACGTCGTTGTGGGGCAGGCTGGTGGCCAGGGACAGCTCCTGGGTGGTCAGGGGCGTGGTCAGGCTCTCATACATGCGGCCCAGGACGTGCCAGTGGCCGCCGGGGTCGTCCGTGGGCACCGGCAGCGGCACGAAGCGCATGCTGCTGATCATCTCATGTATCTGCTCGTTGCCGGAGGTGTTGATGACCCGGATGGGCTCGACGTAGCTCTCGCTGCCCGAATAGACGGACCGGAGCAGCGCCAGCACCGCGTCCACCGTCTCCCGCTCCTCCCCCAGCACATAGGTGCCCACCTGCCAGAAGCCCATGCTGCGGCCGCCCTCCATGCGGGCGACGTGCTTGTCGATGAGCTTTTCGCAGTAGCTGATGGTGAAGTCCTTGTGCTCATGGGTGAGGCTGCTGGTGAGGCTGTGGGTCTGGGTCTCGCTCTTCCCCTTGTCGCCCACCAGCGCGCCCATCATGGTGGACAGCAGTGACATGCCCGCGTAGCCCAGCAGGTTGCCCGTCATGCCGGAGATGAGCGTGGCGGACTGCACCATGCTGAGGATGACCGCCATGCCCGAGCGGCGGGTCTTGCTGGAGCCCTCGTTGGTACCCTCGTTCTCGCCCTGGGACTCGCTGTAGGACGCCAGGGTGTGCAGCTCGCTTTTGATGCGCAGGAGCTTCTGCTGCAGCTGGGTGATCTCCGCGTCCTTCGCCGGGTCCGCGATCACCACCAGGGCGTAGTTTTTGTGGCTGCCGCCGGCGGTGATGCCGCCGGCCAGCTTGTCCAGCGTCTGGGCCAGGGGATGGTCGTCCCGGCCCTGGAGCGAGGGGATGCCCGTGACCACGCCCGTAAACTCCCCGGCGGGGCTCAGCGTCTCGGCCATGTCGAAGCCGGCGTTCTGCTCCTGCAGGACCGCGCCGGGCATATAGACGGACACGCACTGCTTCATCACGTTGCACGCGGCGTGGCGGTTGCCGTCGCCGTTGATGGCGCCCAGGTATATCTTCGTCTGCCCCTTGACCCGGCGCAGGACGAAGGCCACCTTCAGCCCCAGGGTGTGGCAGGCACTGAGCACGCTCTGCCACGCCTGCAGAAGGCCGTACCCATTCTCGTCGTCCATGGGCAGGCGGTCGATCTGCAGCCAGCCGAAGGGGGCGTTGAGACCGGAGACGGAGATGTCCCACTGCTCAGGGTTTTGTATGTTGTTGAGATAGTTCCGGCTCAGCTGCATGTCCATCAGATAGGGCATCCAGTTGCCGCCGATCTGCTCCTCGGCCATCGACAGCTCCAGCTTTGTAGGCTGGCGCACCATCAGCTCGGTCTGCATCGGATATCCTCCTTATTTCACAGAGCGAATTAGTTTACATAACACCGCAGATGGCGCCCTCCGCGCAGCAGGTGGCGGGGTCGCGATAGTTGTCGAACAGGCGGGACTCGTCCTGCTGCAGCTGGGTAAGCCCCAGCGGCTCGTCGCCGTAGCGGCCCAGGATCAGGTCGTGGATGAAGTACAGGCGGGACCCGGCGCCGGTGACGAACACGGCGTCCACCTCGTCCTCGCCGCTGCCTCTGAGCACCTCGTGCATAGCCGCGCACAGATCGTTTATGTAGCGGCGGCAGATCTCGTTTTCAAAGACCTCCCGGGTGATCCTGTAGTCGGCGTACTTGTTGAGGGGTTTTTCCTCCTCGTCGGGGTCGCCGCAGGCGGAGCTTATGGTGCCCAGCTTGGCGATGGGCTTGCCGGCGCGCAGGTTTTCGTTGTTGCTCTCCTTGAGCTTGCGGAAGAGGGTCTTGCCGGTGCCGTGCTCCCAGGCCTCCTCGGCGTACTTCGGTATCAGACACTGGTGGGCGATAAGGTAGTCGAAGATGGCCCGGTCCACCTCCCGGCCGCCCAGCATATACTGCACGTTCCCCCGGGGCCACATGGCCAGCACCTGGGTGCTCTTGCCGGCGCTGTGCATCTCCTGCTTGATGACCTCGATGTCCGTCGTGCTGCCGCCCACATCCACGAACATGATGGTGAGCGCGGACTTGCCGTGGCTGATATCCATGAGCCGCTGCATGTTGCTCATGTTCGCGTCCACGGTCAGGTGCATGACGCACTCGGCCTCGTTGCGGGAGGTGTCGATGAAGTTATACTTGCCGTCGTGGACAAAGCCGGCCCGTTTGGCAAGCTCCGCCATGCGCTTGCGGTGGGTGCTGCCGGCGCGGACGGGCGTGGAGATATGCACGGTGGCGCACATGTCCTTCTGCACCTCGTTGGGAAGGCTTGCCAGGATATCCCCCTGGTAGAGCTCGTAGAGATGCTTCATGAACAGGCCGATGAGCTCCTCTGCCTCCCTCTGCCCGGCGCTGCCGGCCGGCGCGTCGTAAAAGACGGGCTTGAAGTTGGTCCGGGCGGCGGCGGGCTCCAGCGGGTCGTTGGCCAGCTCCTCGGCGTGGCTGCCGATGATGACGTCCCCGGGCTCGGACTGCACGTTGCTGTGGTCGGGGTTGTCCCGTTTGAACACCAGCATGGTGGGGCAGCGGACGATGTTGTTGTCCTTGTTGTGCTGCTCGTCCAGCTGCCAGCCGTCCTCCCCGCTCCACTTGTACAGCCGCCAGGCCATCACGGAGTTGGTGCTGCCGAAGTCGATGCCGGTGTGCAGCCAGTAGGTGCGCTCGGGCCGGGTCGGCACCGCCGCGGCCGGGGTGTCCTCGTCCTCGATGACGGTGGCGACGCCGTCATTCTTGCGGTTTTTGAAGCCCTGCTTGGCCTCGTCCTTGACGTCGGAGAACTTCACGTCTTTCGTGACCCCCGACATCACGCTCTTCATCTCCTCCACGGTCATGTCCTCCAGGGACCCGCCCGCCTTGAACACGCGGGTCAGCAGATTCATGAAGACGATGCCGGAATAGTAGGTGATGCTGTAGCCCATCAGGCCGTTCACGGCCGCCGCGCCCAGAGAACCGATGCCGGGGAAGAAGCTCAGCACCGTGCCCGCGATGAGCTCGGAGGCGATGCCGGCGCCCAGCTCGGTGATGAGGACAGAGCCCAGGGATTTGAGCACGTTTTTCCTGATGCTGATCTTCAGCTTAGTGCAGATGCGGTAATACATCGACCAGATGAAGCCGTTCACGATGCCCAGGGCGATGGCGCTGCCCGCGCCGGGGATGGCGCCCGCCGCCATCATGGACGCGGCTGCACCGGCCGCGTGGGTCTTGACCAGGGACATCATCTCCTCCCCCGTGACGGAGATGCCCCTCTTGGCGGCCGCCGCTACGACGGCGTCCACGGTGCCTCGGAGTGCGCCCGCATTTTTCGGATTCTTAGCCATTGTTTCTCTCTCCTTCTGGTCTTTTATTTATTTCTTTGACGCCGCGCTCTTAGCCTTCTTTTCCATTTCCCTGGCCTGCTCTTTGGCGACCTCTCTGGCATAGTTATTTTTGGCGTTCTCATAGGCGATCTTGTTGCCGTTTTTGACGGCCGCCTCCATCTCGTGCTTGTAGTAATCCGAGGAATAGCCCAGCCGCTCTCCCTCGTCCATCTCCCGCTGCTCGGCCTCCAGCTCCGGGGTCCCGGGTGCCTCGGCCCCGGCGTCCATCTCCTGCTGCTCCAGCGCGGTCTGGTCGGTCTCCGCGGCCTCCAGCGCGGCGGCGTTCAGTTCGCCGGAGAGGTTTTCCCTGTCCTCCATGGGAGGCATCTCATAGTTGTTGAACATTGCGGTCTCCTTTCGTACGATCGGGCGCTGAAAGTATTCACAGGCCCGCCAGGTCCCTGTCTATGCGGTCGATGAGCGCCTGGGCCCGGGCCTCCTTGGCCTGGACCGTCTTATCGTGCAGCTCGTCCACCATCGCGTACGCCTTCTCCAGGTCCTTCTCCGACCAGAGCAGCGACTCCTGTTCCGAGGGCAGCATGGCGCGCACGCCGTCCTCCCGCATCTCGCACCGGAGCGCCTCGTCCTCCATGCCGGGGTTGCGGTGGATGAAGTTCTCATACATGACGTCGGCGTCGTGCAGCGACTGGTCCGCCAGCTCGAAAAACTGCGCGGCCAGCTTTTCGCCGCCGGTCTCCTTCGCCCCCAGCATTTCCTCCTGCTCGGCGGCCTCCGCGGGGGTCTCCCCCGCCGGGGCCTCGTCCATCTCCCGCTGCTCCTCCGTGAGCTCAGGGGTCCCGGTGGTCTCCATGGCGGCGTCCATCTCCCGCTGTTCGGGGGTATCGGGGACCTCGTGCTGCTCGGGCGGGGTCTCCGCAGCCTCCATAGCCTCCTGGAATATCTCAGACATGGCGTACCTCCTTCATAGCTTCCCGCAGCCAAGGCCGGAGGGCCGCCGGCGCGGCCGCGAGCCAAGCGTCCGCGGCGCCCTCCGTGCCGCCCCCGGCAAGATAGTCCGTCAGCGGACCGTTCAGATAGGCGTCCTCCCGCCTGCGGTGGGCGGGGTCCAGGATGTCCCCGCCGGAGCCCAAAAGCGCCGGCCGCAGTTCCTCCCTGCCCACCACTGTCATTGTGTCCGCGTCCCAGACGACCCGCAGCGCGGGGGACCAGACCTTTACCTCGCCGCCCCGGCTGTCCAGCCGGTAGTACCAGCACGCCACGGCGCGCTCCCCGCCCCCGCAGGGCAGCGGGAGCGTGGCCTGCAGCTCCAGGGGGATATGGTCCATCGCCTGGTCGCAGCCGAGCAGCTGTTCCATGAATTCCTCGCCGTTCATGCCTCCTGCTCCTTTCTGATGGTCGTTATATCGCCCCGGTAGGCCTTCGCAAAGACCTCCATGGGGTAGACGGCGCCCCGTCCCCCCTCATAGCCGGGGTCGTTGAGGATAACGAGCTGCCCCTGCTCCGTGTCCTCCACCCGCAGCACCTGCACGCAGTGGTCGGGCTTGCAGCGCTTATCGCACTCCGGGAAGAGCAGGAGCGTGCTGTCGATATTGGCCAGGACCTTGACGGAGGGGTCGTTGGCGATCGTCAGTTCGGCCGGGTCCACCCCCCGGCGGCGCTCCACCTCCGCGCCCATGGTCTCGGCGACCTTTCCCACGTCCCGGGGCAGGGTGCCGTTGGTATCGTACCAGCCCTTCTCCCGGGCCAGATCGATGAGCTCTTGCTCGGAATAGCCGCCGTGCTCCAGCTGGTTGATGGCCATGGTCTGGGACGCGACGGCGCAGGACATGGGCTCCTTCTGCTCTATCCAGGTGTCCAGCTCGTTGGCAAGCTCCTGCATCTCCGGGTCGAACTCCGCGGCCTCGGGGTTTATCTCCTCCACGTGCCCGGGGACATAGAGGCCGGACTCTGCGAACCCGCCCCGGGTGACGCTGTATGCCTCCATCCCCTCCCCGGCGGTCTCATCGTAGCGCTCAAATTCGCTCATCTCCAGCGCCTGCTCAGGGTCGGCCGGGCCGGGTATCTCATTGGGCGTCTCAAACGGTTTGAATATCTCGGGGACCGTCTCCTCCAGCATATCTTTCTCCCTCCATTCTCTCGTATGTCGGGTCGGGGCCCGGCTACACGCATATCCAGCATACTTCCTCCGCCTCGGTGAGAAGGGGCGGGGAAAAGCTTCGCAGCATATGGGCCACGGCGCTCTCCGGCACGCTGTCGTCCCGGGACAGGTTCCGGCGGCGGCGCTCCTCCCAGCCGGTCTCCAGGTACTCTATCCGCACCGCCGCGCCGTAACGGTGGAAGAGGTCCGTCCACCGGCCCCGGTTTGCCGGGGACAGGTTGGTGGCGTTGAAGACAAAGGGCCGCTTTTCCCGCAGCAGCGCCCGGGCCTGCTCCCGGGCCGCCCGGACCACCGCGCCGCCCCCGTCGTCTGGGGCCGCGCCCAGCTCTTTGCGCACCGCGTCCAGGGACACCATGGGCAGTCCGCCGTACCGGGCGGCGATGCAGGTGTCCTTGCCCGTGCCGGGCAGGCCGCTCACCATGACCACCGTGCCCCAGGCGGCGGCGTAGACCCTCTGACCGGGTATCGCCGCCCGGCCAGTCATATCCGCCCAGCGGCCGGCGGCGTCGGGATAGGGAAACGGCCCCCGCAGGCAGCCTGCCTCCTCCGCAAGGGCCCGGAAGAGGGCTATGTCCTCCAGCCGGGCCGCCCGGTCGGGACAGATACGGCCCCGGATATCCGCCTCGGCCAGCACCGCCAGCTTCTCCAGCGTGAAGGCCGCCGTCAGCTCCCCCGCGGACGCCATCTGCCGCAGGGCCCGGGCCGGGTCGTCCCGCTCGAAGATGTGCATGGGCCGCATGTGCCACCGGACCAGCAGGCACACCGCCTCCCGCAGGCGCATTTTCTCCGGCGTGCCGCCGAGGCCCAGCCCGGTCATCAGCTTCTCCCGGGCCATCTTCGCGCCCGCGGCGCTGTGGCCGGGAGCGGTCCAGCGCCCCTCCTCCAGTTGGGTGCACCGGGCCTTGCCCAGGTCGTGGAGGGCCGCCGCGGCCAGGAGCATCTGCCTGTCGTCTTCGCTCAGGGCCAGGAACGAGGGCTGCTCCGCCATGCGCTCCAGCACCAGGCGGGTGTGGGTCAGCGCGTCCCCCTCTCCGTGCCAGACCGGGTCCTGCTGCACGCCGGCAAGGTCCGCCAGGGCAGGCTCCAGCGCCTCAAGGGGTATCATAAATTTCACCGCCAAAGAGGGTCTCCACCGGCACGGCCAGACCGTTTGGCACGATGGGCCGGCTCTGCCAGTGGGATTCGGACAGCTGCACCGCCTGATAGAAGGTGGGCCGGACGAATTTCATCCTGTCCGCGACCCGGCCGCCCTCCTCCGCTTTGATATAGAGCCCCTCCATCAGGGGCAGGGGGTCCGTTTCCCGGACCTGCCGTTCCCCGTCCAGGCCCAGCTTGCGGCTTGCCCGGCGCAGCCCATCCAGGTGGCCCTCGCCGCTGATGTAGTTTGACGGGCCCAGCAGGGCCGTGAGCTCTTCCCTGTCCGTGAACACGCCCTCCGCCAGCACCGGCACGGACACCACCGGCAAATCCGCCAGCATGGCATGGCGTGCGGGGGTATCCAGAAACACGCCGGTCTCCCGGTCCAGAATGTCGAATTCCAGAAAGTAGTGGGGCAGCCGGTCGTAGTACACCGTGTGCTTGGCGTACAGCCACTCGCCGTACATCACATACCGGGACCCCAGTACGGCATACAGCCGGTCCCGATGGACCCCCGCCCACTGCTTGAAGAGGTTATAATGCCGCTCCCGCCAGCCGCCGGTGAGGTAGTGGCCCCGGCTCTGCAGCAGCAGCCCGCCGTCCTCATCAAAGGACAGGGCGGAGTTGGCCCCGTCGCACTTCTCCTCCACCACCAGATGCCGCCCGGCGATGGCCTCGAAGGGTATCTGGCTCAGGTCCTCGTCCCCGGGCTGGAGCCGGGAGCCCTCCAGGTGGGGCGTGCGGGGGTATTTGATAAGGTCCATGGCTACGCCTCCCCGCCTGTGGCGGCTGTCACGATGAGATGGCCCGGCACGCCGCCGAAATGGAGCCGCCGGCACCCGGCGTTGGCAAACAGCTCCGTCAGCACCGGCTTGGTGAGCAGGTGGATGTGCTCCGGGTTATCGTCCTCCCTGCTGGGGACTGTCACGGCCACATACCGCCGGGCGATGCGCACCGCCGCCGTCACGGCGGCCTGCACGTCCGGGATGTGCTCCAGCACCTCCAGCATGGTGACCACGTCCGCGCTCTTGGCCGGCAGGGGGCAGGCGCAGATGTCCGCCCGCAAGGCCGTGAGACAGTCCACGCCGCCCCGGCGGACGTCCTCCAGAAAATCCACCCGGTAATCCAGCAGGTCCAGGCTCGTCACCGACACGCCGGGAAAAGCGTCCAGAAAGGGAAATAAAAACACGCCCCGGCCGCTGCCCACGTCCAAAAGGCTCTCCGGCTGCACGCCCCGGAGAAAGCCCAGTATCTGCCTTACCCGGGGCATATCCTCATGCCCCCGCTTGAAGCGGTAGAGCTTCACGCCCCAGGCCCGCCCTAAATCCAGCAGGGCCGCGAGGTCCTCCTCCGTCAGCGCCGCCAGGGGCTTTTCCCCCAGGGGCATGGGCAGCGGCAGGCCCTCACGGGCGGCATGGCCCCGCACCGCCGCCGCGGCCAGGCGCTCATACATCCCGCCGCGGGTCACCAGTCCTCCTCCGCCGCGGCCGGATAGGTGACGTTCGTCACCTGGGCGGGGGCCTCCCCCTGATCCCAGCCGTCCACGGTGTAGCGCAGCAGCACCTTCACGTCCCCGCCGGTGAGACAGCCGATCTCGATGGAGTACTCCTTCTCCCCGGTCTCAATGAACAGGGCCTCGTGCTCCGTGAGCTTCAGGTGGTCCAAAAGCTTCGGCACATCCACGCCGCAGTATTTCAGCGGGTCTTTCCTGTCGGCCTTCAGGTCCCGAAAGCCCGGCGCGGGCCGCAGGACCCGGGCCCGGCGGCGCTCGCTCATCCAGCCGAATTCCGACCCCTCGTATTGCACCTGCCCGCCTGTCTCCTGAATGCCCCAGATGGGGACGACCTGGTCAGGCTGGGCAAAGGTGATGGCCCCGTCCTTTGGCAGCGCCCGCAGGTTCACCACCACCGCCGACGCCCAGCCGCACCGGAACGCGCTCACCGGCGCGCAGGAGACGTTCTTGCGCAGGTTGGGGAAGGGGTATTTGAAATAATCCCCGCCCAGCCGGTAACGGCCCTCGGCCAGCCGCCAGCCCAGGCGGGAAAGCTGCTCCTCCGTGCCGTTCATGATTGCCTCGTATACCGGCTGTGCCTCCTCTTTCTCCTCGATAAGGGAGCAGAAGCCCTCCAGGAGCCCGTCGTATTTTTCGTCCGGCATATGTTCGCCGCTGTCCGCGCCGAACAGGTCATGCAGCGCCTTCTGCGCCTGGGCAACGCCCGCGGCGGCGGCCTTTTCCAGCCACCGGCGGGCCTCGGCCTCATCCTTGGGGCAGCCTCTGCCGCTGTAGAGCATCACGCCCACGTTGCTCATGGCGTCGGGAAAGCCCGCCTCGGCGGCCTTCAGAAACCAGGCGTATGCCTCTTTCATATTGGGGATGAGCTTGTCCTGGCCCCATGGCATGAGGGACGGCAGCTCCAGGGCCTGGTAGTTTTTATAGAGATACAGGTTGCCGATGGCGAACATCCCCACGGCGCTGCCGGCGTCCGCCGCCTTTTTGTAGGCATTGAAGGCCTCGTCCAGCTTCCCGGCATTTTCAAAGGCCAGGCCCTTTTTCAGCAGGGCCCCTTCGTTTGCAAACAGCTTTTTAAACATCGGCCTTCCCCTCCGGGCGGTAGATCATGGCGATATACTTGCTCTCCCATACCGGGTCCCGCTCATCGTACTCGTCGATCCGGCAGTCGTGCCACAGGTCCTCCGCCACCTCTTCGATGACCTCCCGCAGCTCCAGAGCGTCCAGGTATTTTTCCGGGATGGCGCCATAGCCCAGGGAGGCCCCCAGAATGTTGCCCGCGATGGAGCCGGTGGAGTCGCTGTCCCCGTCGTGGTTCACCGCGGCGGCGACGCCCTTTTCAAAATCATCAGCATACTTCAGTGCGCAGTATACCGCGATGGCCAGGGCCTCGTCCCCCACCCAGCCCTCGCCCAGCTTCCGGATGGCGGAAAGGTCGTCCCCGCTCTCCCGGGCCAGGCGGACCGCCCTGTCCATCAGCGAGAGCAGATCGTCCATATGCTTCGCCTTCGGGAACACGGCCGGCAGGGCGGCTATGGCGTCCTGGACCGCCGCCGATACCGTGTCGCCGTTCCCGGCGACGCGGGAGACGATGTGGGCCAGCATGGCCGCGGGCAGATATCCCAGTTCATGGCCGTGGGTCAGTACCGCGGCCTTCGCCCCGATGAGGTCTATCTCCTCCTGGGTATAGGGCTTGTCGTTGAAGTAGAGGCCGATGGGAGCCGCGCGCATGACGCCGCCGCAGCCCCTGCTGTGGTTCAGGGGCCGCTCCATGGTCCCGTCCCCGCCCGCCGCGAGAGCGGACAGGCAGGTATTCCCCGGCGCCCGGCGGCTGAACAGTTCCGGCACGTTCACCAGCCAGGAATAGTGAAATTCCTCCGGCAGGGGATATCTCTCCGTCTGGGTCCGGTACCAGTCCTGATAGCTGGACCCGATGTACCCCTCATAGGGGCCCATGATGCCCCGGGTCATCCCCCGGGTGGTGCCCAAAAGCAGGCCCGTGGCGGTGAACAGGGTCATCTGGGTGTCGTCGGATATCTCCGCGGCGCCGTGACGGAGCTCATACTCGGTTATCCCGTTTTTGCCGTATTTATGGAAGATGGAGGCGGCGGACATGAACTCCACCGGATAGCCCAGGGCGTCCCCCACCGCGCCGCCCACGAGGCAGCCTTTAAACTTGTTCAGGTCCCGCATCGGTATCCTCCTTCCGTTCAGTATATCCAGCCGCCGTCACAGTAAGCGCAGTCCACCTGCCCGTCATGGCACAGGATATTGGGGCAGTCGTGGCGCTCCCAGCCGCTGTTGGAGCCCAGGGTGCTGCCGGAGTAGTTGGGCACGGAGACGTATTCCTCGATGTAGCCCTTGCCGTCGCAGGTCAGGCAGTCTCTGGTGCCGTCGCCGTCGCAGTAGGTGCACTGCTTCCGTCTGCCGTCATCGTCGTCATCCCAGTCGATGCCGCCCCCGGAGGAGCCGCCGCTGGCGGCAGCGGGGAACAGGCCGCACCGGTCCCCGTCGTCCACAAAACTGAATTGATCGGCGTAATAGACCGTCAGAAGCACAGTGCCCTCTCCGTAGTCCTCCTCTATCGCCACGCTCACCGGGGCGGAGCGCGTCCCGGTGCGGGTCCATTGCTCGATCGCGCCCACAGGCGTCTTGCCGTTGTAGCTGAAGAAATAGTCGAAGAATTTCTGCCCGGCGACGTCGGTGTGATCCGACTCGACGGTGTCCGTCAGCGTCAGCTGGAAACGGCTGCCCTGCAAAAGCTCCACATAGTCATAGGCCGCCTGCCTGTCGTCCAGGTCGAACCTGAACGATACCAGCCAGCCGCCGTCGGTCGCCTGGTCCTCGTGCCGGCGCATGCCGCCCAGCCAGTCGTCCGGGCTGGGCAGATAGGTGCTGTACTCATCGTACGCAACGGCCACGCCGGGGTCAGCGGCGCCGGAGGAGACCGGCTCATCGCCGGTGGCGACGGCGCTGACCGTCTCAGCGCCGTCGGAAGAAGGGTCCTCGTCGGGATAGTACAGGACCAGGCCATCGTCGGTATAGATGCCCATAGTGGTCGGCCAATTGCCAGGAACGGGTTTCGGATGGAACAGTTCCCACAGCTTGTATCCCGCGAGGCCGATAGCCACCACCAGCACAGCTATCACCAGCGCCGCGAAATGCTTTCCGCCTTTTTTCACGTCCCATCCTCCTCAAAGCACTTCTCCCGCTGTATCTTCTTCCAGCATGGCTCCTCCAGGTCCAGCACATCCTCCGTCACGGTGACGGTGTCCGTCCCGTCCGTGTGGTAAACGCAGGTAAACTTCCCGTCGTCGCACAGAAGAAACCACCGGAAATACCGGTTTTCATAGAGATAGTCGGAGCTGTCGAAGCAGGGAAACCGTTCCGCCACGGCCAGCACGGCCCGGCCATACCTATCCAGGGCCCAGGGGCCGTACTTGTCCTCCCACTTATACGCCAGCTGGTGCGGAGCGCCGTAGGTCTTTCCCATGGCGGTGAAGGCGTTTTTGGACATGGTCTGGATGCGGGGTTCCGGGGTGCGGGTGCGAAGGGGCGCGCCCTCCCCGTCCGTCTCCCGGCTCACCCACTCCAGGCGAACGGTGCCGCAGCATATATAGCCCCCGCCGGAGTGCCCGACACTCTCCCCCTTGCCCGCCACCCGGGGGACCATGTCCCCCACCCACTGATGCTTGAAGGGCCAGGCTGCGGGTTTGGGCTCCTCCCGGACCGGCGCGGCCGGCTCAGCGGTCTTTGGCTCCTCCGGCGGTTCGGGCTTATTGAAAAAGCGCTTTATAAAGCTGACAAGTCCCATTTACAGCTCCTCCTCCGTCAGGCCGAAGCACTTCATCTCCTGTATCCGCTTCCAGAGGTCATACTCCAGGTCCCGCACGTCCTCCGTCACGGCGACGGCGGGCGTTTTGTCGGTGTGGCAGACGCAGGTGAATTTTCCTCCCTGGCACAGGAGATACCAGCGGAAATGCCGGTCCTCGTTCCGATAGTCGGAGCTGTCGAAGCAGGGGAACCGCTCCGTCAGCACCAGCACGTCCCGACCGTATACGTCCCTGGCCCAGGGACTGCCCTCTTCCCGATGGGCTTCCAGCATGGAAAGGCCGAAATAGGGCCTGCCCGCAGCCAGAAAGCTCACCGCCGGGAAGACCAGCTTTATGCCCAGGGGTTTTCGCGTCCTGAGAGGCCTGCCCCGGGCGTCCTTTTCCCGGCTCACCCACTCCAGCCGGACGGTGGAATTGTAGGAAATGCCCCCGGCGCCGGACCGTCTGATCTGTCGGCCCGGGCCGGTCTCCCGGGGGACCATGTCCCCCGCACGGCTCCACCTGTCGTCCATGGACAATTTATTCCTCCACCGTGATGCCGTCGATGGCGAGGGGAACGCCCTGCTTCTCCGCGAAGCTCTGGGCGGCGGAGATGATCTTCTCCGCGTTGTGGTTGATGAGGAAGGACACGATCTGGTTCCGGGTGCTCTCCGGCAGGGCGTTGATCGTCCCTCTGATCACCGCGGGGGGCAGGGACGCGATACCGCTGAGCATCTTCGCCATGGGGCCGTCCATGGCCGCCAGTTTGTCCTTCAGCAGCGGCAGCGCCTTCTCTGCCACGGCGGCGTAATCGATCTTGCCTATCTCAAGTGTGAGCTTCATCTTCGTACCTTCTTTCCGCATGAAAACGCGCTGTTTTTTTGCAAAGTTTTACAAAAACACCTTGCATCCATTATAGATGAACGCAAGGTGTTTTTGGTACGCAGATTGCAGACTTTTGCATAAGACGTCAAAAATCTGTCAGTCCCATGAGGATATCACGATGCCGGTCCGACCGGCCAGCATTTGGCTCACGGCGTCCAGCTGTTCGGGGGCGCAGCCCACCCGGTCCAGGAAGGGCAGCGCGGGGAGCACATCCGCCAGGGCGGCGGTATCCATCCGCGCGACGTTCAGCTGGGTAAGGCTCGTGAGGCTCTTCAGGGGCGCCGGGTCCAGGGCCGCCGCGCCCCGCACGTCCAGGTATTCCAGCCGGGTCATGGTCTGAAGGCCTTCAAGGCTTGCCGCGGGCACGTCCGCGAACAGCTGGGTAAGGCCCGTGAGCCCGGACAGGGCGGTCATATCCGCCAGGGGCTCGTCGCTCCACAGGTACAGCTGCTCCAGGCCGGTGAGGCCGCCGATGATCTCCAGGTCCTCGCTCCGGGCGGGCCGCACGAACAGGCACACCAGCCAGTCCATGGACCTGAGCGCGGACAGGTCCGTAAGCTCCGGGCAGTCCATGATCCGCAGGTACTCCAGCTTCGGTATCTCCGCGACGGCGGAAAGGTCCGTGATACGGGTGGCGCCGGTGCACAGGGTCCGCAGCGCCCGGCACCGGGCCAGGGGCGACAGGTCCCGGACGGGGTTGTCGCCGATAAACAGGTCTACCATGCGCTGGCACTGGCTCAGAGGGGTCAAATCCGTGATCCGGTTGCCGTGCAGAGCTATGCGCAGCGTCCATTTCCCCGCCAGGGGGGACAGGTCCGTGATCTGTTGATTGCACAGGGCCAGCTCCAGCAGGTTGGGGAAGCTGGGGATATCCTCCAGGGTATCCACCGTGCCGCCGGTGGGGGCGGGCCGGCCGTCGATGGTCAGCTCAGCGCCGTGCACGTCCATCTGCTCCCAGCTGTCGAAGTGCTCATTCCCGCAAAGGTAGATACCGGATATCTGCTCCAGGTCCCCCAGGGTCACCGTGCCCGGCTCCTTGCCCAGCTGGCGGCAGACCTCCGCCTCGATGGCGGGGCTGTGGAAGACATAGGCCCCCGGGACCGCCGCCTTATGGGACGGCAGCACGACGGCCGCCGCCAGGGCGCACACCGCAAGCACCGCGCCCAATGTCACCATGACCGCGCGGAGCACACCGAGCCGCCTCCCGGCGGCCGCCCGCTCCAATGCCCGCTCCAGGGCCGCCGCGCTCTGATACCGGTCTGCGGGGTCAAAGCGGGTGCACCGGCGCACCACGGTCTCCAAAACCGTAGGCATATCACCGTCCTCCAGGCGGTTTTCCCCGGTGGCCAGCTCGTGGAGCAGTACGCCCAGGGCGTAGATATCGGACCGGGGGTCCGTCTGGCGGTAGCCGAACTGCTCCGGCGGGGCGGAGAAGGCGGTGACCCGCAGCTCCGTGTCCCGGCTGTCCTGCTCGTCATAAAATCGGGAGATGTCAAAGTCGATGAGCACATATTCTCCCGCCCGGGTGCGGATGACGTTCTCCGCCTTGATGTCCCGGTGGATGAGGGGCGGGTCCTGGCTGTGGAGCTTCTCCAGCGTCCGGCAGAGGGAGATGCCGATGCGGGCCGTCTCCTCCGGGGAGAACGGGCCCTTTTTCTGCACCAGGTCCAGCAGGGTCTCCCCCTCCACGTATTCCCGCAGCAGATACCCCACCCCGTCCGAGAGGAACCAGCGGCGCATTTGGGGCACGCCGCTGCCGGCCAGACGGGACAGGGCGGCGAACTTCTTCTCCGTATCCTCCGCAGGCCGGACAAAGCGCCGGAGCACCAGCTTTTCGCCGGTGCGCCTGTCCTGCAGGAGCAGGGTCTGCCGCTCTTCGCCCTCCTTCAAAAGGGCCAGCGGCTCGCAGTCTGCCTTAAGCTCCGGGGGCAGAAAGCGCTCCATGGCGCCGCCCGCCGTCATAGGATGCCCGCCAGGCCCCGGGACAGCAGCTGCTCGTCCGTGGCCAGGATGCCCATATGGTTCTGCAGGGCAAAGATGATGACCGCGTCCCGCAGCACGCGGGGATAGAGAGCCCCCCGCTGGGCCGTGCGCAGCAGGGACTGGGCCTGGGCCACCGACAGCTCCATCACCAGCGCCAGGCGCAGGATGATGTCCCGGCTGGGCCGGCGCTCGCCGCTGCACAGCTGATAGGTGAACGACCGGCTCAGAAGCGCCGCCTCGCTCAGCCCGGTGGCGTTCAGGCCCCGCTCCTTCATGTACCCGGCCAGACACTGGGTGAAGGCAGGCACGGTCATGTCCCCCTCCATGGCCTTCAGCGCGCCGGTCAGGTTCCGGGACCGCTCCAGTATATCCAAAAGCTCCTCCGTATCCCGCGCAGGCGCCTTTTTCTCCGCGCTGCAGCTGGACTGCATACGATCATCTCCCCAGAGAATGTTTCAATAATTTATACATTTAAATTATACGGTCTCCGGCGCAAAAGTCAAGAAACCAACCGGCGCTCATCCCCGCTTTTTGCGGTCGTTTTCGATCTTTTCCTTCCACTTGGCCGTGAGGGGTCTGGACGAGCGCACCGCCGACGCGGCGCATGACACGGCGTCGTAGTTTACAGCGATGCCCTGGCCGTCGTTGCGGAAGGTGACGGCCCGGTCGGCGCCGATGCCGATATGCCCCGCCGCGGCCACCGCGTCGATGTTGGCGCCCAGGAACAGGAACTCCCAGCCGTACTTTGCCTTCTCATGCTCGATCATGGCCTTGACCTTATCGGCGGAATAATGGCGGCTGGCATTTTCCATGCCGTCGGTGGTGATGACGAACAGGGTGTGCTCCGGCACGTCCTCCGGCCGGGCGTAGCGGTGGATATTTTTGACGTGGTCGATGGCCCCGCCCACGGCGTCCAGCAGCGCCGTGCAGCCCCGGACGAAGTAGACGTCCTCCGTCATGGCGGGCACCTCTTTGATGGGCAGCCGGTCGTGGACCAGCTCCGCGGTGTTGTCGAAGAGGTAGGTGGTCACATAGGCCTTGCCCGGCTCCCTCTTCTGCTTTTCCAGCATGGAGTTGAACCCGCCGATGGTGTCCCTCTCCAGGCCGCTCATGGACCCGCTCCGGTCCAGGATGAATACCAGCTCCGTGATGTTGTTTTTCATGATGAAAACCTCCTGTACTGTGTTTTGATGGTCACAGTATAGGAGGTTTTTCACTCTGTTTGGTCGCCCGCCGGGCGACATTTTTTCATGCCCCCAGCAGGCTCTGGTCGAAGGCGAACAGCGCCTCGTTGATCTCGAAGACGTTGTAATTGCCCTTGCGGATGAAGTACTCCACGATGACGTCGAACTTGCTGGCGGGAGAGAAGGCATACCCCGCCTTGGCCAGCATGTCCACCGTCTCGTCCAGGGGCAGCTCCAGGGCGATGGCGAAGGCCAATGCCGTGGCCTTGCTGGGCTTGTAGTGCACGTCGCCCCGTATCTTGGAGAAGAGCTTCCGGTCGATGTTGGCCTTCTTGTAGCACTCCGCGTCGGTCATGCCCTTCTCGTCGATCTTCCTGAGCAGCATTTGGGTGAAGCTCTCGTCGATCTGCCCCAGCAGCCGCTTCAGCGTGGAATAGGCCCCCGCCGCCGCATTGGCGGACGCCGTCGGGGCCGCGCCCATGGGCCGGGGGGCAAACTCCCCGGTCTGTGCTTTGAACTGGGCCTGGCGCATCCGGGAGGCGCAGGCGTCATAGTGGGTGTCCACATAGTGGTCGTCTATGTACTCGTGCACGTCGGGGAAGAGCTTTTTGCTGAGGAGGAAGGGCGTGGGGCTGAACACCACCAGCGACACGGTCATCTCCTCCCCGTCGGCTTCCAGCAAAAAGCCGCTGATGGCGTCCACCGCCACCCGCAGGGCCTCGTCCTTGGGGTAGCCGTACACCCCGGCGGAGATGAGGGGGAAGGCCACAGTATGAAGGCCGCGCTCCTTCGCCAGGGCCAGGGACGCGCGGTAGCAGCTTCGCAGCACCTGCTCCTCCCCGTGATGGCCGTCCTCATAGACGGGCCCCACCGTGTGGATGACGTACTTGCAGGGCAGGCGGTACCCCTTCGTCATCTTGGCCTGGCCCCGCTGGCAGCCGCCCAGGGTGCGGCACTCTTCCAGAAGCTCCGGCCCGGCGGCCGCGTGTATGGCGCCGTCCACCCCGCCCCCGCCCAAAAGCGTGGGCTGGGCCGCGTTCACGATGGCGTCCACCTTCATCTTCGTGATATCGTTTCGTACCAGTACCAGCGGCATCGGCGTCTCCTCCCTGTTCCGGTTTTCTTCTACCTTAACGCCCCGTCACGAAATAGTCAAGATGAAAAGCTCCCTGCCGCGTGAAGAGGCAGGGAGCTTTTACGCCTTATGTCACAGCCGCATATTTATCCTGGAGCGCGTCACTTGACCGCCAGCCCGGGACAGGTCGCGGAGGGGGCCAGCCTGGCCATCATAGCGCCCACCGCCCCCGTCGGATAATAACAGCACTGGGGCGTCGAGGCATACATACAGCGATCACAGTTATTCCGGGGAAACTGCGATGCAAATTCGCTGATGTAATCACTGCGCTCTCCCCCGGCCACCGCATCCAGGGCCTCGTCGGCCAGCTCCTCAAAGCTCTTTTTGTTCTCACTCATGTCCGTTCTCCTTTCGGCGTTCTGTCTCTTTATACGTTCCAGCCGGGAAAAAGGGCCAATGGGCCGGGAAATCTTTTCAGTCCCCGGCGGGCTCCGCCGCCAGCTCCTCCAGCGCAGCGGCGGCGTACTCGCTTCCCATCGCCGCGGCCTCATTGAGCAGCTCCACGGCCTTCGCCTCGTCCTTCTCCACGCCGTATCCCGTGAGGTACAGCTGGCCCAGCGTGAACTTATCTTCCGTGGTGAGGTCGTCATCCGCCTCCCATTCCAGCAGCAGCGCGGCGGCCTGAGCGCAGAGCTCCTCCGCCTTGTCGTGGTCCTGCTCCACGCCCGTGCCCTGCTCATACATGGAGGCCAGCCACACCATGGCCTGGGCGTTTTCGTCGTCCTCCTCCAGGGCCTTTTCGTACCATTCCACCGCCTTGGCGTCGTCCACATCCACCGCGCCGTATCCCTCGTCGTAGAACTTGCCTACCAGCCACATGCCCTTGGAAGAGCCCGCGTCCGCGGCCTGCCGGGCATATTCAAACGCCTTGGCGGCGTCCCGCTCCACGCCCTTGCCATAGAGGTAGAACTCCGACAGGCTGCACATCGCTGCACTCCTGCCCATATCCGCGGCCTGGGTGTAGAGCTGGAAGGCCTTTTCATAGTCCCTCTCCACGCCGTCGCCGTACTCGTACAGGTCTGCCAGGTTGGTGAAGGCCGCGCCGTTGCCCAGCTCCCCGGCCTTAGTGTAGAGCTCAATGGCCTTGTCATAGTCCTGCTCCACGCCCCGGCCGTGCTCGTACAGCAGGCCCAGCTTCACCATGGCCGAAGCGTTATCCAGCTCCGCGGCCTGGGCGTAATATTCCGCGGCCTTGGCGTAGTCCTGTTCCACGCCCCGGCCGTTGGCGTACATGACGCCCAGGTTCATCATGCCCATGTCATCGCCCATTTCCGCGGACTGGGCGAGATACTCCACGGCCTTGGCGTAGTCCTGCTCCACGCCGTCGCCCCGCTCATACATCACGGCCAGGTTGTTGACAGCTATGCTGTTGCCCAGCGCCGCCGCTTCCTCGAACAGTTCCAGGGCCTTCGCCTCGTCCTGCTCCACGCCCTCGCCGTCCCAATACGCGTTGCCCAGGTTCACCATAGACTTGGCGTCACCCAGCTCCGCGGCCCGGGCAAAGTACGCCGCGGCCTTTTCATAGTCCACGTCCACGCCTATGCCGTTGTTATACGCCACGCCCATGTTGAATATGGCCAAGCGGACGCCGTGCTCCGCCGCCTGGCTGTAGTACTCTATGGCCTTGGCGTCATCCTCTTCCACGCCCCGGGCGAAGTAATACAGGTCGCCTATGTACTTTACCGCCGGCCAGTCGCCGTCCTCAGCGGCGGCGGTGTAGAGCTCCATGGCTTTGGCGTAGTCCTTTTCCACGCCCTTGCCGTCTTCATAGAGCTCGCCCAGCACCCGCTTTTCAATGACATACAGCTCGCTCTCGTCCACAGCGGTGAGCTGCTCAGCAAGGCTCTTATAGAGCTCCTGGGCCTTGGCCTCATCCTTTTCCACGCCCTCGCCGTCTTCATAGAGCTCCGCCAGGGCATACATGGCCTCCGGCTGGTCCTCTTCGGCGGCCTTTTCATACCATTCCACCGCCTGGGCCAGGTCTATATCCACCACGCCGCAGCCGTATTCATAGAACTCGCCCACCGCGTACTGGGCGTATGGATCGCCCGCGTCCGCCGCCTGGCTGTACCAGTCAAAGGCCTTGGCCTTGTCAAGCTCCACGCCGTCGGCGTAGTTATAGGCGTCGGCCAGGGCGTACATGGCGTCTGCGTCGCCCTCGTCCGCGGCCTTTTCGTAATAGTCCATGGCCTTGTCCATGTCCTGCTCCACGCCCAGGCCCTGCTCATAGGCCCAGCCCAGGTAATACAGGCCCATGGTCTCCCCGTCCAGGGAGTCCTCCAGCAGGGGGACGGCCCTGGCGTCATCCTCCTCCACGCCGGTGCCGGTGATATAGCAGATACCCAGGAGCGCCTGAGAGTAGGCGCTGCCCATGTCCGCGCCCTGCTGCATCCACCGGATCGCCTCTTCATCGCTCTGCTCCACGCCCATGCCGTTTAAGTACAGCACGCCCAGCCGACCGGCGCCGTCGGCCTCGCCGTGGGACGCGGCCATCTCATAGAGCTCCGCCGCTCTTTCATAGTCCTGCTCCACGCCTTGGCCATAGTCATAGCATCTCGCCAGGGAGAAAGCCGCCCGGTAGTCGTCCTCCTCCACGGCGGAGGTCAGAAGCTCCACGGCTTTGGCCTCGTCCTGCTCCAGGCCCTTGCCGTCCCGGTAGAGGTAGCCCAGGATGCGCATTTCGCGGGCGCTCAGGTCGTCCTCTTCCTCCTCCTGGGTGAGCTGGGCGGCCAGCTTCTCATAGAGCTCCTGAGCCTTCGCCTCATCCTTTTCCACGCCGTCGCCGTTGGCGTACATGACCGCCAGGTAGTACATGGCCTCGTCATCGTCGTCCTGGGCGACCTTTTCAAACCACTCCGCCGCCTGGGCCGGGTCCACCTCCACAGAGCCCTTTCCGAGAAGATAGAACTCCCCCAGGGCCTCCATGACCGAGGTGTCCTCTTCATCCAGCTCCAGCGCCTTGTTATAGAGCTCGAAGCTCTTGTCCAGGTCTACCTCCACGCCCTCGCCGTGCTCATACATATCGGCCAGGTGGCCGGCGGCTGCGGCGTTATCCATCTCCATAGCCTGCTCGTAATAGCCCGCGGCCTTGGGCAGATCCACGTCCACGCCCCGGCCGTACTCGTACATGATGCCCAGGTACAGCATGGCCTCGCCGTCGCCCATCTCCGCGGACTGGGTGAAATACTCAGCGGCCTTCTCACCGTCCTGCTCCACGCCCTCGCCGTTGACATACATCGCGCCCAGGTTGTTCATGGCCAGGCTTTCGCCCAGCGCCGCCGCCTGGCCGAAGAGCTCAATGGCCCTGGCGTCGTCCTCCTCCACGCCCAAGCCGTACTCATAGGCATAGCCCAGGTTGACCATGGCCATGGTGTTGCCCAGCGCCGCCGCCTGCTCGTAGTACGCCACAGCCTTTTCGTAGTCCTGCTCCACGCCCTGGCCGCTGGCGTACAGTACGCCCAAGTCGTACATGGCCTTGACGACGCCGTGCTCCGCCGCTTGGCGCGTATAGTCTGCGGCCTTGGCGTAATCCTGTTCCACGCCGTCGCCATAGTAATAGGAACCGGCTGCCTCCTTCAACGCCGGCCAGTCGCCCGCTTCCGCCGCGGCGGAGAACAGCTCAAAGGACTTGGGCACATCCTCCTCCACGCCCTCGCCGTACAGATAGAGATAGCCCAGCACCCGCATCTCAGCGGCGGTGAGATCGCCCGCCGCCTCCTTCTCCGCGAGAAGCGCGGCCAGGCCCTCCCGAAGCTCCTTCGCCTTGGCCTCGTCCTTTTCCACGCCCTTGCCCTCGTTATAGAGCGCCGCCAGGTAATATACGGCCTCCGCCTGGTCCTGTTCGGCGGCCTTTTCATACCACGCCGCCGCCTGGGCCGGGTCCGCGTCCACCGCGCCATAGCCGTTTTCATAGAAATCGCCTACCGCGTACTGAGCGTCCGGATCGCCCAGCTCTGCCGCCTGGGTGTAGTACTCAAAGGCCTTGGCCTTGTCCATCTCCACCCCGTCGGCGTAGTTATACATGTCGCCCAGGGCCGTCATGGACCACATATCGCCCAGGGCCGCGCCCTGCTCATAGAGCTCCTTCGCCTTCGCCAGGTCCTGCTCCACGCCGTCCCCGGCCTCATAGACATCGCCCATATAGGAATACGCTTCCGGCACGCCGTGCTCCGCCGCGTCGGAGAGCATTTCCAGGCCCTTGTCCACGTCCTTTTCCGTGCCCCGGCCCATGACATACATCGCGCCGGCATCGCACTCGGCCTCGAAAATATACCTTTCCGCCGCCGCGGTGAGGTATGCCAGGGCCTTTTCATCGTCCGGCTCCACGCCGTTGCCATACCCATAGAGATAGCCCAGCACCAGCTGGTTATAGCTGTCGTCCTCATCCGCCGAGGCGGCTTCCAAGGCCTGAGCATAGAGCTCTTCGGCCTTCGCCTCATCCATCTCCACGCCCTGGCCCTGCTCATAGAGCCAGCCCAGGTACACCATGGCCTCCGCGTCGCCCTCCGCCGCGGACTGCTCATAGAGCTCCGCCGCTTTGGCGTAATCCACGTCCACCGCGCCGTAGCCGTAGTCATAGAACCGGCCCAGGGAGGTCCGGCCGTCTGTCCAGCCCAGCTCCGCGGACTGGGTGTAGAGCTCAAAGGCCCTGGCCTTGTCCATATCCACGCCGAAGCCGTACTCATAGAACCAGCCGTCCATCTCCGCGGCGTAGCCCAGCTCCTCGCCGTACACCTCGCCGACGCTGGCCAGGGCCTCCTCATAGCCCGCTCTCGCCCGGGGATAGTCTATCTCCACGCCATAGCCGTACATGTACATATCGGCAAGGGGTATCCCAGCCCAGGCGTAGTCCAGAGCCTGGGCCCCTTCCAGGAGCTCCCGGGCCTTTTCATAGTCCTGCTCCACGCCCTGGCCATCGGTATACATCATGCCAAGGACGTACATGGCCTCGGGCATGTTCTTCCCGGCGCGCTCCTCCAGAAGCTCCAAGGCCTTGTCATACTCCCCTGCCGCACGGTAACATTCGCCCAGGTAAAACCTGCCGTCCGGGTCGCCTGCTTCCGCCGCAGCGGTGAAGTATTCCATCGCCTTGTCGGCGTCCTCCTCCACCCCCAGGCCGTAGTAGTAGATATAGCCAAGCTGGTAGTAGTCGGAGCCCGACGCCGGCCGGCCTTCGCCGGTGAGTATATCCAGCGCCTGGGCGTAGAGCTCGTCGGCTTTGGCGCCGTCCGCCCCCATGCCCCGGCCCAGGTCGTACAGGTCGCCCAGGGCCACCATGGCCGCGGGGTCTCCCTGCTCCACGGCCTTTTCATACCACTGGGCCGCCTGGGCGTAGTCTACGTCCACCACGCCGCAGCCGCAGTCATAGAACCGGCCCACGTAATTCTGAGCCTGGGCAGAGCCCGCGTCCGCGGCCCGGGAGAACAGCTCAAAGGCCTTGGCATAGTCCTGCTCCACGCCCTCGCCGTAGAAGTACAGCGCGCCCAGTTCGGCGACGGCGGGGGCATAGTCCTTCTCCGCCGCCTTAGTCAGCAGCTCCTCGCCCTTGGCGGCGTCGCCGCCCGCTATGGCCTCCATGGCCTCGTCATACATCTTCTCGGGCGTCTTCCCGCAGCCCGCGCACAGGCTGAGCAGCATGGCCGCCGCCAGAATGAATGCCAACACCTTTCTGATGCTCATGATCTGTTCTCCTTTTCTTTTCATTCTCCGGTCTCCTCTCCTGTTCCCGTCAGGCCTCAGGCCGGGCCACCAGGAAGCACATGTCGTTCAGCTCGCCCTCATCAAAATAATCGTAGAAGGTGAAGTTATACAAAAACCGCTCGGCGGGATAGATGCCGTAGCCGTCCTGGTCGTGGTCGGTGGTGTCATAGGGGTCCGCCACGATGATCACGTCGTCCTGGGTCACCTCGGTGCCCATGTCGTCGTAGCCGATGATGATCTGCCAGTGGGCGCCCCAGTCGTTCCAGCCGATGATGATGGGGTCCCCTCCCGCCAGGGTCTCCCTGATATAATCGAAGGTGAATATGTCCGCCACATCCTCCCCCGCGTCGATGGCGGAGTAGCATTCGAAGCCGCCCACAGCGTCAAAAAGCCCCACCATCTGGCTCATGGTGGTGGCCACCGGCTCCAGCCCCTGAGGCCGCAGCTGGGCAAGGCTCTCCTCGTCATAGTCCCCCCGCAGGCCGTACCACTCCAGCGTCATCAGCACGCAGGCCACGCCGCAGCTCCACTCGCTGGACTGCTGGATGGTCTTGAAGTTGGTGAGGATGGTGAGGCTGTCGGTGGAGGTCATGTTGTAAAAGTCCGGGTGGCGGAAGTAGGGACTGTCCTCATGGTCCCCCGCCCGCTCCACGCTGTCCGCGCCGTCCTCCGGACTTATGTCAACCTCATCGTCGAATTTCATCTCGTCGGAGAAGTTCTCCTCCGCCAGCGCCGGCACGGCCAGCACCAGTATAAGCGCCAGCGCCAGGATGAGCGCCGCCCCGCGTTTCATGTTCCATTTCATTATATCTGCTCCTTTCCCTGTCCCGGCTTCACCCGATCATATCCGCGAAGCCGGTCTGTTCAAAGATGGCCTGCACGGTCTCGTTCTGCCCGGTGACGGCGAGGTTCCCGCTGCCCACGGTTTTTATCATAATGAGCAGCACCCGCAGCCCCGCGGAGGAGATATACTCCAGGGCGGAGGCGTCCACAACGATCTTCTCCGGCTTTTCCGCCGCCGCGGCCTGCTCGTAGGCCGCGAGGAACGCCGGCGCGGTCATGGAGTCCACCCGGCCTTCCAGCGCCACGGTCATGACGCCGCTGTCCGTCTTCACGTCCACGGCGAAGCGGCCGCCCTCGCCGGAGGGCTGGGCGGGGGCATAGTCCTCGTCCAGGGTCATCTTCCAGATGCACAGAGGCCCCAGGGCCCTCCTGAGGCCCACCCTCGTCTCCTCAGGCAGGCCGGCGGTGGTGTTGAGCTCCGGCATATAGCGGACCACGGGGATGCGCTCGGCCTTGAGCCCCACGGAGCGGAGATAGTCCGTGAGCTTCTTCACCCCGTTTTGGTAGTCGAAGGCGCTGACGTTCATCACGTTCAGGTCCGTGCTCATGGCCAGGTCGGACTTGTCGGACAGGGCCTTCCAGGACGCCAGCATGGTCTTCAGGGCCTCCTCGCCCACGATGGTCTTCATGGTCGCCATGGTGATGGAGCTGGACTCCGGGTCATAGGTCACCCAGCAGCCGCCGAATTCCTTCAAAAGGCTCCGGATATTGGCGCAGAGCTCCCCAAGCTCATTGCCGCTCAGATACATGATGAGCCCCTCGGTGGTGATGCACAGCTCCCCCTCCACCGTATCCAGCGCGCTGCGCAGGGAGGCGTAGTTGGTGGCGTCGGCGCTGCGAAACTCCTTATTTTTTATGCCCCGCTCTTCCAGCATGGCCCCTATGGCCGGGCCCACCTCGTCGATGACCGCCGGCAGGTCGCAGCCTATGTAATGCGTGTCCCGGAAGGCCCGGTTCAGCGCCCGGGGCGTGTAGCCGCAGGGGATGTCCAGGACCGTGCCCATGCCAAGCGCGCTGATCAGGGCGTTCATGGTCCGGTAGCGGGTCTCGATGACGGCCCGGTTGGCCAGACCAAACATGGCCTCCTGCTCGCTGCCGTGCATGACGGTATCGGTGTCGATGCCCAGCCTTTGCGCCAGCAGGCGGGCGTCCCCGTCGCCGGAGAGACAGATGTTCATCACCGTCGCCTTGGCCGTATTGAACACCGGATTCGTCCGTTCCCGCAGTTCCTTTTCGTTATCCATGACCGACCTCCTGTAAGCCGTTCTGCGCGTTCTTCATCGCTGATCTCCGGGGCGCAGACGCCGCCCCGCAGGGCACTGCATCTCCCCCTCTCAACTTTATCATGACCGCCGAAACTCTTCAATAAGGGAGCCCTGACGTTTTCGATGTCAGACCTGACTTTTGCGAAATGGGGCCGCAGGCATAAAAAAGGCGTCGGAGCAAAGCGGGCTTTAATAGGGCTCCCATGCGAGCCCAACGAATGCGGGTTTCGCGGGAAAAAGGAGAAAGACCCCTGACCGCATTCTTTGGGGCCCCCATGAAAGCCCAACGGAGTGGGTTTCATGGGGAAAAGGAGGAGCAAGGGAGCGGGCGGATGATGCCTTTTTTGTGCCGCAGGCATAAAAAAAGCGTCGGAGCAAAGCGGACTTTGCTCCGACGCCGTGGCGGAGAAGGAGGGATTCGAATTGAATGCAGCTCAATTTCGGGTCGTATCCTCTCAGCCCCTCAAATGCCGCAAAGCATTGGGAACAGGGCGTTTCCCGGTTTTCACCATTTCATCCCATGTCGCCCGGATTTTCCGTATTTTGTCGCCGTAAGGGTCAAAAAAGGGTCAAATAGAGTGCTCGATTCTCTTCATGTTGCGGCTCCCTTTGGGACTAATGACAATCGCATCGCACGATAATAACATTATTATTGCATTATAACATATTGAATGTTATAATGCTTTTGAGGTGATTGTTTTGTTGGATTACCTAACCAAGACGCTGGGCCTGTCCGCATCCGTCGAGTCGTGGCCGGAGGCGGAACGACTCCCGCTCTATCTGCAAAACGGAAAGAAATACTCCTTTCTATACATTGAGGATGTGAAGTGCCTTCTCGTCGAGGTCGATGAGAACGGTTTTAGTCTGCCCGCTTTCCGCAAGCAAATGGCAAAGCTGCTCCCACAGCCGGAGTTTATCGTTTTGTGTTTCAAGCACTTGAACTCCAGACAGCGCAAGGCGCTGATCGAGGCACGGATGCCCTTTATCGTGCCGGGCAGCCAAATCTATCTGCCCTTCATAGGCATCGTATTGCAGGAACGGATGAAATCGGTCGTGACCGCGCCGAAGAAACTGTCTCCGGGAGCGCAGCTGATACTTCTTTTACTCATATACGAGCCCGTCGGTTCTCCTTTTCGGAAAATCGACTTGGCCAAGCAGCTTGATATGTCTGCTATGACCGTGACCCGCGCCGTGCAGGAACTGACAGCGCTGGAACTGGTCTGCGTGGACAGAAAAGGTCGCAACGATTGGGTCATCACCAAGGAGGGCGGAAGAAGTCTCTATGAAAAGGCCCTTCCATATCTGATCGACCCGGTACAAAAGCGCATTTGCGTCCGAAGGAACAAGGCCTTTTCCGGCCTCCTTATGGCCGGGGAATATGCGCTTGGTTCGCGAACCTTACTCAACGGACCGGATGTAGAGTGCCGTGCGATAAGCCGAAAGGAATTCAAGCGTATCGAAGGTATCGAAGAGGTTGACCCCGCTTGGACCAACACACAGGACTATGTGCAGCTGGAAGTCTGGAAATACGACCCCAAACCGCTCGCCTTTCACGGCGCAGTTGATGTGATCTCCCTGGCGCTATCCCTCCGGGATGTCAAGGATGAGCGTGTGGAACAGGCGGTAGAAGAGATGTTGGAGGATACCTATGGTAAGCGGCTTCAACTCTTTCCGGAAGAAGTTCGGCGGATATGAGGACTGTTAGGCAATTATTCCCCTATCGCTCTCGAAACTCCTTTATTGGTGGTAATTCCCGCAGGAATTAGGTCAACTTCAATCATTTCATCGTCGGAGATTATTTCTGTATGGTCTCCCCTCGTGTATATTCTGTTGCAAAATAGCTAAAATATGATATAATAAGATTAGCTAAAACAAGGAGGCGCTTATCATGGTCGGAGCTACGGCAACTGCCACGGAGATGCAGAACAACTTTGGACGCTACCTCAACCTGGTCATGAACGGGAGCGAGGTCATCGTCACGAAGAATGGCAGAGAGGTCGGCAGGTTCATCCCCAAGGGCGCGGCGGTGTCGTACCTGACGGATTCACTGACCGGCATCCTCCAAGGCAACCATGATCTGGTCGAGGCCCGGGCGGAACGAGTGAGGGCAAAGTATGAGACTGCTGATTGACGCTGACATCCTGCTGGATGTGCTGCAAAAGCGGGAGCCCCATTACAAGAACTCTGCCCTGATCTGGAAGCTGTGTGAGACGGAGCAGGACGAGGGCTATGTGTCCGCGCTGTCCTTTGCCGATTTGGTCTATGTGATGCGTAAGGAACTGGACGCGGAGAAGGTGCTGGACGTCCAGCAGAAACTGGCGCTGATCTTCCGCTTTGCAGACTTCACCGGGGCAGACCTCACCCGTGCGGTGGAGATGCAGTGGGATGACTTTGAGGACGCCGTGCAGGCTGCCACCGCCGAGCGCATCCATGCCGACCACATCATCACACGCAATGTGCGGGACTTTAAGCAGAGCAAGGTCATAGCTTTTACCCCAGCGGAGTATCTGGCGAGGATCTGACAACATAGCTTGGCCTTCAGATCGCTTTGTGATGTGCAAACAACGCGTGTACGTTTTTATACCGGGTGTAGACATACTCACACATCCGTTGATAATACAGTACCGATAAAAAACACACCCGAAAGTTTTCGGGTGTGTTTTGAATGTTTACGCCTGCAAGCGGTCTCTCAATGCATCCTGCAAAACGCGAGACAGGCTTAGTCCGGATTTTACAGCGGCATCATCCATCCATTTCGGTATGCTGACGGTGCGCTTTACTGCACGTCCGTCTTTTACATCAGCGCGGATCAAATTGATGAAATCGTTTGCCTCTGTGGGAATATCTTTAATTTGACTCGCAGAGGGGATTTCCTGCTTTTTGTCTATGAGATACTCGATCCACTGGGACAGGGCAGACTGTGCCATATACATGGCGTTGCCCAGCGACTTCCCTTCACTGATGCAACCGGGAAGATCGGGATAGGTAATTGTAAACGTCCCGTCTTCATTTGGATGGAATAACGCCGGATAGACATATTCCTTCATTGGGCTCCTCCTTTTCTTTCACAACCCTTATCCATTATCAACTCTGTAAGCTCTTTCCAGTTTTTCGACATCAGGATTTAAGCTACCAACATTTATGGAAAAAGGAACTTTTTTCTGATACCTCGTGCCATATACATTTTCATATTCTAAGACCGCAGTAAAAGACTCATTTTCTTTAGAATAATTCTTTGGTATGTCAAACACGAAAAAAATAGGTTTGTTTTCGTCTCTAAAGGACTTTGGGTAACAATCTGAACACACCCAAGTTTCTTCCCTATGCTGAATTTCTACAACTTTCAGATTAAGTATGGGCCCTCTAAGAAACCAAAGATTAATCGGTTGACAGGTGACAGTTTCAATATCATCTATAATTCCCCGAACCTTAGAAAAGGAAACGATACTTGAAGCAGCTGCTAATTCGTCCGATAAGGCTGTAGAGATATACAGATCTGGCATAAAAGCCAAATCATTTTGCTGATCGGCTAGCTGTTTATACTTTTTGTTTTGCCAGAGCGCAATCAATCCTAATGTCACTGTTGCCAACGCACTCCATATGCCTGAAATAAGGGTTGCAAGATTTGGATTCATGCAGGGCACAAAACAAAAGGGAAGAACGAGTCCAAGTGTTATGATCAACCCGCCAAATATCCATACAATTTTCTTCATAATTCAGTCACCCACTATTGTTTACAGCTCTTCAATGCCAGCCCGTCAATGCCATCCCGATCAGCCTATCCGTCTGATCCGCCATGAACAGCGGGATGTTCAGCACGTCGCCGTCCAGCTTCAGGTTGTCCAGAGAAAACCGGATGCGGAGTTTGACTTCCTCCGGGAACAGCTCCTTGAACTTCCGCAGGCTCCGGCTTGCGGTGTTGGCCTCGGACTTGACCTCCACGGGAAAGATATCATTCTCCCGCTGAATGAGAAAATCCACCTCGTAGGGCGGGTTGACCTGGCTCCAGTACCGCGGCATGACCTCAAACTGGGTGATGAGCGTCTGCAGCACATAGTTTTCCGTCAGCGCACCCTTGAATTCCGTGAACAGCCGGTTCCCCTCGCCAAAGGCGGTGGGCGCCAGCTGGGCCAGCCGCCGCAGGATGCCCACATCCGCCATATATATCTTGAACGCGGACAG
This sequence comes from uncultured Oscillospiraceae bacterium, assembly GCA_947626265.1. Classification (GTDB taxonomy): domain Bacteria; phylum Bacillota; class Clostridia; order Oscillospirales; family Oscillospiraceae; genus CAJOIG01. The sequence continues at coordinate 69,518 of CANQRM010000017.1, forward strand.
GTCGTCATAGGCCGACATGGGCAGCCGGGGCGCGGCGCTGCGGTAGACCTTATGCACCAGCCGGGCGTCCACCAGCCACTGCAGCGCGTCCTCATACTCCCGCGCCCGGGCACCTTCCTTCACGACCCTGTAGATGAACTTCTTATTCTCCCGGGCAAGCTGGGAGGGAATGGACTTCCAGACCAGAGATATCTTCGGAAACTCCTTCACATCCGGATGTTTGCCGAAGTCTCGCTCATAGGCCCCGATGATGTTGGACAGCGCCTCCTGCATGGCCTCCACGTCCCGCTCCTGGGTCCACATGGCCACCGGCTCCGGCATGCCGCCCGTGACGTAGTACATCTTCAGCCGCTCATAAAGAGGGTTGAAAAAGGCGTCCGGGATGGGCTCAATGGCGTCCACGCTGTCCAGATAGGCCGCCAGGTTGTCATCCCCATTGGCCAGCAGGAACTCCGTAAAGGTCATGGGGTCTATCTGCATGAAGCTCACCTTGCCCACCGGGAAGGAGGCCGGCTTCGCCAGCGCGATGCCCAGCAGGGACCCGGCGCAGGCAATGTGGTACTGGGGCGCGTTCTCGCAAAAATACTTCATGGAATTGATGACCTTCGGGCAGTCCTGCACCTCGTCGAAGATGATCAGGGTCTTCTCCGGGAGGATCTTCTGCCCGCTGGCCAGCATCAGGTTTTGCAAAATGCGCTCCACGTCCTTGGTGGTCTCAAAAAACTGCTTATACTCCTCGTTCTCGTCAAAGTTGAAGTAGGCAGTGTTGTCATAGTACCGCCGCCCGAACTCTTTGAGCACCCAGGTCTTGCCCACCTGCCGCACGCCCTTCAAAATCAGCGGCTTGCGGTGCTTGGACTGCTTCCACCTCAACAGGTCATTTAAGATCGATCGCTCCACAAAGACACCTCAATCACACTCTTATTGTATATTTAATGTGTTTCTATCACACTTTTATTGTATTATACGCCATAATTTAAAAATAATCAAGAGAGCGGCGCAGAATGCGCCGCTTACTTCTTCCCTTTCTTCAACTCTATCTGGGCCTTGTGCTTGCGGCCCACGTTCTTCCCCGAACCCATGGCCCCTGCACGCATAATGGTGTCCGCGCCGTATTTGTCCCGGATGGCATCCATGGCCCGGTCCAGCTTCCGAGACCGCTCCTTCTGCTCGTCCGCGAACAGGGACATCTGCGCCTCCTCACCGTGGGACAGGTCCGTTAGGGACACACCCAGCAGCCGCAGGGGTGTTCTGCCGTCCCACAGCTCGGCGAACAGCCGCTTGGCGGTGTCATATATCTCCCCAGTGGCGTCCGTGGGGTCCGGCAGTTTCCGCTGGTGGGACCGGTCATGGAAGTCGTTCCCTCGGATCGTCACCGCCACGCACTGTGCCTTGGCCCCATCCGCCCGCATCCGTGACGCCACGCTGTCGGAAAGAGCCAGCAGGATGCCCTGGGCGGCCTCAGCGTCCGTCACGTCCTCCTCCAGGGTGGTGGAGTTTCCATAGCCCTTCAGCTCCTCCGGCTGGCTCACCACCGGCGAGTCGTCTATGCCATTGGCATAGTCGTGCAGGAGCCGGCCCAGCTTCTTTCCGATGAGCGCCTGCACACTCTCCACATCCGCCTGGGCCAGGTCGCCGATGGTCTTGATATAGGCCCGCTCCAGTTTCTCCTGCGTGGCATGGCCCACCAGGAACAGGTCCCCCACCGGCAGGGGCCAGAACTTCTCCGGCAGCTCCTCCCGGAACAGGGTATGCACCTTGTCCGGCTTTTCAAAATCCGAGGCCATCTTGGCCAGTATCTTGTTTTCCGCCACGCCCACGTTCACGGTGAAGCCCAGGGTGTCCCGGATCTCGTCCTTCAGCTTGTGGGCGGTAGCCACCGGGTCCGGGTACATATGTCCCGTGCCGGTCATATCCAGGAAACACTCATCGATGGAGAACTTCTCCACCGCCGGGGCATAGGCCCGGCAGATATCCATGAAGGCCTTGGAGCTGCGCTCATAGAGCCGGAAGTCCGGCGGGGCCAGGACCAGGTCCGGGCACTTTCGCAGCGCCTGGGCCACCGGCTCGCCGGTCTTGACGCCAAACGCCTTGGCGGGGATGGACTTGGCCAGGATGACGCCGGTGCGCTTTTCCCTATCGCCGCCGATGGCGGAGGGGATGAGCCGCAAATCGTCCTGGCCCTGGGCCACCCGCCGGGCCGCCTCCCAGGACAAAAACGCGCTGTTCACATCCACATGAAAGACCAGCCGCTCCATGGCCTCACCCCCATCCCCATGATTATAACATAAGATACGGCGGCCCGCACGGGCCGCCGCTGCTTTTTCTTTATATCGTTACTTGTTGGCCAAAGTCTTGACCATGTTGGTGACCAGTTCCAGCTCCGCCGCGTCCAGCCGCCGCAGGTTGCGGATCAAATCGGCCAGCTGGGTCGGATAGGCGTTGCCCTCGTCAAAGAACTCCATGGGCGACACGCCCAGGTACTCACAAATGCCGAACAGTCCGGTCAAGGATGGAAGTCCTTTCTTATTCTCAATGCGGTTGATATAGCTGTCGTTCTGCCCCAAGGACAACGACATATCTCGCGCAGATACGCCCTTCTGCATTCTCAGTTGGACAATCCTGTTCTGCGTAAACTCCTCATACATAAGGTGAGCCTCTCTTTCTCGCCTTATTGTATATCGTATGAGTTGCCTATATACGATATGTGAAACTATGTTCTTGTTGACATAGGATTTTAATTATCCTATTATTGTGGCTAGTACAGGATTAAAAACCTAACAGATTGACTGGAGGTAGAAAAATGCTTTTATACAGTGATGGAAAGTTTCACGCCCATGGTATTTGGTTCACCATCCCGGACGGTTTCCTGGTGGAGCCTGCGCCGGACGCCATCCCGCAGAATGGTTTTGTCGCATACACCCCGGACCAGCGGTACATTGTGGAGTGGGACGTGGAGCAGGGCTGCCATGGCACCAAGGAGGAACTGGAGGAGCTCTTCCTCCCCGGCGGCACATTTATGCCGCTGGGGCCCATTACCCCGCTCACGGTCAACGCCCTGGCCGGGCACCAGGTCATGTGCCGCTCCAGCGCCGACCAGCGCTGGGAGATGCGTTTTGATGCCGGAGAGGGCGTGGAGCTCTCCGTGTGTATCTATACCAACATGAAGAACGGCAATATCGAGGACGCCAGGGGCACGGGGTTCATAAAGGCGATTTTGGCCGGCATCGGCGCGGCCTAAACCGCAGGAGCCTCTTCGCCTTTTTTCTCACTCCATTTTGGCGGCTTGGAGGCCCAAAACGTGACCCTATATGTCTTCTGCTTTGTGAAGTGGACCGAGAGCTTTCCGCCCACGGCACACGCCAGGGCCTCCCATTTTTTGTGCAGCGCCCACAGTCCTTCCTGCTTAACATCCTTCAGCTCCTTCATGGACGGAAAGTAACGGAGTCCCCACGCAGCACATACTTTCTCTGCGTCGTCCATCCACATCTTTTTTGCCGTCTCAAAGTCAATATCTTCATACTTCCATGGTGTTGTTATTGTCACTTGGTATGCCGTCACGGTCTTGGTTTCATCCTGCAGCCGATGCTCCGGAACCTCCTCAACACGCCATAGTTTATAGCCGGACTCCGACCGCGCCGGGCGGATATTGAGTTCCCGATTGCTCTTTTCGCGGATGATCTGCTGTAGTTTCATTATGTGGTCATGCTGGTCTTCAAGCGTGCGTTCCAGCTGCTCCATATCTTTCAAAGAGACCGAAACCTGCGTCGCCTTTTCCGGCTCCACCTCTATAAAACCCTTCCCATCAAGCGACATTCCCAAGTATTTCTTTTTCATATTTCAGCCCCCATAAATAGTGTTCGGCAATGACCGATATGCGCGTATGGCCCATGGCAAATGATACCGTCTGCATAGCGTCCTTATCCAGCCAAATTCCTTTCATATCCTTCCGACAGCAGTATCGTTTTTCCGGCGGCAGAGCTGCCGGGTCACGTGCGATATCCTTATACATGCGATACGCATATTCGGCACGAAGCGCGTGTACGTCAAGGTGGGAGGGTATCTCCGGCCAAACCAGTTCCTCCCCGGCTTCGCGCATACGCTTTACGACGGCCTCTACTTCTTCCGGCGGTCCCCAAATTCTTGACAAACGCTCACGCCCGCCTTTCCCACAGATGACATGAACATAGTATTCTCCATCATCCTCGACCAAGTCCATCCCGCGCACTCGCGCAAGCTCTTTATCGGCTCGCAAACCAGTACACCGGCAAAACGTGATTATTTCTTCGTTGTTTTCTTCCGAGAAATTGGCATTCTTTTCCCGTCCTCTGCTTCGCATTATATCCTCCCTTAAACGACGAGGAAGGTCATAGTCCTCCGCGTGAAGGCCGAAAATTTTCGCGGGAGCGGCAAAGTAAGACCGTATCGTGTAAGCGCTCATATTCCGGTTCCATCTGCCCGGCTTGTTCTTTAGAATATCAATATATGCCGGCATAAACAATGCCGCTTCTTCAAGATTCCGCGGCCGATGACCGTCAACGCGAAAATCTGCATTCCGCATTTCATCACAGTAATAATTCCACGATTCATGGTAATCACTTACCGTCTTCCGAGCGTACAGTTTATCATCCATTTCGCCCGGTATCCTTTTGTCCTCATGACGCTTTCTTCCTACGCCATTCCGGTAGTATTCATTTAGCCTTTCGTGCCCCAATGCTCTCACGAAAGGCTTTTCATTTTGATGCTTTTTGCCCATAACTGCATACCTCGACCTTCCGGCGTTTTTTTACCAGGATCGCCTGACCTGCCCCCGTATTCGCGGCGTTAACGCACTGATCTCCCCGGGATTTTTTATGAGGCCCAGAGCCCTCATCTCGAACCGTATGGTTCGGCTTGTATACGCGCACTTTGGCTGCGCAGGGTCTGTCACGCCGCTTTACCGGCGCGACCGGCGCTCCGCGGACTTTGTCCGCTTCGCGCCGTCCTAACGATGCCAGGGTTCCCTTAAGACTATCCCCCTTTGGGCACGCCTTT
>CANQRM010000018.1 GCA_947626265.1 uncultured Oscillospiraceae bacterium
TCTACCCTATCTTTGAAGGAGGTTTTGCCTATACCATGTCCGCACTTTAAGCTCACGATCACCCAGCGAAGCCGGGGCCAGTCCGCCGTCGCCGGTGCCGCATATCAGAGCGGCGAGAGCCTGTTTTCTGAATACGACGGAAAACGAAAATCCTATTCCGAGAAGCGCGGCATCGTCTACACAGAGATCATGCTCCCGCCAAACGCGCCGCCGGAATTTGCAGATCGGAACACGCTTTGGAATTCGGTTGAACGGAAAGAGAATCAGTGGAACTCTCAGCTTGCCCGCCGCATCGTCATGGCTCTGCCGCGAGAGGTACCGCCGGAACAATATCCGCAGATGCTGCGTGATTACTGCCAGACGCAATTCGTTTCCAAAGGGATGTGCGTGGATTTTGCCATCCACGACAAGGGGACCGGTAATCCCCACGCCCACGTCATGCTGACCATGCGGCCGATGGACGAGCACGGTCGCTGGCTGCCAAAGACCAGGAAGGTCTACGATCTGGATGAAAACGGCCAGCGATACAAATGCCCCAACAGCCGCTATTGGGCCAGCCACAAGGAGGACACCGTTGACTGGAATGACCGGAAATACGGCGAGATCTGGCGGCACGCCTGGGAGGTCGTGCAGAACGATTACCTGGAGAGGAACGGCCGCCCGGAGCGCGTGGACCTGCGCTCGTATGTTCGGCAGGGCGTGGATAAAATACCGACTGTCCACATGGGTCCAGCAGTCTTCCAAATGGAGAAGCGGGGCATACGGACCAACATCGGCGATCTCAATCGGGACATCAAAGCCGCCAACAGCCTGATGGCATCCATCCGCGCCCACATCCGGCATTTGAAAGCGTGGCTGGACACGCTGGCGAACGCTCTGGAAACGCGCAAGGAGCCGACCGTCCCGGCGCTGCTGGCTCGGTACATGGAGATGCGGGAGGACGAGCGTGCCAGCTGGTCCGCTATGGGGCAGCTCAAAGGCACCGCTACAGATTTCGATAAGATGATACAAGCCATATCGTATCTGAAAGAAAACCGCCTGATCTCCGTGGACGCTTTCAGGGCCAAGCTGTCTGCGACACAAAGCCAAGCTGACACGATCCGCAGGGATATGCGGGCCAACGAAAAGCGAATGAAGGTCATCGCCGCTACGCTGGACGCATACAGAACATACCTGGACCGCAAGCCCGTATATGACGCTTACAACAAAAAGGGTTTCAAGCGGACCAAGGAGAAGTATGCCGCCGAGCACAAGGATGAGCTTGCCGCCATGAAAAAGGCGTATGGCTATCTCATGCACCACGGCGGAACGGTCGATGTGCCTGTCCAGGCTCTGCATGCGGAGTACAACGCTCTGCAGGAACAGAACCGGGACAAGGAAACCCGGCTGGCCTCCATCCAAGGCGATCTGCGCAAGCTACGGGAGATCCGCGCCTGGGTCGATAAGGTCATTCCCGGCCTGTTGCCGGGCCCTGCCGAACAGAAGCAGGAGCGTTCTTCTGTGCTTGCCAAGCTGCAAGACGCCTCACCGCAGCCGATCGTCCATCCGGCGAAGCAAAAAACACAAGACATGGAACACTAACGCGCAAGAGGCGGGCATCGCGCCCGCCTCTTGTTTTGTATCAGCGTTTACAATCTCTTGCACGCTTCTTAACCGGTATTATCTCAGCTTCCACTTGCACTGATCTTATCTGTATGATAAGATTTCGATGGTGATATCCAAACACATAAGGCAAACTATGTAAGTGGTCTGGAGGGCCTGTCACCAACGATGAAGAACATCAACGGGTTCGTTGCTGAAAAGTACAACACTTCCGATTATGAGCGGGTTGATTCGGAAGTTTATAAGTATGGCAGCATCTTTGTCACGAGTTTAAGTTTCCAGCAGGAACCGGAACTTGGAGAAGGTGTTGATGCCGAACACATCTCTCAGTACCCCCTCGAAGATCTGCTGGACCGCTTCACAGTGTATATTTCAGATTTCTATAAAGAGCTGAACGTCAGCACCTCCGCATGTCATCTGGAATTTGCCGGATTTGACCTTGCTAGCATCCAAAATCTGCGGCAGATCATTGGCAAGCATGTATATAACCGAAAGGTTCGCATAAATAACGCCGACCATATTGAACTGGTGATAGAGTAGCCAAATCAGGGAGGATGGTATGAAAGGTCTGTTTAAGCGCTGGACTGCCCTCATACTGATAGGCGGTATTCTCATTCAGCTTCTGGCCGGTTGCTCAGGAAATCGCAGCCTACCGAAATCTTCGGACACTAGATTTCAGGAGAAGGTTATCTCGGAGCAGATCATTACGGAAAGCGGGATTGCAGAAGAGAAATTAGACGAATCCTACATTATCGAAAACCTCGTTTACGAGGAGGGCGTATACGAGTACAAAATCTCAGAGGATATTATCAGTCAAGCCTATGTGTTTGAAGTAACAATCAGCGAACACACCGAGCAAGACATAGAGGCATTTCTTCCAGATGATCTGGATGAATATGACATTGATTGGCTGAAGGTTATCGGCAAGTTTGCTGTTGGCACCACTATTATCATTGGTGTTGGCATCATCAATCACTTCTCTGCTGGCTCCACATACTTTGTATTTGGTTCCCCTGCCACAGTCGCACGAGACGCATTTGTTGGCGGTGCTATAGGGGCCGCGCTCAAAGAAGTGTTTGAGTGCGTAAAGGAGGGAAAAGCACCTCTAAAGGCTGTCACCAAATATGCAATTGAAGGGTTTGCGGATGGATATATGTGGGGTGCCATCTCCTCTGTCCTGAAAGTATCCGCAGAGAACTTCAAGCGACTAAAGGTCTTTAAACTTGCTACTGGCGGCAAAGCGACCATCAGGCCAAATGGTACGGTTTTTGATGAAGCCGGTAAGTTGATTGGAAGAGCATATTACGGCAAGGAGGGCCTATGGTATCTGCTGGATGATGCCTCTAAAGCTATCCAAGTCTTTGACAAAGCAGGTAAAGCTATTACAGACACTGCAATCCTTTCTGCAGCAAAAACACTTCCTTCTAATGCTAAACTGCGCCTTGGCCCAGCAACAGACGCGCCCATCTGTTACACGGATGATTTAGGGCAGATTATGAGGACTGGCAATAGCTTGGCCCCAAATCTTTCCTATGAGCTTAATGGATATACTTATACCACAGACGATTTTGGCAGAATCATAAAAGCGGATTTCGCCGATCTCAAACTAAAGAATCCAGAGCGTAGGTTTCGGCTTGATATACTGGACAGCAAGCAAAACATTGGGAAGGGCTTTGAACTGACGACTGATGACCGTGGGCACCTTATCGCGGATATGTTTGACGGCAACAATACCATGGCTAACATAGTAGCTATGAATAGTTCTGTCAATCAGCGTGAGGTCCAGGCAATTGAAAACATATGGAAACTGTGCCTCCAAGACGGCGGGCATGTCCACGGAAGCATTGAGCTTACTTATACTGGTGAATCCTTCCGCCCCGACAGCTTCAAATATATATATGACGCTGGTAAAGGTGAAATCTCAGAAACAATAATTAATAGCATCTCGTAAAGGGGGAGCCTACTATGAACCATACTCACCTTCTGTCTCGTATAATTGCCGTGCTATGTTGTCTCTTGCTCCTGCTCTCTGGATGCGGCAAAGATAAAGAAGATTCGTCTGACAGTGCAGTCTCTGAAGAAGAGATTGTGGAAGAAAAAGATTATCTGTCCGTTGACACCAGCATTGCCTATTCTGCCGGGAATACAAGCGACTGGTCCTACGGCAACCAGCGGAAAGAGTTTCCCGATAATGATGCCTGCTATGTCAGGGTTGCCAGCACAGCAATCACAAGCGGTTCGTTTGGGAAAGGCAGAGGCGATGAGATCGCTGTAACATACCGTTTCACTGGAACAGAAAACTGTTCAGTGGAAATTTCTGACGGCAGAGCAACTAAACTTGACAGTGATGATCCCAACATTGTCGAGTTCACGAGGTTTATCACTGCAGAGAAAAGCAAAAAAGCAGATGAAGACATTCTTATCTTCAGGTATTTGCCTGATGGAGCAGAAAGCATGACCCTTGAAGTCATCTATGACGATCAAGTTGCAGAAAGATTTGATGCTTTCAACACCGTGTACTTTATCAGTGGGACTGATACCCAATAACACGCTAGGAGGCGGGCATCGCGCCCGCCTCTTGTTTATTTACATGGTAATAAGCAATCAGTCGTTAAGATAAACATCCTTGATTAACGGGTCGATTATATCGGATGCTCTAATACCTAGCGCGAGCGCACAATTCAACTCAAACATTTTCATATTCTTGTCCTCTTCGCCTCTATTACTCCAAAAAACTGTCGGTGGACAAATAATTGTGTTTCTGTCTACAATTGGCATTGCCAAAGAAATCCTCGAAGGAAGTGAAGTGACACCCTTACATCCAATTACAGAGGCGCAAACAAAATAGCGGTTTGCCTTATAATGCTGTGGGAACAAGGAAAAATATGCCATAATAAATTCAGGCCACGAATCACGGAGGCTATCAAAACTCAAAATGCCATTGGGGTGCTTCTCGCTAAAAACGTCCACCACATAGTTGCTCTCAAGAGGGAAGTAAAGTTCAGAAATACCATTGTTGAACAGTAAGCACTCCGTTCCACTTTCTGTGTTTACGCTTCTTATCCCATCGACGCTAGGCTGATAAAAGCTGTTACATCTAGCAGCAGAAAAGATAGAACCAAACTTAACGTTCTCCCTCTTCTCCATAAGAAAGAGGTTTTTATCATATGTGCTATTCAAAAATGTTTCTGGAATAATGTGAAGCAACAGAAACCTGGAATACCTATGGTCATTTGTGTCTTCTTGTTCTAGGAAGTACTGGATACGGTCCCTTCTAAAATATTCAATTTCTTTTTCCAGAGAAAGAGACTGCGTGAACATATTCCTCATCTCCATGTAGCTGACACTCTTCTTTCCATTCCCCACTCGTCTGAATATTTTGTAATTTGATTCGCCCTCTAAGTGTATATATGGAGCAAAGAAATCATGTTGCACATGTATAATGACGATGTACTTTCCAGCTTCCATTTTCAAGAATTTGAATTGGACAGGTGGTATCTGAGGCGAGATGGAATTTAGGTTATTCTTCCGGTCCAATTCAAACTTATCAATATTATCGTCTGGAATATCAATGCCGATCATCTCGTGTGCGACTCCTTTTTCTTCTCCAATACCGAATATCAGATACCCGCCATCAGAGTTAGCAAAAGCACATACGTCGCTCCGAAACTCAGAGACTTTTTCGTCCCGCTGCTTTCCTTTCTCCATTTCAAGAAACGCAAAGTTGCGTTTGAAATCAAGATACTCGCTTTCTCTGTAATCCGGATTGTCCAGCATGATCCGAATGTCCTCTAAACTGCAGTCCATTAAATCTTTTCCGTTGATTAAAGGCACCATGTCTCTCATATCCTCACTTTCCCCCAAATTGTACCACAAACTAACGGAGAAAGCTACTTGCCCTTCGTACAGTCACTCCCACGCAGAGAGGCGGGCATTACGCCCGCCTCCGTTTCATATCCCTATGTCCTCAATATACACAAGAAATCCGAACCCGTTTCCTATTGGAATCAAGTTCGGATTTCTCGATCTTGGTGGAGCTGAGGGGGATCGAACCCCTGTCCGAAAGCACTTCAGCGGAACCTTCTCCGGGCGCAGGCGGTCATCTTGCGCTTACGCGCTCTTCCCCTTCCCGGTGCAGGCCGTCACGCATGACGGGTCGGGTAGCTTCATGATGCATGGTGCGCTCAAAGCTTTGCGCACGCACGGACGCTGCTAATCGACGCCCAAGTCCCGGGCCGCAGCGCTCCCGGGCTGGACGGGCCTGCCTTAAGCGGCGGCCAGAGCGAGATTATCGTTCTCAGTTAATTTGAAAGGTTCCCGGTTTTAAGGATGTCCGGGTCATCCGCCCGCTTATTCCGCCCCCACGCCCCCGTCGAAACCATTGCAGCCCCTCGGAGCGCGCCCGCCTGCGGGCGCGCGACGCATGAGAACGAATCTATTAAATTAAGCCTTTTTCGGCTCCGGATACGCCTGGCCGAAGGTCTCGGCGGTGACCTTGTGCATGACCTGGGGGGTCAGGGGCTTGTCGCCCCAGCCGGTCTTGGAGGCGGCGATCTTATCCACCACATCCATGCCCTCCAGCACCTGGCCGAAAGCGGCATACTGGCCGTCCAGATGGGGGGCGTCCTCGTGCATGATGAAAAACTGGCTGCCGGCGGAGTCCGGGTCCATGGCCCGGGCCATGCTCAGCACACCCCGGGTATGGCGCAGGTCGTTGATGTAGCCGTTGGCAGTGAACTCGCCGGGGATGGAGTAGCCGGGGCCGCCGGTGCCGTTGCCGTCCGGGTCGCCGCCCTGGATCATGAACCCGGGGATGACCCGGTGGAAGATGAGCCCGTTATAGAAGCCCTTGTTTACAAGGGAGAGGAAGTTGTTGACCGTATTGGGCGCGATCTCCGGGTAGAGCTCGGCCTTGATGACGCCGCCGTCGTGCATACGGATGGTGACGATAGGATTCTTCATGCGTTTGCCTCCTTGAATTTCCGATCCATTTCCCGCCGGGCGGACTTCTCCGCCGCGTCGGTGCGCTTGTCGTAGAGCTTTTTGCCCTTGCAAAGGCCCAGCTCCACCTTCACGAGACTGTCCTTGAAGTAGAGGCTCAGGGGCACCAGCGCCAGACCCTCCTGCTGCACCTTGGCGCCCAGGCGAAGGATCTCCCGCCTGTGCATCAAAAGCCGCCGGTCCCGGTCCGGGTCGGCGTTGAAATAGCTGCCCTGCTTATAGGGACTTATGTGCATGCCCCGGACCCAGAGCTCGCCGTTCTTCACCCGGGCGTAGCAGTCCTTCAGGTTCACCGTGCCGGCGCGGACGGATTTCACCTCCGTGCCCGTGAGCTCGATGCCCGCCTCATAGCGGTCCAGGACGAAATAGTCGTGCCGCGCTTTGCGGTTGTCCGTGATCAGCTTCGTCCCCTTGCCGCCCGGCGCCATCGGCTCACCTCCCCATGTCCCGCTGAGTATGTCTCGCTAAGTGGATTATACTACATTTTTCCCGGTTTAGCAATTCTTACCGCCCACAAAGAAAAAAGTTCACAATTGGGCCATTTGCCAGTATAGCAGGCTCTCAGCGCGAAAAATAGCGGCCCAGGGCGGCCACGGCGTCCTCCCGGATAAGGCACAGGCCCTGCTCCCGGGCGTGGACCTCCCATAAGGGGCCTGTCTCCCGGGGCTCGCCGAACTCATAGAGCGCCGCCGTCACCCCTTCGGGCTCCACCGCCAGCATGTACCCGTCCCCGGCGGCGTATAAGGCGCTTCCCGCCGGCGGGCACCGCAGGGCTCCGCCCAGCAGGGCCTCCAGATCGGAAAAATAAAAGGCGCACCGCTTGGGCCTAGCGGGCCGGGCGATGATGAGGGTCTCCTCCCCGGCGGCGAAGCACTCCGCCTCCGTGGAACCCCAGGGGGCCAAACCCTCCTCCGCCAGGGCCTGGCGCACCAGGCGGAGCATCTGCTCCCGGCTGGGCGGCGCCTCCCGGGATACCCATATGGACACGGCCGTATCCGTGGCCTGCACTGTTTTCATACCTATCCCCTCCCATGTACAGGGCTTCTTAAACCGATTATAATCCAAAGAAATGCCCCGCGCATAGAATAAAAATGTGGAAATTCCCGAAAGAACGTGTTATACTGGGGAAGATCTTGGTATTATGTAACCTTTTTCTGCCAACAAAGGGGGAATGCGGCATGGACCACGAGGAAAAGCAGCTGCGGCGCGTGAACACCTACCAGGGCGTGGTCGTGGACCTTACGGAGGACATGGTGAGCCTGCCCAACGGGGCGGTATCCATCCGGGAGGTGGTCCACCACCCGGGCGGGGTGTGCGTGGCGGCTGTGGACGAGGACGGGAACGTGTTCGTGGTGCGCCAGTGGCGCTATCCCTTCGGCCGGGAGCTCTTGGAGCTGCCCGCCGGGAAGCTGGAAAAGGGGGAGGACCCCCTGCCGGCGGCGGTGCGGGAGCTGAGCGAGGAGACGGGTCTGGAGGCGGACAACTGGTCCGACCTGGGCTGCATCTACGTCTCCCCGGGCATCTCCACGGAGAAGCTCTACCTCTATCTCGCCACCGGCCTGCACCAGGGTCAGGCCCATCCCGACCCCAACGAGTTTTTGGACGTGGAGAAAATGCCCCTGCGGGCGCTGGCGGACATGGCCATGGCCGGCACCATCCACGACGCCAAGACGGTGGTGGGGGCGCTGAAGGCCTTATCCCTTCTTGGGAGGAATTGATTTTCCTTCCTGTTTGTGATAAAATAGCAAACTGTATTATTCCGGCTGTATCATAAGGGCGGTCACCGCCCCTATCCTGACATATTTTTGGGGAGCATCTATGGAAAAGTACGTTATTCAGGGCGGACGGCCCCTGCACGGCGAAGTGGAGATATCCGGCGCGAAAAACGCGGCGGTGGCCATCATCCCGGCGGCCCTCATGGTCCACGGCACATGCCGGCTGGAGAACCTGCCCGAGATCAGCGATACCGACACCCTTCTGCACATCCTCACCTATCTGGGCGCCCGGGTGAACATGATAAACCGCACCACGGTGGAGATAGACTGCACCCACGTGCAGATGGACATCCTCCCGGAGCGGATGTGGGCCCTGACCCGCAAGATACGGGCCAGCTACTACCTCATCGGCGCCATGCTGGGCCGCTTCGGCAGGGCCCGCACCACCATGCCCGGCGGCTGCAACTTCGGCGTGCGCCCCATCGACCAGCACATAAAAGGCCTCACCGCTCTCGGCGCGGACATGGACGTGTCCGGCGGCTTCATCACCGCCGGCTGCCCCGCCGGCCGGCTCAGGGGCACCACCATCTACCTTGACAAGGTCTCCGTGGGCGCTACCATCAACATCATGATCGCCGCCGCCACAGCGGAGGGCCGCACGGTCATCGAGAACGTGGCCCGGGAGCCCCACATCGTGGACCTGGCGAACTTTTTAAACTCCATGGGCGCGGACGTGCGCGGCGCGGGCACCGATACCATCAAGATCCGGGGCGTGAAGCAGCTGCACGGCGGCTCTTATGCCCTCATCCCCGACCAGATCGAGGCCGGCACTTACATGGCGGCGGTGGCCGCCGCCGGCGGCGCGGTCCGGGTCTCCAACGTCATCCCCAAGCACCTGGAATGCATCTCCTCCAAGCTGCGGGAGATGGCCGTGGAGGTGGAGGAGGGCGACGACTACGTCCTGGTCCGCCGGGACGGCCCCCTGCACCGGGCCAATCTCAAGACCATGCCCTACCCCGGCTTCCCCACGGACATGCAGCCCCAGATGGCGGCGGTGCTGTGCTGCGCTCCCGGAAACAGCACCGTCACGGAGGGCGTCTGGGCCGGCGGCCGGTTCAAGTATGTGGGAGAGCTGAAAAAGATGGGCGCCCAGATAGAAGTGGAGGACCAGTCCGCCTTCATCCAGGGCGTGGATAAGCTCACCGGCTCCGTGGTGAAGGCCTGCGACCTGCGGGCCGGCGCGGCGGTGGTCATCGCCGGGCTCGCCGCCGAGGGCGTCACCGAGGTGGAGGACATCATCTACATCGAGCGGGGCTACCAGGACCTGGTGGGCAAGTTCCGGGCTCTGGGCGCGGACATCCGCTGCGTCCAGGTACCCGAGCACAGCCGCTCCGCCAACTGGAACGCCGGCTGACATGCGCCTCGTCGTATTCGCCAGCGGCTCCACAGGCAACTGTGCGCTGGTACAGGGCGGTGGCCGGAGCGTCCTTCTGGACGCGGGGCTTTCCGCCAGGCGTATCCGCGCCGCCCTGGAGGGCGAGGGTATGGACCCCGCTTTATTGGACGGCATATTCATCACCCACGAGCACTCCGACCATGTCTCAGGGCTCCCCGTTTTCACCCGGCAGTTCCCCCTGCCGGTCTACGCCCCCGGGACGGTGGCCGGCGCGCTGCGCAGGCTGTATCCGGGGGCCGCGCCGCTTATTAAGGACATTTACCCGGAGACGCCCCTGTCCCTGGGCTGCATGACCGTCACCGCCTTCCCCACGCCCCACGACGCCAGGAGCGGCAGCGTGGGTTACCGCGTGGAGGCAGACGGCGCTTCGCTCGTCTGCGCCACGGACACCGGCTGCGTCACCGATACCATGCTCCGGTATTTCGACGGGGCGGACGCCGCCCTCATCGAGGCCAACCACGACCCGGACATGCTCATACACGGCCCCTACCCCGCGTATCTGAAGGCCCGCATCCTCTCGGACAGAGGACACCTTTCCAACAGCGAGTGCACGTGGCTGGCCGCGGTGCTGGCCGGGCGGGGGACGAAAAAGCTGGTGCTGGGGCATCTTTCCAAAAACAACAACCTCCCCTCCGTGGCGGAGCGCACGGTGCGCCGGGCCCTGGAGGGCAGGGATACGGACCTTTACGTGGCGCCGGAATACGGCCGGCTGGAGGTGGAGGTGGCGCCGTGCTTCGCGTGAGCGTCATCTGTCAGGGCCGGCTGAAGGAGCCATATTACATCGCCGCCTGCGCCGAGTATTTGAAGCGCCTGGGCGCGTACTGCAAGGCGGAGGTCACGGAGCTTCCCGAGGATGGGGACGTGGCCGCCCGCATCCCCAAGGGGGCATACGTCATCGCGCTGTGCATCGAGGGGGAGAAGCTTTCAAGCCCCGATTTGGCGAAGAAGCTGGAAAAGCTGGCCTCGTCGGGCGTCAGCCGCCTGTGCTTTCTCATCGGCGGGTCCGACGGCCTTCCCGAGGACGTAAAAGCGTCGGCGGACTATAAGCTCTCCATGTCGGACATGACCTTCCCCCACCACCTGGCGCGGGTGATGCTTTTGGAGCAGCTTTATAGGGCGTTCACCATCACCGTAGGTGCCAAATACCACAAATAATGCTCTTGGGAGGTGTCCCATGAACTGGGGACTGCACCAATTTGGAAAAGAATATGACCAGTGGCCAAAGGACCCCTCCGGCCAGCCGGAGCAGCCCGCCTTTCTGGTCCACTGCGCGCCTCTGGATATGGAGGCGGACACGGTGAGATCCATGCTGGAGGCCTACGGCGTCCCCAGCGTTGCGCAATATCCCGGAGACGGTGCCTTCGGGAAGGTCATGCTCGGCGTCAGCGGCAACGGCGTAGACATATACGTCCCGGCGGGCCGCCTGGCCGAAGCCCAGGAGCTTTTGAAAGGAGAACCTGACGATGACGGACTACAGGAAGGAATTTGAGCGCTGGCTGGACAGCCCTTCCCTCTCCGACGGGGAGTGGCATGAGCTGGACGCCATCCGAAACGACGAGGACGAGATCAAAAGCCGCTTCCGCGGCCCCCTGGAATTCGGCACGGCCGGTCTGCGGGGCGTGATGGGAGCGGGCCTGGCCCGGATGAACATCCATGTCATCCGCTGGGCCACCCAGGCTTTCGCGTCCCTGGTGGTGGCCGAGGGGGACGAGGCCAGGCACAAGGGCGTGGTCATCGCCCACGACTGCCGGATAAACTCCCCGGAGTTTGCCCGGGAGGCGGCGTGCGTGTGCGCGGCCAACGGCATCCATGTGCGGCTTTTCGAGTCCCTGCGCCCCACCCCGGAGCTGAGCTTCGGCGTGATACATTACGGCGCCACCGCCGGCATCAACATCACCGCCAGCCACAACCCCAAGGCCTACAACGGCTACAAGGTCTACTGGTCCGACGGCGCACAGCTTCCCCCCCACCACGCCGAGGTGGTGGCCCAGAACATGGCGGCCATCGACATCTTCACCGGCCCCGCCGTCATGGACTTTGAGGAGGCCAAGGCCAAGGGCCTCATCGAGATCATCGGTAAGGAGACCGACGAGCTCTTCCTTGAAAACGTCATGGCCCAGGCCATCGACCCCGCCGCCGTGAAGGACGTGGCGGACGAGTTCCAGGTGGTGTACACCCCCTTCCACGGCGCGGGCCATATCCTGGTGCCCGAGGCTCTGAAGCGGCTGGGGCTGAAGCACATCCACCCCGTGCCCGAGCAGATGGTCATCGACGGGGCCTTCCCCACCGTGGAGAGCCCCAACCCCGAGAACCCCGAGGGATTCTACCTGGCCGTGGACCTGGCCCGGAAGGTGGGCAGCGACCTCATCATCGGCACCGACCCGGACTCCGACCGTGTGGGCGTCATGGCTCTCGGCAAAGACGGGGAGTACCACACCATCACCGGCAACCAGATGGGCTGTCTGCTGGCGGACTACGTCATCACCGCCCGCCAGCGCAACCACACCATGCCGGAAAAGCCCGTCATCCTCTCCACCATCGTGTCCACCTCTATGGTGAAGACCATCTGCGAGGCAAACGGCGTGGCCTACGGCCAGACCTTCACCGGCTTCAAATTCATGGCCGAGCGGCTGGCGGGCTACGCCGCCGCGGGCACCGGGGAGAAGTACCTGCTGGCCTTTGAGGAGAGCTACGGCTACATGATGGGCGACTACGTCCGGGACAAGGACGCCGTCACCGCCTCCATGATGATCGCCGAGATGGCCGCCCACTACTACAAGCAGGGCATGAGCCTGCTGGACGCCCTGGAGGCCCTTTATGAGAAATACGGCTGGTTCTCCGAAAAAACCGTGAACATCTACATGGAGGGCGTGGACGGGCCCGAGCGCATGGCGGCCCTCATGGCCGACCTGCGGGAGCACACCCCCGTGGAGCTGGGCGGCCAGCGGGTGGCCCGCATGCGGGACTACCGGGACGGCACCGTGTCCGTGCCCGGCCTGGGCGCCGTGGACCATACCCCCATCTCCGGGTCCAACGTGCTCTACTTCGAGCTGGAGGATGGCACCAACTTCGTCGTCCGCCCCTCCGGCACCGAGCCCAAGATCAAGATGTACATCCTGGCCCGGGGCGCCGACAAGGCCGAGTGCGCGGCGAAGGTGGAGGCCTTCTCCGCCGCGGCGGACGCGCTGAAGGGCTGATACCTCCCCTATGAAGCGTTTTCTCAGCACTGTACTTATTTTGAGCCTCTTCCTGGCCCTGGCCGTTCCCGCCCTCGGGGTGAGCGAGGGCCAGGAGCGGGTGGCGCTGGGCGCGGACCTGACCCAGGAACAGATACAGACGGTCTATTCCCAGTTCGGTCTCGTCCGGGGCAGCGTCCCCGAGCTCACCGTGACCAACGCCGAGGAGCGGGATTACCTGGAGGGGCTGGTGGACGAATCCGTCATCGGCCACAACGCCATCTCCTGCGTATACATCCGCATTCTGGGCGCCAACGCGGGGCTCAACGTCACCACCAGCAACATCGACTGGTGCACCGAGGACATGTACAAGGCCGCCCTGATGACCGCGGGCATATACGACGCCCAGGTGAAGGTGGGCGCGCCCTTCGGCGTGTCCGGCACCGCCGCCCTCACGGGCATATACAAGGCCTACGAGAGCATCACCGGCACACAGCTCCAGCAGGAGGCCAAGGACGCCGCCGCCGATGAGCTTGTCACCACCGCACAGCTGGCCGACCAGATAGACGACCTGGACGCGGTGGCCATCGTCAACGAGCTGAAGCTCTTGCTGGACGAGACCAAGTCCATGTCCGACGAGGACCTGAAAAGCCAGGTGAGCTCCATCGCGGGCCGGTACGGCTACGACCTCTCCGACGAGACCATGGATAGGCTGGTGAGCCTCTGCAGGACCTTGGAGGGTCTTTCCACCAACGAGCTGCAGGAGAAGGTCCGGCAGTTCAAAGGAGCCCTCTCCACCGTGGCCCAGTACGCGGAGAAGGCCGCCAGCTTCGGCGGGAAGATCACGGGCCTCGTCCAAAAGGCCGTGGACTTTGTGACGGGGCTGTTCCATAAGGACTGAAAGAATATAGCAAGGCGCCGCCGGATTTCCGGCGGCGCTTTTGACGCGCGGCGAGAACCGGCCGCCCTCGCCAATCCGACGCCCGGCGGGAACCGGCAGTGTCACGGCCTCACGGCTCGTGAGCGCAGCGTAACAAGTGAGCCGGGATACTGTCGGGCCCGTCCGGGCTATACCGACATTGTTCTTGGGCGGCGAGTTTCTTTACCCCATCTCCGTCACCGCGCCGATAAACAGGGGCACGTTATGCCCGCAGTCGATGAGCATATAGAGAAACGGCCTGTCCAGCACCACCTGCTTCTCCGGGCCCATGAGGCTGGCCGCCTTTACCCCCACGGCGGTGGCCGCCCCGGCCTGGGTGCCCTTCTCGTCCACGTTGATGAAGGTCCTGTGCTGCACCTGACTCACGTGCAGGGCGGCGTCCGCCGCTATGGCGGGCAGGTCCGCCTTCTCCGGGTCGAAGAGGTCCGGCATGCCCATGTCCGCGAGGGAAGCGGACAGCTCCGCGCCCCAGCTCGCCGTGAATTTGGGCAGGGCGGCGCTCACCGGCTCCGCGGACGGGTTTTCCAGCATGGCCCGCAGGCCCTCCGCCGTCAATGTGGCGGCATAGTCCGCAAGACCCATGCCCTCCTCCGGCAGCAGCGCCGCGAAGGCATAGTCCCGGCCCTCATAGTACTTTATAAACCCCTCCGCGTGACCGTCGGCGAGATACGCCTCCTCGTCGGACCACATGAAAGTTGCGTCCTGCTCCTCCCCAGCGGCGCTAATAAAGGCGCCCTCCTGTATCTGGTCCTCCCGATAGATGTTCTCCCATGTCCCGTCAAAGGACAGGGCGTTCACCAGCACCATGGCCGCCGCCGGGTCCAGCTCGTCCAATATGCGCTGGATACGCCCGGCGGTGTGGTCCCGGACGAAGGCGTTGATCTCGTCCCGGGCCGCCTCGTCGAAGGCCCCCTGGGTGACGCCCGCGCCGTAATAGTCCGCGTTGGCCTGCAAAAAGGGCTCCTTCACGGCGAGGCCCAGCTCATCGTTGAGCCATATGCCGTTGGCCAGGCTGGCCCCCTCCCCCAGGCCCTGCCGGTAGGCCAGCAGAAAGCCGTTGAGGGCGTCCCGGTCAAGGCCGAACACGCTCTCCATCTGCGCCAGGGTGTCCCCCGCCGCGCCGTTGGCGGTCATGGCCAGGGCTTCCAATACGGACAGGGGCGACACCAGGGTGTTCTCCCCGTCCAGGCTCTCCCGGAAGAGGTCCAGCCCGAAGCCTATAGCCGCGAGGGCCCCTTCCTCCGTCACCTCCGCCCCCATCACGGGCCGGGCGGTCACCTTTGCCGCCAGGTCCCGCTCCGGGGTCTGTTCTGGGGTCATCTCCGGCGCCGGGGGCGCCTCCTTCCCCTTATTTCCCCCACAGCCGGCCAGCAGGGCCAGGGCCAGCGCCAATGCCAAGATACGTCTCATACTGTACGCCTCCTTACCTCTATTCTGACCCATAAGACGGCGTTTTTATCAAAAAGTTCCCCCGTTTGGAAAAAACGGGGGAACTGCTGTCTCCGTGAGGGGCCCGCCTGCCGCGCTCACATGCTCACGAGCTTATAATAGGTCCGGGCGGTGAGGGCGTACACCACGGCGTACAGCGCCGCGAACGCCCCAAAACTGCCCAGCACGCACCAGATATAAAAGTCCGTGCCCACCAGGCTGAAGATGGCCAGGACCCGGTTGATGATTGGGAAGGCGAAACCGGTGTGCAGCCCCGCCACCACCAGGGGCAGGAAGAACACGATCAGCACCTGGCTCTGGATGGTGCGCTTCACCTCCAGGCGGCTCATGCCCACCTTCTGCATGATCTGAAACCGCTCCCGGTCGTCCCGGCCCTCGCTCATCTGCTTGTAGTAGATGATGAGGATGGCCGCCATGGTGAAGAGAAGCCCCAGGAACATGCCGAGGAAGAAGAGACTGCCGTAGATGCTCACGAAATCCTGCCGCTCCCAGGCACGTATCTCATAGGTCCCGGCCAGGTCCACGGTCCCGTCGTCCGACGCCTTGGACCATGCGGCCCGGATGGCCTTCCGGGCGGCAAGGGCCGTGTCCTCGTCGTGGCCGGGCACTTCAAAGCCGTAGTATTGGTGCGGCTGGCCGTCGGTCATGCCGCCCCCCGTGGCCTGCTCCGCCGCGGCGATGCGCACGAGCTCCTCCCTGTCTGCCACAACGATGTACCAAGTGCTGGTGAGGTTCGCGGTGGCGTCGCCGTTTTTCATCATCTCGTCTACCTGCGCCTTGACGGTATAGGTCTTGCCGTGGAGAGTCAGCGTATCGGCGGTATATTCCGCCCTATCCACCCGGAGCAGTATCTCATCCGGGGCCAGCGTATGATCCTGGCCAGTAATACGGTTATAGTCGGCCAGGTCCACCACCATCACATCCGCCAGCAGGTCCTGGGAATCGGCGTCGAAGGAGTAGTCCCGGGTAGGCATGAGCCCATCCTCCGTCCGCCGGGCCGCGAAGGAGACGTACTCGTACCACACCTCATCCTCCGGCTGGATGCCCGCCTCCGCCACGGCCTTTTTTACCATTTCAATGGTCTCGGCGTTGGTCAGCGGGATATTCACGTCGCAGGGGTATCGCTCGGAAAGACTCTTCTCCATGCCCAGCATGAGGCAGCTCGTCCCCGATATCATCACCAGCACCATGGTGGAGAGGATGCAGATGTTGGCCAGACCCACGGCGTTTTGCTTCATCCGGTACATCATGCCGGAGACGGCGGTGAAGTGCCGGGTCTTATAGTAATAGCGCTTGTTGTTCTTGAGAATTTTCAGCATGGCGATGCTGCCCGCCGTGAAGAGAAGGTACGTGCCGATGATGACCAGCACCACCGCCACGAAAAACAGCAGCATGGCCTGCAGCACGTTGGTGGTGGTGATGGAGATATAGTACCCCGCCCCCAGGCAGGCGAGGCCCAGCGCCGCCATGAGCCACTTGGCTTTGGGCTCCCGCTCCCCGGCGTGCTCGGCCTGCAGCAGTTCCACCGGCCGGGCCACGTACACCCGCCGGACGCCGAAGAGGAAGATAAAGAGGAATATGGCCCCGAAGAGCCCCGCCGTCACAGCCAGCACCGTGCCCAGCAGCCGGGGAGACAGCAGAAACCCCATGGGCGCGGCCACGCCCAAGATCTTCGCCACCACGAGGAACAGCGCCTTATTGAGGGCGAGGCCCACGATAAGGCCCAGCGCCAGGCTCAGGAGGAAGATATACAGCGTCTCCCAGCCGATGACCTTCACCAGATGGCGCTTTTCCATGCCCAGGACGTTGAAGAGCCCGAACTCCCGCTGCCGGCGCTTTAAGAGAAAGCTGTTGGTGTAGAAAAGGAAGATGACCGCGAACAGGCCCACCACGACGACCCCGTACCGGAGCACGATCTGGATGGTGGTCGCCCCGGTCATGGACTCCATGTTGGGGTCCACGGCCAGGGCCAGAATGATATAGAACATGGCGACAGTGAGCACCGCGGCCAGGATGAACGGCCCGTAGGCCCGGGCGTTTTTCCGAAGATTCTGCCGGGCCAGGCGGGAGTAAAAGCCCTTATTCATGGCTCTCCCCTCCCGTGGCCAGGAGCGTCAGGGTGTCCGCGATCTTCTGATAGAACTGCTCCTTTGCCATGTCGCCCCGGTAGAGTTGGTGGAAAAGCTCCCCGTCCTTGATGAAGATGACCCGCCCGGCATGGCTGGCCGCCCGGACGGAGTGGGTGACCATGAGGATGGTCTGGCCGTCGGCGTTGAGGGAGGCGAACAGCTCCATCAGCCCTTCGGAGGACTTGGAGTCCAGCGCCCCGGTGGGCTCGTCCGCCAGCAGCAGCTTAGGGCCCGTGATGACCGCTCTCGCCACCGCGGCGCGCTGTTTCTGGCCGCCGGAGACCTCGTAGGGGTACTTGTTCAATATGTCCGTGATGCCCATCTTCTGGGCCACGGGCTGCAGACGCTTGGACATGTCCACATAGCTCATCCCCGCCAGCACCAGAGGCAGGAAGATGTTGTCCCGGAGGTTGAAGTTGTCAAGTAAATTGAAGTCCTGGAACACGAACCCCAGGCAGTCCCGCCTAAAGGCGGCCAGCTCGTCCTCGTGTATCTCGGAGATGTCCCGGCCCTCTAAGAGCACCTTGCCGCCGGTGGGCTTATCGAAGGCCGCCAGCATATTGAGCAGGGTAGTCTTGCCGGAGCCGGACTCGCCCATGATGGCCACATACTCCCCCTGCTCCACGGAAAAGGACACATTGGAAAGGGCCTTCACCTGGTTGGCCCCGAACCGGCCCGTGTATGTCTTCGACAGGCCCTCCACTTGCAGTATCGTCATATCTATGACCTCCTTTGTGTCCTCATCATAGCAAAACATCCGGGCTGTCAAAATCGATTCCCGTGACATTTTGACGCCCGGATATGACAATTTTGTAAGGTGTCTCTCCCTCCGTCGCGGCTTCGCCGTGCCACCTTCCTCGTCAGAGGGAGGCTTTTGCCAGCCCGACGGGCGGCGAGAACCGGCAGTGCCCCGCACGCGCTCGGTGAGCAAAGCGAACTTTAGCGGGAGGGGCCCTGTCGGGCGAGGCCGCCCTGGCACCGCGCCCTTACTCCACTTCCAGCTCGTCGCTGTGCAGGTCCAGGCAGAAGATGCTGCCTCGGCCAGGCTCCGATTCCGCCCACAAGCGGTGGTGGAGCTTGTCCGCCGCCTGGCGGCAGAGATAGAGCCCCAGGCCCGTGGCGGTCTTATCTGCCCGGCCATTGTAGCCGGTGAAGCCCTTTTCAAAGATGCGGGGCAGGTCCTCGGCCGCCACGCCGATGCCCGTGTCCTGCACCCGCAGGACCTTTTCCGGCGTCACCGTGATGGTGACGGACCCGGCGGGGGTGTACTTCACCGCGTTGTCCAATAGCTGCTCCAATATGAAGGACAGCCACTTTTCGTCGGTCAGGGCCTCCGCCTCGGTGGGCTCATAGCGCAATGCCAGCTTTTTCTGCACGAACAGTGCCGCGTATTTTCGCACCGCCTGGCGTATGACCCCGTCCAGCTTAACGGTCCTGATCACCAGGTCGGAGGCCCCCTCCCCCAGCCGCAGGTAGGTCAGGGCCATCTCCGCGTACTGCCGCACCCGGAACAGCTCCGCCTCCAGCGCCCGGTGCTCCGGGGTGTCCTCGGATTGGAGCGTCATCTGCATGACGGCGATGGGGGTCTTGATCTGATGCACCCAGGCGGTGTACCAGTCCAGACTCTCCCGCCGGGCCCGGTCGTTCTCCTCCGAAAGCTGGGCGCACACGGCGCGCATCTTCTCCGCCATGGCCCGGAAGTCCTCCGCCTCAGGGCTCCCCGCCTCCGGCAGGGACCCGGCCCACACGGGCAGGTTCTCCAGCGCCTCCATGCGCGCCTCCCGGGCCCGCCGGGCATGCATCCACCCCGCCCATAAAAGCCCCAACCCGATAAGGGCGCAGAGGCCCCCGGCGTACAGCGCCGCCTCGGTAGACACATTATAGAGCCACAGCACCAAGGCGAACACCGCCGTGAACAGGGCCAGCACCAGCGCGGCATACCGGTGGCTTTTCAGATACGTCCAAAAGCTCATGGCCCCACCATATATCCCGCGCCCACCCGGGTGGTGATGAAGTCGGAAAGCCCCGCGTCCTCCAGCTTTTTCCGAAGCCTCGTCACGTTCACGGTGAGGGTATTTTCCTCCACGTAGGCGTCCATCTGCCACAGCCGGGTCATGAGGGTGTCGCGGCTGACGATCTTCCCCTTGTTCTCCATGAGGGTCTGCAGGATGCGGAACTCGTTTTTCGTAAGCTCCACCCGCCTGCCCTCGTAAGTAAGGCTCGCGTCATTCAAATTCAGCACCGCGCCCTTATGCTCCAGCACCGGCGCCTTGCCGCCCATGTCGTAGGCCCGGCGCAGCACCGCGTTGAGTTTGGCCGTCATCACGTTCAGGTCCACAGGCTTGGGCAGAAAGTCGTCCCCGCCCATGGTCATGGCCATGACGATATTCATGTTGTCCGAGGCGGAGGAGATGAACACCACCGGCACCTGGGAGACCTTGCGTATCTGCTCGCACCAGTGGTAGCCGTTATAAAAGGGCAGGCCGATGTCCAGCAGCACCAGATGGGGGTCGAAGGCGGTAAACTCCGCCATCACGTCCTGAAAGTCCCGGGCGCAGCGCACCTCGTGGCCCCAGGAGCCGATCTGCCGGGCCATCACGTCCGCCAGCGCCCCGTCGTCCTCCACGATGAATATGCGGTACATCCTCTTCACCTCCCCGGCTACTTTAGCACGGCCCATGGGCCCAAGTCAAATACAACAAAAGGGCCCCCTCGTAAGAGGGGGCTCCGCTTGAAGGCCCCCTTGTGCAAAGGGGGCTGTCAGCGCCGTCAGGCGGTGACTGAGGGATTGTCGTTTACAACCCCTCCACCACACTTCGTGTGGTCCCTCTCCCCTTGCACAGGGGAGGCTTCCATAATGTAGAATCTTTCTTAATACAGCGATGCGATGATGTCCACGCAGCGGTCGATGCCCAGGGCGCCGCTGTCCATGGCGATATGGTAGTGCTGGGCCTTGCCCCACTCCATGTCGGTGTAGAACTGGTAGTAGGCCGCCCGGCGCTTGTCCTTGTCTTTGAGGCGCTTTTCCGGCGTCTCGCTGGTCTCGCCGTAGAGCTTCACGATGCGCTCCGCCCGCTTTTCCATGCTGGCGTAGACGAACACCTTCAGAAGGTCCGCCTTGCCGTCCAGGATATAGTCGGCGCACCGGCCCACGATGACGCAGCTCTCCTGCTCCGCAAGCTCCAGAATGAGCTTTCTCTGCACGGTCCAGAGGTAGTCCTGCACGGAAAGGCCGTTCACGGACCGGTCCGCGAAGGCGGTGGCCAGCCACCCGCCCCGGGGGGTGTACTCGCCCCGCTCGGCTATGTATTCCTTTGCCAGGCCGCTCTCCTCGGCGATCTTCTCCAGAAGCTCGTTGTCGTAGCAGTGGATGCCCAGCTTTTCCGCCGTCATCTTTCCCACCGTGCGCCCGCCGCTGCCGAATTCACGGCTGATGGTGATGATCCTGTTTGCCATAGTTATCGCTCCTTTCCAAAAGGCGCGGGCCGGTATTTCCGGCGCTGTTGGCCTAACTAAAAAATACCACAAACCGGCCGTCCCGTCAATATTCCGGCGCCCCGCGCAACCCCATATATGCTTGCATCAGGGCACTATATCCACTATAATAATTAAAATAGCTGCTTATAAGGCCAGGAAGGGATGGTGTCATGGAAAAGTTCAGCCCGCTGGACCAGGATATCGTGCAGCTGAGCCGGGAGGCGTCGGCCAGTGCCATGCCGCTGGGAGACTATTATACGCCGGCGGCGCTGGTGGACCTTATGTGCGGCCTGCTGGACTTCAGGGGCGGCAGCGTGTACGACCCCTGCTGCGGCAGCGGCGCGCTCCTGGCCGCCGCCAAACGTTCCCTCCCGGACAGGGAGCCATGCCGGCTATACGGCCAGACGACCGATGAGACGGCCTATCGCCTGTGCCAAATGGACCTGTTTCTGGAGGGTCTCTCTGCCGATCTGGGCGGCAGAGCCGCGAATACGCTGACAGAGGACCTGCACTCCGGCATGGAATTCGACGTCATTCTGGCGAATCCGCCGTTCAATCTCTCCGGCTGGTGCGGGGACGCTCTCCCGGAGGAGTCCCTGTGGCAGTACGGCGTCCCGCCCCGCTCCAACGGGAATTTCGCGTGGCTGCAGCTCATCATCCGCCACATGAGAATGGAGAGCCGCGCCGCGGTCATTATGCCGAACGGCACGCTGACGAGCCAGGTCCGCGCGGAACGGCAGATACGTGAGGGTATCCTGCTGGACGGTCTGGTGGAAGCCGTCATCTCCCTGCCCTCCGGGCTGTTCCGCAATACGAAGATCCCCTGCAGCCTGTGGCTGCTGCACAGGACGGAGCGGCCGGTGTCCGACCTTCTCATGGTCGACGCGAGGGAGCTGCGCCTGCGCGAAGAGATCGGGGACGCCGCTGCGCTTACGGACCTGGTGGAGCGTTACCGGGCGGGCGAGCCGCTGGAGGCCACCTCATGGTACGCCGTGGTCCCCACCGAGCGCATCCTGGCCGGCCGGGCGCTTTTGAGCCCCAACCTGTACACCGCGGAAAAGCCCCTGCCCGCCGCGTCCGTCCTCCCGGACCCCGGACGTCTCCGGGCGCTGATCGGCTTTCTGTGCTCCTGGCTCAAGGATGGATCCCTCGCCGCGAAAATCGGCATGTGGGCCGGCATGCCCGCCTTTGAACACTGGGAGAAGGACCTTCTGACGGAGCGGTACCATGTCATCGGAGGCATCACAAAGAAGGGGGCGTCTTTTGGGCACGGCGTACCGATGGCGGATCTGAAGACCGTACTTGAACATCCGTTCCTTCCGGAGAAGCTGCCGCAGGCAGTGGATATCACAGAGGCGGAAATGGAACGCTTCCGGCTCCGGGCCGGTGACATCCTCATGGGCAGGACAAGCGAGACCCTGCAGCAGCTGGGCTGCTGCTGTGTCGTCCCAGAAGACCGCAGCGCCGTCTTCGGCTGTCACCTGAAGCGCCTGCGTCCCTGTGACACGGACCGGCCGGACAGCTTTTATATGGCCGGTTTTTTCCAAAGCGCCGTTTACCGCCGGCAGATAGAGCGGCTCACCCCCGTCTATACCACCCGCGCGAATATGAACCGGGATATCCTCTCCAAAATCGTTATCTATCTCCAGGACCAGCCGTCACAAAAGGCTCTGGGCGAGACTCTGTATTCCCTGTACCGCTGCCGCCGGCGGAGCGGCGACGCTGTACTCAACGCCGCGCTGGACGAATTTGCCCGTCTGCTGACGGAGCAGTTCATCACCTACCCCATACTTTGCCTGGAGGAGGGAGAAGCGAAGACATGAACCGACAGAAACAGATATGGCTTGTGATGCTGTACGCGATGAACGAGATGGACGGCGGAGGCGGCCGGAGAAAAGACGTCCTGGCGCATATCAACAGCCGCGGGTATTGGAAGAAGAACGACTCGAACGACGCCATCCGTGCCAGCCGCAATGAGCCCGTCTGGCGGAACAACTTTTCCTTTGAGCGGGAGCACCTGGCAGACGCGGGATATATGCAGCCGGGCGGGAACGGCGTCTGGAAGATCACGGACAGCGGCCGTCAGCATCTGTCGGAGCTGATCGGCGAGGCAGTGCGGCAGCCGGACGGCGCCGGCTATACGGACGCGTTTTCTCAAACGCTCCGCGATGAGCAGGACCTGACCGACGACCTCTTGCAGGATGAGATCCTGATGGAGCAGCTGGCCGCGGAGGACATCCCGAAGCCGGAAGCGCCGCCGGAGCTGAGCAGCGCCCCCCGGCCGCCCAGGACCGCGGTCGCACGGCGCAACGGGCATGCCTACCGGCACGACCCTGCCGTATCCGACGCCGCGCTGATGCGCGCCGGGAACCACTGCCAGATCGACCCGGCGCACACATCCTTCCTGCGCCGCGACGGACAGACGGTGTACATGGAACCGCACCATCTCATTCCCCTGTCCAAGACCAGGCGCTTCAACGTGGATCTGGACAGGGAGCAGAATATAATCTGCCTGTGCTGCACCTGCCACAAACAGATCCATTACGGCCGCAGGGAGGACGTAAGAGCCATGCTGGAAAAGCTGTTTCTGCCCCGGCGGCAGGATATCTGCGCCATCCTGGGGCGGGACATATCCCTGGAGGAGCTGTTCGCACTTTACGAAAACCCGTGAACTTGTCTCTTGCAACCTGCCCCGCCATCGGCTATAATGGCCCTGTCATGCGGGTATGGTGGAATTGGCAGACACGCGGGATTTAGGTTCCCGTGGGCGACCGTGGGAGTTCAAATCTCCCTACCCGCACCACAGCGTCGGAAGTTTCCCGAAGATGTCGGGTCCTCGCAAGGGAGGCCCCTCCATCGGCCGGAAAACTTCCTCCTTCTCCCCATGCGACCCGCTGCGCTGGGCTCGCATGGGGGCCCCGAAAGATAATCCACAACATTGGAGGCGTCAGAATGAATCAGGAGATCGCCGCGCTGACTGAAAAGTTCGAGGCGGAACTGAAAAAGATCGAAAACGCGCTGGACCTGGAGAACATGCGCGTGGCCTACCTGGGCAAGAAGGGCAGCGTCACCGCCCTCTTGAAGTCCATGGGCACCCTGTCCGGCGAGGCCCGCCGGGAGCTGGGCCAGGAGGTCAACGAGCTCAAGGACCGGGTGGCGGAGCGCATCGCGGTGCGCAAGGAGGAGCTGCAGGCATTGGAGCTGAAGCGGCAGATAGACGCCGTGGACGAGTTCGACCTGTCCCTGCCCCCCGTCCTGGACCGGGGCTCCTATCACCCCATCACCCTTGTTCAGCGTCAGTGCGAGCGGGTGTTCAAGTCCATGGGCTTCACCGTGGAGGACTACAAGGAGGTCGTCAGCGACTACGAGTGCTTCGAGTCGCTGAACATCCCCAAGTTCCACCCCGCCCGGGACATGCAGGACACCTATTACCTGGAAAACGGCCAGCTTCTGAAGAGCCAGACCTCCGCGGCCCAGAACGCCATCTACCGCAAGTACCGCAAGGCCCTCGTCGAGGACGGCACCCCCATCAAGGCCATCTTCCCCGGCCGCTGCTTCCGCAACGAGGCTACCGACGCCTGCCACGAGAATACCTTCTTCCAGATGGAGGGGGTCATGGTGGACAGGAATATCTCCATCTCCAACCTCATCTTCTTTATGAAGACCATGCTCTCCGAGGTCTTTGAGCGGGACATCAAGGTCCGGCTGCGCCCGGGCTTCTTCCCCTTCGTGGAGCCCGGCTTCGAGCTGGACATCAACTGCCTCATCTGCGGCGGCGAGGGCTGCCCCTCCTGCAAGCACAGCGGGTGGCTGGAGCTGTGCCCCTGCGGCATGATCCACCCCGAGGTGCTGCGCATGGGCGGCATCGACCCGGAGGAGTACACCGGCTTCGCCTTCGGGCTGGGCCTCACCCGCCTGGCCATGATGAAGTACGGCATCGCGGACATCCGCGATCTGAACGGCGGCAGCCTTATGAGCATGTGCCAGTTCACCGACGACGAATAAGAAAGGAGCGTTCGGCATGTTTCTCTCTATGAATTGGATAGGCGACTTCGTCGATCTCTCCGGCCTGGATAAAAACGCCCTCATCCACCAGTTCTCCCTGTCCACCGCCGAGGTGGAGAACGAGATATTCTACAAGGGCAGCGACCTGGACGGCGTGGTGGTGGGCCAGATCGTGTCCGTCCAGCCCCACCCCGAGTCCAAAAAATTGCACCTTCTGAAGGTGGACGCCGGCGGCGCGGAGCCCGTGGACGTGGTCTGCGGCGCGCCCAACGTCCGGGAGGGCATGAAGACCGCATTCGCAAAGGTTGGCGCCCGCCTGGGCGACGTCACCATCGCCCCCCGGCCTCTCGCGGGCCACATGTCCAACGGCATGTGCTGCTCGGAAAAGGAGATCGGCATCTCCGACGACCACTCCGGCATCATGGATATCACCGACGACGTGCCCAACGGCACGGACCTCAAATCCATCTACGGCATCGAGGACATCATCTTTGAGGTGGACAACAAGTCCATCACCAACCGCCCGGACCTGTGGGGCCACTACGGCGTGGCCCGGGAGTTCGCCACCCTGGCGGGCCGGCCCCTGAAACCCATCGAGACACTGGACCTGACCCCCTACGACGGCCTGCCCAAAATAGACATGAAGATACTGGACCCCCTGTGCCAGCGCTATTCCGCCCTGCAGGTGGAGAACATCACCACCACCGTGAGCCCCGTGGACATGCGCATCCGCCTTTACTACTGCGGCATGCGGGCCATCAACTTCCTGGCTGATCTGACGAACTACCTGATGCTGGAGATGGGCCAGCCCATGCACGCCTTCGACTCCCGGAAGGTCACGAAGATACGTATCCGCCGCTTCGACGAGCCCTTCACCTTCCAGACCCTGGACGGCGTGGAGCGCCACATCGACGAAAACACCCTCATGATATGCAACGATGAGACACCTGTGGCCATCGCCGGCATCATGGGCGGCCTGGACTCGGAGATCGTGGACGACACCACCTCCCTGACCCTGGAATCGGCCACCTTCGACCCGGTATCCATCCGCAAGTCCACGGTGCGCCTCAGCCACCGGACCGACGCCTCCATGCGCTACGAAAAGAGTCTGGACCCGGAGATGACCGTCACCGCCATCGCCCGGTTCATGAAGCTCCTCATGGACACCGACCCCGGCGCGAAGGTCACCTCCTCCCTCACGGACGAGTACGCCTTCCATTATCCCCCGGTGGAGCTCAGCTTTGACAAGGCCTATGTGGACCGCTACACCGGCATCGAGATATCCAACGACACCATCGTCAAGACCCTCACGGCCCTGGGCTTTGGGGTAAAGAACGAGGGCGACGATTTCACCGTCTCCGTCCCCTCCTGGCGGGCCACCAAGGACGTGACCATCAAGGCGGACATCATCGAGGAGATCACCCGCATCTACGGCTACGACAACTTCGACGTGCACACCGCCGTGTCCCCCCTGTACCCGGTGCGGGCCGCCGCGGAAAAGACCGTGGAGGACAAGCTCAAGGACATGCTGGTGAAGCGGTTCTCCCTGCACGAGCTGCACTCCTACGTCTGGGCCTACTACGACGACTACAAGCGCCTCGGCATCGAGGTGGAGCCCAACGTGGACCTGGCCAACGCCTCCAACCCCAACATAAAGACCCTGCGCCGCTCCATCGTGCCCACCCAGCTTTGCCAGGTGAAGCTGAACACCGGCTATGGCCCCGCCTTCGGCGTGTTCGAGATCGGCCGTGTGGTCCAGGGCCTGGACGAAGAGGGTCTCTGCGTGGAGCAGAAAAAGCTCTGCGTCACCCTTTTCAGCAAGCTGGAAAAGCTGGAGAGCCTCTATTTCAGGCTGCGGGACATGGCCGCCGTGCTGGTGGCCGACATCCGCCACAAGAGCCTCTCCTATGAAAAGATAGAGGCCACCCACTCCTATGAGCACCCCAAGAACCTGAACGCCATCCTCTGCGACGGCGAGGTATTGGGCGAGATCGGCGTGGTCCACCCCACCGTGGGCCAGAAGATAGACAAGAAGGCGGCCATCGTCTTCATGGAGCTGGACGTGGCGAAGCTCACCCAGGTCGTCCCTGAGCCCATCGTCTACGAGGAGCCCTCCAAGTACCCCGGCATGGAGGTGGACATGACCTTCCTGGCGGACAAATATGAGCCCATCGAAAAGGCCATCGCCGCCGCCAATTCCCCCATCCTCAAAAAGGCCCGGGTCACCGGCACCTATGCCGACGAGGCGGGCAAGTCCATCACCGTGCGCCTCACCTTCTCCCACAGCGAGCGCACCCTGACCCGGGAGGAGGTCATGGCCGTCACGGACGGTATCGTGGACGCCCTTGCCAAGGAGGGCGTCGCCCTCAAGGCGTAAACGCTTCAAACACTTTCCCGGCCCCCATCAGAGGGCCGGGAAACCATACTGTCACACAGGAGGCATGCCCCATGCGCATGCGCAACAAGAAAAACCTCATCCCCCGGATGGAGAGGTGCGCCGCGGTGCAGGTGTTCGACCCGGCGGCCCAGAAAGGCCAATGGGCAGCGCTGCTGCCCGGCTGCAAGGATGTCCGGGCGGAGATGGGCTGCGGCAAGGGCCGCTTCACCGCCGAGACGGCGAAAGCTGACCCCGACACGCTACTGGTGGCCCTCGAGAAGGTGCCCAACGCCATGGTCACGGCCATGGAGCGGGTCTGCCGGGAGGAGATAGGCAATGTCCGGTTCATCGACACGGACGTGGTGAACCTGCCTGACATCTTCGCGCCGGGGGAGGTATCCTGCATCTACATCAACTTCCCGGACCCCTGGCCCCGGAAGAAGGAGGCCAAGCACCGGCTCACCGCCCCCAGCTTCCTGGCACTCTATTGGGACGCGCTGCCCATTGGCGGGCGCATCGAGTATAAGACCGACCAGCCGTGGCTCTTCGAGTGGAGCCTGGAACAGTTCCAGCTTCTGGGCTACGAGCTCCGGGAGGTGACCCGGGACCTGCACGGGGCCGGCCCCGTGGGGGTCATGACCGACTACGAGGCCAAATTCCACGAGCAGGGCGTCCCCATCCACCGGTGCGTGGCCGTGAAGACCAAGGCGGAGCACCCGCCCATCCCCGAGACAGAGCGGCGGCCCCGGGGCGCGGAGGCCCGGCCGTGACCCCCCGGCGGGAGCGGCTGGCCGCCCCGGATGTGCTGCGGGTGGCCGCCATCTTCATCGTGGCGTGGTTCCACATCTGGCAGCAGAGTTGGCTGGACCCGGGGTTCATGATAGGTTCACATTATGTAAACCTTCAGCAGATCGTCCGCCACGGCTACATGATGGTGGACGAGCTCCTGCTCCTGTCCGGTTTTCTCCTGGCCCTGCCCTATGCCCGGCGTCAGCTCCGGGGCCAGGAACTGGAGCCGCCGGAGGAACACTACCGCAGGCGGTTCTGGCGCATCGTGCCCAGCTATTATTTGACCATCCTTATCATGCTCTACGGCTGGGCCATCCCCCAGGGGCTCTACCGCAGCGGCTGGGTCATGGCGAAGGACCTGTGGGCCCACTTTACCTTCACCCACACGCTGTTTTACGAAAGCTACCTCCTCTCCCCCCTGTCCGGGGTGCTGTGGACACTGGCGGTGGAGGTGCAGTTTTACATCCTCTGGCCCCTCATCGCCCGGGCGTTCGCAAAGCGCCCCGCCCTCACCTGCGGGACCATGGTGGTGCTGGCCTTCACCTACCGGGCCTGGGTCTACGGGGAGCAGGACTGCTCCATGTACTTCAACCAGCTCCCCGCCCAACTGGATCTGTACGCCTGCGGCATGGCCGCGGCGCTGATCTTCGCCCGGCTGGAAGTATCCGATAAGCCCTCCGTGACGGCCCGGCGCGTCCTCGCCCCGGCGGGGATGGTGCTTGCCTTTCTCGGGATGCTGCTGGTGATGTACCTGCAGCCCATAGGGGACTACGAGGCCATCCGCCACGGCCAGATGAACTGGCGGCCCGCGCTGGGGCTCTTGGGCGGGGCATTTCTCGTGTGCGGGTGCCTGGCGCCGCCAAAACTGGCCCGGGCCCTGGATAACCCGGTGACAAAAGTGCTGGCGGACATCTCCTTCAACTTCTACATGTGGCATCAGTTCCTGGCCCTGCGGTGGAAGGACTGGCACATCCCGCCCTACGTCTCGGACCTGCCCAACCAGGCCTATGAGCAGCCCTGGCAGACGATCTATACCGTCGTGTGCTTCGTCTTTGCCGCCATTATCGCCGCGGCGCTGACCTACTTCTGGGAAAAGCCCGTGCAGCGCTGGGGCCTGCGTGTCACAAAGCCCCCGGAAAAGGACCCCGAAAGCTGAAAAGACCCTCCCTGCCGCCTGACGCGGCAGGGAGGGTCTTAATGTCTTATAGTCATCCCTTTTTATCTTTTAGTAAAGGATGAGTAGTCTTTGCGGGCACTTCGCGCGCGGGTCGCAGCCCAATGCTTCAAAGGCCTGATCATACGTACCGTAGGAACAGTTTCTGTCAGTGTAGCGACGGCAAATTAGACAATTCCTTTTAAAAAATGCATCCTTCTCCTCATCGGACCCCCCGCCGGACACTTTTTCCAGGGTGCTCTCGTCCAGTCTCTTTTCGTCGTTCATCACCAAGCCTCCTTATCAGGGCACTTCGCGTACCGGTTGCTGCCCAATGCTTTGAAAGCATCTTCGTTCGAACCATAGGGACAGGTCCCGAAGAAATTGCGGTAACAGGAATAACAATTCTCCTGCACAAATCTAACAATACGATTCATATAATCTTGATCGTCGCCCCCCCCCGACACTTTTTCCAGGGCCTCGTCGTCCAGTCTCTTTTCGTCGGTCATAGGTCAACCCCCCTTATAGGGGCACTTCGCGCGCGGGTTGCTGCCCAGCGTTTCAAAAGCTGTTATGCTGCTCCCATAGTAACAGTTCGGGGTGTTATTGTGGCGGCAGGAAAAGCAATTATTCTCCTTGAATCTATAATGCGTTGTACCCCCACCCCCCCCCGGACACTTTTTCCAGGGTGCTCTCGTCCAGTCTCTTTTCGTCGTTCATCACCAAGCCTCCTTACAGGGGCACTTCGCGTACGGGTTGCTGCCCAATTCTTTGAAAGCATCTTCGTTCGAACCATAGGGACAGGTCCCGAAGAAATTGCGGTAACAGGAATAACAATTCTCCTGCACAAATCTAACAATACGATTCATATAATCTTGATCGTCGCCCCCCCCCGACACTTTTTCCAGGGCCTCGTCGTCCAGTCTCTTTTCGTCGTTCATAGGTCAACCCCCCTTATAGGGGCACTTCGCGTCCAGGTCGCAGCCCAATTCTTTGAAGGCCTCCTTGTGTCCCCCATAGGGACAGTCAACCTCATTGTGGCTGCAGTGAAAACAGTTTTTAGCCGCAAATATATATACCTTATTCGCATTCATAGACTCACCCTGACCGCCCGACACCTTTTCAAGAGCCTCGTCGTCCAGTCTCTTTTCCTCGCTCATGGTATGTTCCTCCTTGGTTTTTCAGCAGATATCGGGGCAGCGCGCGTTTCCGTCGCCATGGACCGCGCCGTACTTCGACATCGGATCGCAGTACGGTGCATCCCGATAATAGGCGGCATTCAGGGCCTTACTGCAGTGTTGGCAATTGTTCATGGTAAAGTCGTACAGAAAATCAGGATTCTCCTCATTCCCGGTCCCGCCGGACACCTTTTCCAGAGCCTCGTCGTCCAGTCTCTTCTCGTCGTTCATAGTATGTTCCTCCTTCTGCCTTAATTCGGCTCGGCCTGTTTGCGGGCAGAGCATCCACCCAGGGCTTTAAAGTTGCCATAGAACTCCCACTTATTGACAGAGACGGGACATTTGCCCTTCCTCTGGCAGCCGCCGCAGTTGGCCGCATAAAACGCGTCTACCTCCTCAGCAGAGACCCCGCCGGTGACCTCTTCCAGTTTCTTCTCGTCCAGTCTCTTCTCGTCGTTCATAGGTCGAGCCTCCTTTTTGTTTCTGTCTCTTTATACGATTTACAGGGACAAAAGGGCTAACGGACCGGGAAATTTTTTACGCCGCGGGCTCCGCCGCCAGGTCCGCCAGCCGCTGTACGGCGGCCTCCACGCCCCTGTCCGCGGCCTGGGTGTAGTAATCCATGGCCTTGTCCATGTCCGCCTCTACGCCCAGGCCGTTTTCATATATCGTGCCCAGGGCGTACAGGGACTCGTCGTCCTCGTCCATGGCCTCCTCGAAGAGCTTCCGGGCCTGGGCATAGTCCTGCTCCACGCCCTCGCCTTCCAGGTACAGATATCCCAGGTAACCCTGGCAGTAGGCGTCGCCCATGTCCGCGCCCAGCTTGAGCCACTTGTACGCCTCTTCGCAGCTCTGCTCCACGCCCTCGCCGTAATAGTACATGTACCCCAGATCGGCGGCGGAGCTGGCTTCGCCGTGGGCCGCGGCCAGCTCATAGAGCTCCACTGCCTTGGCATGATCCTGCTCCACGCCCACGCCGTCGCGATAGCACCGCGCCAGGGAGTCGGCTGCCTGGTAGTTGTTCTCCTCCACGGCGGCGGTCAGCAGCTCCACAGCCTTAGCCTCGTCCTGCTCCACGCCCTTGCCGTCCCGGTAAAGGTAGGCCAGGACGCGCTTTTCGGTGAAACCAAGATCGTCCTCTTCCTCTTTCTGGGTGAGGCGGGCAGCCAGGTCGGCAAACATCTCCCCGGCCTTAGCCTCGTCCTTCTCCACGCCGTCGCCGTACAGATACAGGCACGCCAAGTAATAGGCGGCCTCCGCGTTGTCCTGCTCCGCCGCCTTTTCGAACCACTCCGCCGCCTGGGCATAGTCCTGCTCCAGCGAACCCTTGCCGAACAGATAGGCCTCGCCTACGCCCTCCATGGCCGTGGCGTTCTCTCCGTCCACCTCCAGCGCCGTGTTATAGAGCTCAAAGCTCTTGTCCAGGTCCACCTCCACGCCTTTGCCGCGGGAATACATATAGGCCAGGCTCAGCGCGGCCTGGTTTTCACCCAGCTCCATGGACTTTTCGTAATACTCCGCGCCCTTGGCATCATCTTCTTCCACGCCCTCGCCCTGGCTGTACAGCACACCCAGGTTGTACGCGGCGTAGGCGTCGCCAAGGTCCGCCGCCTTTTCGTAATACTCTACGGCCCTGGCGTAATCCTGCTCCACGCCCACGCCTTCGTTGTAGAGCCAGCCCAGGTTGTAATACGCCTCGGGCAGCTCCTGCTCCACGGCCTTTTCAAGCCACTGGACCGTCTGGGCGTAGTCCTGGTCCACACCTTCACCGGCGTAATACAAATACGCCAGGTCATACATCGCCCCGCGCACGCCGTGCTCCGCCGCCTGGGTGTAGAGCTCCGCGGCCTGGGCGTCATCCTTCTCCACGCCGACGCCGTAGTAATAGAACTGGCCCAGATAGTACACGGCCCTGCTGTCGCCCATTTCCGCGGCGGCGGCCATGATCTCTGCGGACTTGGCCTCGTCCTTGTCCACGCCCAGGCCAAATTCATACATGCAGGCGAGAACGCGCGCCTCCGCGGCGGTGAGCTCACCCTCGTCCATGGCGGTGAGCCGGGCGGCCACGCGCTCATAGAGCTCCTGGGCCTTGGCCTCGTCCTGCTCCACACCGGTGCCGTCGGCATAGCATCCGGCCAGATTGTAAATGGCCTCCGGCTGGTCCTGCTCCGCCGCCTTTTCGTACCACTCCACGGCCTTGGCCTCGTCTATATCCACCACGCCGTAGCCGCACTCATAGAAGTCGCCCGCCATATACATGCCGTCGGCGCTGCCCAGCGCCGCGGCCTGGGTGTAGTACTCAAAGGCCTTGGCCTTGTCAGGCTCCACGCCCTCGCCGAAATAGTACATATTCCCCAGCGCATAGGCGGCCCGGGGCTCGCTCCATCCGGCCGCGGCGGTCAGGTATTCCACCGCCCTGGCATAGTCCTGCTCCACGGCCGCGCCGTCACGATAGAAGCAGCCCAGCGTGTACAGGGCGTTCGCATCGTCGTCCTCCGCCGCGGCGGTCAAAAGCTCCACGCCTTTGCCCTCATCCTTTTCCACGCCGTCACCGTTGACGTACATCTTGCCCAGCAGCGCCTGCTCGCTGGCGGAGAGAGTGTCCCTCTCTTCCCACTCCTGCAGCAGCGGGGCGGCCTGGGCATAGAGCTCCGCGGCCCTGGCCCCGTCCTTTTCCACGCCTTCGCCCTGGTCATACATGGAGCCCAGCTGCACCATGGCCTCGGCGTTTTCATCGTCCTCCTCCAGGGCCTTTTCATACCACGCCACGGCCTGGGCGTCGTCCACGTCCACCGCGCCGAAGCCCATGTCACAGAGCTCGCCCATCAGCAGCATGCCGTAGGGATCGTCCGCGTCCGCGGCCTGCTGTGCCAGCTCCAGGGCCTTGGCGGCATCCCGCTCCACGCCCTGGCCGTAGAGATAGAGCTTTGCCAGGCGGTACATCGCATGGCTATTGCCCATATCCACGGCCTGGGTGTACAGCTCCAGGGCCTTGGCCTTGTCCTTCTCCACGCCATGGCCGCGCTCGTACATGTCGGCCATGTTGGTGAGGGCCAGCCCTTCGCCCATATCCGCGGCCTGGGTATAGAGCTCAATGGCCTTGTCATAGTCCTGCTCCACGCCCTGGCCGAACTCATACATATTGCCCAGGTTGTTGATGGCCATGCTGTTGCCCAGCTCCGCCGCCTGGCTGTAGAGCTCAAAGGCCTTTTCATCATCCTCTTCCACGCCGTTGCCACGGCTGTACATATAGCCCAGGTTCAGCATGGCCCAGTCGTAGCCCAGGTCCGCCGACTGGGTGTAATACGCCACGGCCCTGTCATAGTCCTGCTCCACGCCCTCGCCGTGGGCATACAACCAGCCCAGGGTGTACGCGGCGACGGCGTCGCCCATGTCCGCGGCCTGGGTATAGAGCTCAATGGCCTTGGCGTAGTCCTGCTCCACGGCCGTGCCGGTTTCATACATCCAGCCCAGGTTATTCGCGGCGTAGGCGCTGCCCAACTCCGCGGCCCGGGTATAATACTCCACAGCCTTGGCGCCGTCCTCCTCCACACCGTCGCCGTGGGCATACATCCAGCCCAGGGTGTAATAGGCTTCGGGGAGGTCCTGCTCCGCCGCCTTTTCGATCCACTCGAGCGCCTTGGCGTAGTCCTGGTCCACGCCGTCGCCTTCCAGGTACATCGCGCCCAGCTCGTACATCGCCCGGCGCACGCCGTGCTCCGCCGCCAGGGTGTAGAGCTCCACGGCCTTGCCGTAGTCCTGCTCCACGCCGGTGCCGAAGTAATAGTACTGGCCCAGATAGTGCACGGCCCGGTAGTCTTCCTCTTCCGCGGCGGCAGCCATGAGCTCTGCGGACTTGGCGTCGTCCTGCTCCACGCCCTCGCCATCGGCATAGAGGCAGGCGAGGATGCGCGCCTCAGCGCCGGTCAGCTCGCTCTCGTCCTTGGCGGTGAGCTGGGCGGCCAGGCGGTCGAAAAGCTCCTGGGCCTTGGCCTCGTCCTGCTCCACGCCCTCGCCGTACTCATAATCGTATGCCAGATAGAACAGGGCCTCCGGCTGGTCCTGCTCCGCCGCCTTTTCATACCATTCCACAGACTTGGCCTGGTCTATATCCACCACGCCGAAGCCGTTTTCATAGAAGTCGCCCACCATGTACTGGGCCTCCGCGTCGCACAGCTCCGCCGCCTGGCTGTACCAGTCAAAGGCCTTGGCCAGGTCCTGCTCCACGCCGACGGCGAACATATACATGTCGGCCATATTGTACATGGCCCAGGTGTCGCCCAGGTCCGCGGCCTGGGTGTAATACTCCATGGCCTTGGCGCTGTCCTTCTCCACGCCCTCGCCCGATTCGTAAAAATAGCCCAGGTTGTAGAGCGCGACCGCCCTTGCCTCGTCCTCATTGTTCTCATCCGCGGCAAGTTCACTGTATTCCATGCTCCTGCCGTAGTCCGGCTCCACGCCCTCGCCGAAATAATACACATTGGACAACGCGTTCTGGGCCGGGGC
This sequence comes from uncultured Oscillospiraceae bacterium, assembly GCA_947626265.1. Classification (GTDB taxonomy): domain Bacteria; phylum Bacillota; class Clostridia; order Oscillospirales; family Oscillospiraceae; genus CAJOIG01. The sequence continues at coordinate 34,954 of CANQRM010000018.1, forward strand.
ATAGCCCAGGTCCGCCGCCTGGGTGTAATACTCTATGGCCTTGGCGCTGTCCTGCTCCACGCCCATGCCCTCGGAATACATATAACCCAGCTCGTACATGGCCCGGATGACGCCGTGCTCCGCCGCCTGGGCGAAGAGCTCCGCTGCTTTGGCGTAGTCCTGCTCCACGCCTATGCCGTTCCGATAGGCGACGCCCAGGGCGGCCGCCGCCTCGTAGTTACCGTCCTCCGCGGCCTCGGCATAGAGGGCCGCGGCCTTTTCCTCGTCCTTTTCCAGGATGCCGCCGCTGACGTAGAGGGTGGCCAGGACCCGTTTCTCCGTGGAGGCGAGGGAGCCCTCTTCCTCCTTCTCCGTGAGCTTTTCCGCCAGGTCCTTTATGATCTCTTTGGCCTTGGCCTCGTCCTTTTCCACGCCGTGGCCGGTCAGATAGAGCCGCGCCAGGGCCAGCATGCCCTCCTCGTCCTTCTGCTCCGCGGCCTTTTCGTACCACGCCACCGCCTGGGCCATGTCCTTGTCCGTCACGCCGAAGCCGTACTGACAGAACCGGCCCATCTGGAACTGGGCGTCCTCGTCGCCCATGTCCGCGGCCTGGGTATAGCAGTCAAATGCCTTGGCGTAATCCTGCTCCACCCCGACGCCGTACATATACAAGTCGCCCATGCAGTCCGGGCCGTCGGGATTGCCGGCCTCCCCGGCCTTGGCATACCACTTCAGGGCCTCTTCGGTGTTTTGCTCCACGCCCCGGCCGTAGGCATAGGCGCTGCCCAGGCGGGACATGGCCAGGCTCTCGCCCAGCTCCGCCGCCTGGGTGTAAAACTCTGCGGCCTTGGCGTCGTCTTCCTCCACGCCCCAGCCATGTCCGTACATATAGCCCATGCCGTACAGCGCATAGCCTCTGGCGTTGTCGGACGCGTCCGACGCCGCCACCTGGGTGAACAGCTCCATGGCCCTGTCGTAGTCGTGGTCCACGCCATCGCCGTTGGCGTACAGATAGCCCGCCGCGTCCATAGCATAGACATAACCCAGGGCCGCGGCCTTTTCGTACCACTCTATCGCCTGGGCGCTATCCTGCTCCACGCCCTCGCCGGCCTCGCAGGCGTAGCCCATATCGTACATGGCCGCGCGGATGCCGTGCTCCGCCGCCATGCGGTAGTATTCCACGGACTTTTCGTAGTCCACGTCCACGCCTTCGCCCTGGTAATACATGTCGCCTGCGTACTTCGCCGCCTCCCAGCTGCCGTCCGCCGCGGCGGCGGCGAAGAGCGCCGCGGCCTTAGCGTCGTCCTCTTCCAGGCCGTAGCCGTGGTCATAGAGCTTGCCCAGCACCCACTTCTCGGCGGCGTTGAGCTCACTCTCGTCCACAGCGGTGAGCTGCGCGGCAAGGCTGTCAAAGAGCTCCTGGGCCTTCGCCTCGTCCTGCTCCACGCCCTTGCCGTTATTATAGAACTTTGCCAGGACGTAGGCGGCCTCCGCCTGGTCCAGAGCCGCGGCCTTTTCGTACCACGCCGCCGCCTGGGCCGGGTCCTTTTCCACCACGCCGTAGCCGTTTTCGCAGAAATCACCCACCTGATACTGGGCGTTGGCGTCGCCGTCCTCCGCAGCCTGGGTGTAGTATTCAAAGGCCTTGGCCTTGTCCAGCTCCGCGCCCTCAGCGTAGTTATACATATCGCCCAGGGCGGTCATGGACCACATGTCGCTCAGGGCCGCGCCCTGCTCGTAGAACTCCTTTGCCTTGGCCAGGTCCTGCTCCACGCCGGCGCCGACCTGATAGACCTGGCCCAGGTAGGCGTAAGCCTCCGGCACACCGTGGGCCGCCGCGTCGGAGAGCATCTCAATGCCCTTTGCCTCGTCCTTCTCCGTGCCCAGGCCCATGATGTACATCACGCCCGCCTGGCACTCGGCCTCAAAGATATCGTCCTCCGCCGCGGCGGTGAAATACGCCAGGGCCTTTTCATCGTCCTGCTCCACGCCCTCGCCGTTGGCATAGAGGTAGCCCAGCACCAGCGCGTTGTAGCTGTAGTCCTCGTCCTCCGAGGCGGTCTCGAAGGCCTGGGAGAAGAGCTCCGCAGCCTTGTCCTTATCCATCTCCACGCCCTGGCCCTGCTCATAGAGCCAGCCCAGATACAGCATGGCCTCGGCGTCTCCCTGGTCCGCGGCCTTCTGGTAGAGCTCCGCCGCCTTAGCATAGTCCACGTCCACCACGCCGTAGCCGTAGTCGTAGTACCGGCCCAGGGAGGTCTGGCCGTCCACATAGCCCAGCTCCGCCGACTGGGTGTAGAGCTCGAAGGCCTTCGCCTTATCCATCTCCACGCCCATGCCGTAGTCATAGAACCAGCCCACATTCTCCGCGGCGTAGCCCAGATCGTCGTCGTTCCGGGCGCGGGTCATGCTCAGCTCATAGTTCTCCCGCGCCTTGGCATAGTCCTCTTCCCCGCCCATGCCGTACATATACATGTCGGCCAGGTAGAAGCTGACGTCGGGGGCGCCCAGAGCCCCGCCCTGTTCCAACAGCTCCCGGCCCTTTTCATAGTCCTGCTCCACGCCGGTGCCGTCCACATAGGCGTGGCCCAGATAGTAATATGCCTCGGGTACGCCGTGAGCCGCGGCGTCTTCCAGCAGCTCAATGCCCCTGGCCTCGTCCTTCTCCGTGCCGTAGCCCATGAGATACATCCCGCCCGCATGGCACTCGGCCTCGAAGATATCGTCCTCCGCCGCGGCGGTGAAGTACGCCAGGGCCTTCTCATCGTCCTGCTCCACGCCCTCTCCCATCTGGTAAAGGTAGCCCAGCACCAGCTGGTTATAGCTGTAGTCCTCATCCTCCGAGGCAGTCTCAAGGGCCTGAGCATAGAGCTCGTCGGCCTTGGCCTGGTCCATCTCCACGCCCTCGCCCTGCTCATAGAGCCAGCCCAGATACACCATGGCCTCGGCGTCGCCCTGGTCCGCGGCCTTCTGGTACCACTCCGCGGCTGTGGCGTAGTCCTTGTCCATTATGCCGTAGCCGTAGTCATAGAACCGGCCCAGGGAGGTCTGGCCGTCCACATAGCCCAGCTCCGCGGATTGAGTGTAGAGCTCGAAGGCCTTGGCCTTGTCCATCTCCACGCCCATGCCGTACTCATAGAACCAGCCGTCGTTCTCCAGAATGTAGCCCAGGGTGGCGTCGTCCAGCCCGGCGATGGTCATGGCCTGCTCATAATACTCCCGGGCCTTGACATAGTCCTCCTCCACGCCCAGGCCGTACATGTATATGTCGGCCAGGTAGAAGCAGACGTAGGGGTCGTCCAGGGCCTCGGCCTCGGTCAGAAGCTCCAGGGCTTTGGCATAGTCCTGCTCCACGCCCTCGCCCCTGCCGTACATCACGCCCAGAAGCACTATAGCCTCGGGCATGTTCATGTCCGCGCACTGGTTCATAAGCTCCAGGGCCTTGTCGTACTCGCCCGCCTCGTAATAGCACCGGGCCAGGTCGAACATGCCGTCCGGGTCGCCGATCTCCGCAGAGGAGGTGAAGTACTCCATGGCCTTGTCGGCGTCTTCCTCCACGCCCAGGCCGTTTTTGTAGATATAGCCCAGCAGGAACCAGCCGTTATCATACCGCGCGTCCTCGCCGGCCTCGGTGAGGGTATCCAGCGCCTGGCCGTAGAGCTCGTTGGCCTTGGCCTCATCCTGCTCCACGCCCTCGCCGCTGGCGTAAAGGTCACCCAGGAAGACCATGCCGCCCGCGTCGCCCTGATCTGCGGCCTTCTGGTACCACTCTGCCGCCTGGGCGCAGTCTATGTCCACCACGCCGTAGCCGAACTGATATATCCGGCCCACATACTCCTGGGCGTAGGCGGAGCCAGCCTCTGCGGCCTGAGAGAACATCTCATAGGCCTTCTCAAAGCTCTGCTCCGTGCCCTTGCCGTAGTAATAGGCCTCGCCCAGGCACTCGGCGCACTGGATCTTGTAAGGTCCATCATCGCATTCCTCATAGCCCCTGGTCCAGCACTCCACGGCCTTGCCGTAGTCCTTCTCCGTGCCGGCGCCGTTCCAATAGAGGATGCCCAGGTTGGCGCAGGCCTCTGAAGCCAGCTCCGCGGCCTGGGTGAACAGCTCAAAGGCTTTGGCCTCGTCCTTTTCCACGCCCTCGCCGCAGTAATACATCGTGCCCAGTTCAAGCATGCTCCCGCCGTCGCCGCCGTCCGCGGCCTTCTGGTACATCTCCGCGGCCTTGGCGTAGTCCTGCTCCACGCCCTCGCCGTAAGAATACATGTCGCCCAGCGCCGCGCTGGCGGGGACATAGTCCTTCTCCGCCGCCTTGGTCAGCAGCTCCTCGCCCTTGGCGGCGTCGCCGCCCTGGATGGCCTCCATGGCCTCGTCATACATCTCCTCGGGCTTTTTTCCGCAGCCCGCGCACAGGCCCAGCAGCATGGCCGCCGCCAGGACGAACGCCAATACCTTCCGCAGCTTCATTTTGTATGTACCTCCCCGGTAAATTATTTTTTATTCAGACAGGTCCGCCAGCGCCTGGGCGGCGTCCTCTTCCACGCCCTTGCCAAAGTAGTACATGTCGCCCAGGTCGTACGCGGCCCAGTAGTCGTTGTCCTCCACGGCGGCAGCCAAGAGCGCCGCGGCCTTTGCGTCGTCCTCCTCCACGCCGTATCCGTAGTCATAGAGCTTGCCCAGCGCCCGCTCTTCGCTGGCGGAGAGCTCCTCCTCCGGCTTTTCCGTGAGACGCGCGGCCAGGCTTTCGTAGAGCTCCTGGGCCTTTGCCTCGTCCTGCTCCACGCCCTCGCCGTTTTTATAGAGCCTCGCCAGGGCGTAGGCGGCCATCGGGTGGTCCTTTTCGGCAGCCTTTTCGTACCACTCCGCCGCCTGGGCGCAGTCTATATCCACCACGCCGTAGCCGTTTTCATAGAAATCGCCCATGGAATACAGAGCCTCTGCGCTGCCAAGCTCCGCGCCCTGGGTATAGTATTCAAAGGCCTTGGCCTTATCCACTTCCGTGCCCAGGCCGCAGTCATAGAAGAAGCCGGCGTTATTGGCGGCCGCGCCCCGGATATCGTTGTCGCCCGCGCCCAACACAGCCTTTTCCATCCACTGAAGGGCCTTGACGTAGTCCTGCTCCACACCTTCGCCGGAATAGTACATCTCGGAGAGATACTCTCCGGCATAGGTGCTGCCAAGCGCCGCCGCGGCCTCGTAATATTCCGCCGCTTTGGCGTAGTCCTGCTCCACGTCCTCGCCGAAATAGTACATGTCGCCCAGCATGATCTGGGCGAAGGTGTCCTGCCGCTCCGCGCCAAGGGTGAACAGCTCAAAGGCCTTGTCATAGTCCTGCTCCACGCCCTTGCCGCTGACATACATATGCCCCAGCAGGCCCGGCGCCAGCATGTCACCGCCCTCGGTCGCCTGGGTCAGCAGTTCCAGGGCCTTGTCATAGTCCTGCTCCGCGCCCCGGCCCAGAAGATACATCTTTCCCAAAATGCGCTGGGACGTGGCGACCGCAAGCTCGTCGTCGGCAGAGAGGATATCGAAGACCTGACCGTACAGCTCCTCTGCCTTTGTCTCGTCCCGCTCCACGCCAAGGCCATTTTCATAGAGGGCGCCCAGACGGTACATAGCCTCGACATTGCCCGCGTCCGCGGCTTTCTGGTACCACTCCGCCGCCTGGGCATAGTCCACGTCCATGACGCCGTAGCCCTCAGCGCAGAACTCGCCCATGAACTCCATGGCGTTTATGACGCCGCTCTCCGCCGCCTGCCGGGCCAGCTCCATGGCCTTGGCCATATCCCGCTCCACGCCCTCGCCGTAGAAGTACATCACGGCCAGGTCCTGCTGAGCCGTGGGGTCGCCCAGGTCCGCCGCCTGCTGGTAGAGTTCCACCGCCCTGGCGTCATCCTTCTCCACGCCCAGGCCCTCGTCATAGGCATAGCCCAGACCCGCCATGGCCGTGGGATAGCCCAGGTCCGCCGAGCGCTGATAGAGCTCCACGGCCTTTTCGTAATCCTGCTCCACGCTCTCGCCGGTGGCGTACATGTGGGCCAGGTTGCACAGGGCCACGGCGTTATCCTGGTCCGCGGCCTTTTCCGTCCACTGCCGGGCCAGGTCCATATCCGGCTCCGTGCCCTGGCCGCTGTAATACATGTATCCCAGCAGCATCTGGGCCTCGGCGTCACCCATCTCCGCGCCCTGGCCGGCCCACTGGAAGGCCTGGTCCGGGTCCGGCTCGGTGCCTGTTCCGGACATATACATGTACGCCAGCATGCCGGCTGCCTCGCCGCTGCCGGCCTCCGCCGCGGCGGTGAACTTTTCCAGCGCGCCCGCCGTGTCGCCCGCGTCAAAGGCCTCCCGCCCCTGCTCGCAGAGAGCGGAGGCGTCCTCCGACGCCAGGGCCGCGGGCCCCAGGCTCAGCACCATCACCGCCGCCAGAAGCAGCGCCAACATTTTCTTGAGCTTCATTGTATGTACCTCCTGTGCTTTCGCGCACGTATTTACTGTTTATTCGTTCCAGCGGGGCGGAAGGTCCAATACCCCCCCCCGCTTTTATTCATGCCTGTTGGCATATTGAGCCGCATCCGCGCGGTGAAGGTCCTCGTCTCGGCGTTGAAGCGGAACATGGCGCTGCCGCCGTATTTTTGCGCCGTATGGGCTATGCTCCGCAGGCCGTAGCCCACCTTCCCGTCGCTCAAAAACGCCTCCGCCGGGGAGAAGCCGTCCGCCGTCTGGTAGCGCCGGTCCAGGCGCACCTCCCGGCATGAATTGGCTATCTCCACGGCCAGGGAGCCCTGCACTGTGCCCACCTGCACCCGTATCCACTTGTCGTCCGGGCACTTCCGGCAGGCGTTCACCGCGTTTTCCAGGGCGTTGCCGAACAGCACGGTAAGGTCCGCCGGCTCGATGGACAGCTCCCCGCACGCCGCCTGGATGACGCAGCGGATGCCCTCCTCCCGGGCCAGGCCCGCGTAGTACTGCAAAAGCCCGTTCACCACCATGTTTTCGCAGAAGACCTCGTTCAGCCGCTGGGCGGTGGCGTCCAGCACCTGGGCCAGGTACCCCTTCATCTCCTCCAGCTTGCCCTTCTGGAGCATCTCGTTCAGGGCGTTATAGTGGTGGCGCATGTCATGGCGCATCCGCCGGGTGCTCTCCATGTCGCTGACGATCCGCTCATATTGCAGCTGCTGCATCTCCATGGCCCGCTGGTAGTCGCTGTCCCGCTTGCGCCGCACCGACTCCCGGAACACCAGCCAATAGATGAGCACCTGGTCCAGCAGCACCACCACGAACAGCAGCATCTCCTGCACATACCGCCGGTAGCCCACCCGGTAGAAGGTCATATCCGCGCCCATCAGAAGGGCCAGGAACACGGCCGTGGACACCACCAGGATGAAAAACTCCTGGCGCATCTGCTCCATCTCGATCTCCTGCAGGTACTCCCGCAGAGGCCGGAGCACGAACCGGTCCATGATAGGAAACAGCAGCACCGCCGTGAGCGCGTACATCACCACGCCGCAGGGGGAATAGACGGCCCCGCTCTCAAGCTGGGTGGAAAGGCCCAGAGGCTCCGCCAGCACGCCGATGAGGATATTCACCAGCCAGTACTGGGACGCGCCGTAGAAGAACACCGCGAACAGCACCAAGACCTTTTTGATCGCCGCCTCCCGCACCAGCCAGCTCTCGGCGGCCAGTGTCAGCAGTATGGCGGCCAGCATGTAGAGGTTCGCGCCCAGCGCCACATCCCAGGCCGCCGCGGCGCCCATCAGGGCGGGGAACAGCGCCGCCAGCCCAACGCCCAGCCCGGCGAAGGCGGCGAAGACCGTCCTCCTCCCGAACCGGAGGGACCCCTCGGAGAAGGGCAGAAAGACCATCAGCATGCAGGGGAAGACCTGCACGAAAAAGCCCGCCGCGTTTCGCAGATATGCGCTCATGGCGTCCCCTCTCCCATGCCGCCGCGCCGGGAAAGCCTGTCGAAGACGTAGTTATCGTAGGCCGCGCGGATGGCGGCGCTCTGCCGCACCGCGATGGGCAGACGGCTGCCGTCCCGGAGAGTGCATATGTCCGTCTCCATATGTACGATGTGATCCATATTCACCACGATGCCCCGGTTGATGCGCAGAAAGCTTGCGTCCAGCTTCTGCACCAGCTCGTTGAAGGGCGTCCAGACCTTCAGCCGCCGGCCATCGGAAAGGGAGACGTTCACCGCGTGGTTGTCGTTTTCCAGAAGGGATATCTGGTCCATGAAGACCGTGTACCGGTCCGGGCCCACGGTGAAGGATATCCGCTCCCGCTGCCGGGCGCGCAGCTCCGTCAGCCGCCGAAACGCCTCCACCACGCCCTCGGTGGTCACCGGCTTTACCAGGTAGTGCAGGGCATGCAGGGAGAAGGCCTCCACCGCGTGCTCCCGGCTGGTGGTGACAAAGGCGACGCCCGTCTCCGGGGATACCTCCCGCAGCGCTTTGGCTATGTCCATGCCATTCTCGCCGGGCATGTAGATATCCAAAAACACGATGTCGAAGGGGGGTGTCTCCCGGGCCGCCTCCAGCAGGGCCGCCCCGCTCAAAAACTTTTCCGCGCTCCGGGTCGGGTCCCACCCGTGCAGCGCCTCGTCGAACTGTTCCTGTTCCGCAAGGTCATCGTCGCAGACCGCGATCCGCATATGCCATTCCTCCCGCTGCGGGTCCTCATTCCATACATTCTCTATTCCAACTACACATTATAACATTATTTTTCCGTGTTGGCACTAACATTTCAGGGCCGTATTCGGCCATTTCACGCTCAGCCGCTGCGGAAATAATGCTTCTATTATAAATTTAACACTATGGCAGGAACTGTTCAATGCGGCGGCTCTGACTTTTTCGCAGTCAAAGCTGATTTTTGCGAAATGGCCGCTTTCGGGCTTTTCACGGGGCAAAAACTGTGGTATGCTGAGGCAGAAAGAAGACATGATAACGCCAGGGAGCAGAATGGAGCATGTATAGGATACTTTTTGTGTGCCACGGGAACATCTGCCGCAGTCCCATGGCCGAGTTCGTGATGAAGGACCTCGTGAAAAAAGCGGGCCTCTCAGCGGAATTCACCATCGCCTCCGCCGCCACCAGCACGGAGGAGATCGGAAATCCCGTCTATCCCCCTGCCCGGCGGATGCTGGCCAAACACGGCATCGACTGCGCCGGGAAGGTGGCCCGGCAGATGACCCGGGAGGACTATAAGAAATATGACCTGCTGGTTGGCATGGACGGGGCAAACCTCCGCAACATGCGCCGCATCTGCGGCGGCGGCAGCGAGGACAAACTGCGCATGCTTTTGGAGTACACCGACCGGCCCGGGGACGTGGCGGACCCCTGGTACACCGGGGACTTTGAGGCCACCTGGCGGGACGTGGACGAGGGCTGCCGGGGGCTTCTGGCCGCCATTCAGGAGGGCCGGGCATAAGGGGTTGACATCCCCGCCCGGCCGTATTATAATGTCCTTATGTTCACGAAATGAGGTTTTATTTTGTTTATGAACATTCAGGAAATGGATATCCTGAACATTCTGGGCGGCGCGCCCTATGCCGGCCAGCGGTCCTTGGCGGAGCAGAGCGGTCACAGCCTGGGGGCGGTGAACCGCTGCCTCCGGTCATTGACGGAGCAGGGGTATCTTGAAGACACATGCCCCACGGAAAAGGCCCGGGTGCTTATGGAGGAAAATCGCCCCCGGCAGGCGGTGATATTGGCCGCCGGGGCGGGCATGCGCATGGCGCCCATCAACACCGAGACGCCCAAGGGGCTTTTGGAGGTCCGCGGGGAGACGCTCATCGAGCGGCTCATCCGCCAGCTCCACGCCGCGGGCGTCACCGATATCGCCGTCGTCGTGGGCTTCATGAAGGAGGCCTATGAGTTTTTGATCGACCAGTACGGCGTTCGTCTCATCGTGAACCGGGACTACGCCGGGCGGAACAACCTCCACTCCCTGGCGCTGGCGGCGGACCGGCTGGAAAATGCCTACGTGCTGCCCTGCGACGTGTGGTGCGCGGATAACCCCTTCTCCCCCCGGGAACTGTACGGCTGGTACATGGTCACCGATGAGCCCTCCCCCGCCTCCACCGTCCGGCCCAACAGGCGCATGGAGCTCATTGCCGCCCAGGGCGGCAGCGCCATGGTGGGGGTAGCCTACATCCCCCGGGCCATGGCGGGGCCCCTCAAGGCGCGCATCCTTGAGATGGACGGCGACAGCCGCTTTCACGATGCTTGGTGGGAGGACGCCCTCTTTTCCTGCGGCGGGACGGTGTACGCCCGGGTCTGGCCCGCCGGAAGAGCGGTGGAGATCAACACCTACGACGGCCTGCGGGAGCTGGACAGCGGCTCGGCCCATCTCCGCTCCCGGGCCATATCCGCCGCCGCGGCGGCGCTGGGCGCGGACCCCGCGGACATCCTGGACGTGGAGGTGCTGAAAAAGGGCATCACCAACCGCTCCTTCCTCTTCACCTGCCGGGGCGAACGGTATGTCATGCGGGTGCCCGGGGAGGGCACAGACAAGCTCATCGACCGCCGTCAGGAGGCGGCGGCCTACGCCGCCATCCGGGGGAAGGGGCTGTGCGACGACCCGGTGCTTTTAGACCCCGACACGGGCTACAAGCTGACCCGGTTCCTGGACCGGGTGCGGGTATGCGACCCGGATGACCCGGAGGACGTGCGCCGGTGCATGGCCCGGCTGCGGGCGTTCCATGAGATGCGCCTCACGGTGCCCCACGAGTTCGACATCTTCGCCACCATCGACTACTACGAATCCCTCTGGGATGGGGCCCCCTCCATCTATCGGGACTACACCGTGACCAAGGCGAACGTCCTTTCCCTGCGGCCCTACATCGACGCCCACGCCGGGGAGAAGTGCCTCACCCACATGGACGCGGTGCCGGACAATTTCCTGTTCACCGGCCGGGATGGGGCGGAGATCCAGCTCATCGACTGGGAATACGCCGGGATGCAGGACCCACATGTGGACGTCGCCATGTTCGCCATCTATGCCCTCTACGACAGGGCGCAGACGGACCTGCTCATAGACGCCTACTTCCCCGAGGGCTGCCCGGCGGAGACACGGCTCAAGATATACTGCTATATGGCCGCCGGGGGGCTATTGTGGAGCAACTGGTGCGAGTATAAGCGCAACTTGGGCGTGGAGTTCGGGGAGTATTCCCTGCGGCAGTACCGCTACGCCAAGGATTTCTACCGCCTTGCGAAGGAGCTGGGAGCATGATCGCGCACACCGTGAGAAGGGCCATTATCATGGCCGCCGGGGAGGGCACCCGGCTCCGGCCCCTGACCCTCGCCACCCCCAAGCCCCTCATCCCCGTGAACGGCGTGCCCATGATCGAGTCCTGCATCGGCGCCCTGCATGAAAACGGCATTCGGGAGATATACGTGGTGGTGGGGTACAAGAAGGAGCAGTTCGCCCATCTGCCCGCGAAATACCCGGGCCTTACGCTCATCGAAAACCCCTGGTACGACGCCTGCAACAACATCTCCTCCCTGTACGCCGCCCGGGAGCACATAGAGGACGCCATCATCCTGGACGGGGACCAGCTCATCCGCGACCCCGCCGCCCTGGCGCCCGATTTCGATCGCTCCGGCTACAACTGCGTGTGGACCGAGGGGCATACGGACGAGTGGCTGCTGACCGTGGAGAATGGCGTGGTGACCCATTGCAGCCGCACCGGGGGCAGCCACGGCTGGCAGCTCTACAGCGTCTCCCGCTGGTCGGCGGAGGACGGGCAAAGGCTCAAAAAGCACCTGGAACTGGAATTTGAAGAGAAGAAAAACCGCGGGATATACTGGGACGACGTGGCGCTCTTCTGCCACCCGACGGACTACCGCTTGGGCGTGCGGCCCATGAACCGGGGCGACGTGGTGGAGATAGACAGCCTCGCGGACCTGGCCGCCGCGGACCCAAGCTACCGGCATCTTTTGAAGGAGGGATGAACATGGAAAAGAAAAATACCGCCCAAAAGCGGCGTCTGGACCCCTTTACCACCATAGTGCCCTTTGGGGCGATATTGGCACTGTGCGTGGTGTTCATCCTCGCGCCGGAGCGCTCCACCGGGGCTCTGGCCGCGATACGGGGCTTTCTCGGCGATAGCTTCGGGGTCTATTACCTGATCATCGGTCTCGGCGTGCTCATCGTGTCCCTCTGGATATCCTTCTCCCCCATCGGGAAGATCACCCTGGGAAAGCCCGGGGAGAAACCCAAGTACGGCTTTTGGACCTGGGGTGCCATGGTGTTTACCTGCGGCCTGGCCGCCGACATCCTCTTCTACTCCCTGTGCGAGTGGATATACTACGCCCAGGAGCCCCACGTGGCGGAGATGGGCTCCATCCAGGACTGGGCCTCCACCTACCCCCTGTTCCACTGGGGCCCCACGGTGTGGAGCTTTTACGCCACGCTGGCCGCCTGCTTCGGGTTCATGCTCCACGTGCGGGGGGTGAAGAAGCAGAAATACTCCGAGGCCTGCCGGGCCATTCTGGGCCCCCATACGGACAGGGCGGCGGGCCGGTTTATAGATGTCCTGGCGGTCATCGCCCTCATCGCGGGCACCGCCACCACCTTCTCCGTGGCCACGCCGCTTTTATCGGCGGCCCTCACCTCCCTGGTGGGGGTGCAAAGCTCCAAGTACCTCACCATCGCCATTCTGGTCATCACCTGCCTCGTCTACACCGCGGCGGTGCTGAAGGGCATCAGGGGGGTATCGTGGCTCGCCAACGCCTGCATGTACCTCTTCGGCGCGCTGCTGGCGTACGTACTCCTCTTCGGCGGCCAGGCCCGGTACATCATCGAGACCGGCTTCACCGCTCTCGGGAACATGTTCCAAAATTACATCGGCCTCAGCACCTGGACGGACGCCCTTCGTACCTCCTCCTTCCCCCAGAACTGGACCATCTTCTACTGGGCCTACTGGATGGTGTGGGCGGTGGCCTCCCCCTTCTTCATGGGCTCTATCAGCCGGGGCCGCACGGTGAAGCAGGTCATTTTGGGCACCTATATCTTCGGCGTCAGCAGCACGCTGGTATCCTTCATCGTGCTGGGCAACTATGGGCTGGGGCTTCAGATGATGGGGAAGATGGACGTGCTGGGCTTTTACGGCGCCTGCGGGGACCTCTACGAGACCGTCATCGCCATTCTGGGGACCCTGCCCTGCCACCAGATCGTGCTGGGGCTGCTGGCCCTTTCCATGATCGCCTTTTACGCCACCAGCTTCGACTCCATCACCCTGGTGGCCAGTCAGTACAGCTACCGGGAGCTCACCGGCGGCGAGGAGGCCGGCCGGGGGATGAAGCTCTTCTGGGCCATCCTCCTTATCCTCCTGCCCATCGCCCTCATCTTCTCCGAGGGGTCCATGAACAACCTGCAGACCGTGTCCATCATCGCGGCCTTCCCCATCGCCATGGTCATCGTGCTCATCATCGCCAGCTTCATCAAGGACGCCAAGGCGTATTTGAAGGAGCTGGGCGGCTGACGCACCATCATAACTGCCAGTCCCCGGCCCCATTTGGCCGGGGACTTGTCTATTTTCCCAAAAAGCGGCCCGGCCGCATAAAAAGGATTGCAAATCCAGACCGCATCTATTATACTGTATGGGAATAAAATAAGGAACGGTTATGATAATGAAAAGTTATCTTGATATGACCAAAGAAGAACTTCAGGCCGAGCACGAGCTGGTCGCCAAGGAATACAAGGAGCTGGCGGCCATCCCCCGGGACCTGAACATGGCCCGGGGCAAGCCCAACCCGGTGCAGCTGGACCTGTCCATGGGCCTGCTGGGCCAGGACCCCGCCGGCCTCATCGTCACCCGCAAGGGCACGGACGTGCGCAACTACGGCGAACTGGCCGGCGTGGACGAGTGTAAGCAGCTGTTCGCGGACCTTCTGGGCCTGGAACAGAAGAACATCATCATGGGCGGCCAGTCCAGCCTGAACCTGATGTACGACGCAGTGGTGAAGGCCCTGCTGCTGGGGGTCTACAAGGGCTCCAAGCCCTGGGGACAGCAGGGGACGGTGAAGTTCCTCTGCCCGGTGCCGGGCTATGACCGCCACTTCGCCATATGCGAGGCCTTCGGCATCGAGATGATCAACGTCCCCCTGCTGCCCACCGGCCCGGACATGGACATGGTGAAGCAGCTTGTGGAATCCGACCCCGCCGTGAAGGGCATATGGTGCGTGCCCAAGTACTCCAACCCCTCCGGCGTCACCTATTCCGACGACACGGTGCGGGCCTTCGCGGCCCTGAAGCCCGCGGCGGACGACTTTCGCATCTTCTGGGACAACGCCTACATCGTCCACGGTTTCGAGGCGGAGGACGACCACCTTCTCAACATCTTCGACGCCTGCAAAGAGCAGGGCAGCGAGGACATGGTCTACGAGTTCGCCTCCACCAGCAAGGTCACCTTCTCCGGGGCGGGTCTCGCCGTCATGGCGGCCAGCGAGGGGAACGTGAAGTTCCTCCTCAAGCAGATGGGCGTGCAGACCATCGGCTACGACAAGATAAACCAGCTCCGCCACGTCCACTTCTTCGGGGACGTGAACGGCATCTACGCCCACATGAAAAAGCACGCCGCCATCGTCAAGCCCAAGTTCGACTGCGTGCTGCACACCCTGGACAAGGAGATCGCCCCCCGGGGCATCGCCCACTGGATCCGCCCCAAGGGCGGCTACTTCGTGGCCTATGAGGGCCTGGACGGCACCGCCGCCCGGTGCGTGGCCCTGTGCAAAGAGGCGGGCCTCGTGCTGACCCCCGCCGGCGCCCCCTTCCCCTACGGGAAGGACCCCCACGACAGCGTCATCCGCATCGCCCCCACCTTCCCGGACCTGCCCTCCCTGGCGGCGGCCGTGCAGCTGTTCTGCGTGGCGGCCCGCCTCGCAGCCCTGGAGGTCCTGCTGGAAAAGGCATAAAGCGTTCTGTAGAAATAAGCGCCTGACCTCCATGGGTCAGGCGCTTTTCTCATTTCTTCTCCCCTTTGCAGAGGGCGGTATACTCCTTCAGCATATCCAGCACTTGCGGGCTCAGGGCCAGCACGGCGATCATGTTGGGGATGAAGATGAACCCCACCACCATGTCCGCCAGGTCCCAGACCTGGCTCACCGGCATGGTGCAGGAGAGGATGGGCGGGATGAAGAAGAGCCACTTCAGATATCGGGTCAGCCTTTCGTGGAAGAGGTACTCCAGGCTGGTCCGAAACTCCACGAAAAAGCCGAGATAGGACGAGTAGGCGAACAGGAACACGCACACCCCCGCCACCGCCGCCCCGGCGGGGCCGAAGGTCTCCCGGAAGGCGGCGAAGGTGAGGTAGACCCCTTCCTGGCCGCCCGCCCACAGGTCCCCGCAGCAGAGGATGGCGAGGCCCGTGAGGGTGCATATGACGATGGTGTCGATGAATACCTCCACCACGCCGTAAAAGCCCTGGTGGATGGGGTGGTCGGTCCTGGCGTTGGCGTGGACGGTGGCGGCGGTACCCTCCCCGGCCTCGTTGGAGAAGATGCCCCTAAAGCCGCCCTTCGTCATGGTATTGAGCACCGTGGAGCCCACGAACCCGCCCACGGCCCCCATGGGGGTAAAGGCGTACTTGAACACCATCCCCAGGGCCGGGCCCAGGTTCTCAAGATGCGTTCCGATGACGGCCAGGCACCCCACGATGTACAATAGGCAC
The DNA here is from genome assembly GCA_947626265.1 of uncultured Oscillospiraceae bacterium. Classification (GTDB taxonomy): domain Bacteria; phylum Bacillota; class Clostridia; order Oscillospirales; family Oscillospiraceae; genus CAJOIG01. The sequence continues at coordinate 50,603 of CANQRM010000018.1, forward strand.
ATGGGCGGCACCAGCCGGGCGCAGAATTTTCCTATGCCCTTCGTCCCGCCCAGCACCACCAGCAGGCTCACCCCCGCGATGGCGGCGCCGGTGAAGGGCAATGGCACATGAAAGGCGTCGTCCAGCGCCGTAGCGGCGGTGTTCACCTGCACGAAGGCCGCGTCCGTCAGCACCAGGCATAACAGCGCTACCGCGTTCATCCCCGCCAGCCACCGCCACTTGGGCCCCAGGCCGTTTCGCATATAGTGCATGGGCCCGCCGTACCACTCACCGTCCTCCCCCTTTTTCCGGTAACGGATGGTGAGGGCCACCTCGGCCAGCTTCGTCATCATGCCGAACACCGCCGTGACCCACATCCAGAAAAGCGCCCCCGGCCCGCCCACGGCGATGGCGCTGGCCACACCGGCGATGTTGCCGGAGCCCACCGTCCCCGCGAGGACCGTGGACAGCGTCTCCAATGGCGTGAGGCTCCCCTCCCCGCCGCCGTCTTTTTTGAACATCTCCCCGAAGGTCTTGCGGAAGATGAGGGGCAGACACCGTATCTGATAAAACCCGGTGCGTACGCCGTAATACAGTCCGCCGCCCACCAGCAGAATGAGCATGGGATATCCCCATAAGGTATCAAAAAAATCGTTAATTTTCTCCCACATGGAAGGGTCCTCCTTTCTGGCACTGGCTCGAAGGTAACCCTCCCAAACGCCCATGTCAAGGCGGTTTGGGCCATTTAATGAACTCTTAAAAAGGCCGATGCCGTTTCGATGCAGCTATGATGCAAGTCCGACGCATCGGGCCCCTATCCTGTTTCCTGCCGGGGTCCGCGCCCCGGGGAAAGGAACCTATAAAATGAACCTATCCTATTATCTCCGCGTCCTGGGCGGCATGCGATGGAGCCGCTTCCGGCCCATCCTGGACCGGGCCCATGACCTGAGCGGCCGGAGCCGGGCGTGGCTGGCGGCGGACATGGTCCGCTGCGCCATCCGCTACGGCGCGGGCTACCACGACTATATCCAGTTCGGCATGTACGATCTGACCGAGGCGCAGAAGGCCACTATGGTCACCCGGCTCGTGAGCCGCAAGCTCATGGACTGCCTCAACGACGAACACTACGCCCCCAATATCGAGGACAAGGCCCTGTTCGCCCGGCTCTACGCGCCCTATGTGAAGCGGGACGTACTGGACCCAGAAGAGGCCACGGAGGAAAAATTGGCCGCCTTTTTGCAGAAGCACCCCCGCTTTTTCGTAAAGCCCCGGACCGGCTCCTGCGGCCACGGGTGTTTCATCCATGACGCGGCCCCGGAGGCGGCGCCCTCCGCGGTGAAGGCGGCGCTCTCGGACAAGGGCCCCTGCGTGTGGGAGGAGATCCTTGCCCAGCACCCGGACGTGGCGGCCTACAACCCCGCCAGCCTCAACTGCGTGCGCATCGTGACCCTCATCGACTCCGGCGGGGACGGCCACGTCATCTACGCCGTGCAGAAGTTCGGCGTGGAGGACGTGTGCGTGGACAACTACGGCCCCGGGGGCATCGGCTGTCGGGTGGACCTGGACGCGGGCACGGTCCTCTGGCCCGGGGTGCTGGGAGAGGGGTATATGCGCCAGACGTACACAAACCACCCCCGCTCCGGCCTGCCGCTCCTGGGCTACCAGGTTCCCTTTTTCAAAGAAGCCTGCCAAATGTGCCTGGACGCGGCCATGGTGACCCCCCAGCTGCGCTACGTGGGCTGGGACGTTGGCATCACCCCCGACGGCCCCGCCATCGTGGAGGGCAACGACTTCACCGACTATCTCTTCTACCAGCATGTGCCCCAGACCCCCGACGGCATCGGCATGCTGCCGGTGTTTTTGCGGTATGTGCCGGAGTTCAGGCGATGAGCCCAGCATAAGAAAAAGCCCCCCTTGTGTAAAGAGGGGTGACCAAGGTTTCTTTCAAAGCCTCCCCTGTGCAAGGGGAGGTGGGCGCCGCCTGCGGCGCTCGGAGGGGTTGTTACCAGTCTTGGAATTCTACCTAGCTTGGTAACAATCCCTCAGACTCCGGCTGACGCCGGAGCCAGCTCCCTTTGCACAAGGGAGCCTCCAAAAGGAAAAGCCTCCCCGAGGGGAGGCTTTGATACTTTACTCCTGGAACATCGGGGTCGAGAGGTATCTGTCTCCCGTGTCGGGGAGCAGGGCCACGATGGTCTTGCCCTCGTTTTCCGGACGCTTGGCCAGCTCGATGGCCGCCCAGAGGGCCGCACCGGAGGAGATGCCCACCAATATGCCCTCGGTCCGGCCCAGCTCCCGGCCCAGGGCGAAGGCGTCCTCCGCCTCCACGGGGATGATCTCGTCGTAGACCTTCGTGTTCAGCACCTCCGGCACGAAGCCCGCGCCGATGCCCTGTATCTTGTGGGGCCCGGCCACGCCCTTACTAAGCACCGGGGAGGCGGAGGGCTCCACGGCCACCACCTTCACGGAGGGCTTTTTCTCCTTCAGATACTCGCCCACGCCGGTGAGAGTGCCGCCGGTGCCCACGCCGGCCACGAAGATGTCCACCGCGCTGTCGGTATCGGCCCATATCTCCGGGCCGGTGGTGGCCTTATGGGCGGCGGGGTTGGCGGGGTTCACGAACTGGCCGGGGATGAAGGCGCCGGGGGTATTGGCGGCGATCTCGTCCGCCTTGGCGATGGCCCCCTTCATGCCCTTGGCCCCCTCGGTGAGGACCAGCTCCGCGCCGTAGGCCTTCAGGAGATTCCGCCGCTCCACGCTCATGGTCTCCGGCATGGTCAGGATGATCTTATAGCCCTTGGAGGCCGCCACGGCGGCGAGACCTATGCCCGTGTTGCCGGAGGTGGGCTCCACGATGACGGCGCCGGGCTTCAGTTTGCCGCTGGCCTCCGCGTCCTCTATCATCGCCTTGGCGATGCGGTCCTTCACGGACCCGGCGGGGTTGAAGTACTCCAGCTTCGCCACCACCTTCGCCTTCAGGCCCAGCTTCTTCTCCAGATTGGTCAGTTCCAGCAGGGGCGTGCCCCCCACCAGCTCGGTAAAAGACTTATAGATACCCATGATGAAATTCCCCTCTATTTCCTATCGGTTTAGTATGCTTTTCGCATACTGTTATTATACACCATTTTTCCCCGCTGTCAACTATGCCGCGCGAAAAATATCCCGGCCCTTCACAAGGCCGGGATATCGCCATATTAAATCACGTAGTCGTTTCCCGCGGTCGCGTTGGCCCGCTGGACCACGTCCGCCAGGGTGATGTTCCCCAGGTAGTCGGTGACGACTTTATAAAGGCCCGTCCACATGTCGATGGTGGCGCAGGAGGAGCACCGCTCGCAGGTGTTCTTCTCCGCCTCCAGGCACTCCACCGGAGCCAGGGAGCCCTCCACCTGTTCCAATATCTCCGCCACGGTGTAGTCCCTTGGGTCCCGGGCAAGCCTGTAGCCCCCCTGAGGGCCCCGGGTGCCCTTGACGAGCCCCGCCTTGCTGAGCTGCGTGACGATCTGTTCCAGATACTTCTGGCTCAGGTCCTGCCGGGCGGCCACGTCCTTCAATGTCACCAGCCCCTCCCCGCCGTGCTGGGCCAGGTCCACCATGGTCCGCAGGGCATATCTGCCTCTGGTCGATATTTTCATTTCGACGCCCTCCTCTTTGGGGTTTTTAAGAAAAAAGATGCCGTTTCGATGCCGGTTTGTTACCGAATTGATGCTTTTGTGCCCTATGCTCATCCCATCCGATGAAAGTGAGGGGATCAGGATGAGCGGCGCCATCGTGCTGATCGGGCTGGGAGCCTATCTCGTCTGGTGTCTCTGGGACAGGACCGTGTTCTAACGCGTTGATTATTCTGGTATTTTGGCCATCTCCGCCTGCACCTGTGCCTCGCAGGAGCGCATGGCGGCGATGGTCTTTTCCATCAGCGTCTCCAAAGGCCAGCCCAGCATGTCCGCGCCCTTCTGGATGACCTCCCGGCTGCACCCGGCGGCAAAGCCGGTGGATTTGAACTTCTTCTTGAGGCTCTTGACCTCCATGTCCTGCACGCTCTTGCTGGGCCGCATGAGGGCCGCCGCGCCGATGAGCCCAGTGAGCTCGTCCGCGGCGAAGAGCACCTTCTCCATCTCCAGGGTGGGCTCCATGTCCACACCGGTGAGGCCGTAGCCGTGGCTGCATGTGGCGTGGATGAGCGCCTCGTCGAGACCCGCGTCGCGCATCAGCTCTTGGGCCTTCACGCAGTGCTCCTCCGGCCACATCTCAAAGTCCAGGTCGTGGAGAAGCCCCACCATGGCCCAGAAATCCGCCTCGTCCCCATAGCCCAGGTCGTTTGCGTACCAGCGCATCACGCCCTCCACCGTCAGCGCGTGCTGCAGGTGGAAGCGGTCTTTATTGTACTTCGTGAGCAGGGCCCACGCCTCGTCTCTCGTCATGTCAAATATCCTCCGTGTCGCATATGGTCCCGCCCCCCAGCACCGTGTCCCCGTCGTAGAGGACCACGGCCTGGCCGGGGGTGACGGCCCGCTGGGGCTCGTCAAAGAGCACCTCTATCTCGTCCGGCCCGGTCTGGGTCACCAGAGTGGGCTGCTCGACGTGCTTATACCGTATCCGGGCCCTGCACCGGACCGTGCCCGGCAGGATGTCCCAGGGTATCAGGTTTATGTTCCTGGCCCGCAGGCGGCGGGTGAAAAGTTTGTCGTTATCTCCCAGCAGGACGGTGTTCTTCTCCATATCCCGGCCGCAGACGTAGAGCCTCCGGCCCCCGGATACGCCGAGGCCCCGGCGCTGGCCCAATGTATAGGCGATCTGCCCCTCGTGGCGGCCCAGCACCTTCCCGCTCTCGTCCACGAAGTCCCCGGGGGGATAGTCCCGGCCCGTATAGCGGCGGATGAAGGCGGCGTAGTCCCCGTCGGGAACGAAACATATATCCTGGCTGTCCTTCTTGTGGGCGTTCAAAAACCCATTTTCCTCCGCCAGGGCCCGGACCGCGTCCTTGGTCATGCCCCCAAGGGGGAAGCGGATGTGGGCAAGCTGCTGCTGGGTGAGCATGTAGAGCACATAGCTCTGGTCCTTCTCCGGATTCGCGGCCTTTTTCAAAAGCCACCGGCCCGCGTCATTCTGCTCCACCCGGGCGTAGTGGCCCGTGGCGAGAGTGTCGCAGCCCAGCACGCGGCTCTTTTCCAGCAGCCGCTCGAATTTCATGTGCCGGTTGCACTCGATGCAGGGGTTCGGCGTCTCGCCCGCCTCATAGGCGGCTACGAAGCGGCCGATGACTTCCCTCGCGAAGTCCTCCCCCATGTTGAACACGTAAAAGGGCATCCCCAGGCGCATGGCCACGCTCCGGGCGTCCATGGCGTCGTCGGCGGAGCAGCAGGTCTTGTCCCCCGTCTCGCCGTCAAAGAGCTTCATGGTCACGCCGAGGCACTCATAGCCCGCCCGCCGCATCAGCAGCGCCGCCACGGAGGAGTCCACGCCGCCGGACATGGCGACCAGGGCCTTATTATTACTCCCCGTCGGGGGCGTGGTCGTGCTCATGGGCGCAGCTGTCGCAGCCGAACATGGCCGGGTCGTAGGCGATATGATTCTTGTCGTAGTAGTCCTTCACCGCCGCCCGCACGGCCTCCTCGGCCAGCACGGAGCAGTGCAGCTTATGGGCGGGCAGGCCGTCCAACGCCTGGGCCACCGCCTTGTTGGAGAGCTCCAGGGCCTCCTCGATGGGCTTGCCCTTGATCATCTCCGTGGCCATGGAAGAGCTGGCGATGGCGCTGCCGCAGCCGAAGGTCTTGAACTTCACGTCGGTGATGATGCCATTGTCCACCTTGATATACATGCGCATGATGTCGCCGCATACGGCGTTGCCCACCTCGCCGATGCCGTCGGCGTCCTCCATCTCGCCCACGTTCCGGGGGTGCTGGAAGTGGTCCATCACGGTCTCGCTGTAAAGTGCCATTTCAATGTCCTCCTCAGATAAGATGGGGCGTCACGCCCCGCTCCAGTTCGTCCCACACCGGGGACATATCCCGCAGATAGTCCACCACCTCGGGCACCGCCTGGAGGATGTGGTCTATCTCCTCTTCCGTATTCCAGGCGTCCACGCTCAGGCGAAGAGAGCCGTGGGCGATCTCGTGGGGCAGGCCCAGGGCCAGCAGCACATGGCTGGGGTCCAGGGAGCCGGAGGTGCAGGCGCTGCCGGAGGAGGCCGCCACGCCCTTGGCGTCCAGCCAGAGCAAAAGCCCCTCGCCCTCGATGCCCTCAAAGCAGAAATTCACCGTGCCGGGATTCCTCTTTTCCCTGTCGCCGTTCAGGCGGCTGTGGGGTATCTTGGAGAGTCCTTCGATGAGCTTTTCCCGCAGGCCGGTGACGTAGGCCATGTCGTGGTCCAGATTGGCGGTCGCCTCCTCCAGCGCCGCGGCCATGCCCACGATGGCGGGGATGTTCTCCGTGCCGCCCCGCTTGCCCCGCTCCTGCTGGCCGCCCTCGATGACGTTGGCGACGGCCACGCCCTTTCGGGCATAGAGGGCGCCCACGCCCTTGGGGCCGTGGAACTTGTGCCCCGCCATGGAGAGCATATCCACGTTCAGCGCCTTCACGTCCACGGGCAGATGGCCCACGGCCTGGACCGCGTCGGTGTGGAACAAAACGCCCCTTTCGCGGCACACCGCGCCTATCTCGGCGATGGGCTGGACCGTGCCGATCTCGTTATTGACCATCATGATGGTCACCAGCGCCGTATCCTCCCGGATGGCGGCCGCCACGTCCTGAGCCGTCACCACGCCGTTTTCATGCACCGGCAGCAGGGTCACCTCGTAGCCCTCTTTTTCCAGCTTCTCCAGGGTATGCAGCACCGCGTGGTGCTCGAAGGCGGTGGAGATGATGTGCTTTTTCCCCTTCCGGGCGCCCAGCACGGCGCCGGTGAGGATGGCCTGGTTGTCGGCCTCGCTGCCGCCGCCGGTGAAGTAGATCTCCCGGGCGTCGGCGTTGATGGCCTTCGCCACCGTCTCCCGGGCCTTCAGAAGGGCCTCAGCGGCCCGCTGGCCGGGGGTATGGAGGCTGGAGGCATTGCCGTACTCCTCCGTGAAATAGGGGAGCATGGCCTCCAGCGCCGTCTTGCTCACGGATGTGGTCGCCGCGTTGTCCGCATATACATACATAAGTCCTCTCACCTTTCCGGGTAAGCTAATCGTCCGCAGGATAGTATAACCCCCATTTCCTAGTATGTCAACGGGTTTTAGAAAATTTCCTACCTGTTTTAAGGAAAAAACGGTCCGGAGACCGGACCGTTTTTTCCCTGGGCTTTCATGGGGACCCCAATATCAATTCAGATACCACACCCCGGCGTTGAGATAGGCCGCGAAGGTGACCCAGAGAAGGTAGGGCGCCATCAGCCTCCCCGCCGTGACGTTCTCCCGCCAAAAGCTCAGGAGCGCGGCCAGGATGAGGCCCCACAGGATGATGAGCCATACGAGCGCGAAGCCGTACCGGGCCATGTTGAAGAAGATGATGGTCCAGAGGAAGTTGAAGACGAGCTGCACCCCGTAAAGCGTCAGCGCGCTCTTCCTTCCAGGGCCGTTCTCCCGCCATACCAGATACGCCGCAATGCCCATGAGCACGAACAGCACCGTCCACACCACCGGGAACACCCACCCCGGCGGGGCCAGGGGCGGCTGGTCCAAATAGGCGTACTTCTCCATGGACCTGTTGGTCAGCAGCGCTGACAGCCCGCCCACCCCCAGGCTGACGGCAAGACTTATGATAAGAGGCTTCTTTTCCGTCATGACGACCGTCCTTTCCCATTCGCTTTTGTAAAGTATATGTGTTTTCCGGGGGAACATGCGGACCGCTTGCGAAAGGGGCGGACATACGGTATAATGTTCAGGAAGATAAAACCTTTGGAAAGGAACCGACATAAAATGAAACGTACCTGCATAGCGGCGCTGCTGCTCATGGCGGCTTTGCTCACCGGCTGCGCCCGCACCGCCGGCCCGGATATCCTGGACCCGGAGGGCGTGGGCGGCGTCCACGCGGCCCCCGCGGCGGAAGACGAGCTGGTGCCCGCCACCGCCACCCCGGAGCCCACGGCGACCCCCGCACCCACCGAGACGCCCGCGCCTACGGCCACCCCCGCGCCCACCGAAAAGCCCGCCAAGGCCACCGCCACGCCCGCCGCCAATACGGATGCGGTGCCCACGGCCAGCTCCATGACCAAGGCGGACCTGGTCTCCGCCCTGACCGGGGCCCTGGGCTTTTACGGCAGCTGGTGCTATGACACCGCCTCCCTCATCGACCCCGACGCAGCCGAGCCCGCCGCCACCGTGGCCCACCTGACCGGGGAGATGGACATATTCCCCGTCAGCTCGCGGAACTTCGCCACCTACGACGAGCTCTTCGCCGCCGTCTGCCGCCATTTCCACGAGGAGATCGCGGACGTGCTCTTAGACGAGGCCGGCGCTCAGGACGTGGACGGGAAGCTGTGCATCGGCAAGATCGCCCCGGCGGACACGACTGAATACCTCTGCGAGCTGGACATCGAGCGGGAGGGGGATATGTTCGACTTCGACCTGGAATACGCCCCCGCGGACGCGCCCCAGGCCGACCAGGACGTGACGGTGCGCTATGAGCTGAGAAACGGCACATGGGCCTTTTCCGGCCGGCCCTCGGCCATCAACCGGTTCTTCACCGTCCTGATGACGGCCCAGGACCTGGTGGTCAAATACGACCCCGACTGATACCCGCCTGTATCAAGGCGCCCGGACCCGTGTCCGGGCGCTTTTCGTGCCATGGGGCAGCGCAATTATAATTTTTCTCTTTACATTGTTATAAGAATATGTTATAGTCTTATACGTTAAAAAACTTCGAAGGAGTGGAGACAATGAAGAAGCTGAAACTGCCCGCATGGATCTTTATCGGCATGATCCTGGGCATCATCGCCGGCCTGGCCTGCATGTACGGCATGGCCGACGGCGGCGCGTTCACCACCGCCTACCTGAAACCCTTCGGCGACATCTACATCAACCTGCTGAAGTTCCTGGTCGTGCCCGTGGTGCTGACCAGCATCGTCAGCGGCGTGGTGAGCCTGGGCGACATCAAGCGCGTGGGCTCCATCGGCTGGAAGACCATCGTCTACTACCTGGGCACCACCGCCGTGGCCATCATCATCGGCCTGGTGTTCGCCAACATCGCCAACGCCATGAACCTGTTCCCGGTGCTGAAGACCTCAGGCCTGGAATATGAGGCCAACTCCTCCAACGTCATGGACGTTATCAAGGGCATCTTCCCCTCCAACATGTGGCAGAGCTTCTCCGACGCCAACATGCTGCAGGTCATCGTCGTGGCCCTGTTCCTGGGCGCGGGCATCCTGCTGGCGGGCGACGCGGGAAAGAAGTTCAGCGACGTGATGGAGAGCGCTTACGCCGTGGTCATGAAGATCATGGGCTTCATCATCAAGCTGACCCCTATTGGTGTGTTCTGCCTGATGGCCGACGTGGTGGCCGTGAACGGCCCCAAGATCGTGGGCTCGCTGATGATCGTCATCGGCGTGGCCTATCTTGCCTACATCCTCCACTTCCTGGTGTGCTACGGCGTTTCCGTCACCGCCCTGGGCAAGGTGGGCTTCGCCAAGTTCGTAAAGGGCATCTGGCCGGCCATGGTCGTGGCCTTCACCACCACCTCCTCCGCCGCCACCCTGCCCGTGACCATCGACTGCTCCAACAAGATGGGCTCTGACCCCGAGGTCAGCTCCTTCGTGCTGCCCCTGGGCGCCACCATCAACATGGACGGCACCGCCATCTACATGGGCGTCACCTCCATCTTCATCGCCACCTGCTATGGCATCAGCCTGACCCTGGGCCAGATGGCCATGATCGTCCTCACCGCCACCCTGGCCTCCATCGGCACGGCGGGCGTGTCCGGCGCGGGCATGATCATGCTGGCCATGGTGCTGGAGAGCGTGGGCCTTCCCGTGGAAGGCATCGCGCTGATCGCCGGCGTCGACAAGCTGTTCGATATGGGCCGTACCACGCTGAACATCGTGGGCGACTCCACCTGCGCGCTGTACATGACCCGTCTGGATGCCAAGCGCGCAGCACGTCTGGCCGCAAAGAAGTAAGGCCAGCGTAAAAAAACCGTCTGGCCGCTGAGAAGAGGCCGGACGCACAGGATAGCATCCATCCCCCGGCCTCATCAAGGGCCGGGGGATGCTTTTTTGTCCTTGCGGAAAGTGATAAACCGTGCTAATATACTTTCCGCTTCATATAAGAAAATATTTATAGAGGAGCATACAGATATGAGACCGATCGAAAGTTCCGATAAACTGAAGCTCGTCCACAGCGACATCCGGGGCCCCGTATACCAGAAGGCCCTGGACATGGAGCGCCGGGGGATAGAGATACTGAAGCTCAATACCGGCAACCCCGGCGCCTTCGGCTTCACCATGCCCGAGAGCGTGAAGACCGCGCTCCTGGAAAACGCGGACAAAGCCGTGGCCTACTGCGACCCCAAGGGCATGCCGGAGGCAAGGGAGGCCCTGCGGGCTTACCACGCCGCCCAGGGCGTGCAGGATATAACCATCGACGACATCTTCATCGGCAACGGGGTCAGCGAGATGGCCCAGATGCTCTGCTCCTGCGTCCTCAGCGCCGGGGATGAGCTTCTCATGCCCGCCCCCAGCTACAGCCTCTGGTCCAACGCCGCCTATCTCGCGGGAGCGAAGCCGGTGTTCTACCGCTGCGACGAGGCCGCGGGCTGGTATCCCGACGTGGCCGACATGGCCGCGAAGGTGACGGCAAGGACAAAGGCCATCGTACTTATAAATCCCAACAACCCCACCGGGCAGGTCTACGCCCCCGCCCTGACGGAGCAGGTGGCGAAGCTCTGCCGGGAAAAGGAGCTCCTGCTCATAGCCGACGAGATATACGATAGACTCATCATGGACGACGCGCCCTTTAAATCCGCCGCCGCCATCGCCCCGGACATCCCGGTGGTGACACTGAACGGCCTTTCCAAGAGCCACGTCGTCTGCGGTTTCCGGTGCGGCTGGGCGGTGGTGTCCGGCCCGGCGGCCCTCACAGCGGAGCTTAAGGAGTGCATGACGAAGCTCTCGGCTCTCCGCCTTTGCGGCAACGCGCTGACCCAGCTGGTCATCCCCGCGGCCATGGCGGACCCGGACAGCACCCGGGCCATGCTCACCCCCGGCGGGCGCATCTACGAGCAGCGGGCCGCCGCCGTGAAGGCCCTGGACCAGCTCAGCTGCGTAAGCTACTTAAAGCCCCAGGCCGCCTTCTACCTCTTCCCCAAGATCGCGGACCGCGTCGTCATCCATGACGACCGCCAGTTTGCCGTGGACCTTCTGGAGGCCAAGCACATCCTCTTGGTCCCCGGCAGCGGCTTCGACTGGCCCCGGCCCGACCACTTCCGGCTGGTGCTCCTGCCGGAGCCGGAGGTCACCTATAAGGCCATATTGGAGATCGGGGACTTCCTGGAGGGATACCGCCAGTAACAGAGGCTTGAAAAGCGTCGAAAATGTGATATACTGCTTCTGCTACATCTCTTTAAATCAGTGAGGACAAAGGCTGTGTGGAAGTATTTCGGCGTGTTCGCCAACGTGATAACGGTGCTCATGGGCAGTACCCTGGGGCTGCTGCTGCGGCGCAGGTCCGGCGGGACGAAAAAGCCAGGCAAATTCCCGCCCCGGGAGAACCTGCCCGACGCCATGATGGCGTGTCTCGGCTTCTGCACCGTGTTCTCGGCAGCCTCGGGGCTTCTGGGCGTGGAAAGCGGCGTGCAGGCCCTCATATGCGTGGCCAGCATGGCGGCGGGGCTGCTCATCGGCTGGGCCCTTCGCATCGACGACCGGCTGGGCCGGCTGGGGGACGCGGTGCTTGCCCGGATGGGCGGCGGCGTGGCCGGGCTCAAGAACCCGGCGGAGGGCTTCGTCACGGCGTGCCTTCTCTTTTGCATCGGCTCCATGACCGTGCTGGGCTCCTTCGAGAGCGCGGCCAACCCCGCGGGCCATCTGGCCCTGGAGTGCCACACCACGCTCCTTATCAAGTCCATGCTGGACTTCTGCTCCAGCACCTGCCTCGCCGTGACCTACGGTGCGTCGGTGCTGGCCTCGGCGGCTTTCGTGCTGGTGTTCCAGGGGGCCCTGGTGGCCCTGGCTGCCTCCATCCAGCCCTTTTTGGAGCGCATCGGCGTCATGCCCGTGATGAACTGTGTGGGCTCCATGATCCTGCTGGCCATCGCCCTGAATCTCCTGGGCATCAAAAAGCTCAAGACCGCGGACTATCTGCCGGCGCTGTTCCTGCCCATCCTCATCTGCTGGGTCCTCACCGCCTGCGGCGCGGCCGTATGAGACACAAAAAACGCCCCGGCTCTTCCCGAGCCGGGGCATATCGCGTCTATCTCATTTTCCCGCCAGGTAGGCGTTTTTCCGGGCCACATAGCCCCGGGCGTTGGCGGTATTCGTCTCCCTCTGGGTGGCGACGTCGGTCTTGATGACCTTCGCCGGGATGCCCACCGCGAGGGACATGGGCGGGATGACGTCGTTCTGCTTCACCACGGCCCCGGCACCCACGGTGGCGTACTCGCCGACGACCGCCTCGTTGAGAACCACCGCGCCCATGCCTATGAGGGCGCCGGTGCGCACCTCGCCGCAGTGGACCACCGCGTTGTGGCCGATGGTCACGTCCTCGCCCACGGTGAGGGAGAACCCCGGCTCCGTGTGGAGGGTGGCGTTATCCTGCACATTGCTGCCCCGGCCGATGGTGATGGGGCCGTTGTCCCCCCGTATGACCGCGCCGAACCAGACGGAGGCGTCCGGCCCCACGGTCACGTCCCCGATGAGGGTGGCGTTCTCCGCGACAAAAGCGGTCTCATCTATCACGGGGGTCTTCCCCTTATAGGTCACGATCATAATGCGGTCCCTCTTGCTTTTCACGCGCCGGGCGCGTATAGTATCAGGGAAAATTATACTGTCTTTCCCGGTCCATGTCAACCGCAGGAGGCTCTTCACATGTCCTGGACTCAGTACCTCATCGTCTGCCCGCTGGTGTTTCTCGGCGGGTTCGTGGACGCCATCGCCGGGGGCGGCGGGCTCATATCCCTGCCCGCCTACCTCATCGCCGGGCTGCCGGTGCATATGAGCATCGGCACCAATAAAATAAGCTCCGCCATGGGCACCACCCTCACCACCTTCAAGTTCTGGAAGGCGGGGTACATAAAGCCGAAGCTGTGCCTTCTCTGCGCCGTGTTTGCCCTCGCGGGCTCCGCGGGCGGGGCCAATCTGGCGCTGCTGGTGTCGGACCGGGTGTTCAAAATAATCCTCCTGTTCGTCCTGCCCCTGACGGCGCTGTACGTGTTCAAGAGCAAGGCCATGGACACCGCCGGGAAGGACCCCCTCCCCCCGGGAAAGACCGCCCTCATCGCCTCGGCCCTGGCCCTGGTCATCGGGGTGTACGACGGCTTTTACGGCCCCGGCACGGGCACATTTTTGCTGTTATTGCTCACGGGCCTTGCCCACATGAGCCTCAACGACGCCGCCGGCACCACCAAGGTGATAAACCTCTCCACCAATGTGGCCGCCCTGGTGACATACCTCGTCAACGGCCAGGTGTGGCTTCCCTTAGGGCTCACGGCGGGGCTTTTCGGCATCGCGGGCAACTACATGGGCGCCCGCAGCTTCGTGAGCAAGGGCTCCAGGATCGTCAAGCCCCTCATCGCCGTGGTCCTGGCCATCTTCTTTGTTCGGGTCGTCTACGAGACGTTCTTTTAAACACTCTGGAATAGCGCGGCCTCGCCCGACAGGGCCCCTCCCGCTAAAGTTCGCTTCGCTCACCGAGCGCGTGCGGGGCACTGCCGGTTCTCGCCGCGCGTCGGAGCGGCAAGACCTCCCCTTGTGCTAGGGGAGGTCTTTTTATGCCGTCACAATGGACAGATCAAGAGCACGTCAGCTTGGCCATCCTGGCCGCTGGCTGCCGTTTCCTCGCTTAAAATCCGCTGCGGGAGTTGCATTTCTGGGTGCCCATCCAGTAACTTCCTATGTCGCTGTTATAGGGACACGCATCCTTGCCTAAGTTTTTGCACTGAGAGCATTCATTCGACTTCTGGATATAACGTTGATCTTGAGCGTCAAGCACGGCAGCATTCGACGCCCCGTCGTATATCGATCCTCCGGCGACCTCTTTCAGGGTGTCCTCCTGTTCAGGGGTTAACCCCCCCCCGAGGATTTTCTTCTCTTCGCTCATGGTATGTTCCTCCTTGTTTTTATTCGCGCTGTATCGTACTGCCATACTAGCGGAGCGCCGGGCGGCCGTCAATGGCTGTGTCCCGAATCAACAAAAACACGACCCGAATTGTAAGGAAGATGTTGCAAAGGGCCCCATCCGGCCTTGAACAGCACCCCATTTGTTAGACAGTATGGTATACTGATAACGAATGGGGTGTTGCTTATGCCAAAAGGGAAACCG
>CANQRM010000019.1 GCA_947626265.1 uncultured Oscillospiraceae bacterium
GCATATAACAAAGATAGTAGACACGCATTTCTGTGTCTACTATCTTTTTACCTCTTCACACCGTGAGACGTATTTCCCGCCCCATGACGTGACCGCCGGGCCTCGTATTCAAAATCAGTTTGGAGCCTTCTGCGCCAAGGTCTTGAAGAACGAGGCCAGAAACATCTGCCGGGAGTACGCGCACCTTCACGACCGGGAGAAGTCCCTCGACGGCATGACCGCCGCCGAGTTGGAGCAGACCGCCGCGCTGGACAGATACTTTGAGGACGAACACACCTTTGACGTGCTGGGCGTCCCCGTGGTCGTATGCGGCGATACTCTGGCCGGGGCGTTGGCGCGGCTGCCGGAGGGCAAGCGGGCCGTGATCCTCTTGACCTACTTCCTGGGTATGACAGACCGGGAGATCGGCCGGCGGCTGAACGTCGCCCATCAAACCATATCCAAGCGGCGGCTCACGGCGCTGAAAGAACTGCGAAGGTATATGACGGAGGAGGGAACTGTATGGCCGGACGAGCAGCGCCCATCCCGGTGCCCGTGATCCTGGCCGCCATAGCCGGGGACGAGGCCGCCCTTGCCGCCGTTGTGGGGCACTACCGGGGCTATATTTGCGCCCTTGCCACAAGGCCCCTCAAAGACGCCTATGGAAACAGCACCCTCCGCGTCGATGAAGATATGCGGCTGCGGCTGGAATCGAAGCTGATCCACAGCATATTAACGGGCTTTAAAGTGCGCTCTGCCTGATATAGCCCATGACTAACAAAGAAAGCGACGCCATATCTGACGGCGCAGTATAGGGCAGCCAGATACGTTCCGTGTGTGAGGAGCCAAGCGGCGGGTGCGCCAAAACGTCCCCCTGGGGCAGAGCGAGAGACACCAGCGCCGCACACAGCTTTGGCAAAGCTGTCGGCCAGGATACGCACACGGAGAAGATACTTGCGTCGGCTATGCGTCACAGCGTAGGACGCCCCGCCACGGGCATGGAGGGAGGCTCACCACCTATGGAGCGGCTTGTCAGCCGCCGTCTGATCTTGTCCTGAATAACACTACTCTGCACCTGGATAAAATAACGATTGAACCATCAAAGGAGGCGGTCATATAGTCGCAAAGGAGATCAAGGCCGGCGTTATCATTCTTCGTATCCATGACGAGATGTGCCGGCCGCTTGATGATATACACACCGCCTCCATAAGCCATATCGTCTCGGAGGCGTACAGAAAACGAAGCCTCCCCTCTCCCCGGACCACAGACAACGCACCTTCCACGCCGCAATGACTTTGCGGCGCTTCCATTATTTGGAGCGCCTCATATATTTGACACCGTTTGCGCTATTTTCTATAATATTCTTGAAAGGAGGCCCCAAATGGAGCAATACGTCATGTATCTGCGAAAATCCCGCTTTGACCGTGACTATGCCGAGTTCAGTGTAGAGGAAACACTCAAGCGCCATAAGGCGATCTTGGACAAGCTGGCGAGTGATCGTGGGTACCGTATTGCAAAAGTTTATTATGAGGTCGTTTCAGGCGAGTCCATCGCCGCCAGGCCGCAGATCCAGGAGATGCTGGCCGAGGTGAGCGAGGAGTTCTACGCGGGGGTCCTGGTAGTGGACCTGGAACGTCTGGCCCGCGGCAACGGCGCCGACCAGGCGTACATCAGCCAGGTGTTCCAGTTCTCCGGCACCAAGATCATCACCCCCAACAAAATTTATGACCCCAGCAATGAGTTTGACGAAGAATACTTTGAGTTTGGCCTGTTCATGAGCCGCCGGGAATACAAGACCATCAACCGGCGTCTTATCCGGGGCCGTGAAAGCTCCGCCGCCGAGGGAAAGTATCTGGGCAGTATCGCCCCCTACGGCTACCAGCGCATCAAGCTGCCCAACGAAAAGGGCTACTCCCTGGAGCCTCTGCCGGAGGAAGCGGAGGTGGTAAGGACCGTCTTTGATATGTACCTGGGCGGCGACGGGACTGTGATGATCGCCAATTACCTGAACGACCACCACATCCCCACCCGGCATGGAGAGCTGTGGACCTACTCTTCCATCTTCAACATGCTCAAAAACCCGGTCTACTGCGGCAAGATACGCCGGGGCTGGTGCAAGCAGGTCAAGCGCATCGAAAACGGCGAGGTCAAGCGGCATATCAAGCACCTGCAGGACCCCAGCGACTATGAGATATTCCAGGGCCTGCACCCGCCGCTCATCAGCGAGGACATCTTCACCGAGGCCCAGCGCGTCCGCACAGAGCGCCCATCCAACGCCCATGTCAAAGAGGACTTTGAACTGCAAAACGCCTTTGCCGGTCTTATCTACTGCGCCAAGTGCGGCAAGCGCATAGGCCGCACCGTTTCCAACCGGGGCGTCCCCCGGTTCCGGTGCGTCAACCACCGCAACTGCCACACCGCCAGCTACGACTACGCCAAGACCGAGGAGCAGGTCATCTCCGCTCTGCGCCAATGGGTAAAGGGCTACACGGTGGAGATCGAAAACGTGGGCTTTGAGAGCGAGGCGGATTCCTGCCGGGACAGGATCGGGCAGCTCACCGCCGAACTGGAAAAGCTGAACGCCCAACTGGATAACGCTTTTGACCTGGTGGAACAGGGCCTCTACACAAAAGAGGAGTTCCGCCGGCGCAAAGAGAAGATCACCGGCAGCCAGAAAGCCGTCCAGTCCCAGCTTGACAGCCTCTATGAACGGCTGCCCGCCCTGGAGGAACAGGCGGACTTCCATGAGAACGTGATACCCCAGACGGAGGCGCTGCTGGACAGCTACGACCAGATGGCCGCGACAGAGCGCAACAAGCTCCTGAAGGAGATACTCTACCGCATCGAGTACCGCAAGGACCATGACGGCGCGCTGGAGATCGACATCTATCCGAAGATACCCATGAAACAGTAGTCCCCTGTTGGCATGAAGGCGATGACACACACGTGGGTCACCGCGCCGATGAGCTTGCCGTTTTGCAATATGGGGCTGCCGGACATGCCCTGGACGATGCCGCCGGTGCGGGCCAGCAGCTCCGGGTCCGTCACGTGTACGGACAGATCCCGGCCGCTGCCCGCGGCCATGCCGGTGCGGGCGATCTCCACGTCATATTCCTTGATCTGGCTGCCTGCCACGCAGGCCAGGATGGTGGCAGGACCCTTCTGCACGTCCTCCGCCCCGCCCACGGGCATGGGCGGCCGCAGGGAGCCCAGGCCCCCGGTGATGGTGCCGAAGATGCCGCAGGGGGTGTTGGTGTTGATGCACCCGATGACGGCCCCCGGGTCAAAGCTGCCGGAAAGCTCCCCGGGTGTGCCGCTCTGGCCCCGCTTCACGTCCACGATCTGGGCCCGGCACACGTCCCCGTCCGCCACGGGCAGCAGCACGCCGGTGTCCACGTCGTTCACCCCGTGGCCCAGGGCGCCGAAGGCCCCGGTCTCCGGGTCGATATAGGTGACCGTGCCGATGCCGGCCACCCCATCCCGGAGCCACAGCCCCAGCCGCAGGCCGCCCTCCGTCTCCCGGGCGGGCGTCACGGAAAGGGTGCGATTGCCGCCGTTGCGCCGCACCGTCACTTCAACGCTTCCGCCGTCCTTATCCTCCACCGCCTGGATGAGCTCGGCGGCGGTCTCCACCGCCTTGCCCTCCACGGCCAGGATCATGTCGCCGGTGCGAAGGCCGGCGTCCCGGGCAGGGCTGACGCACCCCGCTGCCGTCTCCACGTCGGACAGGCCCGCCACCAGCACGCCCTCCATTTCGATCTGTATGCCTACCGTCTCTCCCACGGGGATGAGCGCCCCGTCCGCAAAGGCCGTCACCGCAAAGACGACCGTCAGTATCCACGCCGTGACCGCCACAGGCAGTCCCTTGAGCCAACGCTTTCCCATAGTTCATCCTCCCGTCATTTCTGTCGGCCTCATCAGTATGCGAGAAAGCGGGCATGAAAACCGCGCTAAAATATTTCAGCGCTTCCACCGGGCCCGAAAGCCGCGCGCCCTTGGCGTCCGCCGGCGAAAGGCGATATTTTCCAGTTCAAATACGGTTTCGCATCATAGCTATGGTATCCGCGCGCGCGGGAAAACACCATGGCAATTTCTCCGCGAAAAAGCCTCCCCAAAGTTGGGGAGGCTTTCCAAATTTTCGCTTGTTTTTCAGGCGGGAGAGGCAGCCTTTTTGCTCATCATGGTCTGGAACAGGAAGATGCCCACCACCACGGCCAGGCCCACCAGGTCGCTGACGGTGCCCGGATAGATGAGGAACAGGCCCGCAGCCAAGGCCACGACGCGGAGCACCCAAGGCACATTGCCTTTTAGATATCCCTCCAGGCCCACGCCCAGGGCCAGGATGCCCAGGATGGAGGTGATGACCACCTGCACCACCTGCAGGGCGGTGGTGTCCACCAGGAGCATGGCCGGGTTCAAAGCGAAGATGTAGGGCACAACGAAGGCGGCGATGGCCAGCTTCGTGGCGTTCAGGGCCGTCTTCATGGGCGGCGCCTTGGCGATGGCGGAGCCGGCGTAGGCCGCCAGGGCCACCGGCGGGGTGATGTCCGCCACGATGCCGAAGTAGAACACGAAGAAGTGGGCCGCCACGGGGGCGATGCCGATGGCGTCGCTCATGAGGATGGGTGCGCAGGTGGAGGCCATGATGCAGTAGTTGGCGGTGGTGGGCACGCCCATGCCCAGCACGATGCAGCAGAGCATCGTGAGGAACAGGGCAATGATGGCCCGGCCGCCGGAGATGGCCACCACGGCGGTGATGAGCTTGGAGGCAAGACCGGTGGAGGTGATGCACCCGGCCACCAAGCCGGCCATGGCGCAGGCCACGGCCACGGTGATGGTGCTCTTGGCGCCGGCCGCCAGGGCGTCGAAGAACTTCGCCAAGGTGAGGCAGTCGGTCTTGTCGTCGCTCTTGGTGACCTTGGCCACCACGTTGTTCACCAAGCCTATGGCGATGGTCACCAGGATGGCGATGGCGGCGGAAAACTGCATGGTGCGGGTGTTGGTGGACACCAGCCAGACAAGGATGATCAAGGGCAGCAGCAGGTATATCTTCGGCAGCAGCTTCATGAACCTGGGAAGCTCCGCCCGGGGGATGCCCCGCAGGCCCAGCTTTTTGGCCTCCAAATGCACCACGATGTAGATGCCGGTGAAGTAGAGCACCGCGGGCAGGATGGCCTTCAGGGCCACCTGGCCGTAGGGGATGCCCATGTACTCGCTCATGAGGAAGGCCGCCGCGCCCATGATGGGGGGCATGATCTGTCCGCCGGTGGAGGCGGCCGCCTCCACGGCTCCGGCGAATTCGCCCTTGTAGCCGGTCTTCTTCATCATGGGGATGGTGACGGAGCCGGTGGTCACGGTGTTGCCCACGGAGGAGCCGGACACCATGCCGCACAGGGCGGAGGAGATGACCGCCACCTTGGCCGGGCCGCCGGAGGAGGCGCCCGCCACGCAGTTGGCAAGATTTATGAAGAAGGTGGATATGCCCGTCCGCTCCAGAAACGCGCCGAAGATGATGAACACCACGATATACTTGGAGCAGACGTTGATGGGCGTGTTCATAAGGCCCGTGGTTGTGTAGAAGAGGTCATAGATGACCTTGCCGAAGCGGACGTTGGCGAAGGTGTAGACGCCCAGCGCCCCCACCACACACAGGATGGGGATGCCCACGCACCGGCGGCACAGCTCCATGAACGCCAGGATGGACACGATGGCCATGACCACCATCTTGGGGTCACGGGTCACGCGGGTGGCAAGACCGATGATACTGCGGGCGTTCAGGGCGAAGTAGAAAAACGGCAGCGCCCCGGCCACCATGATGATGATGTCGTACCAGGGCAGGGAGTTGACCCGTACATGCCCCTTCTTGATGGGGTAGTTGAGGTAGCCCAGGATCAAGATCAGGCCCAGGAACACGTTCAGCTTCTGCTCCGGCATCCACGTCAGAAACAGCGTGGACACGATGCAGTACACCGAGAAGGCGGCGGCCAGCCCGTTCATCATGTACTTCTGCCAGCCCTCCCAGACCCGGACGTTGGACTCCCGGTCGTATTTCTTCATGACCTCCTCCACGTCGGCGGCGGTACCGGTGGCGGTATCGGTCTCCGGCGCGGGCGGGGTCACGGTCTTCTTCTCCTCTGCCATTGGGGGAACTCCTTTCTTCCGCGGGATACATGGCTGCGCATCTTAAAGGCGGTGCGCGGCCATCTGTCCCGCCCATCCATTTAGGTTGCCGCGGCGGGCAAGCCCGCCGCGGCAAGATATCAAAGCTCGGTAAGAGATATCACTCGGCTTCCTTCACAGGGACCTCGAAGCCCTTGTCGGCATAGTAGGCAGCCGCGCCGGGGTGATAGGGGACGTCCGCGACGGAGGTGGCGAACTCCAGGCTCAGCTCCTTGGCCTTATCGTGGCTCAGGTTGTCCAGGTTCTCAAACACGCCGTACAGGAAGTTGTAAACATCCGCGTCGGACACGTCGTCCCGGGCGATGACCACGGCGCCGATGGCCACGGTGGTCACGTCATCGTCGGTGCCGTAGGCGTCCTTGGAGATGACGTTCTTGCTGTAGTAGGGGCTGGTCTCCTGCAGGGCCTCGATGTGCTCGTCGTCCAGGCTCACCAGATACACGGGGCTGGTGGCGGCCAGGGAGGTGACGGCGGTGGTGGGAGCGCCGGCGACCACGAAGGCGGCGTCGATCTGGCCGTCCTGCAGAGCCTCGGCGGAATCACCGAAGGACTGGTAGGTGGGCTCGATGTCCTCTTCGGTCAGGCCATAAGCGCCCAGCACGTCGATGGCGTTGAAGTAAACGCCGGAACCGGCAGCGCCGATGGAGACCTTCTTGCCGGCCAGGTCGGCCACGGTCTTGATCTCGGGGTCAAGAGTGACGATCTGGACCTGCTCCATGTACAGAGCACCGACGGTGGAAAAATCGGTGATGGCGCCGTCTTCCTCGAACAGGCGCTCGCCGTTGTAGGCGTAAGCCATAACGTCGGACTGGACGAAGGCCAGCTCCGCGTCGCCGTCCTGCAGGGCGTAGATGTTGGCCTGGGAGCCGCCGGAGGTGATGGCGGTGACGGAGGTGCTGGTGACCTCGCCGATCTTCTGGGCCATGACGCCGCCAAAGCCGTAGTAGGTGCCCTGGTCGCCGCCGGTGGTGAAATTCAGGGCGGAGCCGCCCTCCTTGGCCTCAGCGGCAAAGGCGACAGCGCCCATGCAGCCGAACACCATGACCAGCGCCATGACCAGCGCCAGCATCTTCAGTGTCTTCTTCATGATATGGTTCCTCCTCATTGATATGTGTTTGCATTTTTCGCTTTCGCGATTTTCGTTACGAGCCGATTATACCGGCTTGGCGTCGATTTTTCAAGGGAAAAATGAAATTCATGGTTTCAAAACTTTCAAAATCATCAATTCCCACGATATATCCCGCCGCCCCGGCGGCATTTTTGTATGAATCTACAACTGTAAATCGTCAAAGCGCCCGGGACCAGGCGGTTTTACGTTGACTTTTGGCCGGTATCCGTTATAATGGATGCAAGAAGGCTACATATAAATTAAGATGCAACGGAGGTACACAGCCATGACATATAACGAGATACTGGCCGCCGCCCGGGACCAGGTGGGCCCCATCTGCAGGGCCTGCCCTGTCTGCGACGGAAAGGCATGCGGCAACCTCATCCCCGGCCCCGGCTGCAAGGCGCCCAACAACACCGCCGCCCGCAACTATGCCAAGTGGCAGGAGGTGCTGGTGAACATGGACACCCTCTGCCCCAACGCCACGCCGGATACCTCCTTCCGCCTGTTCGGCTGGGACTTTAAGGCTCCCATCTTCATCGCCCCCCTGGGCTCCTTAAAACTCCACTACGGCGAGAAGTACGACGACTTTGCCTACAACAGCATCCTGGTCCCCGCCGCGGCGGAATACGGCGTCGCCGCCTTCACCGGCGACGGGGTGGACCCAGAGATCATGAAAAGCTCCGTGGAGGACATGAAAAAGGTCCAGGGCATCGGCGTGCCCACCATCAAGCCCTGGAACAAGGAGGCCGTTTTCGAGAAGCTGGACATCCTGAACAAGGCCGGCGTCTTCGCCGCCGCCATGGATGTGGACGGCGCGGGCCTGCCGTTTTTGAAGGCCATGAACCCCAACGCCGGCAGCAAGTCCGTGCCGGAGCTCAAAGAGATCACCGCCTACGCCAAGATGCCCTTCATCGTCAAGGGCGTCATGACCGTCCGGGGGGCCGAGAAGGCCATCGAGGGCGGCGCGTCCGCCATCGTGGTGTCCAACCACGGCGGCCGGGTGCTGGGCGGCGTGCCCGCCACGGCGGAGGTGCTGCCCGCCATCGCCAAGGCGGTAAACGGCCGCGTGCCCGTGCTGGTGGACGGGGGCATCCGCTCCGGCGTGGACGTGTTCCGGGCTCTGGCCCTGGGCGCGGACGCCGTGCTGGTGGGCCGGCCGGTGGTGCCCTTCGTGTACGCGGCCGGGGCCGAGGGCCTGAACGTATATCTGGACAAGATGATCGCGGAGCTCAAGGACACCATGACCATGTGCGGCACGCCCACCCTGGCCGACCTCGGCCCGGACAACGTGACCGTATTCTGATCGCTTTAAGATGAACGCTGATATTCTGGCCCTGGCGGCGGGCTACGACCTGCTGCCGGGCCCGGCCCTTCTGGTCCGTCCCGATGGGCCCAACGGCTGGAAATGTGAATACGAAAATCCGGCGGCGGTCAGCCTGGCGGACAGGTCCGCTCTGCTCCCGTGGCTGGCGCCCTTTTTGGACAAGGTCCGGGCCGGGGAACTGGAAGAAGAGCACAACGTGGAGTGGGCCGGCCGGCAGATGGAGCTGTGGGCAGCCCCCGCCGGGGAGGGACTGTATCTCGTTCTCCTCCGGGACATGACCGACGAGCAGCGCCGCCAGCAGGAGCGCCTGGAGGCGGCCAGCGCCGCCCTGCGCAGCGCCCTGGACGCGGCCAACGCCGCCAACCAGGCCAAGAGCGACTTCCTCTCCCACATGTCCCACGACATCCGCACGCCCCTGAACGCCATCATCGGCATGACCACCATCGCCCAGGCCCATATGGACGAGCGGGCCCGGGTGGAGGACTGCCTGGGGAAGATAGACCTGTCCTCCCGGCACCTTTTGAGCCTTATCAACGACATCCTGGATATGTCCCGCATCGAGAGCGGGAAGATGACCCTGAGCCCGGAGCCCTTCTCCATGGAGGAGTTCCTCCGGGGGCTTCTGGCGGTGCTCCAGCCCCAGGCGGACAAAAAGCGCCAAAACCTCACCGTGGACATGAGCGGCGTCACCTGCGGCCAGGTCCGGGGCGACCAGCTGCGTATCCAGCAGGTGCTCATCAACATCCTCAACAACTCTGTGAAGTTCACCCCCGAGGAGGGGACCATCTCCCTGACCATCCGCCAGGTCGGCGACACCCACACCAGCGCCGGCCACGTCTTTTACGAGTTCGTCATCCGGGACACCGGCATGGGCATGACCCCGGAATTCCTCGCGAAGATATTCCAGCCCTTCGAGCGGGCGGAGGGCACCGGCCGCATCGAGGGCACGGGTCTCGGCATGACCATCACCCACAACCTGGTGAAGATGATGAACGGCTCCATCGCCGTCACCAGCGCCCTTGGCCAGGGCAGCTGCTTCACGGTGACCCTGCCCCTGGAGCAGCTGGACGAGAGCCAGGAGGGCGCCGGAAAGCTCCAGGGTCTGCGGCTGCTGGCGGCGGAAAAGGAGACCGCCCTGGCCCACATCCGGGAGATGGCCCAGGCGCTGGGCATGGACTGCGACACGAGCGCCGGCACGCCGGAGGCGCTGGACATGGCCGCCCGGGCCCACATGGAGGGCCGGGATTACGGCGCGGTGCTCCTGGGCTGGCGCATGCCTGTGGTGGACGGCGTCCAGGCCGCCCGGGAACTGCGGGCCATGCTGGGGGACGGCGTGGTGATATTGCTCACCTCCTCCTACCAGTGGCCCCACAGTGAGGACGACACCCGGAAGATGGGCATAGACGCCTTCCTGCCCAGCCCTCTGTACCTGGCCCAGCTGAGCAAGACCCTGGGCGCGCTGATGACCCGCCGGGAGACCGCCGCGCCCGCGGACTACTCCGGCAAGCGCATCCTCCTGGCCGAGGACAACGATATCAACCGGGAGATCGCCCTGGAGCTCATCGGTGAAGAGGGCCCCGCCATCGACGAGGCCGAGGACGGCAAACAGGCCCTGGACATGTTCTCCGCCAGTGCCGAGGGCTACTACGACCTCATCTTCATGGACGTGCGCATGCCCGTGATGGACGGCCTGACCGCCACCCGGGCCATCCGCGCCCTGAAGCGCCCCGACGCGGCCACGGTGCCCATCGTGGCCATGACCGCCAACGCCTTCGTGGAGGACATCCGCGCCTGTGAAGAGGCGGGGATGAACGCCCACCTGGCCAAGCCCATCGGCGTGCCCCAGCTCCGGGACACCCTGCGCAAGTACCTGGGGTGAGGGGGCGGCCATGAGGGAGTATCAGGAAAAATATCTGGACTTGCTGGCAGAGCTGCGCCGGGACGCGGACGTGCCCACCGGGCAGGAGAGCGCCCAGGCCCTGCTGAACGACGTCTCCCAGGCCACCGGCCGCTCCCGGGAGCAGGCGGACAAGGGCATGGCGCTGCTGCGCGCCGAGCTCTTCCCCGCGCTGGACAACATCTTCTCCGCCTCGGCGGAGGACATCGCCGACCTGCAGGAATTTGCCGACAAGCTCATGCAGGGCGTGGCCCAGAAGGACTCCGCCCTGGCCTATCGCATCCACATGGCCCTGGTGAACTACGCCCGCCAGAAAAACGACCGGGACATGCTCATCCGGGAGCTCTACTGGGTGGGCATGGGCTTATATAACATGGAGACCTCCCTCTCTCCCGGCGGGGCGCGGCTGTTCACCTACCGGATGCGCCTGAGCTTCGCCGAGAGTGCGTCCTACTTCGAAACCGCCTACGACGACATCACCGACCCGGAGATACGGGGCTATATCCACCGGAGCATGGGAAACCTGGCTCTCACCTACTCCACCAGCAATCTGGATGACGCCAAGGCAAAGCTGGCCGCCACCATGCGGTCCATCCGCATCCTCTCCGACCCGGAGATACGGGCCAAGACCCCCTCCCTGCCCTGGGACCGATACCTCTACCTGAGCCACCAGGAGCAGACCACCATGCTGGCTTTCCTCCGCCAGGGCGGCGCGGAGCCTGACATGTTCGTCCAGGTCATGGAGTCGGCCCAGCTCATCCAGCAGAAACAGATGGAGCAGGCCCGGGAGCGGGGCGAGCCCCTGCAGCCCCGGTGGCAGTATACCTACTACGCCGCGCTGTACCACTGCGGGGCCATATCCCTGGAGGAATTTCTGGACGTGCTGTACGCCCTGTCCACCGCCCGGCTGGAGGACGACTTCGACCCCCAGAGCATGTTCTCCCACCTGAGCGCCCCGGCCATGTTCATGGAGTACAGCAAGACCCTGAGCCAGCGGAAGATGGCGGGCCAGAAGCCCCGGGTCAAAAAGATGCTCCGGCGCATGTTCCGGTGGCTGGCCCAGGTGCCGGGAAGCGACTACGCCCGGCAGATGGGCTTTTACCTGCGCCAGGTCCTGTACGCCTACCGGGAGCTGCCCGGATGCACCAGCTACTATGATCTGCTGCTGAACGTGTTCGCCTGCCAGCACCCCACCGGCTACGCCCGGATGTGGCGGACCGCCCAGATCGCCCGGGCCCTCTGCCGCTGGGCCATCAAGGACTGCCCGGAGCAGTTTGTGGGCTTCATGGACTGCGCCGATACCGCGGCCGTGGCCGCCAGGGCGGAGGAACTTGAGGACTTTGCCTGGCGGGCCGGGCGGGTATACGACGCGGGCATGGTCCACTGCATCGACATGGTGCGCACCACCTGCCGGGGCCTTCTGGAGGAGGAGTTCTCCCTCCTGCAGCTGCACGCCTACTATGGGGCGAATCTGCTGAGCAAGCGGCCCTCCACCGCCCCCTACGCCGACGTGGCCTACGGCCACCACTGCCATTACGACGAGCAGGGCGGCTACCCCGTGAGCTTCAGCCCCGGCGCCTCTCCCGCCCGGGCCATGATATACATCATCTCCGTGGCCGACACCGTCTCCGCCGCCACGGACAGCGTGGGCCGGTACTACAGCCCCGCCAAGGACCTGGAGGAACTATACGGGGAGCTGAAGGACCTGTCCGGCACCTGGTACGCCCCCTTCGTGGTGGACCTGCTTGCAGACCCCGCCCGCCGGGAGGAGCTTAAAAAAGACCTGGACCGCTGGATCGGGGAGAGCTATGAGGACCTCTTCCGCCGGCGGCAGGAGATGATGAAGTGAAAAAACGGGCCTGTGCACATCAGCACAGGCCCGTTTCCTATTCTTTTTCAGCTGAACATGTCCTTGAGCTTCAGGCTCGCGGCGTAGAGCTCGTTTTTGCTGTAGGTGTTGGCCTCATCGGCCAGCACCACCTTGATGGCGTCCTTGGGCCGGCAGCTCTCCCGCACCATGGCGTCCACCAGCAGCGCCTCGGCGGAGACCACATGCTCCTGCTTCGGCGCGAGGAATTCCTCTGAAAGCTCCACCACCAGGCAGAACTCCCCCTTTTCATACTCCCCCTTGGCCAAAAGCTGGTCCCGGACCTCCGAGGGGCTTCCACGAAAGGCGGTCTCGTGAAGCTTGGTGAGGTCGTTCAAAAGGCACATCCGGCAGGGGACGGCCTCCCGCAGGAAGAACTCCACCGCGTCCATCACCCGCTTGGGGGACTCGTAAAACACATAGGTCCGCACCGCCCCCCGGCGCATCTGGTCCAGGAGCCTGCCCCTGTCGGCGTTCTCCCGGGGCAGGAACCCCCGGAACACGAAGGAGGAGAGGTCGAACCCGCTCACCGACAGGGCCGTCACCGCGGCGCAGGGCCCCGGCACGCCCACCACCCGTATGCCCTCCTCCACGGCGCACTTGATGAGCTCGTTGCCCGGGTCGGAGATGCAGGGGGTTCCCGCGTCGGTGATGACCGCCACGCTCTGGCCCGCCTTCAGAAGGTCCACGAAGTACCGGGCCTTGCCGTGCTCGTTGAACTTGTGGTTGCTGGCCAGCTTATTGCGGATGCCCAGCTTATTTAAGAGCACCACGCTCCGGCGGGTGTCCTCCGCGGCGATGACGTCCACGCTCTCCAATATGTCGGTGCCCCGGGGGGACATGTCCCGGGCGTTGCCGATGGGCGTGGCCACGATGAACAGCACGCCATAGCCGTTCTCGGTCTGCATTTTATCCATAGTTTTCTCCTCCCGGCCCGCGGCTGTCCGTTTTATGGGACGGCCCGCGGGCTATCCTTCTGTCATAAACAAAAACAGAAGGGAGATACATCGATGTCCAAGCACAAACATCTTGTTCAGAATGTGGTATTTTTCGCGGTCCTGGGTCTGGCCGTCACGGCGGAGGGCTGGATGGACCTGCTGTGCCGGGTGATTTTCTAATCGTACAGGGCCGCCACGGTCCTGAGATGCTTTGCCATCTCCTCCGCGGCGGAGGCAGGGGCCAGGATCCTGGCCCTCGTGCCAAAGCCGGAGAGCCAGCCGAAGAACTGCACGTTCACCGCCACGTTCACCGTCACGGAGAAGTGGCCCTCGTCCAGGGGCACCAGGCTCACCTCTGAGCCGAACTGGTCGATGACCGGCCCGGCCAGGGCATTTTCAAAGCTGAGCCGCACTGGCTGCACGTCCCCGGAGAACATGCCGAAGTGGGTGTTGGTGTAGGCGGCCATGTCCAGTTTCCCGAAGGCCTCCCTCCCCTGCCGGGGCCCGTCCCCCAGGGCGATGGAGGCCATTTTGTCCACCCGATAATGCTTCATCTGCCCCGCCTCGGGGTCGTAGGCCAGCAGATAGTAGTTTTCGTCGTCCCACATGAGGGCCCAGGGGCTCACGGCGTAGCGCCTGCCGTCGTGGCGCCATACCCGGCGCTTTTCCCGGTCCCACTCGAAGTATTTGAAGGTGATGGGCCTGTCCCCGTCGATGGCGGACTGGAGCTCGTCCACGTTGTAGTAGATGGACTCGTTCATGGTCTTGATGCGGCCCCGGACGTACACATGGCGGTGAAGCTCCTTCGCCTCCAGGTCGCTGGCCAGGCTCTCCAGCTTTCGGATGAGCTCCAGGCTCTTGCGCTCGGTGATGAACTTGGAGGACTGGACCGCGTCCACCAGCAATTTCAACTCCGGCAGCTGGAAGCCCCGGTCGCCGATGAAGTACCCGGTGGCGGAGCCCACGCGCACGCTCTGCACGTCCAGGCCGAACAGCCGCAGGGCCTCCATGTCGTCGTAGACGCTCTTGCGCTCGGCGGCGATGTCCTGCGCGGCCAGGTGCTCGATCATCTGCGCCACCGTCACGGGGTGGGATTCGTCGGAGGCCCGCATCAGGTACCGGGCCAGGTACAGCAGTTTCAGCTTTTGGTTGGATGACCTTGCCATAGTCCCCTCCTCACAGCGCGGCGAGCTCTGTCCGGGGGCCTATATCCCACCCCAGGAAGGCGGAGCCCGTCTTCACGAACCGCTCCA
This sequence comes from uncultured Oscillospiraceae bacterium, assembly GCA_947626265.1. Lineage (GTDB taxonomy): Bacteria > Bacillota > Clostridia > Oscillospirales > Oscillospiraceae > CAJOIG01. Next base: position 14,550 of record CANQRM010000019.1, read on the forward strand.
AACCGGCGCTGCAGAAAAACCTGCGGCCGCCGGTCTTTTCTTTGTCTCCCAGGGCATCCCGCGCCGCCAGGGCCTGCAGAAGCGCCCCCACAGAGGCGGCCCCGGAATCAATGAGCGCTATACCCGGCCCCAATGCGGCGCGGATGGCAGCCTCAATGATGGGATAGTGGGTGCAGCCCAGTATCACCGTGTCCGCGCCCGCCGCTTTCAGGGGCGCGGCGTATTCCGCCGCGGCGGCCATGAGCTCCCCGTCGGCGGGGTCGGTGCGGCCGCTCTCCACCAATGGCACCAGCTTGGGACAGGCCACCGCGGTGACAAGAGCCTCCGGCATGAGGGCTCGCACCGCCCGCTCATATGCCCCGCTCGCCACCGTGGCGTGGGTGGCCAGCACGCCCACGCGGCCTGTCTTCGTGGCGGCCGCCGCCGCGGCCGCGGCGGGCTCGATGACGCCGAGGACCGGCATATCCGGATTGTCGGAGAGCATCTGGTCCATGGCGTTGGCGTTGGAGGTATTGCAGGCCACCAGCAGGGCCTTCACCCCCTGGGCCCGGAGAAAGCCGGTGTTCTGCCGGGAAAAGCCCCGTATTTCCGCCGGGGTCCTGTCCCCATAGGGGGCGTTGGCCGTGTCGCCGAGATACACGAAGCTCTCCCAGGGGGCGGCGGCCATCAGTGCCTTCACGGCGGTGAGACCGCCGACGCCGGAGTCGAATATGCCGATGGGACGGGTATCCATAGAACGGTCCTCCGTGAGATAATGCTTGACGCGGGGGCGCGGTGCGCCTAAAATAGGGAAAAAACGGGAGGCGGGGATATGAAAAAGACACTGGGCGTCATCGGCGGCATGGGCCCCGCGGCCACCTGCGACCTAATGGAGAAGATCATCTCTCTCACCCGGGCCGCCTCGGACCAGGAGCATATCCACATGCTGGCCGACGTGAACACCGCCATCCCGGACAGAACCGCCGCCATACTCCGCGGCGGGCCAGACCCGGTGCCGGAGCTCACGAAGAGCGCGCGGCGCCTTGTGTCCGCCGGGGCGGACATCCTTCTCATGCCCTGCAACACCGCCCACTATTTTTATGACGACGTGGCCCGGGCCGTGTCTGTCCCGGTGCTGCACATGCCCCGGGAGGCCGCGGCGGCGCTGAAGGCCGCCGGGGTGAAAAAGGCGGGCGTTCTCGCCACGGACGGCACCGTCCGGGCCGGGGTCTACGAAAAGGCCCTCGTTGAGGCGGGCATAGAGCTCCTGTACCCCTCCCCCGCCATGCAGGCGGAGGTCATGCGCCTCATCTACGACGGCGTAAAGGGCCGGAGCGCGCCGTTGGAGAGCATCCCCGTCGGAGACATCCTGCAGGATTTACGGGGCCAAGGCGCGGAAAAGGTGGTGCTGGCCTGCACGGAGCTGCCCATCGCCTTTGCGGAGCTGGGACTCATGGAGGGGTGTCTCGACGCCACCCGGGCACTGGCCTTTGCCGCCGTGCGGGCGGCGGGGGCGGAGACCACAGCCCCGGACCCTTGGTGAAGTATACCACACCCGTCGCGAATACGCAACAGCCGCTGTCCCATTCTTGGGACAACGCCATCATACAAGGAGGAAAAACTATGTACCTGTTAGGCTTTATCGGCGTGGGCAACATGGGCGGCGCCATGGCCCGGGCCGCCGGGACCGCCACCGCGCCCTCGGACGTCATCGTCGCCAACCGCACCCCCGCCAAGGCGGAGGCTCTGGCCCAGGAGCTGGGCTATGCCGTAGGCACGGCGGAAGATGTGGCCGCCCAGGCAAAATACATCTTCTTGGGCGTGAAGCCGAAGGACATGCCCGGCATGCTCACCTCCATCGCCCCCGCTCTCGCCGCCCGGACCGACCGGTTCGTGCTGGTGAGCCTGGCCGCCGGGATGGACTGCGCCCGGGTGCAGGAGCTGGCCGGCGGGGCCTATCCCGTCATCCGCCTCTGCCCCAATACCCCCGTGGCCGTGGGGAAGGGGCTCATCGCCTGGTGCGAGAAGGACACTGAGGCCGGGGATGCAGAAGCGCTCACCGCCGCCATGGCCGGGGCGGGCACATGGGACCCCTGCCCGGAGCATCTCATGGACGTGGCCGGCACCATCGGCGGGTGCACCCCCGCCTTCGCCTATATGTTCATCGAGGCCCTGTCCGACGGGGCGGTGGCCTGCGGCATGCCCCGGGCTCAGGCGATGCGCTACGCCGCCCGGGCGGTGGAGGGGGCCGCGGCCCTTTATCAGGCGGACGGCCGCCATCCCGGCGCTTTGAAGGACGCGGTATGCTCCCCCGGCGGCTCCACCATCCAGGGTGTGCTCACGTTGGAGCGCAGCGCCTTCCGGGCCGCCGCCGCCGACGCCGTCATCGACGCGGTGGAAAAGACGAAGGTCATGGGCAAATGAGCGGCCCCACGAAAACCAACGCCCTGCGGCTCTTGGACGCCGCCGGCATTCCCTACAGCACGCGGGAATTTGACTACAACGATGCGGACCCCTGCGGCACAAGTGACCTCGCCCTGCGGGAGCGGATGTTCAAGACCCTGGTGGCCCGGGGGGACCGGCGGGGACTTCTGGTCTTCTGCATCCCGGTGGACCAGGAGCTGGACCTTAAAAAATGCGCGGCGGCCGCCGGGGACAAGCGGGTGGAGATGATACACCTCAAAGAGCTTTTGCCCCTCACCGGCTACGTCCATGGGGGCTGCTCCCCGGTGGGCATGAAAAAGGCCCTGCCCACCCTCTTCGACGAGACAGCGCTCCTCTACGACCGCATATTCGTCAGCGCCGGCCAGCGGGGCCTGCAGATGGAGCTGACCCCGGAGGACCTCATCAGCTACGTGGGCGCGGACACCGCCGACCTCACAAAATAAAAAGACCGCCCCGGCTCGGTGAGTCGGGGCGATGTGTTTTTGCTTATTCCTTGCTCAACTCGGAGGTGCAGTGGGGGCACTTGGTGGCGCCGATGGGGATCTCCGACAGGCAGTAGGGGCAGGTCTTGGTGGTGGGGGCGGCGGGGGCCTCCTCGGGCTTCTTGCGCAGGGAGCTTGCCTTGTTCAGCGCCTTGATCATCAGGAAGATGACGAAGGCCATGATGATAAAGTCGATGACCGCGGAGATGAACGCGCCGTAGTTGAACGTGGTGACGCCCAGCTCCGTGGCGGTGGCGAGGCTGGTCACCTGGGCCCGTTCCACGCCCTCCGGCAGGCGCAGGATGAAGAAGGCGTCGTTGAAGTTGGAGTTGCCGGTGATGAGGCCGATGAGGGGCATGACCAGGTCGTTGACCGCGGAAGTCACGATCTTCTGGAAGGCGGCGCCGATGATGACGCCGACGGCCAGGTCCACCACGTTGCCCCGGGTGGCGAATTCCTTGAATTCCTGGAAGAACTTTTTCATGTTTTTCCGACCTTTCTTATGTTGTGTCGCATTTGCTTGAGGGCATTATAACACGATATATGGATTTGCGCCACACTTTCCCAAAAAAGTTACGCCACTTTTCCGCGGCTGTGCTATAATCATCGGGCGCGCCTGATGAGAGGCGCCAAGAGGAGTCAAAAATGATCGCATACCTGAAGCGGGAGAAGGTGCTGACCATCTCCCTCATCCTGGCGGTGATATCCGCCTTCTTCGTGCCTCCGGACAGGGGGTATCTGGACTATATCGACCTGCGGGTGCTGGGGCTGTTGTTCTGCCTCATGCTCCTGGTCCGGGGATTTCAGCACGCGGGGCTTTTTGACCTGCTCATCGAAAAGCTCTTCGGGGATGTGACGAGCAGCCGGCGGCTGTGCCTCACGCTGGTGCTCCTGTGCTTTTTCACCAGCATGGTCATCACCAACGACGTGGCCCTCATCACTTTCGTCCCCTTTGCCATTATGACCCTGGAGCTGTGCGAAAAGCGGGAGCTCATCATCCCCGTGGTGGTCCTGCAGACCATCGCGGCGAACCTGGGCAGTATGGCCACGCCCATCGGCAACCCCCAGAACCTCTACCTCTTCTCCGCCTCCGGCATGAGCTCCGGGGCGTTTCTGCGGGTGATGCTGCCGCCCACGGCGCTGTCCTTTGTTCTGGTGACGGGGGCGGCCCTGGCCCTGCCCGCGGGGCCGGTGACTATGAAAAGGGGCCCCGGCGCGGCGGCCATGCCCAAAAAAGAGGTGCTGGTCTACACGGGGCTGTTCCTTTTGAATCTGCTCGTGGTGTTCCGGGTGCTGAGCTGGGTGCCGGCCCTCGTCGCCACCGTGGCAGGTGTGGTGCTCATCGGGAAAAAGCATCTCCTGGGCCGGGTGGACTACGCCCTGCTTCTCACCTTCGTTGGCTTTTTCATCTTCGTGGGCAACCTGGGCCGGATAGAGCCGGTCCGGGAGCTGGTGACCCGGCTCATACAGGGCCGGGAGGTGCTGATGTCCGCGCTGTTCAGCCAGGCTTTGAGCAATGTGCCCGCGGCGCTGCTGCTCTCCGGCTTCACTGACGACTGGGCGGGGCTGCTGCTGGGAGTGAACATCGGCGGCCTCGGCACCCTCATCGCCTCCATGGCCAGCCTCATCTCCTACAAGCTCTACGCCGCCCGCCCCGGCGCCCAGGCGGGGAAATACTTCCTCCGATTCACCCTCTGGAACATCGCCTTCCTGGCCATCCTCCTCCCCTTCGGGGTGGTCATACACTGAAAAAGCCCATAGCAAAAGGCAGGCACACCCGTGCCTGCCTTTTGCGTTTTTACTGCTTGCCCTTGGCGGCCTTGCGCTCGGCGATCTTGTCCAGGGCTTTGTTCCGGTAGTAGATGAGGATGCCCACCAGGACCATGGCGGCGTTGATGAAATAGAACACCATCACGTACCACTTCACCGTCACCCACCAGTGCTGGGGGGCGTAGTAGGCGATGAGGATGAACTTGCCGACGATGGCGAAGACATAGCCAATGAAGATGAAGAAATAGAAGAGCACACTGGTGCCCTTGGCGGTCCGGGCCTTCCAGGCCTTGGCGATGTTCAGGGGCCAGGATACGCCAAAGCAGATGACCATCAGCATCTCCATGATGCTCGCAATAGTTAACATAACACTTTCTCCTTTTGTTTATTCGATGGGCTCCAGCATGGTGCCGGTCTCCCGGAAGCGCCTGTGGAACGAGAAGGCCTCGTCCAGGATGTGGGGGGTCTGGGCCCCGTGGCTTACCTCGCAGGCCCGTTCAAAGTACCGCCGCAGCTGGGGCCGGAAGTCGGGGTGGGCGCAGTGCTCGATGATGAGCGCGGCCCGCTCCTTGGGGGACCTGCCCCGCAGGTCGGCGTAGCCCTGCTCCGTCACCAGCACGTCCACGTCGTGCTCCGTGTGGTCCACGTGGGTCACCATGGGCACGATGGAGCTTATCTTCCCGCCCTTGGCGCTGGAGGCAGTCATGAAGATGGTGACCGAGGCGTTGCGGGCATAGTCACCGGAGCCGCCGATGCCGTTGTAGATGGTGGTGCCGTTCATCTGGGAGGAGTTGATGTTGCCGTAGATGTCCGCCTCCACGGCGGTGTTCATGGCGATGACCCCCAGGCGCCGTATGGTCTCCGCGCCGTTGGATATCTCCGAGTCCCGCAGGACGATGCGGCCCCGGTAGGATTCCAGGTTCTCCTTAAAGTGCATCATCCCCTCATGGGACATGCTGAGGCTGGTGGCGGAGGCCATGTCCGCGCACCCGGCGTCCAGGAGCCGTATGACTCCGTCCTGGATGACCTCAGAGAAGAAGGTGAGGTGTTCAAACCCCGCTTTTTCCAGGCCCATGAGCACGGCGTTCGCCACCGAGCCCACTCCGGACTGCAAGGGCACATCCCCGGCGGACAGGCGGCCCGCCGCCTTCTCCGCCTTTAAAAAGGCCACGATGTTGTCCGCGATGGCCTGGCTCACGGCGTCCGCCGGGGCCAGGGGCCGGGGGTTCACGGAGAGAGAGCACTCCACCACGGCGGCGATCTTGTCCGCGCCGCAGGTGATGTAAGGCTTTCCTATGCGCTGGTCTACCCGGGTCAAAGGGATGGGCTCTCTATGGGGCGGGTCCGCGGGCATATAGATGTCGTGGAACCCCTCCAGCCCCTCCGGCTGGATGGAGTTCACCTCCACGATCACCTTCTTGGCCAAAGCCACGTAGGTTTGCGTGCAGCCCACGGCGGTGGATGGGATGATGTTGCCCTCCTCCGTGATGGCCACGGCCTCCACAATGGCCACGTCGATGGGCCCGTAAAAGCCGTAGCGGGCGTTTTGGGCGGTCATGCCCAGGTGCTGGTCAAGGTACGCCACGCCCTGCTCGCTCGCCCCATTCACCGCCTTGCGCAGGGCCGTGCTGGTGATGTAGGGCACCCGCCGGGCGATCATGTCCAGCTCCGCCCAGGTGTTGTCTATCTCCGGGCCGGTGGAGGCGCCGGAGAGAAGGTTGACGCGGACCTTCCTCTGCCCCGAGCGGACCTGCTCCGCCAGGGCCAGGGGCACGGCCTTGGGATTGCCGGAAGGGGTGAAGCCGCTGACGGCCACGGTCATGCCATCCTCGATGAGCATGGCGGCCCGGTCCGCGGTCATGACCTTATCCAAGACTGCTTTGCATCTTATGCGCTCTGCCATAGATTCCCCTCAATCCAGGCTCTGGCGGAACGCGGCGGCCTGCTCGTCGCTCACCAGGGCCGCGCCGGCCTCCAGGGCCTTCCAGTTCAGCTCCTCGGTGCCCGCCGGGATGTGGCGGCGCACGCCCTCGTAAAGAGCCTCCTCGTCAAAGAGGCCCAGAGCCTTGTTGATGGCCCCCACCGCCACGATGTTGGCGGTCATCAGCTTGCCCACCTTATCTCTCGCTGTGTCCAGGATGGGCAGGCGCAGCACCTGGCTCTCGTCCAGCCCCGCCGGCACGGTGAGGCTGCTGTCCGCCATGACCACGGCGCCCTCCGCCAGGTCCCCGGCAAATTTGTCCAAGCTCTGCTGGGTCAGGGCCAGCAGGAAGTTGGGCCGGATGACCTTGGAAAACCATATCTGGTCCCGGCTCAGGATGGTCTCGGCCTTGCACATGCCGCCTCTCGCCTCCGGGCCGTAGGCCTGGGACTGGACGGTGTTGAGCCCCGCCGCCACCGCGGCCTCCGCCACGATGACGCTGGCCAGGATGACCCCCTGGCCGCCGGAGCCGGAAAAACGCATCTCATATCGCATAGCTTTTCCTCACTTTCCCGCCTTGGCCTGGGCCCGCTCGATGAGCTTGGCGTACTCCGCGGTGTACTCGGGGAAATCGGTGTGGGTCAGGGTGCCCACCAGGAGCTTTCCCTTCTTCTCCTCCTCGCTCATGGCGTAGTACCGGGCCGCGGGGATCATGTGCTCCTTCTGCCACTGGAGCATCTCCACGGCGCCGCCCTTGTGGTTTTTGCGGCCATAGTAGGTGGGGCAGACGGAATAGACGTCAATGAGGGAAAAGCCCTTGTGCATGATGCCCTGGCGGATGAGCTCGGTGGTCTCCCGCGTGTGGTAGGCCGAGCCCCGGGCGGTGAAGGTGGCCCCGGCGCCCGCGGCAAGCTGGGCAATGTCGAAGGGCCTGTCGATGTTGCCGTAGGGGGCGGTGGTGGCCATGTCCCCGGTGGGGGTGGTGGGGGAATACTGCCCGCCGGTCATGCCGTAGATGTCGTTGTTGAAGGTGACCACCGTGAGGCCGATATTGCGCCGGGCGGCGTGGATGAGGTGGTTGCCGCCGATGGCGGAGCAGTCCCCGTCGCCGGTGAGGACGATGACCTCCAGCTCCGGGTGGGCGATCTTGATGCCCGTGGCGAAGGCGATGGCCCGGCCGTGGGTGGTGTGGATGGAGTCGAAGTCCATGTAGCCCGCCGCCCGGCTGGAGCAGCCGATGCCGGATACCACCACCACCTTGCCCCGGTTCAGGTTCACCTCCGGGTCGTCGATAAGCTCCTGCAGCGCCACGGCCACGTCCCGCATGATGATGCCGTTGCCGCAGCCGGCGCACCAGATGTGGGGCAGGTGGTCGATGCGCATGAATTTATGTATAAGCTCGCTGGGCATGGTTTCAGCCCTCCATTTCCCGCAGTTTTTGAAGGATGTCCGCCGGGGGGATCACGGTGCCGTCGAAGCGGCCCAAAAACTCCACCGGCAGTCTCTCCGCCGCCACCCGCTGGACCTCCAGCAGCATCTGGCCGTAGTTGTGCTCCACCACCAATATGCGCTTGAGCCCATGGATACGGGCGCGGAGCCGCGCCTCCGGGAAGGGCCAGACGGTGACGGGCCGGAACATGCCGACCTTCATACCGGCGGCTCTCGCCTCCTGGATGGCGCTCATGACGGCCCGGGTGGTGCCGCCGAAGCATACCACGGCGGTGTCCGCGTCGTCCAGCATGTACTCCTCCACCCGGATGATGTCGTCCAGGTTGTGGTCTATCTTCTCCATGAGCCGGGTGTACAGCGCCCCCGCCACGGCGTTGCTGCCGGTGGGGAAGCCGGACACGTCGTGAGCCAGGCCCGTGATGTTGTACCGCTCGCCCTGGCCGAAGGGCTTCATGGCGGGCACGTACTGCCCCTCCGGTACATAGTAGCACTGCTTGTTGGCCCCGTCGTGATAGGAGATGTGGCGCTTGTTGATGATGAGCTCGTCGGCCCCGGGCAGCACCACGCCCTCCCGCATATGGCCCACGATCTCGTCCATGAGGAAGATGACCGGCGTGCGGTATTTCTCCGAGAGGTTGAAGGCCCGGATGATGAGCCTGTATGTCTCCTGGACGGAGGCGGGGCTCAGGGCGATGACCGGGTGGTCGCCGTGGGTGCCCCACCGGGCCTGCATATAGTCCCCCTGGGCGGGGCTGGTGGGAAGGCCCGTGGAGGGGCCGGAGCGCTGCACGTCCACCACCACGCAGGGTATCTCCGCGAGACACCCGTACCCCAGGTTCTCCTGCTTCAGGGAAAAGCCCGGCCCGGAGGTGGCGGTCATGGCCTTCACGCCGGTGACCGACGCGCCCAGCACGGCGGCCATGCTGGCCAGCTCGTCCTCCATCTGGACGAATTTGCCCCCCACCTGGGGCAGGCGCACGGCGCACTGCTCCGCGATCTCGGTAGACGGGGTGATGGGGTAGCCGGCGTAAAAACGCATGCCCGCGGCGATGGCGCCCTCCACGCAGGCCTCGTTGCCCTGCATCAAAACAGCCTTTTTACTCATTCCTCCAGGTCCTCCAGCCACACGGCGTAATCCGGGCAGCGCTGCTCGCACTGGCCGCACAGCACGCACTCGTTAGGGTCCTTGAGATGTGCCTTCTCCCCCACCAGCTCCAGGGCGTTCCTGGGGCAGAAGGCCACGCAGATGCCGCAGCCTTTGCACCAGGCCGGGTCCAGCACCAGCTTTCTCTTTCCTGCCATATACCTCTCTCCTTTTTTCCGGCATAAACGGCACCCCTGTAGGATGCCGTTCAAAGCATTATTCCTGCGCCGGGGCCTTTTCCGGCTCCAGCGGTTTGGTCTTCAGATTCTCCACCGCCACGAAGGCCCAGATCAAAAACTGCATGGCCGCAGCGGCATAGGTGACGCTCTCCGCCATGGAGCTCTGGTCGATGGCGCTCATGACGCACAGAAACGCCCCGAAATTACAGCTGAATATGGTCCAGAAGGGGTGGGGGGAGTTGAAAAACCACCCGGCGGCATGGTACACGGCGAGCAAGGCCATGCACCGGGCCAGGATGCCCACCACGAACCGCCACACCACGGGGTCCCCCGCCGCGTCCCGGTAGCCTGTGACCAGCCACGCGCCTACAAAGAGGAGCATCATCCCCGCGCCCTTCCGGCAGGCGGCCGCGCCGTCCTCTTTCACCGCGTTCATGGCGACCACGCCCGCGCCCAAGCCGCCCAGCACCGTGAAGGCCCCGCAGATGCGGTGGGTGGTGGTCCACAGCACGTCCCCGGGATGGACCAGGCGCAAAAGGCCCGCCGCCGCCAGCAGGATGGCCGGCGCCAGGCTCACCACCCCGTACAGGGGGGTGTGGCCCTCGTAGGCCGCCTGAGGGGTCATGGGCGGGACGAACTGCCTCAGCCGCAGCACCAGCAGGGCCAGGATGAGCGCCGTCAGGGCGATGACGCCCGCCACCAGAAAGCTGATGGGGGCGTGGTCCGCAAGGCCGTTCTCCTCGTCCAGGATGCGCATGTCCTGCAGCCACCGCAGCAGAAAGCCCAGGGCGCTTATGATGATGGTGAAACCGGATAATTTATACGCTTCGCTTCGCATACGCCGCTCCGTAGTACCATAGTATTTTCCACCGGCGATTATATACCCAACCGCCGGTACAGTCAAGAAGCGGCCGGGGTTTTTCCGGCCCGGGAGGGAGGCGGTCCGGGATGAAGCACGCGGCCTATTGCCTGGCCTGGTGCGCCCTGGTCATGGCCCTGGCACTGCTGTTCGCCCGGGCCGCCCCGGAGGCGCCCGCCGGGACCCTGGACGACAGTACATACCTCACCGTCCTGACGGCGGAGGGCCCGGTCCGGATGTCCATGGCGGACTGGCTGCCCCATGCCGTGGCGGCGGAGATGCCCGTGTCCTTCGGCCCCGAGGCCCTGAAGGCCCAAGCCGTGGCCGCCCGGACCTACGCCATGAGCGCCCGCCGGCATGACAATGCCGATATCTGCATCCTGGACGGGGGCTGCTGCGTGGCTTACCGGGACGAGGCGGCTCTGCACGAGCTGTGGGGCGGGGATTATGAAAAAAATATGGCCGCCGTTCTGGCGGCCGTTCGGGATACGGACGGGCAGTATCTTTCCTATAATGGCGAGGCCATCCAGGCGGTGTTCCACGCAAGCTCCTACGGTTCCACCGAGGCCAGCGCGGCCATCTGGACGGACCAGCCCTATCTTGTGAGCGTGTCCACTCCGGAGACGGCCGATGACGTGCCGGACCTCATCACCACCGCCGCCTTCACGGCGGCGGAGCTGGCCGCGGCCTTGGATGTCTCCCCCGCCGGGGACCCTGCCAAATGGCTGGGGGAGCCCACATTGGACGGCGCGGGCCGGGTAGCAAGCATGGCCGTGGGCGGCAAGGCGTTTTCCGGCGCGGAGCTGCGCCGGGCTCTGGGCCTTCGCAGCACCGCCTTCACGGCAGACTGGGACGGAGAAAAATTCCTCTTCACCGCCGCCGGTCACGGCCACGGGGTGGGCATGAGCCAGTACGGGGCCGCCGCCTATGCCGCCATGGGCTGGGGGTACGAGGCCATATTGGCCCACTACTACCCGGGGACAGCGCTCACATCTCTATCTTCCCGATGAAGAACATCTCCACCTGGGCGGTGACGATGAGCTCCTCCCGGTCATTATAGAGCTTCACGTCGGCCAGGGCCATGTGCAGGCCCTCATGGACCACCTCCGCCCGGGCGGTCACGTACGCCCCGTCGCCGGGGTGGATGTAGTGCACGTCCGCCGAGCGGCCCACCACGTTCCGGCCCCGGGTGCTGGCGGCGATGCCGGCCACGCTGTCGCACAGTGTGAACAGAAACCCGCCGTGGGCCATGCCGTGGGGGTTCACCTTGTCCGGGCCCATGGGGGCTCTGGCCTCGCAGAAACCGGGGGCCAGCTTGGTGACCTCGATGCCGTTGAAACGCATATAGCCCTCCCGGCTGTTCACCAGGTCCTTGAATTTTTCCAGGTCCATCTCCATCTCTATGTTACCTCCTCAAGGAAACGGGCGGGCTCATGCCCGCCCGCGCCGATGATTTTATCATTCTCCCCCCGTTTCGTCAACCTTTTCCACCCGTATCGCCCCGTCCCGGAGGGTCACGCGCACCCTGTCCCCCGGACCGGCGGCGCCGGAAAGGAGCATCTCCGCCAACGGGTCCTCCACCGCCTGCCGCAGTTTCCGGCGCAGGGGCCGGGCCCCATAGTCCGGGTCGTAGCCCTGCCTTGCCAGCTCGTCCAGGGCCTCGGGGGTGATCTCCAATATGATATCCTTGTCTTTGAGCCGCGCCGCCACCTTGTCCGTGAGCCCGGCGGCGATAGCGCGTATCTCCTCCCGCTCCAGCGCCCTGAACACCACGATGGCGTCCACCCGGTTCAAAAGCTCCGGCCGGAATACCTGCCGGGCCTCCGCCAGGACCTGTTCCTTCAATTGTTCATACCGCGCCCCGGCGCCCTCCTCCCGACCCGAAAAGCCCAGCTTTCGCCCGCCGCCCAAAATGGCCCGAGCCCCCACGTTGGAGGTCATGACCACCACGGCGTTTTTGAAGTCCGCTTTCCGGCCGTGGGAGTCGGTGAGGACGCCGTCCTCCAATATCTGCAATAAGAGCCCCCACACGTCCTCGTGGGCCTTCTCCATCTCATCAAAGAGCACCACGCTCCATGGCCGCCGCCGCACCCGGTCCGTGAGCCAGCCCCCCTCCTCGTGGCCCACATATCCCGGGGGCGCGCCGATAAGCCTACTGACCGCGTGCTTTTCCATATACTCGGACATGTCCACCCGGATGACGGCCTTTTCCTCCCCATAGACCGCCTCCGCGAGAGCGCGGCAGAGCTCCGTTTTGCCCACGCCGGTGGGGCCGAGGAAGAGGAAGCTCCCCACAGGCCGCCCCGGGTCGGCCAGGCCCACCCGGCCCAGGCGGATGGCCCGGCATACGGCGGACACCGCCTCCTCCTGGCCGATAAGCCGCCGGTGGATGATCTCCTCCAAATGGGAAAGCCGTTCGCTCTCCTCCTTGGTAAGGCTCTCCACCGGCACCCCCGTCCAGCCGGAGACCACCGCCGCCACGTCCTGGGCGGTCACCTGTCGGCGCCCGCCCCCGGCCCGGGCGGTCCAGGCGCTTCTCTCCGCGTCCAGGGCCTCCCGCTGCCGCCGCTCCTGGTCCCGGAGGGAGGCGGCCCCCTCGAAGTCCTGATTCTTCACCGCCTGCTCCTTCATGGCCCGCAGGCTCTCCACCCGTTCCTCCGCCGCCCGGACCCCCTCGGGCACCCGGGAGCCCGCCATGCGCACCCGGCTGGCCGCCTCGTCCATCAGGTCGATGGCCTTGTCCGGCAGGAACCTGTCCGGGATATACCGGGCGGACAGGGCCACCGCCGCCCGGATAGCCTCATTGGTGATGATGAGGCCGTGGTGGCTCTCATACCTGTCCCGCAGACCCTCCAGGATGCGCACGCTCTCCTCCCGGCCCGGCTCCGGCACCGTCACGGGCTGGAACCTACGCTCCAGGGCCGCGTCCTTCTCCACATGGGTGCGGTACTCGTCCAGGGTGGTGGCGCCTATCATCTGGATGAGCCCCCGGCTCAGGGCGGGCTTTAGGATATTGGCCGCGTCGATGGCCCCCTCCGCCGCCCCGGCGCCGATGATGGTGTGCATCTCGTCCACGAATAGGATGACATCCCCCACCCGGGAGACCTCCCGGATGACCGCCTTCACCCTATCCTCGAAATCTCCCCGGTACTTGGTGCCCGCCAGCATGCTGGGCACGTCCAGGGCCACGATGCGCTTTTTTCGCAAATGCTCCGGCACGTCCCCGGCGGCCACCCGCCGGGCCAATGCCTCCGCCACCGCCGTCTTTCCCACCCCGGGCTCCCCGATGAGCACCGGGTTATTTTTCGTCCGGCGGGAGAGTATCTGAATGACCCGCTCCAGCTCCCGCTCCCGGCCCACCACCGGGTCCAGCTTGCCCCGGGCGGCCAGGTCGGTCAGGTCCCGGCTGTACTGGTCCAGGGTGCGGGTATCCCCCCGGCGGGCCGCGGCCCGGGCCCCGCCCTCCTCCGGCCGGGTGCGGTATTCGGGCCGGTCAAATACGTCCAGGACGTCCGTATAGAGCTTGTTGGGGTCCACCCCCGCCTCCTCCACGGCCCGGGTCCCCGCGCAGTCGGACTGGCGCAGGATACCCATGAGGATATGCTCTGTACCCACAAAGCCGTGGCCCAGGCGGGCCGCGTCCTCGCAGGCCAGCTCTATGCTCCGCTTGGCCTTGGGGGTGAGCCCCTGGGCCGGCGGGCCCGGTGTGCCCTTCCCGGCAGCCGCCGTCACCAGCTCCGTCACCATGCCCGCCTCCAGGCCGCTGCGCCGGAGGCACCGGCAGGCCAGGCCCTCCCCCTCCCGCATGAGCCCCAGGAGCAGATGCTCCGTGCCCACATAGCTGTGGCCCAGCTGGTGGCTGGCCTGGTACGCCTCCTCGATGGCCTTCTGGGCCCTTAAGGTGAACCGCTCCGTGTGTTTCATGTGTATCCATCGCCTCCGGGAGGATTATAGCCGTTCCCAGCCAAATAAAAGCGCGGATGGCGGCTTATTTTGTCGGAACGCTTAATTATGGCACGGCGCAAAAAACTGTTGCATTACCCCCTTTCTTTGTGTTAGTATATGGCCGTACATAAAAAACGGAGGTAATCGACATGGCTTATAAGATCTCTGATGCTTGCATCTCCTGCGGCTCCTGCGCCGACCAGTGCCCCGTGGAAGCCATCAGCGAGGGCGATGCCCACTATGTCATTGATCCCGACAAGTGCATCTCCTGCGGTTCCTGCGCCGAGCAGTGCCCCATGAGCGCCATTGCTGAGGAGTAAATCCACAAGCAGACCTGCGGGCGGTATGCGCTGAGCATACCGCCCGTCACTATTTATGAGGATGTTTTATGAAGCTGCTATGGCCCGGCGGGCCCTCCTATTCGGACGACCCGACCTTTAAAATAACCACCGACTCGGTGCTTCTGGCCCATTTCACCGCCGGCGCGGGGGACTTCTCCCGGGCGATGGACATCGGCTGCGGCGGCGGGCTTTTGAGCGTGCTCATCCACGCCCGGGCGCCGGAGGCAGAATACGACAGCGTGGACATCCGCCCTGACGCGGTGCGGCTTTGCCGGGAAAATTACCGGGCCAACGGCATCCAGGGCTATGTGGACTGTCTGGACGCCCGGGAGTACCGGGCCATGGGCGGCCAGGGGGAGTATGACCTGGTGGTCTGCAACCCGCCCTACTACTACGCGGGCAAGACCTCCCCCGACGGGGCCCGGGCCGCGGCGAGGGGCGACAGCCTCTCCCCCGCCCAGTTCTCCGGCGCGGCGGCCTATCTTTTACGCCGGGGCGGGGCCTTCTGCCTGGTCCATAAGCCGGAATTCCTCACGGACATTTTCTCCGCCATGCGCTTGGCGGACATTGAGCCGAAGCGCCTGCGCCTGGTGTGCCATAAGGCCGACAGCGCCCCCGCCCTGGTCCTCATCGAGGGCCGCCGGGGCGGCCGCCCCGGCCTCACCGCCCAGCCCAACCTGATTTTGACCGCCCCTGACGGCTCCCCCACCGGCGAGGTACGGGAGATATACCACATGCGGGGGAAGTGAGGGCGGCTATGGAACGGAACATAAAGACCTGCACGGCGCAGTATAAAACGGCGGCGCTGGACCTTATAGAGACCGTCTTCACTGAGCATGAGAACGCCGCGGAGGGAAAGATGGTCCGGCGGCTGGCGGAGGAGATACGGGCAAAGGAATACTACGTCCCGGAGCTGGAGCTCATCATGACGGATGAGGCCGATGAGGTCATCGGCTACGCCATGTTTTCCCGGTTCCACCTGGAAGGCCGGTATTCGGACGAGCTGCTGCTCCTGTCCCCCGTGGCCGTGAAGACCGCGCTCCAGCGGCAGCATATCTCCAAAGAGCTCATCGAATACGGCCTCAGGAAGGCCCGGGCCCTCGGCTATAAGGCCGTGCTGGTGGAGGGCGATCCCCGCAATTACCGGCCCCGGGGGTTCAAAACGGCGGCCGATTACGGCATCTGCCCGGGCCCGAATGTGCACCTGCCCCACATCGACTGTCTCATGGTGCGGGAGCTCGTCCCCGGCGGCCTTGCTCATATCCACGGCCTTGTCGATTACGGGTTCTACGAGGCGCTGAGGTGACAACGACATAGAAACACCCGGGACGGCAATTCCGTCCCGGGTTCCATTTATTGTTCTTTCAAAAACGTTTCCAGCGCTGCCAGTTCCTCGTCCACCGGCAAATTCCGCCGCTTGACGCAGGCGTCCAGGTCCACGGCGGCGTACACGCCCTCGTCAAAGGCGGGGTGAGCGGCCCTGTATTCCTCCAGACTCAGGTCCTCCAGAGGTTTGCCGCCATGGACCAGCTTTGCCGCGACGGCGTAGGCCTCCCGGAAGGGCACCCCCCGGCCCACCAAATAGTCGGCGCAGTCGGTGGCGTTGATGAACCCCGCCCCGGCGGCTTTTCGCATGGCGTCGGGATGGGGCTCCATGCCCGCGATCATGGGCGAGAGCACGGAAAGGCACAGCGCTGCCGTGTCCAGGCCGTCGAAGAGGGCCTGCTTATCCTCCTGCATGTCCTTGTTGTAGGCCAGGGGCAGGCCCTTGAGCACCGTGAGCATCCCCATCAGGTCCCCATAGACCCGGCCGGTCTTGCCCCGGATGAGCTCGGCCATGTCCGGGTTCTTCTTCTGGGGCATGATGGAGGAGCCGGTGACGAACCCCTCGGGGAGGGTGACGAAGCCGAATTCCAGGCTGGACCAGAGCACCAGCTCCTCCGCCATCCGGCTCATGTGGGCGGCCAGCAGCGCCAGCGCGGACAGCACCTCCACGCAGAAGTCCCGGTCGGACACCGCGTCCAGGCTGTTGAGCACCGGCCCATCGAACCCCAATGCTGCGGCGGTCATATCCCTGTCGATGGGGAACGTGGTCCCCGCGAGGGCGCATGCCCCCAGGGGGCATTGGTTCAGGCGCTTCCGGGCGTCGGAGAGCCGGCCCGCGTCCCGCACCAGCATCATGGCCCAGGCGCAGAGGTAGTGGCCGAAGGTCACCGGCTGGGCCCGCTGCAGATGGGTGTAGCCGGGCATGACCGCGTCGGCGTATGCCGCCGCCTTGTCGTGGATGGCGGCCACGGCCTCGCGGATGAGGCCTACGAGGGCGTCTATCTGTCCCCGGGTGTAGAGCCGCAGGTCCGTGGCCACCTGGTCGTTGCGGCTGCGGGCGGTGTGCAGGCGCTTGCCCGCCTCGCCGATACGGGCGGTGAGGGTCATCTCCACGAAGGTGTGGATGTCCTCGGCGGTCATGTCGATGGCAAGGGCCCCGCTCTCCAGGTCTGCCAATATGCCCTCCAGGCCCGCCTTGATGGCCGCGCCGTCGGCTTCGGAGAGGATGCCCTGCTTTGTCAGCATGGCGGCGTGGGCCAGGGAGCCCTGGATATCCTCCCGCCACATGCGGCTGTCCACGGCGATGGAGGAGTTGAGCTCCCGCGCCGCGTCGGCGATGGCGCCGCCCCAGAGGTTATTCATGGTTTTCGGCGTCCACCATGGCCTGGACCTTGATGGGCAGGCCATAGAGGTTGATAAAGCCCGTGGCGTCGGCCTGGTTATAGTCCGACTCGCCGAAGGTGGCGATCTTTTCAGAATACAGGCTGTAGGGGCTCCACACCCCGGCGTTGATCATATTGCCCTTGTAGAGCTTCAGGCGCACCTTGCCGGTGACCCGCTCCTGGGTCTTGTCCACAAAGGCGCTGAGGGCCTCCCGCAGGGGGGTGAACCACTGGCCGTTGTAGACCAGCTCCGCGAAGGTGATGGAAAGGCGCTGCTTTTCATGGGCGGTCATCTTGTCCAGGCACACGCTCTCCAGCACGCTGTGGGCCTTGTAGAGGATGGCCCCGCCCGGGGTCTCGTACACGCCCCGGCATTTCATGCCCACGAGGCGGTTCTCCACGATGTCCAGAAGGCCGATGCCGTTGGCTCCGCCCAATTCGTTGAGCTTCAGGATGATGTCCTTGGCCTTCATCCTCTCCCCGTCCAGGGCCACGGGCACGCCCTTGTCGAACTCCAGCGTCACATAGGTGGGCTTATCCGGGGCCTGGAGGGGGCTCACGCCCATCTCCAAAAACCCGGGCTTTTCATACTGGGGCTCATTGCCGGTGTCCTCCAGGTCCAGGCCCTCGTGGGAAAGGTGCCACAGGTTCTTGTCCTTGGAATAATTCGTCTCCCGGTTTATGCGCAGGGGCACATGGTGGGCCTCGGCGAAGTCTATCTCCTCGTCCCGGCTCTTGATGGACCACTCCCGCCAGGGGGCGATGATCTTCATCTCGGGGGCGAAATGCTTGATGGCCAGTTCGAAGCGGACCTGGTCGTTGCCCTTGCCGGTGCAGCCATGGACGATGGCGTCGGCGTGCTCCTTTTTGGCCACCTCCACCAGCCCCTTGGCGATGCAGGGGCGGGCGTGGCTGGTGCCCAGCAGATATTCCTCGTACACCGCCCCCGCCTTCATGGTGGGGATGATGTAATTGTCCACGTAATCGTCGGTCAGGTCCAGCACATAGAGCTTGCTGGCGCCGGTCTTGAGGGCCTTTTCCTCCAGCCCCTCCAGCTCGTCCGCCTGGCCCACGTTGCCGGCCACGGCGATGACCTCGCAGTTATCATAGTTCTCCTTCAGCCACGGGATGATGATGGATGTATCCAGTCCCCCTGAATAGGCCAGGACGACTTTCTTTATCTCGGACATGTGGGTTTCCTCCTACATATAAAACACAGTATGCGTATCATACCGCCCCGGGCGGTGAATATCAATAGTTTTATTCACAATTTTTATGAATATTTCCAGCATCCCTTCCCTATTGCAATAGGCCCCTATGGGGTGTATCATCTTCCCGGGGAGATGATGGGCGTGAAGAAAAAGAAAGCGTTCTCCGGGGCTATGGGGTTCATCCTGCTGTTCGGCGTCGTGAGCCTCTTCTCCGACATGACCCACGAGGGCGCCGCCAGCATCCGGGGGGCCTACATGGCTCTGATGGGCGCTTCTGCGGCGGCCATCGGCTTCGCCTCGGGGCTGGGGGAGCTGGTGGGCTACTCCATGCGCTATGTGTTTGGCGCGCTTACGGACAAGACAGGCCGGTACTGGCCCATGACCATCCTGGGCTATGTGCTGGACATTCTGGCCGTGCCGGCCCTGGCGCTGGTGGGGGAGCGCGGGTGGGTCGCCGCCTGCGCGCTTCTCATCGTCCAGCGCATGGGCAAGGCCATCAAAAAGCCCGCCAAGGACACCATCATGTCCTTCGCCGCCAGCCAGCTGGGGGCGGGAAAGAGCTTCGGCATCCAGGAGCTTCTGGACCAGATCGGCGCGTTCCTGGGCCCGGTGCTCCTGTACGTGGTGATGCTCTTTCGCCGGGGCGGGGACACGTTTTCCACCTACGCCTTCTGCTTCGCCGTGCTGGCCGTCCCCGGAGCCGTCACCGTCATTCTTCTTCTCGTGACCCGCTCCCGCTTCCCCCACCCGGAGCGCTTCGAGCCGGAGCCGAAGGAATACGTCCCCTTTAAGCTCAAAAAGTCCTTCAAGCTCTACATCACGGGCATCAGCCTCTTCGCCTTCGGCTTCGCGGACTACTCCCTCATCATCATGCACGTGTCCCGCAAGTTTACGGCGGTGGCCGGAAGTTTGGCCGACACCGGCGCGCTGGTGAGCACCGGGGACCTACCCCTTCTCTACGCCGGGGCCATGCTGGTGGACGCCATAGCGGCCCTGGCCTTCGGGTATCTCTACGACAAAAAAGGACTCAAGGCCCTGGTGTGGTCCACGGTCCTCTCCGCCCCCTTCGCGCCGCTGGTGTTTCTGGCGGACAGCGTGCCGGTGCTGCTCATCGGCGTCGCCCTCTGGGGCGCGGGCATGGGAGCCCAGGAATCCATATTGAAGGCCGCCGTGGCCGGCATGGTGCCCAAGGCCAGCCGGGCCACCGGGTACGGGGTGTTCGAGTGCTCCTTCGGCGTGTTCTGGTTCCTGGGCAGCTGGACCCTGGGGGCGCTATATGACGTGAGCCTCCCCGCCATGGCGGCGGTATCCGTCCTCGCCCAGCTCGCCGCCATCCCCCTGTACCTCGCCGCGGGGAGAGGGGAATAACAAACTGAGCCGGGAGCTTCACGCTCCCGGCTTTGCCGTCTTTTTATCCCGCACGCCCAGGGCCATCACCAGCGCCCCCAGACAGGCGGAGGCCGACGTGACCGCGAGGGCTGCCTTGAGCCCCAATGCGTCGATGAGCACGCCCCCGAAACCGGAGGCGCATACGCTGCCCAATGTGGACAGGGCCGTCACATAGGCCTGGGCCCGGTTGGCGTTTTGAGGGCCGGAGAGCTCCCCGGCATAGCGTACCGACGCGGGGATGAACAGCGCGTAGCCCAGAAGCTGGAAGGTCATGCCCCCGTATACGCCCCCCAGGGAGCCGGAAACGAGCACCAGCAGATTCTTCACGGCGAAGAACACCGCCGCGAACCGGAGCATCCCGGCGCAGGAAAAGCGCCGCAAAAGCCGGTCGAAGAGGAACATGGTGGGCAGCTCCAGCACCGCCACGTACATGGTGAGCATGCCCATGTCGGCGTCGTCCCCGCCCACGCCCCGGACGATCTGGAGCATGTAGCCGGAGAGAAAGCTGTGGCTGAAGAAGAGCAGCACCGCCGCTATAAGCAGCGCCCGGAAGCGGCTGTCTTTGAGCACGCTCCCCGCCCCGGAGGAGATATCCCTCTCCGCCGCCGGGGACGGCGTCCCCGCCCGGGAGAACCAGGCCATGAGGGCCAGCATCAGCGCTGCCGTGACGAGCCCCGCGGCGGGCACCGCGTTCACGCCGGTGCGCAGTATCACCCGGCCCAGCACCGCGGCCAGCACGCCGTAGGTAAGCGACCCCACCGCCCGGCACACGCCGAAGGGGATGGCCGTGCCCAGCCGCTCGATATAATAGGCAAAGGCGTTCACCAGGGGCTGGAGCATGATGATAAGCGCCAGCCACAGCACGTATACCGCCGTCAGCACCGGCCCCCGGCCCGGCAGGAACAGCACCGCCGCCGTCACGGCCCCCACCGCGAGGGTGGACCCGCCGATGACCGCCAGCGGCGCTCTCGCCGTCCGGTCCGCCAGGGCCGCCGCCGGGGTCTGCAGCGCCAGGCCCAGGATATACCCCGCCGCCACGATGGCGCCCAGGGCGCTGTTGGAATACCCCCGCCCCAGCAGGAAGTTGGAGGAAAAAGAGTACGCCAGGCAGCACAGCATCCAGTAGACGCCGTTCAGGGCCCCGTAGGCCCCCCGCAGGCTCCGGGAGCTCACGGCCGGTCCATCCGGGCCCGGAGGGCGTCCGTGACCGCGGCCTCGAACACCTGGCAGGCCGCGGCGTGGTACTCATCCAGTTTGGCCGCTACCGCCCCTGGGTCCATGGGCGTCTGGCAGTAGGTGTCCGTGTCCAGGATGAACTCCCGCCGCCGGTTGGGCCGGGGGTATTCCCCGTTGAAGATGCCGTAGCGGATGGTGGCCCGGTCTGTACCGTAATTCAGCTCCGTGGTGCACATGTGCCGCGCCAGCGCCCCGTCGTTGGCCGCGAAGCGCAGTCCGCCCAGCAGCCACGGGTTAACATAATGTTCCCAAAAATCCGCTCCCAGACCCGGTCCGGCATCGGCCTCAGGGAGTTTTATCTCATTTACATAACGCATTCCCAGCCGCCGCACCTTCAGCGCCGGGAACTGGCTCTGCATGGCGTCCAGCAGCTCCAGAAAACCGTCCCGCAGGCCGGCATAGCCCTCGTACCGGGGCTGGGACAGGAACACGTACTCGCTGCACACCGCCGCGTGCATGGTCCGGCCCTCGGTCCAGAAGTTATGCTCCAGAAAGTTGATGGTCCGGGTGTCCCGGACGGGCCCCTGGGGCGTCTTCTGGACCCGGACCTCGGTCCGGGAGCGGTTGATGCTGTTCCGCTCGGGGTAGTCCTCCAGGGCCGGCAGCAGCGCCGCCGGGAAGGGCCCGGCAAAGGGGGCCGTGCCGGAGACGAAGTCCGCCCGCAGCACCACCTGGGTCAAAAAATCTCTCGCATATCGGGGCATGATACCGCCCGCCTTTCATCCCGCGTTTGCCCCTATTATAGGCCATCCCGCCCCGGTTGTAAAGCGCGGCGGCGGTTGACAAGGGGGGCTGCGGATGGTATATTGGTTGGGCTGTGGAAGCGTATCGAAGTGGTCATAACGGGCCTGACTCGAAATCCGCTTTCGCCCCCAGGATTTATATAAAACTAAATACGGAAGCGTATCGAAGTGGTCATAACGGGCCTGACTCGAAATCAGGTAGACCGCAAGGTCTCGTGGGTTCGAATCCCACCGCTTCCGCCACAGAAAAGCCTTGAAAGCCTTGCCTTTCAAGGCTTTTTTCATTTTATGGATGGCGCGCTGAAGTTCGGCTTCTCCGCGCCTATTTTCGTTTTGTTGAAATTTTTTCACTAAAATGCTGATAACACGGCTTTGGTCTTGTGCTGAATTTGCTGTTTCTTAGTGTGAAAAGCGTGAAATTTGACACTGAGAATCACATATGAAGCTATATCAAGATATATCGCCGTATATCAATTTACATTAATTTAAGGAGGACATCATCATGCCGAAAACGAACGTCACCAGCAGCACCATGGAGAAGAAGGACAAGGCTATGCCATCCACCGCTGACCTTATCAACATGATCTCAGGGGCCTACACATCCCCGCTTTGGGATGAGCTTCGTTACTATGCGAGTTCTCTGGACACGCTCCGCAGAATCCAAACGGCCATCATCGCACTTCAAGAGTGCGGAAAAAGCACAGAGGCATTCGGCCTCATTATCGCTCTCCATGACCTCACCGACCTTGATGTGCCGGAGGCCGTCGCAGGTTTGGAGCCCTTTCCCGACGGCATAAAAATGTTTGTAGGCGAGTTCATCGCAGATACGAAAGACATTATGTGTGACTTTGAAGCCGAGGAAGCCGCCAGCGAGGGAAGTTGATATTGTTCAAAGCGAGGGCAACGCGCCCTCTATTTGGAAGTCGCTCATGTAATGAGCGGCTATCTTTATTTTACAAGGAGGAAAACCAGTGAAGAAGCTCAAACACCTGCTGCCCCTGCTCTTGGTTGCTGTGCTTTTGATGAGCTTGTTACCTCTCGGCGCATTTGCCCAAGAGGGAGCCAGCACGGACCCGGCAGAGGCAACGCCCACCCCGGCAGCGCCGGGTGACATCGTTTCTTCGGGCAGTGACCCGGAAACGACTACACCCCCGGCAGAAACCGCCGCGCCCACGGCCACGCCTGCCCCCGCACCCACAGCGGAGCCCACGCCCGCACCAACGGCGGCTCCGACTGAAACGCCTGCCCCCACCGAGGCCCCGGAGATCGCCCCGCCTATCGAGGAGGGACCCAGCATCGACGAGCCTTATGGAGACGGCATCGTAATGGGACCGAACAATCCCCCGGAGGATGGCCCGGCCATTTTTTCTACGATCAGCGGCACCGCCTCGATTGCGGTGCATAATTGCTACAATTCCAGCGGAGGGCAGATAAAATACGTCAGCTCATTCTATTGGAACGGGAAAAATGTGGGCGGTTCCGGCAGTCCCCGTTACCAGATCACCGCCAACGGGTCCCCGGCATACTGCATCGAACCTGGCGGCTATCTTCCTGGCGGCTCTACTGTTTCGACCAGCACAGCAAAGGTGTGGAACAGCCTTTCAGTGGACAAACGAAACGCCATTAAGGTGGCGCTGCTGTGCGGTGAACCGGGCAACAGTTCCGCCCTCTCTGGCAATTTTGGGAGCCAGTACACCGCGACGCAAATGATCGTTTGGGAGATTATCGTAGGGGTCCGCAGCACTTCCTCACCGTACAGCTGCTCCGACTCAAAGGTGATAAACTCCGTTTGCAGCGGTGGGGCCAACAGCGAGGTCAAGACCGTCTATGACCAGATCTCCAATGCCATGCGGTCATATAGTGTCCTGCCCAGCTTTGTAAGCTCCCTCAACGCGCCGCCCCCGACCAGCGAAATGACCTACCAGAATGGCAACTTCACCCTTACATTGACCGACAGCAATAACGTGTTGCCATATTACAATTTCACCAGCAATAACGGCAGCCTCCGCTTTAGCACGTCGGGCAATCGGCTGACGATCACATCCTCGTCCCCGGTCAATAGTGCCACGGTGAATGTTACCAAGAAATCCGCCGTGTCTGCCAGTTCGACCATCACGGCCTATGCTGGGAGCGGCTTGCAGGAAACTATCGTGGGCGTTGAAGCGGCGGACAACACCTCCGGCTGGTTTTGCGTCAACGCAGAGGGCGAGGCACCCCCGCCTGCCGCAAAATCAACGCTGACGATCCGAAAGACCGCCGAGGACAACAACATCTATAATATCTATTTCACCATTGATGGAATGGGCGGCGATGTGGCGAACAAACACTACAATGTCTACACCGATTATTCCGGCTATATCACACAGGAGCTTGATCCGGGCACCTATATGATAACCGAGCAGACCCCCAGCGGATATGAGGCGTCTCCGAGAGCCCAGCAGGTCACTCTCCAGAGCGGTGATTCAAAATCCATCAGCTTCCATAACACATTGAAGCGCGGGACGATTCAGATTGTCAAGACCTCGGATGATGGGGTCGTCAGCGGTATCACATTCAGCGTTTCCGGCCCCAGCGGGACGCAGACTGTGACCACCGGCTATTACGGGAGACTCAATGTGCCCGATCTCCTTCCCGGCACCTACACCGTAACGGAGCAGGTCCCCGCTGGCTATACCGCAGATAAAGCCTCACAGACCGTCACGGTCAAAGCGGACCAGGTGGCAGAGGTCGATTTCCACAACACCACACAGAAAGGCGGTTTGAAGATAACCAAAACCTCCAGCGACGGCAAAGTGGCCGGGATCACGTTCACGGTGAAGGGAAATGGCGTCAACAAGACCGTCACCACCGGTTCGGGCGGCACCATATCTATCCCTGACCTCACTCCGGGCAACTACACTGTGACCGAAGCCGTCCCCAGCGGCTACACCGCAGACAAAGCCTCGCAGACCGTCACCGTCAAGAGCGATGAAACCACAACCGTAAACTTCCGCAACACACTCAAGGTGGGCAACCTCAAAATTGCCAAGACCTCGGATGATGGTCATATCAGCGGCATCCAGTTCACCGTTAAGGGCGGTTCTGTCGATCAGACCGTCACCAGCGGAACGGACGGCACGATCACCGTCCCCGGCCTCGTTCCCGGCCAGTACGCCGTGACCGAAACAGTCCCGGAGGGCTATGTGTGCGAGAATCCGTCCCAGACCGTCACCGTGGAATACGACAAGACCGCCGAGGTCCGCTTTGAGAACGAGCTGAAGATGTGGCGCGTGGCCGTTACCAAGGTAGACGCCGATGCAAACGCGAAGCGGAGCAGCCGCGCCACGCTGGAGGGCGCACAGTACGGCGTGTATCATGACGGCGCACTCCAGGACACCTACACCACGGACAGCGGCGGTCATTTTACCACCAACTTTTATGTTTGTGGAACCGGCTGGACCTTGCAGGAGATCAACGCCCCCACGGGCTACACCGTGGACCCCAATTCGTACTCCATCGGCCTGGAACCTGGGACTACCCAGCTTGCGGTCAACGACACGGAGCTTACCGTGCCGGAGGAGATCATAGAGGGCAAGCTGCTTATCACCAAGCAGGACGGCCTCACCCAGACGCCCCTCGCCGGAGCCGTGTTCACCGTCATGGATGAGACTGGGGCCACCGTGACCGAGGCCACCACCGGGGAGGACGGCACCGCCACCGTGGACTCTCTGCCCTTTGGCACCTACACCGCCAAAGAGACAAAAGCCCCGGAGGGCTACCAACTGGACGAGACCGTTTTCGATTTTGCCATTGAAACAGACGGCCAGACTGTGACCCTCACGCGGGAGAATGTCTACAATGTCGGCTCCATCACCGTCCACAAGGCCGATACCCAGGGCAACACCCTCGCCGGCGCGACCTATCTTCTGGAATGGTCCCAGGACGGCGGACTCTGGCAGCCCGTCACGTTCCGCTCGGATACCACTCCCGCCATCGGCGGCTGTACAACTCTGGACCTCAACGCCGGCCAGCTCACCACCGGGGCGGATGGCACGGTGAAGTTTGACGGCCTCGTTGCCAACGGCAAAGTCCAGTACCGGCTCACAGAGACAAAGGCCCCGGAGGGTCTGTCTCTGCTGAAAGACCCCGTGTTCCAGGGAACGCTCCCCTTTGACGCCGCGACCGGCCCTCTGTACGACATCGCCTATACCGTCACCAACAACCGCATCACCAATCTGCCGCAGACAGGCTCTTCCGGCCTGCTGTTGCCCGTGGCTGTCGGCACCGCCCTTCTGGGACTGGCCGGCTGCGCGGGCTTTTTTGTTGTCCGAAACCGCAAGAAATCCAAATCCAACTAAAAAAGGAGACTGAACAATGAAAGCTATGAAGAAAACCGTTTCCCTCATTCTGGCCGTCATCCTGGCCCTGTCCCTGTGCGTGTTCGGCTATGCCGCTCCCGGCCCCACCATCGACACCAGCAAGACGGCATCGCTGAACATCTATAAGTACGATCTGACCAGCGCCGAGGCCGCGGGTGCCTGGGACGCCGGGGCCCATGTGTCCTCCGGCGTCTACGACAGCTCCGTGAACGACGCCCTGGGAGGGGCGGTCAACTACGCCATCAAAGGCGTAAAATTCACCTATCTGAAGGTGGCCGACATCGCTACCTATACCAGCTCGGACGGCAGCGGCCAGACGGCCACCACCGTTTACGCCATGCCGGTGGGCTCTACCACCACCTCTTTCCTCACCGCTCTGGGTCTTTCCTATGAGAACGCCCACCACCAGACCGAGGACATCTACTACTTCACTTCCGACACCCTGATCTCCGCGTTGGAAAAGGCCCTCGCGGACAATTCGACCGTCACGAAGAACGCCCTGGAGATCTATATCGGCTCCAACGGCGGCGTGACCATGCCGGAAACGGATGAATACGGCCACAGCTCCGCCAGCGGCCTGCCCCTGGGCCTCTACCTTCTCGTGGAGACCGCCGTGCCCGAAAATGTCACCAGCACCACGGACCCCTTCTTGGTATCTCTGCCCATGACCTCCATTGACGGCGCTTCCTGGAACTACGATGTGACCGTGTACCCCAAGAACAACACCGGCGCGCCTACCCTTGAAAAGACCGTCCGTGAGGCCAGCGCCTCCACCGGCAAGAATACCGGCGCGGCTGACAGCATCTCGGACGGCTATGCCCACACCGCCACCGGCTCGGACGGCGATGTGATGCAGTATCAGATCATTTCCACGCTGCCCACCATCACCAGCGCAGCCTCCCAGCTCACCACCTATACCTTCGTGGACAATCTGAGCCAGGGCCTCGCCTATAACCAGAATGACGTTGTGATCGAGTTCTTCAAGGACAAGAGCTGCACCGACAAGATCACCACCTGGGCCCAGAGCGAGGGCAAGTTCAGCGCCGACTACACCGCCGAGGACGGCGGGGCGGCCATGACCATCACCATGACCGGCACGGGCCTCTCGGAGATCAACACCAGCACCGAAGTATACGGCCCCACCGGGCAGCAGCAGGGGTACTCCGCCTGCACCATGCGTATCACTTACAGCGCCACCATCCATTCTGACGCCAGCGTGGTCTATGGCAATACTGGCAACCCCAACAACGTGACCCTCACCTGGCGCCGGACCAACGCCGAATATTACGACACGCTCAAAGATGACTGTCATGTGTATGTCTATGGCCTCGACCTGACCAAGCAGTTTTCCGATGGCGCGGGCCACTTTGAGAACGTGAAGATGCTCCTCCACAACGACACGGACAACTACTACGTCCAGGCCACCCAGCAGGACGGCATCTATTTTGTGACCGGCCACACCACCGAGGAGGCCCAGGCCACCGTGTTCATCCCCACGGCAGAGGGGAAGATCATCGTCAAGGGCTTGGAGGACGACGCCTATTCCATCACCGAAACCGCCACCGATGACGGCTTCGTGCTGCTCAAGGAGCCCGTTAAGGTCGTTATCACCACCGCAGACGGCACCGTTTGTGATGTGTGCAAAAAGCCCATGCTGACGGCCTCCGCCACGGTGAACGGCAACGCGGCGGAGATGGCGGCCTCCAACGAATCTGCAAACGCTTTCGTCACCCTGACCGTGGTGAACACCAAGGGCTTCGACCTGCCCCAGACAGGCGGCAGAGGCACCTGGCTCTATGCCACCATCGGGATCGTCCTCATGGCGGGCGCTGCGGCGGCTATCTTTATTTTCAGCCGGCGGCGCAGCCATAGATGAGCTGGCTCAAAATAGCCGTCTGCGCGCTGGTATTCCTGCTGGCGCTGGGTATCACGCTCTATCCATTCGTCAGCAACTACCTCGCGGAGAAATATCAATCCACCGCGATGGCCGCCTACTCTGACGCCATCTCCCGCATGGACGATACCACGCTCATGCGGGAGCGTGAGGCGGCGCAGCAGTTCAACCGCAGCATCGGGGTCATCTCTATGAGTGGCCCCGATGCCATTTCCCGCCTCAACGCCGCACGGGACGGCTATGATGACCTGTTGAACGTGAACAACAACGGCATCATGGGCTATATCCGCATCCCGGCCATTGATGTGGAGCTGCCCATATATCACGGCGTAGAAAACAGCACCTTGGAACAGGGCGTGGGGCATCTGCCCGGTTCGTCCCTGCCCGTGGGCGGCGAAAGCACCCACGCGGTCCTCGCGGCCCATTCCGGCCTTGCCTCCCAGCGTATGTTCACCGACCTGGAACAACTGCGGGAGGGCGACAGGTTCTATCTGAGCGTTCTGGGCGAGACACTGGCTTATGAGATCGACCAAATGCTGGTCGTAGAACCGGATGACGCTGCCGCATTGGAGCTTCAGCCGGGAATGGACCTCGTGACACTCATTACTTGTACGCCGTATGCAGTTAATACCCACCGCCTGCTTGTCCGGGGAAAGCGCGTCCCATACGAGCCGGCGCAAGATGAGGTCGTGGAGGCCGAAGCCGCACCGGAGCCCTCCACCTGGCGGCGGCAGTACGTCAAGGGCTTGGCCTTGGGCGTTGGGATCATGGCGGGATGCAGCGCCGTGGCGGTCATTGGATGGAGGCTCTATCTCGCAAAGCACACACGCAGGAGGTATGGCAAGCATGAGGCACGTTAAACCGCATCCGAGTCGCAGTGCAAAGACGCGGGCGCTTATCTCCCTGGCCTGCGCCATCTTCCTCGCGGGCTTTATCGTCTGCTTCTGGCCCCAGCTCGTGGGCGTCCATTTGGACCGGCAGGCCCATAAAGCTGTGAGCGACTTCTTCGATATGTCCGCCGCGGGAGAGAATGACGCCGACGTGACCTTTGAATATGTGGAGGGTCCCATGCCATCGCCCACGCCCAGGCCATATTCGGAGCTATATGACGCAATGGCGCGGTACAACGCCCAGATCTACGCCAACGGACAGACAGGGCTTTGCGATGCCTGGGCATACCAGCAGCCCTCCTTTGACCTCACCGCCTACGGCGTGGAGAATGGCGCGATGGGCGTGATCTCCATACCCAAAATGGACGTGGAGCTGCCTATTTATCTTGGCGCGACCTATGACAACATGGCCGCTGGCGCGGTGCATTTGTCCCAGACCAGCCTTCCCATCGGCGGCCCGGACACCAACTGCGTGATCGCCGCCCACCGGGGATGGTATGGCGCGCTTTATTTTCGATATATTGACGCGCTTGAAGTGAGCGACCAGGTGTATATCACAAATCTATGGGAAACGCTGACCTATGAGGTCACGTCCATCAAGGTCATAAAGCCCAACGACATCAACGAGATACTGATCCAGCCGGGGCGGGATATGCTGACGCTGCTCACCTGCCACCCCTACGCCTCCGGGGGCAAGTACAGATATGTGGTCTACTGTGACCGCGTGGCCGGATAAAAAGCATGGGCTTCAAGTAGAAGCCCATGCTTTACATTATACCGTGATAGTTAATTTTTCAGTTGTTTCGCGGTTCCAGTAAAGAAAGACAGAATCGTTTGAGGTCAGGAATATCCTTTTCGACCACTTCCCATGTGATTGTGTTGTCCACCGTTCCATACCGATGGGCAACGATGTTCCGCATGAGTTTGATTTGCCGCCACGGGATTTGCCCGTTTGCCGCCTTGAAATCATCTGACAGATGACCTACCAACTCGCCAATCTGCACTATGCAAAGGGATACGGAATTTCGATATACCGGGTCATTGTCAAATAATTCAAAGCTGCGCCCAAAGCGTTCCACGGCCATGTCGATCTGTTCACAATAGGTCAAAATATGTTCCAAAATACGCAAATCACGCTCTTGCACGTTCATAAAGCAATACCTCGTCCGGGCGAATCGCATCAAGAAATTTCTGGTCCATGCCCGTGGTGGGAATCAAATCAACGGGCATTTTGAGAGCATCCTCCAAATCACCAAGCAAATATGCAAATTGCAGACCGCGGATAGAACCCTTGTCGATTCGCAAATCAATATCGCTGTCACTGTGCATATCGCCCCGTGCATAGGAGCCAAAAAGATACACGCGGTCCGCTCCATAACGCTGGGCCAGAGGACTGACTATGGCCCGCAACTCTGGAATCGAATATGACATAGCAGAACCTCCTACTATATTTTCTGTTTTAGTATAACATATCATCACAAGAAGTAAAAGAGCGTTTTAGCTCCGTACCTACATATCCGTCCGTATTATGCGGGCGGATGATTTTATATAGAAGGAGGAACCAAAATGGCAAAGCCGAAAGTGATCGCCGTTGCGAACCAAAAAGGCGGCGTAGGGAAAAGCACCACTGTATTCAATCTGGGCGCGGGCCTCGCGGCCCAGGGAAAGCGTGTGCTTCTCCTGGATGTTGACCCCCAGGGCGACCTCACGAAAATGCTGGGCCTGCGCCAGCCCCACGACTTGAAGATGACCCTGGCGACCGTGATGAATGATGTGGTGGAGGACATCAGCAGAGAAGGACATCCCGAAATCCTCCACCATGACGAGGGCTTCGACTTCATTCCCGGCAATCGCGCCCTGTCCGCCGTGGAGGTCGGCCTTGTGAACGTGATGAGCCGCGAGACGGTCTTGAAGCAGTATCTGGCCGGCGTCAAGAAGGACTATGACTATGTGCTGCTGGACTGCCGCCCGTCGCTGGGTATGCTGGTCCTCAACTGCCTGGCCGCCGCCGATTACGTCATTATCCCGGTCCAGGCCGACTACCTTGCCGCCGAGGATATGACGGAGCTGGTGGGGACGGTGAACAGCCTCAAACGGCAGGTGAACCGCAATCTCAAAATCGGCGGCGTGGTCCTCACGATGGTCAATAATACCGCGTTCCGCATGGATATTGTGGAATCGGTCAGAAATGGCATCGGCAAGAGCATCCCCATATTTGATTCCGTGATCCCCGCCACGGTGCGTCTGGCGGAGGTCAGCCTGGAGGACAAGAGTATCTTCCGTCACGACCCCCATGGAAAAGCGGCGGAGGCATACCGAAATTTAGTAAAGGAGGTGCTGGACATTGGCGAGAAAAAGCGCAGCCGGTCTGCTGACCTCGCTCGATGACCTGTTCACCACGCAGGAAGAACGGGACGAGGCCAAGCGGGAACACCTTGTGGACATTCCGCTGGACAAAATCAGCGACTTTCCCGACCACCCGTTCAAGGTGCGGATGGACGAGGATATGACTGATCTTGTGGACAGCATCAAGTCCCACGGCGTACTTGTCCCGGCGCTGGTGCGGCCCATGGGCGACGGCTATCAGATGGTGGCCGGACACCGGCGCAAGGCGGCCTCGGAGCTGGCGGGCGTGGCAACCATTCCCTGCATCGTCCGCGAGATGTCCGACGATGACGCTATCCTGGCGATGGTGGAGAGCAACCTCCAGCGGGAGAAGATACTCCCCAGCGAAAAGGCTTTTGCCTACAAAATGAAGCTGGACGCAATGAAACGCCAGGGGCAGCGGGCAGATTTAACTTCGGCTCCAGTGGAGCCGAAGTCACATTCACGATCGAATGAAGAATTGGCATCACAAAGTCCCGACAGCCGTGCCCAAATTCAGCGGTATATCCGTCTGACCCACCTCACGCCGGAGCTGCTTTCCCTGGTAGACGAGAACAGGATCGCCATGCGCCCCGCCGTGGAGCTTTCCTAGTTACGTCGTTATACTAAGTTCTAACAAAAAAGAGGCAACCATACCGTCCGGCAGCGTAACTCTGCTTGACCTTTTCAAAACACCACAGATATTGTCACCAAATGATGGCTGTCCCGTTCATTATAGAATCAAGATCCGTTTCTCTCAGAATCATACTCAATGCATCGCATAGTGCCTGTGCACTCTTTTGGGTATCACTGCCGCTTGGAGCATAGTATGCTATATCTTTATATCTGCCACTGATGTAGGCGAGGATAACGTCTGCCGGTAAATCCAATGTATTAAATGACAATGCCCGCCAACTCCAGAATATGGAATAAGCATAATAATACTCGATAGTTTCAAAGCCTTTGCTTGCATGAGCGACCACAACAGCATATTTTTGCATATTATTTGCCAACAGCCAAGCAATTGCAAAGGAACGATACTGCTTATCCCATACAGCTGTCCGCATCCTAATAACAGCATCGAGGTCGCCAGCATCTTTCATTATTTCCTCTAGAGCACTTGCCCCCGCAATCTCATCCTGTATGGACTGGGGAGAAGATTCGCTAAAGGTGGATGCCTGCTTTACGTTTAATATTTTCTGAAGAAATGGAAGCAATTTATTCGCTATGGTTTTGATATCTTCATCGGCATCTACGCGGTATTGACTGCCTCTAAAAAAGAGCCATTCTTTCTCTATATTTGTTAAAGACCTGTAGGTAAATTCTGTAATAAACTGTGCGGGATCTGTAGGCTCCGGTGCCGATGAACTCTCCATGGGATGCTCATAGATTATAATGGGTTCATCGGGTGCATTCAAATTAGATACATCATCCAACATAGATGGTTCTTCTGTTTTGGTAATAGATTCATATTTTTCTACAAATGAAGTAGCAACCTTCTGACAAAGGTAAGTATTTGCAGAAGCAACAGTGCCGATAGGAAAGAGCGGCACGATAATCAGTATTATCACAGCAAATTTGAATGGTTTTCTTTTCCATAATAAATGAAGACTGATCATGCACAGTTGAAATGTTGTTTTGCAAGAATTGAGAAGCTGGTTTAGAGCGTTATCGACGAAAGAAAACCTGCTTCTCTCATGAGGAATATCCGATGAATCGGCGGGGATATCTTTGTTTAATTCTTTAGCAAAATCATTAAAAGGCTTTGCAAATAATTTCTTGAGTATATATGCAACGCTTGCTCCTACTACGGCAACATAATACCAACGTGTATACTTCCAAACAACTGCCAACCATTTTGCTACATTGAGAATGGATTGTTCGTTGAGTACTCCAAGAATTAACGTCACCACCAACCAGAGCAAAATCAGCAAGATTTTGCTCCGCCATTTGTATATCCATTTTAGCAGTTGCTTAATCCTCATGCGTATCACATCCGTATCTTTTTGGGGAAATGGATATTACTACTACACTACTGCGAAATGATGTAAGGAATAAAAAGATGCTCCAACTCAAGCAAAGCCTACACCTGCCGGAATTGGAGCACTATTTGTCTTAAAACGGTAATACGTTTCAGAAAGCGTGTCAGCCCGGTGGTGCGAAATCAAACTTTTTGAAGATGTAGACAACTGTAATCATTATGAAATCCTACCAACATTTTGGTTTACATATATTTTATTTCCATTAGTAACGATTGTCAATTCATGTGTTCTGAAAAGTAATACAAAGATATATATAATTATCTCTTATATTTCGTGACATTACACAATTGTAAAGGCTTATATCTTTACCATAATATTGTGAATCTGCGTATGTATGGAAGGAAGCCATGACCACAAAATATAGCGTGTAAGTATACATTGCGACATATAGTTTCATGGTGTCATTTGTAAAAGTATAACTTTATGATATTGTCTTACATATCCGTCCGTGCTGCCCACGGACGGATCATTTCATGTAAAGGAGGAACCCAAATGGCAAAACCGAAAGTGATCGCCGTGGCCAACCAAAAAGGCGGCGTAGGGAAAAGCACCACCGTGTTCAACCTGGGGGCGGGCCTCGCGGCCCAGGGAAAGCGTGTGTTGCTCCTGGACGTTGACCCCCAGGGCGACCTTACGAAAATGCTGGGCTTGCGCCAGCCCCACGACTTGAAGATGACCCTGGCGACCGTGATGAATGATGTGGTGGAGGACATCAGCAGAGAGGGACATCCCGAAATCCTACACCATGACGAGGGCTTTGACTTCATTCCCGGCAACCGCGCCCTGTCCGCCGTGGAGGTCGGCCTTGTGAACGTCATGAGCCGCGAGACCGTCTTGAAGCAGTATCTGGCCGGCGTCAAGAAGGACTACGACTATGTGCTGCTTGATTGCCGCCCGTCGCTGGGTATGCTGGTCCTCAACTGCCTGGCCGCTGCCGATTACGTCATTATCCCGGTCCAGGCCGACTACCTTGCCGCCGAGGATATGACGGAGCTGGTGGGGACGGTGAACAGCCTCAAACGGCAGGTTAACCGCAATCTCAAAATCGGCGGCGTGGTCCTCACGATGGTCAACAATACCGCGTTTCGCAAGGATATTGTGGAATCGGTCAGGAACGGCATCGGAAAGAGCATCCCCATATTCGATTCCGTAATCCCCGCCACAGTGCGTCTGGCGGAGGTCAGCCTGGAGGACAAGAGTATCTTCCGCCACGATCCCCGTGGAAAGGCGGCGGAAGCATACCGAAATCTGGTTAAGGAGGTGCTGAACATTGGCGAGAAAAAGCGCAGCCGGTCTGTTGACCTCACTCGATGACCTGTTTACCACCCAGGCTCAGCGCGACGAGGCAAAGAGAGAACACCTCATTGACATTCCATTGGACGAGATCAGCGACTTCCCCGACCATCCGTTCAAGGTGCGGATAGACGAGGACATGACCGACCTCGCAGACAGCATCAAGTCCCACGGCGTACTTGTCCCGGCGCTGGTCCGGCCCGTGGGGGACAGCTATCAGATGGTGGCGGGGCACCGCCGCAAGGCCGCCTCAGAGCTGGCCGGCGTGGAAACGCTGCCGTGCATTGTCCGGGATATGACCGACGACGAGGCCATCATCGTCATGGTGGACAGCAATCTTCAGCGGGAGAAGATACTTCCCAGTGAAAAGGCGTTTGCCTACAAAATGAAGCTGGACGCCATGAAACGGCAGCAAGGTGAAAGGACTGATTTAACTTGTGACCCGGTGGGGCACAAGTTGTCCGGGATGCGTTCTGTAGAGGTTTTAGCCAACAACACAAACGATAGCAAGACCCAAATCCAACGCTATATCCGATTGACCTCGCTCACCCCGGAGCTGCTCTCTCTGGTGGACGAGAACAAAATCGCCATGCGGCCCGCTGTGGAGCTGTCCTATCTGTCCCAGGCCGAGCAAAAGGCCCTTTGCGATACGATGGAGAAGGAGGATTGTACCCCGTCCCACGCCCAGGCTATCAAAATGCGGAAGTTTTCTGAGGATGGCAAGTTGAGCCAAGACGTTATTCTCTCCATCATGGAGGAGGAAAAACCAAACCAGGTGGAGAAGTTCACGATGCCCAAAAACAAGTTGAGCCAGTATTTTGAGCCAGGAACGCCCTCGCAGACGATAGAGGACACTATTTTGAAGGCGCTGGAAATGTACCGCCAGCGGCAACGGCAGCGGCAGCGTGATATGGAGCGGTGACAACCCGAAAGAAAAACGGCCAGCAGCGGCGGGAGCCGCTTATTTTTATGCCCAATTCTACTCTGAAAGGAGAACTGAACCATGCAGCATGAACCCTATGAGAAGCGCCTGATCCGCATTTTTGAGGAAGCGGGGTATAAACCCGCCGACATTCTCTCCATGCCCCCGGAGGAGCTGGTGGAGATACCCCACATCACCGTGCCCAACATCCGCACCGTTTTGTACCTCCAGCGTAAGGTCCCCATTCCCAAGCGGTGCGAGATCTGTCCAGACCAGGCCTTCGAGATTTTTTTAGAGGAGATGGGGCTGGGATGATGGACACGGATAAACGCAAGGCTGGGGATTATGAGGTCATCCAGGCCATCACCCTGGGCGACCGGGAGATCGTCCTGGGCGAAAACCTCCAGGCCCCGGCAGATGAGCGATATATGTGCGCGTTCTGTCGTCACACTGACATGGCCTTATTTTACGAGGAAGTCATGGCCTATGACAACTATCTGGAGGCCATGAAGGACTTTGCCGACCGCCTCACCGCCCAGCAGATCAAGGTCGAGGTGGAAATGCGTCAGCCCGCCGCCGAAGGCATTGACAACAGGCCCATCGGAATGGGAGGCTGTACGCTTGTCACCAGCAATGACGACCTGCGAAACCGGATCGTGGTCATCCAGCAGGATGTGCTACGCCCGGAATACCGAGCTGCCACCCATCAGATTAAACTCTGCACAGGCGGCTTTGGCGCAACGCCTCACGCCCATGGCCGCGCTTGTTACTGTGTTGATCTCTATACCGGCAGGGAGGCCCGTTATGAGCGCCAAGACATTCTTGGCACCATGACCAAGGCCCAACTGCCCGAATGGGCCAAACACGGGTATGAGAAGTACCGGCAGGCCAAAAACCGCAGCGAAGGAAGGGAGGCCAGATAAATGGCAGAACGAATCAATGGCGGATACACCATCATCCAGTCCGTCAGCGTGGGCAACACCGAGTTCGTCCTCGGTGAAAATCAGAAAGCTCCCGACCCCTATGTGACATGGGAATGTAGGAACGAAACGAATTATTACTGGGGCCATTACTTTGGCAGCTATTACCGGGCGCGCACAGACCTCTTTGAAAGGGCCAGAGACCTGTCCCAGCGTGAAGCAGAACGGGCGGAGGCCAAGGCACGTCGGGGAAAGGAGCGTGAGCGGTGATGGAAATGACGATCAGGCCCATGACGCCCCAGGAGAGGATGTATTCATACACCCAGAGCCAGCAGATCATGACGCAGACCGGCTGCATCGGCCATCTGCGCGGTGATTTGGACAGCGACGGGAACGGCTTTTTTACTTCCTGGGATGACCACAGGACAGACCTTAAAACAGATGCTTTCAAGGCGGAGCTGGACGATGTGGTGAACGCCCTGCGTTTTGACCCGCAGTACGGCGGCGTTCTCAAAGATCGCAAGTCGCTGGGTGCCTACTGTTATTACATCCCGGAGAGCGGCTTCGGCAACGACCGGGAATACGGCTTCCGCGCCGACACAGCACAGTACACCTATTTTCTACGGCTCAATCCCAACCGGGGAGAGTACAACTTCTATATCTACTGCTACCGGCGAGAGTGGCTCGACCACCATCTGAACCGGGCAAAAGGGGGCATTCGCTTCATCAACTCCCGCTACAAAGAGCTGTTCCGCATCTCAGACGGTGACAGCATCCGTATCAACCGCACGGATGGTACGCATACAGACAGGACCTGCCGCTATATCGACGATTCCCATTTGGAGGTGGGAAAGGGTCTTTATCAAATCTGCGAGTTTGCTGAGCTGATGGAACGGGCCGGAAACACTGTGGTCCCCCTCCGCTCCTCTCTGCCGGAGCAGTGCTATGTCTATCTTCCTACTACCCAGGAGATCGGCATCGTGAAGAAGGGCGAGAGCGGATACACCAGAAACGATGGGACGACCACTGTGCAAAAGGTCAACCAGGACCTCGTAGAAAAGTGCAATCAAAGCGAGGGCGTGACCAAGGCACAGGCCGCAGCCATGTTTGCCGGGTCCATGTTCGGCTGGGCTGCCCCCGCCGCCGATCCAGCCAACTATGACGAGCAGGGCAAGCTCATGAAGCCCAGGCGCGCCGACAGAGGTGACGCGCGATAACCACGCAAAGGAGTGAGCAAAAATGGACATGACGATACGCCCCATGACAAAGCCGGAGCGTATGTATTCCTACACCCAGAGCCAGCAGATCATGGGGCAGACCGGCTGCATCGGCCATCTGCGCAGTGATTTGGGCACCTACGGGGGTAACTTTTTCTGTTTGTGGGAAAAACACAACGCAGACCTTGATACAAACGCTTTCAATGTGGAGTTTAACAGCATATCAGACGCCATGCGCTTTGATCCGCAGTACGGCGGCATCCTCAAGGACCAGCAATCGATGCGGGACTACTGCTGCCGCCACCCGGATAGCAGCTTCGGCAA
Organism: uncultured Oscillospiraceae bacterium; assembly: GCA_947626265.1. GTDB lineage: Bacteria > Bacillota > Clostridia > Oscillospirales > Oscillospiraceae > CAJOIG01. The sequence continues at coordinate 52,575 of CANQRM010000019.1, forward strand.
CGACCGGGAATACGGCTTCCGCGCCGACACAGCGCAGTACGCCTATCTTCTGCGGCTAAACCCCAACCAAGACGAGAACAACCTTTATATCTACTGCTACCGGCGCGACCGGCTCGACCGGCATCTGAAGCAAGCAGAACGGGGCATCCGCTTCATCAGCCCCAGCTACAAGGAACTGTTCCGCATCCCGGATGGCGACAGCATCCGTATCATCCGCAGGGACGGTACGCACACCGACAAGACCTGCCGCTACATCGACGATGCCCATGTGGAGGTGGGCAGCGGCTGGGACCGAATATTCCACATCTGCCAATTTGCCGAGCAGATGGAGCGGTGCGGAAATACCGTGATCCCTCTGCGGTCCTCTCTGCCGGAGCAGTGCTATGTCTATCTCCCCACTACCCAGGAGATCGGCATCGTGAAGAAGGGTGAGTCAGGTTATTACCGCAGCGACCTTTCTACTGTGTACGGCGAGGACGGGCAGGATTTCGTCGATGAGATGAACCGCAGCGGCGGCGTAACCAAGGCGCAGGCGGCGGCAATGAGCGCCGGCTCCATGTTCGGCTGGGCTACCCCTGCCGCCGACCCCTCCAACTATGACGAGCAGGGCATAGCGATCAAACCCAAGCACATTGACCGGGGTGACGCCAGATGACCGAGGGGGACCATCTCATTTGGAGCAACTACGACCTGGACTATGAGGACTGGCGGGAGGAACTGGAAGCAGACTACCCGGAACTGTCCGAAGATGAGCGTATCGCCCTTATGCATGAGATCAACGAGGATTATTGGAACGACGAATATGAAAATTTGAATATCCAGTTGACCCAACCAATCCTTGTTATCGGAGATCTGGGCCTCTGGCATGGCCGGCGTATGGGCTACAAGGAAATCAACAGCGGCAACATCCGCGACTGCCTCTATACGGAGCGGGACATTGACTATGCCACCTGGTATGTGGACAAGCTGGGCGACCTGCGCTGTGACGCCATACACCACGACGGCACAAACCACTACACCTACCGCGTTTACAAGGACGCCGCCACCGAAACCCAGAAAGAGCTTCTGAAAGAAAAGCTCTACCGGGGCATCGCCACCCGCGGCGACATCACCCGCGTGACCCGCAGGCTGGGTGACGAGATAGCCAAGGTCTATGGCTGGACGCTGCCCCGCCTGCGGCAGCCCGCCGTTCAAATGAGGAGCGAGGCCAGGTGAAATATCAAATCTCCGTAAAAGTTACACAATATGGGAATATAGCTGTTGAGGCGCAAAACCAAAACGAAGCAAAGGTCCTTGCTGAATTGCAGTACAAAAAAGGGAATACAGACTGGATCAACTGCGATGCAGAACTCCAGGATATACGGGAACTCCCCCAAGCAGAGATCTCCGAAAGCTGCCACAGCGCTGCTTGTGTACCTCATGCAGGTGGCGATGCCATGAAAGTAGTGTTCAATGAGGTTGAGATTCTGAAACGCCCCATGTTGTTCACACCTTACCGCATCGACCGCAGAACGGTTCCCGAAGGACTGTATATGTACGAAGTACGGCGTGATGATATTCCCACGCGACTATCATGCCAAATCGCCAACTGGATCACCTTCGACTTCTGGGGAACACTGATCTCCAACAGACCTTTGCCCCTGAACTCCCACCAAACACCTGAAAACCCTTATCGGAGCATTGAATATGGCCTGGACTGGGACTATACCGGCCAGGATTCCACGGTTCAGGAGTATATGAAAAAGCACCCGCCGAAAAAAGAAAAGCACCGAGATCTTGAGAGATAGGAGGTAAGCCACCCACATGGCGAGAAGAACGGAACTCTTGGCCGAGCTGTACCAGCGGACGCAGCGAGAGGTCACGGCACCACAGGAATGGCAGAAGTTTTTGGCCTCCGCCTGCCGGAACTACCGGCTCTCCTTCGAGGAACAGCTTTTGGTCTATGCCCAGCGCCCAGACGCCACCGCCGTGCTGGAGATTGAACGCTGGAACAGGCAGTTCGGGCGCTGGGTCAACCGGGGAGCTACCGGCATCCCCGTCTTTGACAGGGAATATGAGGGTCGGTCCCGGCTCAAATACTTCTTTGATGTTTCCGACACCCACCCCGGCAGATTTGCGCGCCCCCTGCCCATTTGGGTCATGCGCCCGGAGTATGAGGCCGAGGTCACAGAGACCCTGGAAAACAGCTTCGGGGAGTTGGAGAACAAATACACCTTCGCCCAGGCGCTCATATCCGCCGCGAAAAACGCTGTCCTGGACAATATGCCGGACTACCTCTCCGAGCTGCGTCAATATACAACGGACAGCTTTTTGGAGGAACTGGATGAACTCAACGTAGAGGTCATCTACCGGACCGCACTCCAGAACAGCACAGCATATATGCTTCTGGCCCGCTGCGGCCAGGACCCCGGAGTTTATTTTGACGATGACGACTTCCGGGATGTGGTGAATTTCAACACGCCGGACACGTTGAACGCCTTGGGCAAGGCCACCAGCGACATCGCCCAAATGTGCCTTTCCGAGATCGCCCGGACCGCGCTTAACCTGCAAAGAGAAGCAGAAAAAGAGAATCGCACATTTGCGTTGGAGTCAGAATGGGATTATCCTGTCCCCAGAACAACAAATCAAACGCCAGAAAGGAGCGCAGACGATGAACGAGATAGGCTACACGATGGTGAACGGGTACAGGATACCCAACTTTCTGCCCCATCAGGAGCCGGAGGTCCAGCTTGGGAAGTACGCGCTTCTGCGCCGGAGGTTCCTGAAGCAGCACCGGCCTATAACCTTCACGAATCTTCTGACCAGCGGGAAACTGAACCCGCATCTGATGGAGATCGACCGGCAGGCCAGAGCCAGGATAGCCGAAATCACGGAGCAGATGGCGAAGGCCGAGGGCGTGACGGAGGAGCTGAAGGCCCAGGACCAGATGAAGTGGGTGGGCCTGATGAACAACATCAAGAACGCGGCGGAACAGACGGTGTTTCAGGAATTGATCTACGCATAACCAATATCGTGGCCGAGAGCGCGAGGAGCAGCCAGCTCCCCGCGCTTTTGGATGAAAAGCCCATCATGGCCCTGCTATCCAATCGGGACAACGATCTTCTTTTCACCAAAGAGCAGATAGAGCTTTTCTTTTCTCTGCACCCCGGCATTGACGAGCGGACCGAGTACATCTGGCAGGCATACCCTTACCGTTTTACCGAACTTCTCATAGACGGAGAGCGGTACGGATATGTGGCCCAGGACGACGGCCTTGTGATGTGGGCCGGGTCCTACACCTCCCCCACAAAGGAAGCACTGTACTCCTGGACCCTTATTGCCGAATGGGTGGGCCAGATCATCGACCGTCAGGAGTACGGCATCAACACCACTTCCAAGAAACTGCCAGACCAGGATGAGCAGCAAATGCTCATGTTCGGTTTCGGCGGCGAGGAACCGGCATCGTCTTTGGCGGATGAAGTACAGATTTCCTTTCTATCCGACCTCCGGCTCCCCCAGCAGGTCATTGACGAGGCCCTGTGCATAGGAGCAAACCACGAAAACAGCCGCCTCACCATCTGTGCGTGGATGATGAAGGACAAGCCCCTGGAGGATAACGCCCGGTTCCTGCGGGCACATTACGGCACCAACGGCGCGGGCTTCTATCTGAATGGCAGACAGTATTCTATATGGTATACCCCAGAGGGCATCCGCATCGACACCGGCGACACCACCCAGCGGCCCGGAGCTACCGTCGTCACCTGGGACGAGGCCGCGAGGCGCATCCGGGAGCTTCTGGACCTGGGCCGGTATATGCCCCAGCGGGAGCTTGACCAAGCGCCCAGCTTTGAGCGCAGCGAACTGGCGGACAAGCTCTTGTATCTTTGTCAAGATGTTGAGGGAGATTCACGGGATACCTTGCTCCCTGTCACTATGGGCATCTATAACACTCACCTGGGATTCCCGGAAGAAAGCGCCGCCATCCAGTCCTTATTGGAGCAGCCGGAGAGCTTGCAGATCCTTGTGGATGAGTTCCGCGAGTTTACGGACGCATACGAAAAGGACCCGGATATACTGCGTTTCCACAATCACAGGCCCAAAGAACTGCTGCAACGGCTCTCTGACCTGCAACGGGAACCAGTCATCTTCACCGCCGCCGAGGACTACGACCCCCAGCGGCGGTTTTTTATATCCGGCGATGAGATCGACCAGGTTCTGCGGGGCAGTACCGACTACCGCCTCGGCGTCTACTCCTACTTCCTTGCCCATACAGACCATGATGAGCGCCGAAAATATCTGAGAAAACTCCATGGCGAGTACAGCGGCTATCATGGCGACAACGACAACGCCACTTGGAACAGCAAGGGTCTTTCTTTCAGCCATGGCACTATTGGTTCCCCCTATGCCCAAGTTGAACTGACATGGCCGAAGATAGAAAAGCGAGTCTCAGCCATGATAGATGCCGGGACATTCCTGGACGATGCTGACCGCGCCGCTATGCCCGACTATGAGCGGGAAAGACTTGCCCGACAGGTTTATGGCTTCTTTGCCAATGCCTCCGCCGTTTATCAGCGGCCTTTCCCAGATGGAATTGGCTACATTGACGCTTACAAACTTATATCGGAGCAACTGCGAGACCCGGACAGCGTGGAGCAGATATATCAGATGATGCTCCGGCTGCGGGTGAGTACGCCCCCGGATGACCGTGCTCATGACCTGCGGGAACAGGTGTTCATCGACTTCTCTGCCTACCGTGACGGCACATTCTCCCTGTTCGGGGAACACCGTGAGCCAAAGGAACGCCCGGAGGCCGCGCCCATATCCCATGACGAGGAATACGAGGCGGAGATGGCCCATGAAATACTGCATTTCTACGGAGAGTTTGACGGTCCCGGCTATCTGGGATCGTTGGGCGCTGTCAGCTACGATGACGCCATGGTAAAGACCCGGCAGGCCATACGGACGCCGGAGGGCCGGGCGCAGCTCATTCTCGTTCTGGAATCCTTTTTGAATGAGGCCAACACCCAGGAGGAGATATATGCCGACATAGAACTGACCATTGAATCTCTGCGGCAGATGGATGATGAGCAGTCTCCTTTAATGGACCAGGCAAAAAAGCTCATAAATGAATACTGCCAGAAAGAGTTTCAGAGCGACGGCGACTTCTCTAATCTTTCCGATGTGGGCGTGGCGTACACCACCACCGAGGATGAACGGCACACGATCCAGGTCAGTGTCAATCTTATTGACTGGTCCCTGGACTTTTATCTGGATGATAAGCTGGTATACCAGAGGGTATATGACTCCCTCCAGGACCTAATTGACGCTGAATTAGAGTACCTTGACTTCAATGACCTCACTGACGTTCCGCTCCCGGAGGAAGAAGCGGAGATAGAAGCCCCGGCCAGCGGGCCGGGGCTACCAGCCGAAAAAGAACCGGAGGGCGGGAAACCCGCCCCTGCCTACGACCTGGGATTCGGTCATCTGGGGAATGGGCTCACTGTCTGGAACCGTCTGCGGACGGTGGATGGGGACTATCAGACCGTGGCTCATATCGAGCCGGACCGCTCTGTGACCATCTATGACACGGATATGCCGGACGAGGTGCGGCAGCGGATCTACGATGTGGCGGCCACCTCCGACGCCAGAATATCCGCGACCCAGGACGCGCCCGTATTTTCCACGCCTCCCCAGGTGCGGGAGCCGGATGTTGCAGAAAAGGCCATCCCTGCGCCCCCGCCCAGGCGGGAGCGCGTCACGTTTACCACCCTTCGCCCGGAGATACCTGCCGGCCAGCGCCACAACTTCCGCATCACCGACCCGGAATTGGGCTACGGCACCCCAGGCGAGAAGTTTGCCGCCAATGTCAAGGCCATCCGCGCCTTGAAGCGCATTGAGGCCGAGGAACGCCTTGCCACGCCGGAGGAACAGGAAGTCTTGTCCCGGTATGTGGGATGGGGCGGTCTCGCGGATTGCTTCGATGAGCGACACAGCAAGTATCAGGAATTGAAAAACCTACTCAATGAGGACGAATACGCAGCGGCCAGGGCCAGTTCCCTGACCGCTTTTTATACGTCCCCGGTCATCATAGAGGCCATGTATAAGGCGTTGGCCCAGATGGGCTTTCAGAGCGGCAACATCCTGGAACCCGCCTGCGGCGTCGGCAACTTCATCGGCATGATCCCGGAGGATATGGCTGGCAGCCATGCCTACGGTGTGGAGATCGACAGCATATCGGGCCGCATAGCCCAGCAGCTCTATCAGTTGAGCAGTATATCCGTAAACGGCTTTGAGAAGGTGCAGATGCCGGACAGCTTCTTTGATGTGGCCATCGGCAACGTGCCCTTTGGCGACCTGCGCGTGGCGGACAGGCGGTACGACAAGCACCACTGGCTCATTCACGACTACTTCTTCGGCAAGGCGCTGGACAAGGTGCGGCCTGGCGGCGTCATCGCGTTCATATCCAGCAAGGGCACCATGGACAAGGAGAGCAGTGCTTTCCGCAAGTATCTTGCCCAGCGCGCCGACCTTATTGGTGCTATCCGGCTGCCCGATAACGCTTTCAAACGCAACGCCGGCACGGAAGTCACCAGCGACATCATCTTTCTCCAGAAGCGGGACCGGCTCACCGACATCGAGCCGGATTGGGTGCATTTGGACACCACCGAGGATGGCATCCGCATGAACAGCTACTTTGTCCAGCACCCGGAGATGGTGCTGGGCAACATGGTCATGGAGTCCACCCGCTTTGGCATGGACAGCGCCTGCAAAGCCTATGAGGACGCCGACCTTTCCGAGCTGCTGGCCGAGGCCATCACCAACCTCCATGCGGAGATCACCGCCTACGAGCAGGACGAGCTGGACGAGGAACAGGACGAATCCATCCCCGCAGACCCCTCCATCCGCAACTTCAGCTTTGCCATTGTGGACGGCGTGATCTACTACCGGGAGAACTCTGTCATGCGCCCGGTCAGGACCTCTGCCACGGCGGAGAACCGCATCCGGGGCATGATAGCCCTCCGGGACTGTGTGCGCCGACTCATTGAGATGCAAACCGAAAACTACCCGGACGGCGAGATCTCCGCGCAGCAGCAGAAGCTCAACCGGCTCTATGATGATTTCGTGCGGAAGTATGACCGGCTCAACACCCGCGGCAACCGCCTTGCCTTTGAGGATGATTCCAGCTACTACCTGCTTTGCTCCCTGGAAGTGTACGACAAGGAGAACAACTTTGAGCGCAAGGCCGATATGTTCACCAAACGCACCATCCGGCCCCATGAACCCGTCACCCATGTGGACACCGCGGCGGAGGCCCTGGCCGTGTCCATCACCGAGAAGGCCCGCGTGGATATGGCCTATATGTCCGAGCTGTCTGGCATGACGCCGGAGGCGCTGGAGGATGAACTGGCGGGGGTCATTTTTCGGGATGTGAACTGCGCCGAGGACCCCAAGGATATTACAGAGGAACAGATAGACCTGCTTCTGTACCCCCTGGTGCCCGCAGACGAGTATCTGTCCGGGAACGTCCGCAAGAAGCTCCGCATGGCCCAGGCCATGCGGGAGGCTCTACCGCCCGAAGAAAAAAGCCGGCTGGACCGGAACGTGTCGGCGCTGGAGGCAGTGCAGCCCCAGGACCTGACTGCGGGCGAGATCGGCGTCCGTATCGGCGCCAACTGGGTGCCCATTTCCGATTATGAGGATTTTATGTATGAGCTTTTTGGGACATCCTACTATGCACGGCAAAAAATCAAAATCACCCATTCCAAGTTCAGCGGCGAGTGGAATATCTCCAACAAGACCTACGACCGGGTCAACATCAAGGCCCGCACCACCTACGGCACAGACCGGGTGAACGCATACCGTATCTTTGAGCAGACGCTCAATCAGAAGGATGTGCGTGTATTCGATTATGTGGAGGACCCCAATACAGGCAAGAAAAAGCCCATTTTCAACGCCAGGGAAACGGCCATTGCCCAAGACCGGCAGGAGCTTATCAAGCAGAAGTTCCAGGAATGGGTCTGGCGCGACATCGACCGCCGTGAGAGGCTGTGCCACATTTACAACGAGACTTTCAATGCTGTCCGGCCCCGTGAGTACGACGGCTCCCATCTCCAGTTTCCCGGTATGAACCCAGAGATCACGCTCCGGCCCCATCAAATCAATGCCATCGCCCATGTCATCTATGGAGGCAATACCCTGTTGGCCCATGAAGTTGGCGCGGGCAAGACCTATGAAATGGCCGCCGCTGCCATGGAGATGAAGCGGCTCGGCCTATGCACGAAATCGCTGTTTGTCGTGCCGAACCACATCACCGGCCAGTGGGCATCCGAGTTTTTGCAGCTCTATCCCTCTGCCAATCTTCTGGTGGTCACAAAACGGGACTTTGAAACGGCGCGCCGGAAGAAGATATGCGCCCGGATCGCCACCGGTGACTACGATGCCGTCATCATTGGCCACAGCCAGTTGGAGAAGATCCCTATGTCTGCGGAGCGGCAGAGATACCTATTATGGAAGCAGATAGAGGAGATCAAAATGGCGATCTCGGAAGCCAAGAGAGGAGACGGGCCGCGATACACTGTCAAACAGATGGAGAAAACGAAGCACTCACTGAAAACGCGCCTGGATCGGCTCAATGATACCAGCCGAAAGGACAATGTGGTGGATTTTGAGGAGCTTGGCATTGACAGGCTGTTCATCGACGAGAGCCACTATTTCAAGAATCTGTACGTCGTGACCAAGATGCAGAACGTAGGCGGCATATCCCAGACGGACGCCCAGAAATCCAGCGATCTCTATTTGAAAACGCAGTATATGGACGAGCTTACCGACTACCGGGGCACCATCTTTGCCACCGGCACTCCCATATCCAACAGCATGGTGGAGCTTTATACCATCCAGCGATACCTGCAGCACCAGGTGCTGGAGGAGATGGGTCTGGTCTTTTTTGACGACTGGGCCAGCAACTTTGGCGAGACTGTTACGGCCATCGAGCTTACGCCAGAGGGCTATAATTTTTGAGGATGATGAAATCGTACTTTTCTAAATGAAAAGAGACGGTCAAAGGCGGTTTCGAGGTTGCCGAAAATTTTTCAAAAAAATTTTGAAAACAGTTCCGCTTAGACCCCCTGTTTTCTCCTATTGGTGAAGGACGAGTAATCTCTATAATCTCAAATCATATTACATAAGGAAAGGAGGGCAAAGGATGCCGAAAACAGCAGGAAAAGCAAGAGTTACAGCACTCTATGAAAGGCTTTCGAGGGACGATGACCTTGTGGGCGAGTCGAACTCGATAACCAACCAGAAGAAATATCTGGAAGATTTCGCTCACAGGAACGGCCTGACGAATATCCGCCACTATACGGACGATGGGTATTCGGGGGTAAACTTCAACAGACCGGGCGTTCAAGCCTTGATTGCCGCCGTTGAAGCGGGAGAAATCGAGACGATTTGTGTAAAAGACCTATCCCGTTTTGGCAGGAATTACCTGCAAGTGGGCTTTTATACGGAAGTCGTTTTCCCGCAGAAGAATGTGCGCTTTATTGCTATCAACAACGGCATTGACAGCAATAACGCCGCTGACAACGACTTTGCCCCTTTCCTCAATATTATGAACGAGTTTTACGCCAAAGACACCAGTAACAAGATCAAGGCTATTTTTGACGCCCGTATGAGGGACGGAAAGCGTTGCTCCGGCAGTATCCCCTACGGCTACAACAGACTTCCCGGCGATAAGCAGACGCTTGTTGTTGACCCCGAAGCCGCCGAAGTGGTAAAGCGTATCTTCCTGCTTGCCAACGAGGGCAAAAGCCCACGAGCGATAGCGGAACTACTCACCGAGGAAAAGGTCTTGATACCCGCCGCACACGCCGACAAAAACCACAAGGAGCAGTCCAGAGGCAAAAAATACACAGACCCGTATCTATGGGGCGTGTCCACGGTAAGAAAGATATTGGACAGGCAGGAGTATCTCGGTCATACCGTTCTCCACAAATCCGTGGGTACAAACTTCAAGCTCCACAAGCGCAAGGAAACGAGCGCAGAGGAACAGTATGTATTCGAGAACACCCACGAAGCTATCATTTCACAGGAACTTTGGGACAGCGTTCAGCGCACGAGGAAACGAGCCGGGAGAAGCTCGCCGTGGGGCAGTCATTACCACCGTTTGAGCGGCTATCTCTACTGTGCCGACTGTGGCAGACGAATGACCCTGCAAACCCATTACAGCAGGAAGGACGGCTCTATTGAGTATTCCTTCCGTTGCGGCGGGTACGCCAGCAGAGTGGATTCCTGCACCGCACACGGTATCAGCGCAGACAGCGTGGAGGCGATACTCCTATCCGCCGTCCAGAGGATTTCAAGGCTTGTGATGAAGGACGAAAAGGCGTTTGCCGCTGAACTGCAAAGACTGTGGCTTGAAAAGCGGAAAGAGAAGCCCCAACAGGCTGAAACAGAGTTAAAGCGTATGCAGAAACGATA
>CANQRM010000020.1 GCA_947626265.1 uncultured Oscillospiraceae bacterium
TTGATCCGTGGATGACCGAATGGGGAAACCCGGCGCGGCAATACCGCGTCAGCGTGCTGTGAATCCATAGCAGTACGCGGGGAACCGCCTGAACTGAAACATCTAAGTAGGGCGAGGAAAAGACATCAACCGAGATTCCGCAAGTAGTGGCGAGCGAACGCGGAGGAGGCCAAACCGGAGGTCAATGATCTCCGGGGTATGGACCTGCATTTAGCAGTCTAGGTTAGGAGAATGGTGTGGGAAAGCCAACCATAGAAGGTGAGAGTCCTGTAACCGAAAACTGATGGCTGTGAGCGGGTATCCTGAGTACCGCGGGACACGTGAAACCCCGTGGGAACATGGGTGGACCACCATCCAAGCCTAAATACTACCTGATGACCGATAGCGGAAAGTACCGTGAGGGAAAGGTGAAAAGCACCCCTGGCGGGGAGTGAAAGAGTACCTGAAACCTTGTGCTTACAAGCAGAGAGAGCGCGTTAAGGCGTGATCTCGTACCTTTTGTAGAATGGTCCGGCGAGTTATAGTACGCAGCGAGGTTAAGTGATTAAGTCACGGAGCCGAAGGGAGACCGAGTCTGAACAGGGCGAAAAGTTGCGTGCCATAGACCTGAAACCGTGTGACCTATCCATGAGCAGGCTGAAGTTGCGGTAAAACTCAATGGAGGGCCGAACCCACGTTCGTTGCAATGACCGGGGATGACTTGTGGATAGCGGAGAAATTCCAATCGAACTCGGAGATAGCTGGTTCTCCCCGAAATAGCTTTAGGGCTAGCGTTGCGTTAGTTTACCGGAGGTAGAGCACTGAATGAGCTAGGGGGCGATGAGCTTACTGAACTCTATCAAACTGCGAATGCCGGATAAATGATGCGCGGCAGTCAGACAGTGTGAGATAAGTTTCATTGTCGAGAGGGAAACAGCCCAGACCTACAGCTAAGGTCCCAAATATATGCTAAGTGGGAAACGATGTGGGGTTGCGAAAACAACCAGGACGTTGGCTTAGAGGCAGCCACTCATTGAAAGAGTGCGTAATAGCTCACTGGTCGAGTGGCCCTGCGCGGAAAATATAACGGGTCTAAGCATATAACCGAAGCTTGGGAAGCACTTGTGCTTGGTAGGGGAGCGTCGTGTACGGGGTGAAGCGAGAGCGAGAGCACTCGTGGACTGTACAGGAGAGAGAATGCCGGAATAAGTAGCGAGAATTATGTGAGAATCATAATGGCCGAAAATCTAAGGTTTCTTGGGGAAGGTTCGTCCGCCCAAGGTAAGCCGGGAGCTAAGGCGAGGCCGGAAGGCGTAGTCGATGCACATACGGTTGAAATTCCGTAGCCGCCGAAGCTGTTAAGCACACTGACACATAGAGATAGCCGGACCCGGGCGTTGGTCGACCCGGGCGAAAGGGACCGAACATCAGTAGGGAAGCCGGCGATGCTCTGTGGCGAGAAAAGGTGTGTGGATTGGCGAGGCGCCCGTACCGCAAACCGACACAGGTAGATGAGGAGAGAATCCTAAGGCCATCGGGAGAAGGGTTGTTAAGGAACTCGGCAAATTGACCCCGTAACTTTGGAATAAGGGGAGCCCCCTGAGGGGGGCCGCAGTGAAAAGGCCCAAGCGACTGTTTACCAAAAACACAGGTCTCTGCAAAGTCGAAAGACGACGTATAGGGGCTGACGCCTGCCCGGTGCCGGAAGGTTAAGAGGAGGGCTTAGCGCAAGCGAAGGTCTGAATTGAAGCCCCGGTAAACGGCGGCCGTAACTATAACGGTCCTAAGGTAGCGAAATTCCTTGTCAGGTAAGTTCTGACCCGCACGAATGGCGTAACGATTTGGGCACTGTCTCAACAGCCCGCCCGGCGAAATTGTAGTACTGGTGAAGATGCCAGTTACCCGCAACTAGACGGAGAGACCCCATGGAGCTTTACTGTAGCTTAATACTGAAGATTGGTAATGCATGTACAGGATAGGTGGGAGCCTGAGAAGGTCGGGCGTCAGCTTGGCTGGAGGCAACCTTGGAATACCACCCTTGTATTACTGGTTTTCTAACCTGCCGCCGTGAATCCGGCGGGGGGACACTGTTAGGTGGGCAGTTTGACTGGGGCGGTCGCCTCCAAAAAGGTAACGGAGGCGCTCAAAGGTTGGCTCAGCACGGACGGAAATCGTGCAAAGAGCGCAAACGCATAAGCCAACTTGACTGCGAGGCCGACGGGCCGAGCAGGTACGAAAGTAGGAGTTAGTGATCCGGCGGTACGCGCGTGGAAGTGCCGTCGCTCAACGGATAAAAGCTACCCTGGGGATAACAGGCTGATCTCCCCCAAGCGTCCACAGCGACGGGGAGGTTTGGCACCTCGATGTCGGCTCGTCACATCCTGGGGCTGAATTCGGTCCCAAGGGTTCGGCTGTTCGCCGATTAAAGTGGCACGCGAGCTGGGTTCAGAACGTCGTGAGACAGTTCGGTCCCTATCTGTTGCGGGCGCAGGAGATTTGAAGGGAGCTGTCCTTAGTACGAGAGGACCGGGATGGACAGACCTCTGGTGCACCAGTTGTCGTGCCAACGGCACAGCTGGGTAGCTATGTCTGGACGAGATAAACGCTGAAAGCATCTAAGCGTGAAACTCCCCCTAAGATAAGATCTCCCATCCTTTTTAGGGAGTAAGGGTCGACGAAGACTACGTCGTTGATAGGCCGGAGGTGTAAGCACAGTAATGTGTTCAGCCGACCGGTACTAATAACCCGAGGGCTTGACCTATGCAATATGCAGACTCAATGCCCTGCTCCAACCTCAACCCAAACACCCATTGTTCAGTCTTCAGGGCGCATGGCCCTGAAAAAGTTGGTGGCTATTACATCGGGGGTCCACCCGTTCCCATTCCGAACACGGCAGTTAAGCCCGACTGTGCCGAAGATACTTGTCTGGAGACGGACCGGAAAAATAGGTCGCTGCCAACATCATTGAACCCGGAGTTGAAAAGCTCCGGGTTCTTTCTTTATACAGTAAGGTATGCTATAATGACCGCGCGACAGAATTTGGAGGTATCGTATTATGAGATTGGACGGCTTTGGACTATTTGTTGAAGATATGGCGAAAATGATCCGCTTTTATAGAGATGTACTTGGCTTTGAGATCAAAGAAGCGGAGGATACATCCAATGTATATCTTGTAAAAGATGGGACGTTGTTTCTGTTGTACGGCAGAAATGACTTTGAAAAAATGACGCATCGCAGATATGATCATATCAAAGGATTCAACGGTCATTTTGAGATGGCGCTTTATGTTGATACGTTTGAAGAAGTTGATAAAGCATTTAACAAAGCGGTAGAAAACGGTGCTGCTCCTGTACTGGAACCGGAACTTGAACCTTGGGGACAGAGAACTTGTTATATTGCCGATCCTGAAGGTAATTTGATAGAGATAGGTTCTTGGAATAAGCCTTACGAAGAAAAGGATCCATAAATTCCCATTTATCGCGCCGCAGGCGCACAATTTATAATGTCTGACGATACACCAACGGGAACAGGAGGAGAGAGCATGAAAACAGCCGTCAAAAGCAAGCTGAGCCAGGGACTAGCCGCCCTGCGGTGGAAGAACTTTCTGTTCCTGTTCGTGGCTGGGTGTGTGAACGCCTTTGGCGTGACGGTGTTTTTGGCGCCGGTGAAGCTGTACGACAGCGGCATCTCCGGCACCTCCATATTGCTCTCCCAGGTGACGCCGGAGAGCCTGTCCCTGTCCTTCTTCCTGCTGGTTTTGAACATTCCCCTGTTTCTCTTCGGAGCGAAAAAGCAGGGCCTCGCCTTCACGGTCTACTCCATCTTCGCGGTGACGGTATACTCCGCCGCCTCCTGGCTCATCACGGACGTGCTGCCCATCGACGTGAGCATGGCCTCGCCCCTGGCGGGGGAGGACCTGCTGCTGTGCGCCCTGTTCGGCGGCATCATCTCCGGGGTGGGCAGCGGCCTCACCATCCGCTATGGCGGCGCCATCGACGGCGTGGACGTGATGGCGGTCATCTTCGCCAAGTCCCTGAACATCACTGTGGGCACCTTCGTGATGGTCTACAACGTGCTGCTGTACATCGTCTGCGGCTGCGTCATCCACAGCTGGATACTGCCGCTGTACTCCATCGTCACCTATATGGCGGGGCTGAAGACCGTGGACTTCATCGTGGAGGGCTTCGACCGGTCCAAGGAGGTCTTCATCATCACGGACAGGCCCCAGGCCATCAGCGACGCCCTCATCGAGGCCTTCGGCTGCGGCACCACGAAGATCGCCGCCGTGGGCGGCTACTCCAACGCGGCCAAGACCATCGTCTATTTCGTGGTGAACCGGTTCCAGATATCCCGCATGCGCACTATCGTCCATCAGATCGACCCGGCGGCCTTCATGACCATCCGCGAGGTGGCGGATGTATTCAAGAGCAACAACAAGTGAGGACAGCAGGAGGCGGGCGCCGGGACCGCACGGCAAATCGGAATTTAGCGGAGGCATATCGTTTATGGAAAGGCTCAAAGCAATCCTTTTTTCACCCGCAGGGATGAAAATCGTAAATGTGCTTTTCTTTCTGACGGTCTTAATACGCAATAATGGTTTTATAATCGTCGCACATCTTGTGTGGGTGCTGTATCTTGTCGTCACAATCAGGAACACCGCCGACAAAACGCTTAAAGCGGCATATCGGGTAATGGTCATTTATGCGGTCGTGATAATTGCCGCCAACGGGTATTTCCTGATACACGGGAACTAACAGCATTGTATGACGGTGTTTAGACGGCTTTGACAACTTCCTGTTTATCGGGGCGGGATCAGTATGACAGATCATCGCGAGGAACGCCAATGAACACGTTTGAAGAAATATGGACCAGTGCCAGTGGCGGCCGGAATAAGAAACCTTTTGAAAGGACAGAGCTATGGCGATCACAGTGAATCTCTATTATACGGGCAGGGACGGCGCGGCGCGGCGGTTTGCGGAGGAGATGGTATCCTCCGGGACGGCCGGGGCCATCCGGGCCGAGGCGGGAAATGTGCGGTATGAATACTTCTTCCCTATGGACGACCCGGAGACCGTGCTGCTCATCGACAGCTGGGCCGACCAGGCCGCCTTGGATGCTCACCACGCCTCCCCCATGATGGGACAGATCGCCGCATTGCGGGAGAAGTACGACCTGCATATGCGGGTGGAGCGGTACGTCTCCGATGAGGCACCGGGCCGGGACGGGGCGTTCATCCGCAAGTGAGAAGGGGTGACATGTATGCGGTCTGAACCGGGAATATCGTTGCGGGCGGAGGAGGTCCGGGAGGAGCAGCGCCAAACGCTGGCGAATCTGATGCAGAAATACCTCTATGAGATGACCCGCTATTACCCCATCGCCATGGGGGAGGATGGCAATTACAGCTATAAATACCTGCCGCTTTATTTTGAGGAAGAGGCCCGCCGGGCGTATTTTTTCTACGCGGGCGAGGCGCGGGTGGGCTTCGCGCTCATAAACGACTACTCTTTCACGGGCGAGCCCACGGACAACTCCATCGCGGAGTTCACCATCTTTCCCGCCTGGCGGGGCCGGGGATATGGATTGGCGGCGGTGGAGGCGCTGCGGGCACTGCGGCCGGGGTCATGGCAGCTGAAGTATTCCCCGGAAAACGAGGCCGGGGCGCGCCTGTGGCAGAAGGTCAAGGGGCGCTGTAACGGCGTGGAGCAGCCTCTTCCGGACGGCCATATCGCCATCAGCTTTTCCTGAAACAGGGAGGGAGACAATATGAATCGATACGACTACGCCATATTCGACCTGGACGGGACCATCCTCTACACCCTGGAGGACCTGAAAAACAGCCTGAACTATGCGCTGGAAAGCCACGGCTGCCCGGCGCGGACCTTGGAAGAAGTGCGAAGGTTTGTTGGCAACGGGGTGCGCAAGCTGGTGGAGCGGGGCGCCCCGGCGGGCACGGACCCAGCCGAGCTGGACAGGCTCTATGAGACCTTCCACCAGCACTATAAGAGCCACGACCTGGACACCACCCGGCCCTATGAGGGCGTGCCGGAGCTATTGAGCCGCCTGCGGAAAGCGGGGGTGCGCCTCGCCGTGGTGTCCAACAAGGTGGACTACGCCGTGAAGGCCCTGTGTGAGCGATTCTTCCCCGGCCAGTTCGACGTGGCCATCGGGGAGACCCCGGATGTGGCCAAAAAGCCCGCCCCGGACATGGTGGAAAAGGCCCTGGCGGCTCTGGGGGCGGACAGAGGCCGGGCCGTATACATCGGCGACTCGGAGGTGGACGTGCAGACCGCCCGGAACGCGGGGCTTTCCGAGATCATCGTGACATGGGGCTTTCGCTCCCGGGAGGAGCTGGCGCCCTACGGGCCCAAGGTCCTGGCGGCGGACGCGGACGCCCTCTATGAGGCCGTCACGGGGGAGCGTTAAAATCTTCCAAAATTCTTAAGAATCAAGCCCCGCAAGACAGTTGCGCAAAATTTATTTTATGGTATAATGGCTTAACGTTGTAGCAGGTGGTGAGGCAGTGAGCTGGGAAGCGCGGAAAAAGCGGATATTCGACATCATCTCCGTGGGCAACCGGGAGGATTGGCCCAGCCGGCTTTTCGACATCGTCCTCATCGGGATGATTTTGACCAACCTCTTCATCGCGGTATTCTCCACCTTCGACTGCTCCGCGCCCTACCATGAGCTCATGGGCCGGGTGGAGCTGGTGACGGTGGTGGCCTTCACCATCGAGTACGCCCTGCGGGTCTGGACGGCGGAGTACCTCTATCCCGCGCTGCCGCCCCTGCAGGCCACGGTGCGGTACATGGTCTCCTTCAACGGGATCATCGACCTTCTGAGCTTCCTTCTCTACTATCTCCCCTTCTTCTTCCCCACCGGCGTGGTGGCGTTCCGGCTTTTCCGGGTGGTGCGCATCTTTAGGCTTTTCCGGGTGAACGCCTACTATGACGCCCTGAATGTCATCGCGGATGTGCTGCGGAGCAAGAAAAACCAGCTCGTAAGCTCCATCTTCATCATCCTGGTGCTGATGACGGCGTCCAGCCTCTGCATGTACTCATTGGAGCACGAGGCCCAGCCGGAGGTATTTCAAAACGCCTTTTCCGGCCTGTGGTGGGCGGTATCCACCCTGCTCACCGTGGGCTACGGCGACATCTACCCCGTCACCGTGGCGGGGCGCATCTTCGGGACCATATTGACCTTCCTGGGCGTGGGCATCGTGGCCATCCCCACCGGCATCCTTTCCGCCGGCTTCGTGGAGCAGTATACGCGCCTGAAGAGCTTCAGTGACTACACCCAGGCGGACATCCGCTTCGTACGGCTGGAAGCGGGCCCCGGCCATCCCTGGCTGGGGAAGCAGGTCAAAGACCTGCCCCTGCCGCCGGGACTGCTGCTGGCGGTCATCCTCCGGGGCCGGGAGGCGGTGGTGCCCCACGGGGATACGGTCATTGAGGAGGGCGACGCCATGATACTGGGGGCCGAGGGCTACCAGGACGACGCGGGCGTCACCCTGAAGGAGATCACCCTGCGCCGGACCCACCCCTGGGCGGGCCGGCCCATCCGGGACCTGGACATCTCCCGCCAGACCCTCATCGTACTGGTCCGGCGGGGAGAAAGGGCCCTCATCCCCAACGGGGACATGGTGCTGGAGCCGGGGGACACGGTGGTGCTGTACTCCAAAAAGAACATCCGGGACGCCCAGAGCGTGACCGTCTGAGAGTGTTTTTCTATGCAGAATTCTTCCCGCAAAAAATCGGCCCTCCGGCGGTTCTTTGACCGCCTGGGGGACCTGTATGACCGGCAGCCCATCCTGTTCCCGGCGGGGCTGGCGGTGCTTTTGGCGCTCGCCCTGGAGATGCTGGGCCGCCATTCGCCATGGAAGGGGCTGGTGTTCCTCTTCACCCACCCGGTGAATTTTTTGGTGAACGCCCTCATCATTCTCACCACCCTCGCGGTGTGCCGGCTTTTCAAGCGACGGAACTATTTCCTCGCGCTGGTGTCCACGGTGTGGCTGCTACTGGGCGTGGCCAACGCGGTGGTGCTGTGTTTCCGGTCCACGCCCCTGGGGGCGGTGGACCTGGCCATACTGCCCAGCGCCATCTCCATCATCGACGTATACATCGACAAGTGGCTGATCATCGCCCTGTGCGTGCTCCTGGCGGCGGGGGTGGGGGCGCTCATCTGGGCCTTCTTCCGGGCGCGGAAGTTCACCCCGGGCTACAAGCGGACCACCGCCTTCGTGCTGCTGTGCGCGGCGCTGACGGCCCTGGGCTACGGCGTCACCGTATGGGGCAAGGAGGACGAGCGGGCAGAGATATATTCCAATATCGTGGATGCCTATAACCGGTACGGATTCGTCTACTGCTTCGGCACCGGGGCGGTGGACCGGGGCATCGACGAGCCAGACCTCTATTCCAAACAGGCGGTGAAGGGCATGCTCCGGCGGCTGGACTGGAACGACGAGCCGGCGGTGAAGCCGGACATCGTTATGGTCCAGCTGGAATCCTTCTTCGACGTGGCCCATCTGGACGATGTGACATACGAGGAGGACCCCATCCCTGTGTTCCGCCATTTGAAGGACACCTGCGCCTCCGGGTACCTGACCGTGCCCTCCGTGGGGGCGGGCACCGCCAACACCGAGTTCGAGGTCCTGTCCGGCATGAGCCTGGACTTCTTCGGCATGGGGGAGTACCCCTATATGACCGTGCTGCAGGAGGAGGCCTGCGAGACCATCGCCACGGACCTGAAGGACCAGGGCTACAAGGCCCATGCGGTGCACAACAACACTGGCACCTTCTACGTGCGCAACAAGGTCTTTGCCCAGCTGGGCTTCGATACATATACCTCCATCGAGTTCATGAACGGGATAGAGTATAACCCCATCGGCTGGGCCAAGGACAAGATACTCACCGGCGAGATCGTGAAGGCGCTTAATAGCTCCGACGACCCCCAGTTCGTCTTTGCCATCACCGTGCAGGGCCACGGCAAGTACCAGCGGGGCGTGGACAGCGCCGACGTGGAGGCGCTGAACGTGGACTGGGCCGACGACGAGGAGGACGAGGACGCCTTTGCCTACTATCTGAGCCAGCTCAAAGAGACGGATGAATTTATAGGCGACTTGGTCCAGGCCCTGGGAGAGCGGGAAAAGCCCGCGGTGCTGGTGCTCTACGGGGACCATCTGCCCAACTTCGACATCGGCTCTGAGCAGCTGGAAAACGGGGACATCTTCCAGACGGAATACGTGATCTGGAGCAATCTGGACCTGGGGCTGAAGGACAGGAACCTGACCGCCTACCAGCTCTCCGCCCGGGTGCTGAAGGCCCTGGACATGGACGGCGGGATCATCAGCCGCTACCACCAGAAGATGCAGGGCCTGAACGGCTACCAGGACGGCCTGCGGCTGCTGGAATACGACGTGCTCTACGGGGAGGACTACTGCTACGGCGGGGAGAACCCCTATACCGCCTCGGACCTCAGGATGGGCCTGTATCCAATCACTATCGACGGAGCGGATGTGAAAATAAACGCCGACGGGACGGTGACCCTCACCGTCACCGGGGAGAACTTCACCCAGTGGAGCCGCATAACCCTGGACGGGGACGAGGAGGACACGGTGCTGAACGCGGACGGGTCCGTGTTCGCGGAGCTGGACGAGCCGCCCGAGAGCGGGACACAGCTCACCGTCCGCCAGCGGGCCGCCAATAAGACCACCAGCCTCGCCGAGAGCGAGCCCTACATATGGCCGTAAAAAGCGCAATGATATGCCCCCTGCCGTCCGGCAGGGGGCTTTCCTTATTCCTTTGGCCCTTTTCGCTTGGGGTAGAGACTCACGGCGATGGCGATACCGGCGACGAGGGAGATGAGGCCGACGGCGATGACGAAGCCGGATATGATGGAGACGGGCGAGGAGACGCTCATGCCCCCGGTCTGACCCAGTATGTTGCCCGCCTCGTCGGTCCAGACGATGTCGCCTGGGTACCCGAAGGAGGAGCCGGCCATGAACCGGTCCGCCGTGCGGGCAAAGGGGTTCATCATAGCCCGCATCACGAAGCCGAAGGCGGCGAACAAGCCCCCGCCGATGGCCATGCGCAGGCCGAAGAGCCACCCGTACTGGCGCAGCAGCCGTCCCACCGCGCCGGGCACCGAGTCCACCCAAGTGTGCTCCGCCGTGGGCGGAGCGTTTGCCGGGTCCGGGGTCGGTCCCTCCTCTTGGGCGGGCCCCTCCTCCGACAGCAGCCAGTCCGTGGTGACGCCGAAGGCCTTAGCCAGGGCCAGCAGCTTGCCGATATCCGGCGAGGCGTCCCCCAGCTCCCACTTGGACACCGCCTGGCGGGACACGCCCACCTGCGCGGCCAGCTCCTCCTGGGAAAGGCCCGCCTTCTTCCGGCAGTACGCTATCTTTTCCGACAGGGTCATGGTCACTCTCCTTTTATCGTAGTGTGCCCATATTATAAGAGAAAAGGTGGTTGCGGCGCTACCAGCAAAAGCTGGAACATCCGCAACCGCCCGTTGCATGTTCACAAAAAGGCGTACCCCGCCACGAACAGGGCGCACAGCACCCACCGGAAGATGTGGTGCTTTATGTGGAAATTGTTGTTGCGCCGGCCGTTCCACATGGCCCCCGCGCTGATGGCGAGGCTGCCGGTGAGAGCGGCGGTCCACATGCCCTCATGACCGCTTATGCCGCCGTATACGGCCACGCCCAGGGCGAAGCATCCGGCCAGGATCAGCAAACAGGGAGCGGTGAACCGGCTGTCCCGCATCTGCACCAGCGCCGCGAAGGCCGTCAGGGCCGCGAACAGGCCGCTCACCACCCACAGAAGCGTCCGCAGGCCTTCCATCACACGATCTCCGAGTAGCTGCCGAGGTATTTAAAGGTCTCGCACATCTCCTCCAGGTCCGCCATGAGCTGAATGAACCGGGGGGAATAGACCGAGGTCTCCAGGTCGAAATAGAACATGAACTCGAAGTCCCGGTCGGGCAGGGGGCGGCTTTCCAGTTTCGTGAGGTTGATGCCGAGGGCGGTGATGCGGCTCATGAGCCGGTACAGGGAGCCGGGCCGGTGGCTCACGGTGAGCATGACGCTGGTCCTGTCCGCCCCGGGGAAGATCTCCGGCTCCTTGCCGATGCAGATGAAGCGGGTGTAGTTGTTGCCCTTGTCCTGCACGTCGGAGGCAAGCTCGTCCAGCCCGTAGAGGGCGCCGCAGGCGTGGGAGCTGAGGGCCGCCACGTCCCGCCGGTCGGATTCCGCCACCCGCTTCGCCGCCACGGCGGTATTTTCGCACACGGTGACCTTCACCCCGGGCATGGTCTTTAAAAACTCGCCGCACTGGGCGATGGCTTGCTCGTGGGAGAATATCTCCCTGATGTCCGCCTGCTTCACCCCGGGCCGGGCCATGAGGTTGTGGTCCACCTTCAGGCGCACGGAGCGGACGATGGAGAAATTGTACTGCATCATGAGGTCGTAGATGCGGTTGACGGAGCCGGCGGTGCTGTTTTCCAGGGGCAGCACCCCGTAGCGGCAGAAGCCGCTGGCGATGGCGGAAAAGACCGCCTCGAAGCTCTTTACGTAGGAGATGTGGGCGTCGGCGAACAGCTTATCCGCTGCGATCTGGGCGTAGGCCCCCTCCACCCCCTGGCAGGCCACGGTGGCCGACTCGGGGAAGAGCTGGGCGGTGTTCTCCAGACTCTTTTGGATGCGGGCGCACAGATCGCTGGGCTCCTTTAAAAGGGCGGCCTCATAGCTCTGGGCCACGTCCTGCAGGGTAGCGTACACCACCCCGGCGTAGCCGGAGAGGTCCTCGCCCGCGGTCTGCTGGAAGCGGGCCTTCGCCTCCCGCTGGCCGGCCAGGTCCATGGGCACCAGGCCCTGGGCCTGCCGGGCCCTGGCCATCTGGGCCGTCAGGTCCATCCGCCGGGCGAACAGTTCGCTCATCTGCCCGTCCACTTCGTCCAGCTGCTGTTTTATCTGTTCCAGGTCCATGTGATATTCTGCCTTTCTTATTATAAGCGTGGGAAAATGATACCCTGTTTTCCAGCGGATGTCAACCGATATTTCCCGGGGAATAGGAAAAGCGCCCGGCATATGCCGGGCGCTTGGGAAAGAACTTTCTTACTCGCTGAAGGCGTGGATGACCTTCCGGGGGCAGACCTCGGCGCAGTGGCCGCAGTGCTGGCACTTCGTCTGGTCGATCTTGGCCAGGAAGTTCTCGATGGTGATGGCGTCGGCGGGGCACTCCTTCTTGCACTTCATGCAGCCGATGCAGCCGAAGTCGCAGTACTTGGTGACCTGGGCGCCCTTGTCGTTGGAGTTGCAGCCCACGGCGTTGGTGGAGTCAGCGGGGACCTTGGTGATGAGCTTCTTGGGGCAGGCCGCGGCGCACTTCATGCAGCCGACGCACTTGCTCCGGTCCACCTGGGCGATGCCGTCCACCACGTGCATGGCGTCGAAGGGGCAGGCCGCAGCGCAGTCGCCGAAGCCCAGGCACCCGGCCGGGCACACGTTGGCGCCGTTGCCGCCGCCGAGACGGGTGGCGGCGAGGCACGAGGTCAGGCCCTCATACTCGAACTTCTTCTTGGTGTGGCCGCAGGAGCCGGAGCACTGCACGAAGGCCACGCTGGCCTCGGCCGCGCCGGCGGAGACGCCCATGATCTCGCCGATGGCGGTGGCGGCGGCGGCGCCGCCGGGCACGCACCCGTTCACCGGGGCCTCGCCCTTTGCCACCGCGGCGGCATAGCCGTCACAGCCGGGATAGCCGCAGGCGCCGCAGTTGGCGCCGGCCAGAACGGCGCGGACGGCCTCTTCCTTCGGGTCCTTTTCCACATAGAACACCTTGCCGGCGATGACCAGCAGCACGCCGAACAGCAGGCCCAGCGCACCAAGGATGATGATGGCGGAAACAACAGTCATGTCTTCTCGCCCTCCTTACACAGGGATCTTCATGCCGGAGAAGCCCATGAACGCCAGAGCGAACAGGGCCGCCGTCACGAGGCAGATGGCGAAGCCTTCAAAGGCCTTGGGATAATCCGCGAACTCCAGACGCTCACGAACGCTGGCGAACAGGACGATGGCCACCGTGAAGCCGATGCCGCCGGTGAAGCCGTCGATGACGCTCTCCAGGAAGTTGTAGCTGTTCTGGGTGTTCAGCAGCACCACGCCCAGCACCGCGCAGTTGGTGGTGATCAGGGGCAGGAAGATGCCCATGGCGGAGTACAGGGCCGGGATGGCCTTTTTCAGGAACATCTCCACGAACTGCACCAGCACGGCGATGACCAGGATGTAGGCCACGGTCTGCATGAAGCCGGCCACGCCGAAGGGGATCAGCAGAAACTCGTTGATGACCCAGCAGATGGCGGAGGCCATGGTCATGACGAAGATGACGGCCACGCTCATGCCGGTGGCGGTGCTCATCTTGTTGGACACGCCCAGGAACGGGCAGATGCCCAGGAACTGGGAGAAGATGAAGTTGTTGGTCAATATCGCGGCCAGGGAGATCGTTACGATGGAAGCAAACATTACTCTTTGACCTCCTTTTCTTTCTTGGCCTTCTTCTCACTGCTCTTGCGCAGCGCGTACTGCATCACGGCCATGAGCAGCCCCAGGGTGAGGAAGCCGCCGAAGGGCAGGATCAGCGCGCCCGCGCCGAAGCCCTCGGGGATGATGCGGATGCCGGCGCCGGTGCCGTCCAGAGTGATGAAAGAGTTGGCGCCGTTGAGAAGGCCGCCGCCGATGGTGCCGGAGCCCAGAAGCTCACGGAACAGGCACATGATCACCAGCACGCAGGTGTAGCCCAGGCCCTGGAATACGCCGTCCCGGAAGGACAGGAACACGCCCTCCTTGGAGGAGAAGGCCTCGGCCCGGCCGATGATGATGCAGTTGACCACGATCAGCGGGATGAACACGCCCAGCGCGGAGGAAAGGGCGGGGATGAAGGCCTGCAGCAGCAGGTCCACGATGGTGACGAAGCCGGCGATGACCACCACGAAGATGGCCAGACGGACCTGCCCGGGGATGATCTTGCGGATGGCGGAGACCACCACGTTGCAGCAGGTCAGGATGATCAGCACGGACAGGCCCATGCCGATGCCGTTGAACAGGGTGGTGGAGATGGCCATGGTCGCGCACAGGCCGATCTGCTGCACCAGAACGGGGTTATTGGTGATAAGGCCTTCGGTAAGCTGTTTCTTTGCGTTCATGCCTCTGCCCCCCTTAACCTAAAGATTCGCACAGAGCCAGCGCGGCGGTGACGCCGGTGGAAATGGCCCTGGAGGTGATGGTAGCGCCGGTGAGGGCGTTGATGGTGCCGCCGTCCTTGGTGACGGCCACGGTGCCGGACTGGCCCACGAACTGGCTGCGGAAGGCGTCGCCGGCCGCGCTCTGCTGGGAGGCGATGGCGCCCAGGCCCGCGGTCTCGCTGCTCTTGGTGACGGAGATGCCGCTGCAGGTAAGGTCGGGGTTCACGCCCACCATCATGGTGACGGCGCCCTGGGAGCCGGTCTCGGTGACCTGCACCACCCAGCCGCCGCCCTCGGCGGCGTATGCCTCGTCGATGTCGGCGGGAGCGCCGGTGACGTCCAGCGCCTCATAGGAGGGCGCCTCCAGCACCGCGTTCATGGCGTTGGTCTTGGTCTGCTCGGCGATGGCCTCGATACGGTCCCTGGTCATCATATCCACCAGGCCCAGGACCAGGGCCACCACGGCGGCGACCAGCAGGAGGATCACGGCGGGCTTAATAAAGTCGATTGCTTTTTTCATCCTTTTGCCTCCTCCTTCTCCTTCTTTTTCTTCTCACCCTTCATGACGCCGAAGCGGCGGGGCGCCGTATGCTGGTCGATGAGCCAGGTGCAGCAGTTCATGATGAGGATGGCGAAGCTGACGCCCTCGGGATAGCCGCCGAAGTAGCGGATGAGCACGGTCAGCAGGCCGCAGCCCACGCCGAAGATCAGCTGGCCGTTGGGGGTCACGGGGCTGGTGCAGTAGTCGGTCGCCATGAAGATGGCGCCCAGCAGCAGGCCGCCGGAGAGGACGTTCTGGAGCATCCACAGCAGGTGGTTGTTGCCCCGGGAGAAGATCAGCGTCAGCACGGCCACGGTGCCCACATAGGCCACGGGGATGCGAAGGCTGATGACCTTGCGGTACACGAGCCACGCGCCGCCCAGGAGCAGCGCCAGGGAGCTGACTTCACCGAAGCTGCCGCCGATGTTGCCGATGAACATGTCCCACAGGGCGTTGGCGCCGCCGGGGACCAGCTGGCCGGCGTGGAGGCTGGCCAGGGGGGTGGCGAAGGTGGCCGCGTCCGCGTTCTGGAAGCGGGCGGGGGCCCAGGTGGTCATGAGCACGGCGTAGCTCACCAGCAGGAACGCACGGCCCGCCAGGGCGGGGTTCCAGATGTTCTTGCCGATGCCGCCGAACAGCTGCTTCACCAGCACGATGGAGAAGAACGCGCCGATGATGACGGTCCACCAGGGGAAGGTGGGGGGCAGGCAGTAGGCCAGCAGCATGCCGGTCACCACGGCGGACAGGTCCATGTAGCTGGCGTTCTTCTTCAAAAGCTTGCGGTAGGCGAACTCAAAGACCACGCAGCTGACCACGGAGATGACGGTAATGACGAGGGGTTTCACGCCGAAGAAGATCACGGCGGCCACCAGCGCCGGGAGCAGGGCGATGATCACGTCCAGCATGATCTGCTGGGTGCCCCGGGGGGTGCGTACGTGCGGCGAGGAGGAAACGATAAGTTTACGTTCTTCGTTCATCTTATTTTGCCTCCTTCTTTTCTTCCTTGGCGGGCTCGGCCGGCTTCTCGGCGGGCTTTTCCTCGGCCTTGGGAGCCTCGGCTTCGGCCTTGGCCTTCTCGGCCTCCGCCTTTGCCTTCAGCTCGGCCAGATGGGCCTGGACCATGGCCTTGCCGGTCTTGAAGGCGTGGGTCAGGTGCAGGCGGCCCGGGCAGATGTAGGAGCAGGAGCCGCACTCCACGCAGTCCATGATGTTCAGCTTCTGGAGCATCTCCACGTCGCCCTTCTGCTGGTACATGTACATGTAGATGGGCTGCAGGTTCATGGGGCAGCCGTCGATGCACTGGCCGCAGCGGATGCACACGGGGTCGGCGACGGTCTTGTCCTCATCGTCGGAGAAGGCCAGCAGGGACGCGGTGCCCTTGCCGCAGGGGACCTCCAGGTCGTACTGGGCCATGCCCATCATCGGGCCGCCCATGATGACCTTCCAGGGCTCCTTGGCGAAGCCGCCGGTCTGCTCAAAGACCCACTGCATGGAAGTGCCCACCCGGACCTTCACGTTCTTCGGGTCGGCGATGGCCGAGCCGGAGACGGTGACCACGCGCTCGATGGCGGGCCAGCCCTCGTAGCAGGCGCGGTACACGCTGTAGGCGGTAAAGGTGTTGAACACGGAGCAGCCCACGTTGGCGGGCAGGCCTCCGGGAGGCACCTCCCGGCCGGTGATGGTCTTGATGAGGGTCTTCTCAGCGCCCTGGGGGTACTGGCACTTGAGGGGTACGACCTCGATGCCCATCTCCTTGGCGCCCTTGAAGTTGAGAAGGTCGATGGCGAACTTCTTGTTCAGCTCGATGCCGAAGTAGGTTTTGTCCACCTTGCAGGCCTTCATCAGCAGCTGGATGCCCTTCAGCAGTTCGTCGGGGTGCTCCAGCATGGTGCGGTGGTCGCTGGTTATGTACGGTTCGCACTCGGCGCCGTTGATGAGCACGGTGTCCACCTTGCCCCAGCCGCTGGTGATCTTGAAAGCGGTGGGGAACGTGGCGCCGCCCATACCGACGATGCCGGCTTCGCGTATGATGTCAGCGATCTTTTCGGGGGATTGCAGGTCCTCCTCAGTGGCGGGGACCATGGTCTCGGCGGGGGTGTCCTTGAAGTCGTTTTCGATGACGACGCTGGTCACCATATTGCCCAGGTTGTTCAGATGGGGCTCGATGGCCACCACCTTGCCGGAGACGGAGGCGTGGATGGGCGCGGAGACGGGGGCTTTCGCCTCGCCGATCTTCTGGCCCAGCTTCACCTCGTCGCCCACGGCCACCAGGGGCGTACAGGGCGCGCCGATGTGCTGGGACATGGGGATGACCACCTGCGGGGGCTGAGGGATGGTGGTTATCACCGCTTCGTTGGCGGGCGCCTTTTTGTCGTTGGGGTGCACGCCGCCATGGGACTTGAAGAGCATGAGCATCACCTCTTGCTAAATTTATATACCTTGTTATAATAACACAAGTCATTCCGGCTGTCTATAACTTAATTCTGCAAATTCGGCAAACTTTCCGCAAAAAACCGGTCTTGTCCGCCCCGGGCTGCCCCCGGGACGTATTATAATATGACCGGCGGGGCAAATATAGCGCAAAAATCCTGCCGGTCTATCCAATATCTGCGGGGGAAATACGCCCGTTTTTCCGCGGGGCATATCTGCGCATACGGTGCATAGAATAAAGTCGTACAACATTGACAAGTTGTACGACTTTTGCTATACTGGAGGTGAAAAAGGAGATGAACGATATGCTTTCGATCCCATCCAGCGACGTGCGCAGAGAGTGGAGCAGCGTGATGGATACGGTCATCCGGGAAAAGCCGGTGTTCATCAAGCGGACCCGGGACCACATGATGCTCTCCGACACCGGGACCATATGGCAGCTCATAGCGGGCGTCAAGTTCATAGCGGATATGTACCGGGAGGCGGACGGCAGCGTGACCCTGTCCGCCCGGGATATGGATATCGTGGCGAACGGGGCCGACGAGGCCGCGGCCAGAAAGGCGCTGGTCCGGGACATCATTGAATACGCGGAGGAGTATTATCAGGATTTTGAGCGCTATTCCGCCGCGCCCAACCGCCAGGGGCATCTGCCCTATGTCATCAAGGCGCTGGTGGCCCGGTCGCCGGAGGAACTGGAGGGCGAGGTCGTATGCCGGACTGGAAGGACCTGAGACGGTACTGCGAGCGGGACGGCTGGGAGCTCTATAAGGAGACGGACCACTATTTTTACCGGAAGATACTGGACGACGGCAGCATCCTGCGGACGAAGGTATCCAAGGGGTCCGGAGAGATACGGGGCCACCTGTGGCAGGAGATATTGAAAAAGCAGCTGCAAACGACCATGGAACATTTCAACGAAGTCATATAAAAATCGCCCGCGGAGAGTGCTCTCCGCGGGTGGTGTTTATCCCTGTTGCAGGTCCTGTTTTATCTGGGTGGTGCTGACCTCCGGGGTGCGGGGGAGGTAGACCACCTCCACGCCCTGGTCCTTCAAAAAGTCGAATTTTCCCGTCCAGTCGTCGCCAATGACGAATACGTCCACGTGGTATTCCTTCGCGTCGGTCTTCTTCTGCTCCCAGCTCTCCTCGGGGATGACCAGGTCCACGTAGCGGATGGCCTCCAGAAGCTGCTTGCGAACTTCATAGGGGAAGTAGCTCTTCTTGTGCTTCTCCACCCAGTTGAACTCGTCCGTGGACAGGGCCACGATGAGGTAATCCCCCAGAGCCTTGGCCTGGCGGAGCAGGTTGATGTGGCCGTAGTGGAGCAGGTCGAAGGTGCCGTAGGTGATGACGCGTCTCATGCTCTTTTCTGCGCCTCCTGCTCCCGTATCTTCTTTTTCCAGCACCGGTGGCACATGGCGGTATAGGTGTCGTTGCCGCCCAAAAGCACCTGCTGGCCCTCGGTGACCACGTTGCCGTTCTCGTCCAACCGGGCGTTCACCACCGCCTTCCGGCCGCAGGTGCAGATGGTCTTGATCTCCGTGATGGAGTCGGCCACCTCCATGAGCCGCCGGGCGCCGGGGAAGAGGTGGGTGAGAAAGTCGGTGCGCAGGCCGAAGCACATCACCGGCACGTCCGCCGTGTCCACGATGTCCCGGAGCTGGTCGATCTGGGCGGGGGTGAAAAACTGGGCCTCGTCGGCGATGATCACGTCGCACCAGCCCGCGGCCTGGTAGAGGTCGCCGATGTTGTCCTCCGGGGCCACCACGTCGCCGGTGGCGGTGAGGCCTATGCGGGAGCGGACCACGTCCGCCCCGTCCCGGGTGTCCGTGGCGGGCTTGATGAGCCAGCAGCGCATGCCCTGCTCCTCGTAGTTGAACTTGGCGATGAGGGCCTGGGCGGATTTCGATGAGCCCATGGCGCCGTATTTGAAATAGAGTTTAGCCATTTTCCTCCGCCTCCTGCAAATGGGCCTGGATGCGCCGGATCAGCAGCTCCATAGCCACCTCGTTATGGCCCCCCTCGGGGATGATGATGTCCGCCTTCCGCTTGGAGGGCTCCACGTACAGCTCGTGCATGGGCTTGACCGTGGTCAGGTACTGGTTCACCACGCTCTCCAGGCTCCGGCCCCGGTCCCGCACGTCCCGGACGATGCGCCGCAGGATGCGCACGTCCGCGTCCGCGTCCACGAAGACTTTGATGTCCAGGCTGTTGCACAGCTCTTCGCTGGCCAGGATCAGGATGCCCTCCACCAGCACCACCGGCGCCGGCTCGATGTGCTGGGTCTCGGCGGCGCGGTTGTGGACGGTGTAGTCGTAGACGGGCCCGTCCACAGCCTGGCCGGCCCGGAGCTTCGCCAGATGCTCTACGAGAAGGCTGGTCTCGAAGGCGGCAGGCTCGTCGTAGTTGAGCCTGGCCCGCTCCTCCATGGTCAGGTGGTCATGGGCGTGGTAGTAGTTGTCGTGATAGAGGGTGCAGACCCGGTGTTCGAACTGCCGCTGGAGCCGGCGGGTGATGGTGGTCTTGCCGCTGCCGGTGCCCCCGGCGATGCCGATGGTGAGGATGCGGTCCATGGGCGCGCGCCCCCTTTCCAAAACTTCCTTATTAGATACAATGATACCATAAATGACCCCGCCGCGCAAGGCGAAGATATGCGCCGGAAGACGCAGAAATTTTGCAACTGTTTTGCAACTATTCGTTTCTGAATT
This sequence comes from uncultured Oscillospiraceae bacterium, assembly GCA_947626265.1. Taxonomy (GTDB): domain Bacteria; phylum Bacillota; class Clostridia; order Oscillospirales; family Oscillospiraceae; genus CAJOIG01. The sequence continues at coordinate 19,890 of CANQRM010000020.1, forward strand.
TTTCGTCTTTTCCGTTGCGCCAAAAGGGGGGACATGCTATAATGTATTTGTCTGAAAATGAGATGAAACCTCAAAAACAAACAATTATTTTAAGGAGGCAACCCCATGAAGAAGATCCTTGCGATCGTCCTTGCGCTCGCCATGGTCCTGTCCCTGTCCGCTGTCGCTTTCGCGGCTGAGGGCGAGATGTCCGTGGCCATGATCACCGACTACGGCGACATCACCGACCAGTCCTTCAACCAGACCACCTATGAGGCCTGCCAGGCTTACGCCGAGGCCAACGGCGTGGAGTTCCAGTACTACAAGCCCACCTCCGACTCCGACGCCGACCGTGTGGCCATGATCGAGCAGGCCATCGACGACGGCTTCAACGTCATCGTGATGCCCGGCTACGCTTTCGCCAACGCCATCAAGGAGACCGCCGAGTACTATGAAGACGTGACCTTCATCGCCCTGGACGTGGGCGCCGGCGACCTGGGCGACGACTACACCGTCCCCGCGAACCTGTACTGCGCTACTTACCAGGAAGAGCTCTGCGGCTACATGGCCGGCTACGCGGCCGTGAAGCTGGGCTACACCAAGCTGGGCTTCTGCGGCGGCATGGCTGTGCCCGCCGTCATCCGCTACGGCTACGGCTTCGTGCAGGGCGCTGACGCCGCTGCCGCCGAGATCGGCGCGGACGTGGAGCTGAACTACGCTTACGCCAACCAGTTCTTCGGCGACGCCGACATCACCGCCGCCATGGATACCTGGTACGGCGCCGGCACCGAGATCGTCTTCGCCTGCGGCGGCGGCGTTTACACCTCCGTGGCCGAGGCTGCCGCGAAGGTCGGCGCCAAGGTCATCGGCGTGGACGTTGACCAGGCTGCCATCATCGACGGCGCTTACGGCGAGGGCATGACCGTGACCTCCGCCATGAAGGGCCTGGCCCCCACCGTGCAGACCATGCTGGCCGCGGTGCAGGACGGCCTGTTCGACCAGTTCGGCGGCAAGATCGACACCCTGGGCCTTGTCTCTGAGACCCCCGAGGACAACTACGTCCAGCTGGCCGGCTCCACCCAGTTCGGCGACGGCTTCACCGCCGACGATTACGCCGCTCTGGTGGCCGCCATGTACAACGGCGAGATCACCGTGTCCAACGACACCGAGGCCGCCGCTGCCGATATGGCCACGACCATCACCGTCAACGATCAGGGCAACATCAAGTAAGATAACCCCCTCAGCAACAACAGCAGACGCGGCCCCTCGCCGCGTCTGCTTTTTTCAAAGACGGCTGTAAAAAATTGACACACCGCGCCCGCTGCGCGCGGCCGAAGTCGGGAAGGAGGATGACATGGCGGAAACACCCTACGCGATAGAAATGCTGAACATCACCAAGAAGTTTCCGGGCATCATCGCAAACGACAACATCACCCTGCAGCTGAAAAAGGGTGAGATACACGCCCTGCTGGGCGAGAACGGCGCCGGCAAGAGCACGCTGATGAGCGTGCTGTTCGGCCTGTACCAGCCGGAGGAGGGCATCATCAAGAAGGACGGCAAGGAGGTCAAAATAAACGACCCCAACGATGCCAACGATCTGGGCATCGGCATGGTCCATCAGCACTTCAAGCTGGTGGAGTGCTTCACCGTCCTGGACAACATCATCCTGGGCGTGGAGCCCACCAAAAACGGCTTTCTCCAGAAGAAGGAGGCCCGGGAGAAGGTCCTGGCCCTGTCGGAGAAATACGGCCTGCAGGTGGACCCGGACGCCTACATCGAGGACATCACCGTGGGCATGCAGCAGCGCACGGAGATCCTCAAGATGCTCTACCGGGACAACGAGATTTTGATCTTCGACGAGCCCACCGCCGTGCTGACGCCCCAGGAGATCGAGGAGCTCATGCAGATCATGAAAAATCTCGCCGCCGAGGGCAAGAGCATCCTCTTCATCTCCCACAAGCTGGCGGAGATCATGGCCGTGGCCGACCGCTGCTCGGTGCTGCGCAAGGGCAAATACATCGGCACCGTGGAGACGAAGAACACCACCATGGAGGAGCTGTCCGCCATGATGGTGGGCCGGAACGTGAACTTTCACGTGGAAAAGGGCGAGGCCCATCCCGGGGACGTGGTCCTGAACATTGAGAACATGACCGTGGCCAGCAAGGTCCACAAGAACAACGCGGTGAAGAACGTGTCCCTGAAGGTCCGCAAGGGCGAGATCGTCTGCATCGCCGGCATCGACGGCAACGGCCAGACCGAGTTCGTCTACGGCCTCACCGGCCTGGAGCCCCTGGTCAGCGGCAAGATCGAGTTCAAGGGCCAGGACATCACCCACGCCTCCATCCGCAGGCGCTCCACCTCCGGCATGAGCCACATCCCCGAGGACCGGCACAAGCACGGCCTGGTCCTGGACTACACTCTGGAGGACAACCTGGTGCTCCAGCGGTACTTCGAGCCGGAGTTCACAAGCTCGGCAGGCTTCCTGAAGCGGGGCCCCATCCGCCAGTACGCCGAGCGGCTTATTGAAGAAAACGACATCCGCTCCGGCCAGGGGCCCGTCACCATCGCCCGGAGCATGTCCGGCGGCAACCAGCAGAAGGCCATCGTGGCCCGGGAGATCGACAAGGACCCGGACCTGCTGGTGGCGGTGCAGCCCACCCGCGGCCTGGACGTGGGCGCCATCGAGTCCGTGCACAAGCAGCTTGTGGCCCGGCGGGACGCCGGCAAGGCGGTGCTGCTGGTGAGCCTGGAGCTGGACGAGGTCATGGACGTGCCCGACCGCATCCTGGTGATGTACGAGGGCGAGATCGTGGGCGAGCTTGACCCGAAGAAGACCACCCAGGAGGAGCTGGGCCTTTACATGGCCGGCGCCAAGAGAGACGAGGTGAGCCCGTGAAGAAGAACTTTTGGAAAAGACCGGCCGTCCAGGCCCTGACGGCCTCCCTGATATGCATCGTGCTGGGCCTGCTCATCGGCTATATCGTGCTGCTGTTCATCAATCCCGCCGGCGCGGGGAAGGCCATCCTGGCGGTGGTGAAGAACTTCCTGAACTCCTCCCGGGCCAACCTGCGAATGAAGAACTTCGGCAACACCCTGGTGAAGACCGCGCCGCTGCTGATGTGCTCTTTGAGCGTGCTCTTCGCCTACAAAGTGGGCCTATTCAACATCGGCGCCGCCGGCCAGTTCGTGGTGGGCAGCTGCGCCTGCCTCATCTCCTCCCTCAGCTGGGGCTGGAGCTGGCTGCCCTGCCTGCTGTTCACCATCCTGGTGGGCGCGGTGTACGGGGCCATCGTGGGGCTGCTTAAAAGCTACTGCAACGTCAACGAGGTCATCTCCGGCATCATGCTCAACTGGATAGGCCTCTATACGACGAACATGATACTGAACTCCGTGAAGGAGCCCACCAGCCCCTACACCCTGCACGTGACCAGCGAGGCGCCTCAGGCGCTGCTGCCCACCCTGGGTCTGGGCGAGCTCTTCAGCGGCAATAAGTACGTGTCCATCGCCATCCCCCTGTCCATCATCCTGGCCATCATCATTTTGATATTGCTGGACAAGACGAAGCTGGGCTATGAGCTCAAAGCCACCGGCAACAACCGCAACGCGGCCAAGTACGCCGGCATGGCGGAGAAGCGGAACATCATCCTGACCCTGGCCATCGCCGGGGCCCTGGCGGCCCTGGGCGGGGCGTTCCTGTACCAGACCGACTACGAGCAGTGGTCCGTCACCCAGTCCTCCGTCCCCGGCATGGGCTTCAACGGCATCGCCGCCGCCTTCCTGGGCGGCCTGAACCCCATCGGGGCCATCTTCGCCTCCTACTTCATCCAGCACATCACCAACGGCGGCGGCTATGTGGACCTGACCATGTACTCGTCCCAGATATCCGACCTGATCTCCTCCCTCATCATCTATCTCTGCGGCTTCGTGCTGTTCATCAAGTACGCCATGAACAAGCGCATCGCCAAGACCGAGGAAAGGAGAGCCCAGCGGGAAAAAGCTGTATCCGCTGAGGCCGGGAAAGGAGGCGACGGGAAATGACACTGCTTGTGCAATATACCCTCATCTTCTCGTCCGTGCTGCTGCTGGTGGCCCTGGGCGGCTGCTTCGCCGAGCACTCCGGCGTGATCAACCTGGGCCTTGAGGGCATCATGGTCATCGGCGCCCTGGGCGGCGCGCTGGTCATGCGCTACATGCCCCTGTCCGTGGCCCCCATCGTCATGGTGCTGGGCACCATCATCGGCGCCGTGGCCTTCGGCGTGATATACGCCTCGCTGTTGGGCGTGGCCTGTATCAACTTCCGGGCGGACCAGACCATCGTGGGCACGGCCCTCAACATGCTGGGCACCGCGGCGGCCACCGTGTTCGTCAAGGCCATCAACACCGCCGCCAACCCCAACGACGTGTCCTCCGTCATCCAGTACATCGAGCCGAAAAAGCGGTTCCTGGTGAACATCGCCGGGTTCGAGTTCAACTGGTTCATGCTGGTGGCCGTCATCGCCCTCGTCGTGGCCTATGTGGTGCTTTACAAGACCAAGTTCGGCCTGCGGCTCATGGCCTGCGGCGAGCACCCCCAGGCGGCGGACAGCGTGGGCATCAACGTCCATAAGATGCGCTGGGCCGGCGTGCTCATCTCCGGCGTATACGGCGGCCTGGGCGGCATCACCTACATCCTGGCCGGCGTCAGCGAGTGGAAGTTTGAAAACGGCGTGGCCGGCTTCGGCTTCCTGGCATTGGCCGTGATGATCTTCGGTCAGTGGAAACCCACCCGCATCGCCCTGGCGGCGCTGCTGTTCGGTCTGTTCCGGGCCCTCTCCAACGTGTACATGGGCTTCGACTTCCTCTACAACCTGAACATCCCCAGCACCGTCTACAACATGATGCCCTACATCGTGTCCCTGGTGGTCCTGGCCTTCACCTCCAAGAACTCCCGCGCCCCCAAGGCAGAAGGCATACCGTACGACAAGGGCCAACGATAGACCATTTCAAAAAGAGCGCCGCAGGCACTGCCTGCGGCGCTTTCATTATGGGGGCTCCCTTGTGTAAAGGGAGCTGTCGCCGCCGTCAGGCGGTGACTGAGGGATTGTCTGACAACCCCTCCGTCGTGGCTTTGCCGCGCCACCTCCCCTTGCACAGGGGAGGCTTTATTTACACTTCCGCTTTTTCACTGCCCGGCGGAGAAGGAATACGGCGATGACCAATACCGCCAGCGCCAGCAGCAGCCATGTCCAGCTGTAGGCCAGGGCCTCCAGCAGCTCCCGGACCCACGCGCCGAAGGCGGCCAGGCCCTCCCGGAAGGCGGCGGCCATGCGCTGGCCAAAGGTCTGGGCCGGCTCCGGCACGTTGGAAAGCCGGCTCACCTGCCGCAGGCATACTGCCACGGAGGCCAGGTCCACCTGGCTGTCCCAGCGGCTCAGCGTCCCGGAGAGCCGGTCGATCTCCTCCTCCGTCTGGGAGATGGCGCTCTCCAGCGAGATCATGTCCTCCATGTCCGCCGCCTGGCCCAGAAGCTCCCGCAGCCGGTCCAGCTTTGCCTGCTGGGTCTTAAGGCGGCCTTCCGTGTCGTAGTAGACCTCGCTCACGTCGGCGGCGTCCTCCCGCACCGACAGCACATGGCATATGCTCCCGGCCCGGTCCAGAAAGGAGCGGAAATTCTCCGCCGGCACCCGGACCGTGTAGCTGGTCCGGCGGCCGCCGTCGGTGTCCAGGCGGCTGGATTCATAGTAACCGCCCAGCTCCCCGGTGAGTTGGGCCAGGGCCTCCACGGCCCCGCCGAAGTCCGTGGTCTCCAGGTCCATCTCCGCCGTGTGGATGATCTTGGCCGGGGCGCTGGCGTCGGCGCTGGTGGCGGGGGCCTCCGCCGGGGCGGCGGCATAATCGTATACGGCTCCATCCCAGACAGCCATATTGACTGCTGCCTCCCCGGGGGCGGCGGACTTATGGGCGGCGCAGCCGGCGAATCCTATCACCAGCAGCAGACAGGCAAGGCCCAAGGCCAGAAACCTCTTTTTCATGGGCGCGTCCTCCGTGTTCGTTTACCCATAGGACGGCCCCGGCGGGAAAAAGTTCCCGGAACAAAATGACCGCCGGAGGCGAGAGCCTCCGGCGGTCTCCAAATCTGGAGTTTTTACTTGAAGAACCCGCCGATGAGGTCGCTGACGATGTTGCCGGCGAACTGGCTGGCGGCGTTGCGGACGGTCTTGGAGCTGTTGCCCATGAGGCCCCGGGTGATGCTTTTGGTGAGCTGCCGGCCCATGGACTTGGCGGTGTTGCGGCTGGCCTTGATGATGCTCTGCTGCATCTTGGTATGGCCGTACTTGTCCCGGCCCTCGGCCTTGTACTGGGCCTGCAGGGCCTTCTCCTCCTCCCGGGCGGCCTTCTCCGCGGCCTTGGCCTCGGCGAGGGCCTGTTTCTCGGCGGCGGCAGCCTCCTTGGCGGCCTGTTCCTCCGCCTCCGCCTGCGCCGCGGCAGCCTGAGCCGCCTGCTCCTGCTCGGTCAATATCTCGTAGGCGGAGCGGTCGTCCACGGCCTGGGCGTACTTGGAGTACAGGGCGTCGTTGGCCACCAGCATGGCCCTCGCGGCCATGTCCATGGCGCTCATGGAGCTCTGGGGCGGGCAGATGGTGGTCTGCTCCACCATGGTGGGCACGCCGTCATCGTCCAGCATAGACGTCAGCGCCACGCCGGTGCCGAGAGAGCCGATGGCCTCCTCGGTCTTGAACTTGGGGTTCTCCCTAAAGCTCTGGGCCGCCACGCGGACGGCCTTCTGCTCGGCGGGGGTATAGGCCCGCAGGGCGTGCTGGATGCGGTTATTGAGCTGGGCCAGCACCTCGTCGGGGATGTCGGAGGGGCTCTGGGTGATGAAGAAGATGCCCACGCCCTTGCTGCGGATGAGCTTCACCACCTGCACCACCTTGTCCACCAGGGCCTTGGGGGCGTCGGAGAAGAGCATATGGGCCTCGTCGAAGAAGAACACCAGCTTGGGCTTGTCGGCGTCGCCCACCTCCGGCAGGCCCTCGTAGAGCTCGGACAGCATCCACAGCATGAACGTGGCGTAGAGGAGGGGCCGCTGGGCCAGCTCCACGCAGTGGAGGATGTTGATCATGCCCCGGCCGTCGGCAGAGGCCTGCATCCAGTCATCGATGTCCAGGCTGGGCTCGCCGAAGAAGTCCGCCGCGCCGTCGTTCTCCAGGGCCAGCAGGGCCCGCTGGATGCCGCCCACGCTCTGGCTGGACACGTTGCCGTAGGTGTTGACGAAATCGGCGTGGTGCTCGCCCAGATACGCCAGCATGGCCCGCAGGTCTTTGAGGTCTATGAGCTCCCAGCCGTTGTCGTCGGCCACCCGGAAGGCGATGTTGAGGACCCCCTCCTGGGCGTCGGACAGGTCCAGAAGCCGGCTCAAAAGCAGGGGCCCCACGTCCGTGACGGTGGCCCGGACGGGGATGCCGCCCTTGCCGAACACGTCCCAGAACCGGCAGGGATAGCCGGTGTACTTAAAAGCCGCCGGGTCCACGCCCACGTTCTGAAGCCGCTCCTGCATCTTCTCGTTGTCGGTCCCCGCCAGGGCCGTGCCGGACACGTCGCCCTTGATGTCCGCCAGGAACACGGGCACGCCCATGTCGGAAAAGCCCTCGGCCAGGACTTTGAGGGTGACGGTCTTGCCGGTGCCGGTGGCGCCGGCGATGAGGCCGTGGCGGTTGGCCATGCCGGGCAGAAGGAAGACCTGATTCTCTCCCTTGCCCACCAAGATTTTGCCGTCCTGGAGCATATATGTATCCTCCTGTATGTTGACTTTTTATCTATGATACCATGTTTTTGCGAAAAAGAAAAGGGTCAGCGGGGAAGGGCCATCCGCGGCCCTTGCGCGTTCATGGGAGCGGGGGTATAATCATGGCGGAAGAACGATAAATCGGGATTTGTCGCTGAAAGCGACACCATATGGAAAGGCTCCCTTGTGCAAAGGGAGCTGTCAGCGCCATAGGCGCTGACTGAGGGATTGTAAATGGAGCGAAAGCATAACAAAACGCTCACGTCAATGGCCAGAGAGCTGCGCAAAAACATGACGAAAGAAGAACGTCATCTTTGGTATGACTATCTTCGGGAATACCCCGTTCCCTTTTTGAGACAAAAGGTCCTGGGGAAGTATATCGTTGACTTTTACTGTGCCCAGGCAAAATTGGTCATAGAATTGGACGGCTCTCAGCATTTTGAGCCGGATGCCATGGCAAAAGATGAGAAAAGGACAAGTTTTCTGTCTGACTATGACTTAACAGTCATAAGGATGCCCAATAATGAGATCAGTCAGAACTTTGACGGCGTTTGCAAATACATAGATCAGGCTGTAAAACAATCCCTCAGTCAGCTTCGCTGACAGCCCCCTTTGCACAAGGGGGCCTTTGGTTTGGCGGCGACCTTGACAACTTCCCATCTATCGGGCAAACAACAGGGCGGGAGCATCGGAGGATGTTCCCGCCTTATCTTATCCGGCCAGTTCCCCGGCCACAGCCGCCCGGGTCCGGCGCCACAGGACCAGCGCCAGGGGCATGGCGGCGGTCTCCGCCAGGGCGAAGGCCCACCATATCCAGGTGAGGTTTCCGAACACCCGCAGGATGAGCGCGAAGGCCACCGGCAGCACCGCCTGCCGGGCCGTGGTCAGGACCATGCTCTTGAGCCCCTGGCCCAGCCCCTGCAGCCCCGCGGCGCACACCATGCCCGGGATGGACAGAAACCATACCAGCGCGAAGACGCGCAGGGCGGGCTTACCCATGGCGGCCATGTTCTCCGAGGCGTTGAACAGCCGCAGCACCGTCCCCGGCAGCAGCTCCAGCGCCGCGAAAAAGACGAGATATAAAAGCGCCGAATAGATGAGCGTCCAGCGGATGGCCTGGTCGATGCGGGAGGGCTTTCGGGCCCCGTAGTTGTAGGCCACGATGGGGATGAGGCCGTTGTCGATGCCGTGGACCCCCACGGTCACCACGCCCTGTATTTTGGCGCACACGCCGTAGATGGCCACCGCCGTGGAGGAGAAGGCGAAGAGGATGGAGTTCATCACCACGCTCACGAAGCTGGTCAGGACCTGCACCAGCGCGGAGGGCACGCCCACCCGCAGGATGTCCCGGATGCTCTTCCCATCCGGCTTTGGCCGGAGGGAGAAGGGTATCTCCCTGTTCCACCGGCGGTTGATGACGACGCCGGCTATCATGCCCACCACCTGGCCGATGACGGTGGCGATGGCGGCGCCCAGGGTCTCCAGGCGGGGCACGCCGAACAGACCGAAGATGAAAATGGGGTCCAGGGCCAGGTTCGTCAGCGACGCGGCGGAGAGGGTGAAGAGGAAGAGGTGGCCCTTGCCGCTGGCCATGACGAACCGGTCGAACACCCACTGACCCATCTGGCCGAAGGAGAAGAGCATGCACACGGCGAGATAGTCCCGGCCGTAGGCGGCGATGACCTCGTTGCCGCCGGACTGCCAGTCAAAATACCACCGCACGCCCACCAGGCACAGCACCGCGATCAGCACCCACGCGCAGAAAGCCAGGAAGATGGCGCTGTCCGCCGCCCGGCGCACCTTGCCCGGGTCCTTCTCCCCCAGGGCCTTGGAGATGACGGCGTTCAGGCCGATGGCATTGCCGAAGCCCAGGGCGGACGCCAGCGTCTGCACCGGCGCGGACAGGCTCAGGGCCGTCAGCGCCTCCTCCGACACCCGGGAGACGAACACGCTGTCCACGAAGTTGTAGAGGGAGTTTATGAGCAGGCTCACCATCAGGGGCAGGCCCGTGGTGAGGATGAGCCGGCTCATCCTCGCCGTGCCCATGGCGTTTTCCTTTTGCAGGGTAGTTTCGCTCATGCCAGCACCCGCCGCCAGTTGCCCCAGAAGATGTCCTCCAAAAGGGGCCGGTCATAGCCCCGCTTTTCCAGCGCCTGCCACAGGGTGGGCAGGTCCTCCACCCCCCGCCAGCGGCAGGCCAGGGTGCAGCCGTCCCAGTCCCCGCCGAGAGACACCGTCTTTTCCCCGCCCAGGTCCATGAAATGGTCTATGTGGCGGATGAGGTCGTCGAGGGAAGCGGCCCCGCCCACGAACTCGTCGCACAGGTTGATGCCCGCCACGCCGCCGCTGTCCCGGATGGCCTTGAACATGTCGTCGGTCAGGTTCCGGGGGTGGCCGCACAGGGCCCGGCTGTCGGAGTGGGTGGCGACGAGAGGCCCCAGGCCCATCTCCGCCAGGTCCCAGAACCCGGGGTCGGAAAGGTGGGACACGTCAGGGAGGATACCCAGCCGCGCCGCCTCCCGGCAGAATTCCCGGCCCTTATCCGTGAGGCCCTCGTCCGTGGCGTCCACATTGGCGCCGGACAGGGCGTTTTTATAGTTCCAGGTGACGGTCACCAGCCGCACGCCCCAGCCTGCGACGGTCTGGAGCTTTTCCGGGTCGCAGTCTATGAGCTCCGCCCCCTCGATGGAGAGCACCGCGGCCACTTTCCCTGCGGCGTGGGCGGCGTCCAGCTCCGCGCCATTGCGGCAATGGGCCGCTGCGCCGGCGTTTTTGGAAAGCTCCGCCAGGAACACGTCATGCTCCTTTTGGCACTCGGCCCACAGGGCCCCGGCGGGGTATTTTTTCGCGTTGGCGAAGAGGGCGAACACCTGGGCCGCCTTTTGAAACTGGCCCAGCCGGGCAAAGTCCAGGTGGCCGGGGGCCTTGGCCAGGGACCAGCCCTGGTGGGTGCACTCGCTGATGGTATCGCAGTGGCCGTCGAAATAGGGGATGGGCAGCATGGTCTGTCCGCCTTTCTGTGGAAAATTTCCTCTCCTAAAGTATAAAACGGGGCCGCCCCGGCTGTCAATCCCGGGGCGGCGTAGTGTATCTTGCCCTATTCCGACTGGAAAAGATTTGTAATTTTTACCCGGAAAGAATTTGACAAAACACTTCCATTTGAACTTCGCCTTTGTTATAATGTTCATAGGTATGTTACAGGCGTGACCATGTTTACATATAGAATCGAATATGCCCATACGGGCAGGGGGTAACTGAATGATCTCTCACGGCAAAGAAATCAAGGTCTTTACCGGAAATGCCAATCCTGAGCTGGCCAAGGGCATATGCGACAATCTGAACATATCCCTGGGCGACGCTGTGTGCACCCACTTCGCCGACGGCGAGTGCTCCGTGTCCGTGTATGAGCCGGTGCGGGGGGCGGACGTATTTTTGGTGCAGTCTACCTGCGGTCCCGTGAACGACAACCTGATGGAGCTGCTGGTCATGACCGACGCCATGCGCCGGGCCTCCGCCGGGCGCATCACCGCCGTGATGCCCTATTTCGGCTACGCCCGCCAGGACCGGAAGGCCAAGAGCCGCGACCCCATCTCCGCGAAGCTGGTCGCCAACCTGATCACCCAGGCCGGCGCCGACCGGGTGCTGACCATGGACCTGCACGCCCCCCAGATACAGGGCTTTTTTGACATCGCCGTGGACAACCTGGCCGGCGGGCCCCTGTTCGCCAACCACTACAAAAAGCGCTTTGATCTTAAAAGCGGCGACTTCATGGTGGTGTCCCCGGACGTGGGCAGCGTGGCCCGGGCCCGTACCTTCGCCATGAAGCTGGGCCTGGAGCTGGCCATCGTGGACAAGCGCCGGGAAAAGGCCAACCAGTCCGAGGTCATGAACCTCATCGGCAACGTGGAGGGCAAGAACGTGCTGCTCCTGGACGACATGGTGGACACCGCCGGGTCCCTTGTAGGCGCGGCCAAGGCCATCAAGCACATCGGCGGCGCCAATAAGATATATGCCTGCGCCAGCCACGGGGTCCTGTCCGGCCCCGCCCTGGAGCGCATCGAGAACAGCGAACTTGAAGAGCTTTTGCTCTTCGACACCATCCCCTACCCCAAGGACCAGCCCCGGGTGGAGAAGATCAAGTACCTCTCCGCGGCGCCCATCTTCGCCGCCTCCATCCACCGCATCTATGAGGACGAGTCCCTGGCGTCCCTGTTCGAGTGATGTTCGGGCGGAGCGCCGGCCCGGTGAGCTGGCTCGCGGTATTTCTGGGCAATCCCGGCCCCCGGTATAACGGTACCCGCCACAACGCGGGCTTTCTGGCCGCGGAGGCGCTGGCAAAAGAGGAGGGCGTGGCGGCCACCCGCCTGCGCTTTCAGGCCCTCACAGGCCGGTGGGAGCTCAATGACGGCACCGGCGTGCTCGTCATGAAGCCCCAGACCTATATGAACGAGTCCGGCCGGGCCGTGGGCCAGGCCGCCCGGTTCTATAAGATACCCCCGGAGCATGTACTGGTGGTGTCGGACGACATCAATCTCCCCTGCGGGAGGCTGCGCATCCGGGAGCGGGGCTCCGCGGGGGGCCACAACGGCTTGAAAAGCATCATCGCCCACCTGGGCAGCGAGGATTTCCCCCGCATACGCATCGGCGTGGGCGCCCCGCCCCACGGGGGCGAGGAGCAGATAGACTGGGTCCTGGGCGTGCCGCGAAACGCCGACTGGGACGCCTTTTCCGGGGCCTGCACCCGGGCGGCCAAAGCGGTGGAGGACTATATCCTCCTGGGCCCCGCCAAGGCCATGGAGCGGTACAACCGGCAGGAATGAACTTGTTTTCTCAACGCTTCGGTGGAGCGAAAAGATAAAACAGTATTGGAGGTTTGCCCGTGAAAAAGGAATGTATTGCCATGCTGCTGGCCGGCGGACAGGGTTCACGGCTGTACGCCCTGACGGCCGACGTGGCAAAGCCCAACCTTCCCTTCGGTGGGAAGTACCGCATCATCGACTTTCCCCTTTCCAACTGCGCCAACTCCGGCATCGACACCGTGGGCGTGCTGACCCAGTACCGGCCCATGAAGCTCAATGCCTACCTGGGCACCGGCCAGCCCTGGGACCTCAGCGCGGATGACGGCGGCGTGTTCATCCTGCCGCCCTATATGTCCGCGGGCGAAAAGGGCAACTGGTTCTCCGGCACGGCCAACGCCATCTACCAGAACCTGGACTTCATCGACGTACGGGACCCGGAATATGTGCTGATTTTGTCCGGCGACCACATCTATAAGATGGACTACGCCGACATGCTCCGGGAGCACAAGGAAAAGGGCGCGGCCTGCACCATCGCCGTCATCCAGGTGAGCATGGACGAGGCCAAGCGCTTCGGCATCATGAACACCGGCGAGGACGGCTATATCACCGAGTTCGAGGAAAAGCCCGCCCATCCCAAGAGCGACCTGGCCAGCATGGGCATCTACATCTTCACCTGGAAGAAGCTGCGCCAGGCCCTGGTGGAGGACAACGCCGACCCCAACAGCCAGCAGGATTTCGGCAAGAACATCATCCCCCGGCTCTTAAACCAGGGGGAGAAGCTCTGGGCCTACCACTTCAAGGGCTACTGGCGTGACGTGGGCACCATCACCAGCCTCTGGGACGCCAACATGGATATGCTCAGCCAGGACCAGATCGACCTCTACGACCCCGACTGGCCCATCATGAGCCGCAGCCCCATCCGCCCGCCCCAGATCGCGGGGCCCGAGGCGGACATCCGCCACTCCATCGTGACGGAGGGCTGCATCGTGGACGGCAGCGTGTTCAACAGCGTATTGTCCAACCAAGTTACCATCGAAAAGGGCGCCAAGGTGGAGTACAGCGTGCTCATGCCCGGCGCCGTGGTGGAGGAGGGCGCGGAGGTGCGCTTCGCCATCCTGGGCGAGAACGTCCGGGTCTGCAAGGGCGCCCGCGTGGGCGCCGAGCCGGACGGAACGGATAGCTGGGGCGTAGCGACCTGCGGCCCGGATGTGACTGTTGGCCCCGGCGCCGTGGTGGCGCCCGGCGCCATGCTGTATAGCGGGGTGGCGACATGAGAAACGATCTGCATGGCATCATCTACACCTTGAGCTCCGAGCCCGCGCTGCGGGAGCTGGTGGAGCACAGAAACAGCGCCTCTATCCCCTTCGGCGGCCGGTACCGCCTCATCGACTTCGCCCTGTCCATGATGGTCAACGCGGGCATCCGGGACGTGGGCGTCATCATGGAGCGGGACTACCAGAGCCTTTTGGACCACATGTCCAACGGCGCGGACTGGGGTCTGGCCCGCCGCAGCGGCGGCCTGCGCCTGCTGCCCCCGTTTGGCCTCAAGGAATCCCACTCCGGCCACTTCTCCGGCTGCATGGAGGCCCTGCGGTCCGTGCGCAGCTACATACGGGACATCCCCCAGGAGGACATCGTCCTCTGCGCCGCGGACTGGGCCGGCAACATCGACCTGGCCGCCGCCGTGGAGCTGCACCGCCAGACGGGAGCCCGCATGACCGCCATCTGCTCCGAGGGCTATGGCCCCTTCGCCCATCACCGGCTGGTGAAGGATGCGGACGGCTTTGCCCGCCGGCTCATCTTCTCCGAGGGCGGCCCCGGGGAGGGCCTGTTCTCCCGGGAGATCTACATCATCAAGAAGGATTTGCTGCTGGAGCTGATGGAGTACTGCTCCGATTCGATCCATGACCACTTCCACCGGGACGCGGTGGCCCATTACCTGTCCCAGGGCGGCGAGATCGCCGTCTATGAGCACAACATCTACGCCCGGCGCATCACGTCGGTGCGGGACTACTACGACGCCAGCATGGAGCTGATGCAGCCCCAGATCATGGCGGAGCTGTTCCCCACGGACGAGCGGCCCATCCGCACCAAGGAGCGGGCCGACGCCAGCACCTATTACAGCGACAAGGCCAAGGTCACCGGCTCCCTGGTGGCCGACGGCTGCTACGTGGAGGGGGAGCTTGACCACTGCATCCTCTTCCGCGGCGTCCGGGTGGGTAAGGGCGCGAAGCTGAAAAACTGCATCCTCATGCAGGACACCGTCATCGGCGAGAACGCGGCCCTCACCAGCGTCATCGCGGACAAGGACTGCGTCGTGTCGGAGGGCACCGTGCTCACCGGCAGCGATAAATTGCCAGTCGTTATTCCGAAAGGCGAGAAAGTCTGAATTAATCCCAAACGAACCCCTGCCCCCGCCCTGCGGAGGTCCCGCCGGACGGGGGCATGGCGTTTGTCTTTAACATTGCAATCTATCTTCACAAGGAGCGTCTATATATGTCAGAGATCATGTCGGAGATCACACGCGACGAGCTGCACGCGGCCATAGAGGACAAACTCTGCGCCCACTTCGGCACCACCGGCACCCGCGCCACGGACGAGCAGGTATTCCTGGCCTCCGCGCAGGTCATCCGTGACATCATGAGCCGTATCATCGCCGTACAGCGGGATACAAAAGACGAGCGGCAGGTCCACTACCTGTCCATGGAGTTTTTGCTGGGCCGCAGCCTGATGAAAAACGCCTATAACCTGGGCATCGGCGACGAGCTCATCGGCGCGCTGCAGGACATGGGCCGGGAACCGGCCGACATCTTTGAGGAGGAGCCGGACGCGGGCCTTGGAAACGGCGGCCTGGGCCGTCTGGCCGCCTGCTATTCGGACTCCATGGCGACGCTGGGCATCCCCGCGTCGGGCTATTCCCTCTGCTATGAGCTGGGCCTTTTCAAGCAGGTCATGAAGGACGGCGTCCAGACCGAGGTGGCCGACAGCTGGCACCGGGGCGCCATCGGCTGGCTGGTCCCCCGGGAGGAGGACACCTGCGAGGTGCGCTTCGGCGGCACTGTGGAGGAGATATGGGACCACACCGGCATGTGCCGGACGAAGCACACCGGCTATACCACCGTGCTGGCGGTGCCCCGGGATATGCTCATCGCCGGTTATGAGGGCAAGCGCATCAACACCCTGCGGCTGTGGGAGGCCCGGAGCAACCAGGATTTGGATATGTACCTGTTCTCCGGCGGCAAGTATGTGCAGGCCATGGAGCAGCGGACCATGGCGGAGGTCATAACAAAAGTCCTGTACCCCGCCGACGACCACATCCAGGGCAAGGAGCTGCGGCTCAAGCAGCAGTACTTCTTCGTCTCCGCCACCGCCCAGGACCTGGTGAAAAAACACCGCCGGGACTGGGGCGACGTGAGGAGCTTCCCCCAGCACCACGTCATCCAGATCAACGACACCCACCCCACCCTCATCATCCCCGAGCTCATGCGCATCTTCATGGATGAGGACGGCCTGGGCTGGGACGAGGCCTTCGACGCGGTGAAGGGCACCGTGGCCTACACCAACCACACCGTCCTCTCCGAGGCGTTGGAGAAGTGGCCCCAGAACCTGGTGCAGCAGCTGCTGCCCCGGTGCTGGCAGATCATCCGGGAGCTCAACATCCGCTGGAACAAGTGGCTCAACGAGCACTACCCCAACGACCCGGCCAAGGTGGAGCGGAACCTTATCCTCTCCGGCGGCCAGGTGCATATGGCGAACCTGTGCCAGGCGGTGTGCTTCAAAATAAACGGCGTGTCGAAGCTCCACGGCCAGATATTGACCAGCCGGCTATTTAACGACGTGTACTCCATCCGCCCGGAGCGGTATACCTTCGTCACCAACGGCATCGACCACCGCCGGTGGCTGGACCAGATAAACCCCGGCCTTTCCGGCCTGGTGCGGGAGCTCATTGGCCCCGACTTCATCACCAAGCCCGAGGAGCTCAAGAAGCTGCGGCAGTTTGAGAACGACGCCGTGGTGCTGGATAAGCTCAACGAGATCAAGCGCCGCAACAAGTCCCGGCTGGCCGCGTGGCTGAAGCGGGACCAGGACGCGGTGCTGGACCCGGCGGCGGTGCTGGACGTGCAGGTGAAGAGGCTTCATGAGTATAAGCGTCAGCTTCTGGCCGCCATGCTCATCACCAGCCTGCAGCAGCGCCTGCGGGACGACCCTGACCAGGACTTCATCCCCCGCTCCTTCGTCTTTGGCGCCAAGGCCGCCGGCGGCTATGTGATCGCCAAGCGCATCATCGAGCTTCTGAACTCCCTGTCGAAGGACATCGCCGCGGACCCGGCCTGCAAGGGCAAGCTGCAGGTGCTGTTCGCCGCCAACTACCGGGTGTCCATGGCCGAGCAGCTCATGCCCGCTGCCCAGATATCCGAACAGATCTCCACCGCGGGCAAGGAGGCCTCCGGCACCGGCAACATGAAGCTCATGATGAACGGCGCCATCACCATCGGCACCCTGGACGGCGCCAACGTGGAGATGTACGAGCACCTGGGCGACGAGAACATGTTCCTCTTCGGCCTGAAGGCCGAGGAGGTGGAGGCCCTGCGGCCCAACTACTATCCCCAGGGCTATTATGACTCCGACCCGGTGACCCGGGCTGTGCTGGACCGGTTCCGCAGCGGCTTCTCCGACGGCAAGAGCTACGCGGACCTGGTGAACAACCTTTTGTACAACGGCGACCAGTACATGCTCCTGGCGGACTTCGCCGACTACCGCCGGGCCCATGACGACCTCTACAAGGTCATGGCCGACCCCCGGGCCTCGGCGCGGATGAGCCTCGTGAATATCGCGGAGAGCGGCGTCTTCGCCGCCGACCGCGCCGTGGACGAGTACGCGAAGAATATTTGGAAAGTGTAAAACAAAACAGCATAAGGGCGCGGCATTCGCCGCGCCCTTTCCTTTTGGAGGCCCCCTTGTGCAAAGGGGGCTGGCCAAGACTTCTTCCAAAGCCTCCCCTGTGCAAGGGGAGGGGGACCGCACGAAGTGCGGTGGAGGGGTTGTCTGTTATCCAACGTTACAATCCCTCAGTCTCGCTTCGCTCGACAGCTCCCTTTGCACAAGGGAGCCTCCAAGCGAAAAGCCTCTCCCCTTGCACAGGGGAGGCTTTTGGGTTATAGTAGTCGCCGAAAGGGGGGAGCAACCGCGTGAAGCACATCCTCATCATCGACGACGACCAGCATATCGGGGACATGCTCTCCGAGGTGCTGACGAAGGAGGGCTACCGGGTGAGCCGGGCCTATTCGGGCACGGAGGCCCTGCTGCTCCTGCCCCAGGCGCGGCCGGACCTGGTATTGCTGGACCTGATGCTGCCCGGCCTTTCCGGGGAGGAGGTCCTGCCCAAATTGAAGGGCATCCCCGTCATCGTGGTGTCCGCCAAGGTGGACGTGCAGGACAAGGTATCCCTGCTCCTGGGCGGGGCGGCGGACTATGTGACCAAGCCCTTCGAGGTGAAGGAGCTCTTGGCCCGCATCGCCGTGCGCCTGCGGGAGGGGCCCGGCCCCGAGGCGGCGCACCTGACGTTCTCGGACCTTGCCCTGGACGCGGACACGCGGACCGCGTCGGTGGGGGAAAATCAGGCCCATCTCACCCGCACGGAGTGTGCAATCCTGAAAATGCTCATGCTGAATCCCGGCCAGGTCATCACCAAGTCCACCATCCTGGACCGCATCAGCCTGGACACCCCCGACTGCACGGAGGGGTCTTTAAAAATGCACGTGAGTAACCTGCGGAAAAAGCTGCGGGACCTGTCCGGCCACGACTACATCGAGGCGGTGTGGGGCATCGGTTTCAAGCTCCGGCCCCATGAGGACGCGTAATCTTTACCTCCGCCTTTACCGGTATCTTTACCCCCGGCGGCTATCATAGGCCCATCCAAGAACAGGAGGTCATACTATGCAATACGTCCTGCAGACGGTGGGCCTTACCAAGCGCTACCGGCAGAGCAAGGCCCTGGACGGGCTGACCATGGCCGTGCCCAAGGGGGCGATCTACGGCCTGGTGGGCCGAAACGGCGCCGGCAAGACCACCCTCATCCGCCTCATCTGCGGCCTGCAAACGCCAACAGCGGGAGATTACGCCCTCTACGGCCGCCGCTATAAGGACCGGGACATCAGCCGCTCCCGCCGGCGCATGGGCGCGGTGGTGGAGACCCCGTCCATCTATCTCGACATGTCCGCGAGGGACAATTTGAAGGAACAGTACCGGGTGCTGGGCCTGCCCTCCTTTGAGGGGATAGACGAGCTTTTGGCGCTGGTGGGGCTTTCGGACGCCGGGAAGAAAAAGGCAAGGCACTTCTCTCTCGGCATGAAACAGCGTCTCGGCATCGCGGTGGCGCTGGCCGGGGACCCGGACTTTCTGGTGCTGGACGAGCCCATCAACGGCCTGGACCCCCAGGGTATCATCGAGATACGGGAGCTCATATTGCGCCTCAATCGCGAAAAGCAGATCACCGTCCTCATCTCCAGCCACATCCTGGATGAGCTTTCGCGCCTCGCCACCCATTACGGGTTCATCGACCAGGGGCGGATGGTGAAAGAGATGTCCGCGGCGGAACTGGAGGCGGCCTGCCGCAAGTGCGTGCGCCTCACGGTCACGGATGGCCGCGCCCTGGCCCGGGTCCTGGACGCCATGGGGGCGGAGTACAAGGTGCTGGACGAAAAAACGGCCGATGTGTACGAAAAACCGAACGTCTCCCAGCTCACATTGGCCCTGGCGGCCCAGGACTGCGAGCTTCTGGACATCCGGGAGCGGGACGAGAGTCTGGAGAGCTATTTCGTCTCCCTGGTGGGAGGTGGCAGCCATGGGTGAGCTCCTTCGGGCCGGCTTCGCCCGGCTGTGGCGGGCGCCGCTGCTCTGGCTGGGCATGGCGGTCATGGTGTGCTGGGGCCTGCAGGTCTGCCACGGCCTGCGGGGTGAGGTGCACATGGACGACCTGCTCCAGGCCCACAACCTGGTCACCGTGTTCCTGCCGCCGGTGTTCTGCGCCATGTTCCTGGGCGCGGAGCATGAAAACGGTACCATCCGCAACAAGCTCATCGCGGGAAAGAGCCGGACGGCGGTGTATCTTTCAAGCCTCGTCCTCTCCTGCGCGGCCTGCCTCCTGATGCTGGCGGCCTACTTCCTGCCGGTGGCCATATGGGGTCCCTTCCTCACCGAGCCCTTGGCCCGGCCCCTGGGCGTTGTGGCGCTGGAGGTAGGGGGGAGCGTGCTCATGGCCCTGGCCGTCACGGGCCTGTGCACCTTTGGGAGCATGCTCATCACCCGGCGGGCGGTGCTGGCGGTGGTGCTCATCCTCGCGGCCCTGGCCCTGCTCGTGGCGGGCGCCACGGTGGAGAACTGGCTGGCGGAACCGGAGTACTATCCCGCCGTCATCACGATGCAGGAGAACGGGGAGCTGGCAGAGCTGCCCGACGTGCCCAACCCCTATTACCTCACCGGGACAAAGCGGGCGATATGTCAGTTTATATCGGACTTTCTCCCCACGGGCCAGGCGGTGCAGTATAACTTCGGCAATGTGGTCCACCCCATGGCCCTGTGCCTGTATTCGCTGTTCATCCTCTGCGCCTCCGCCATCGGGGGGCTGGCAGCCTTCCGCCGGAAGGACCTGAAATAGGGGGCGCGCCATGGGAAACCTCATACGCGCCCACATGGCGCGGCTCTGGAAGACGCCCATCTTCTGGCTGGCGCTGCTGGTCATGGTCCCCTACGGCCTGGGCATCTGCAACAGCGCCATAGGCGATTATCAGTCCGGCGCACGGCCCGCGGACTGCTGGGGCCAGCCCCTCTTTGGCTTCGGCCTGCTGGCGGGGATCATCCTCGCGGCGGTGTTTGGCCTCTTTTTCGGCGCGGAATACGCCGACGGGACCATCCGCAATAAGCTGACCGCGGGCCACGGGCGGGCGTCCATCTATCTCGCGGCGCTGCTGTCCGCCCTTTTGGCGGCCTTCGTCCTGTACGGGGTCTATATGCTGGTCTGGGTGCCCAGGCTGCCCTGGATGGGGAAGAACATCCCTGCCCCGCCCAAAATGCCGGCGATCCTGTGCCTCACGGGGACAGTCCTTCTCACGGTGCGCTATTGCTCGCTGTGCACCATGCTCTCCATGCTCATCACCCGCCGGGCGGTGCTGGCGGTGGTTTTGATACTGCTGATGGTCCTTCTCTTCACCGCCTCGCTCCAGGCCCAGGACGCCTATGAGTCCGCCGACATGGGCGGGATGGAGCTGATGATCGACGAGAACGGCGGGCAGCAGTTCGTATTCCATGAGGCCCGGGACCCGGGGAAGCTTCTGATGTTCCTCTACGACTTTCTCCCCGGCTGTCAGGCCTACCGGTTCATGGAGCTGGAAGCAACCCCCAAAATGCTGGCGTATTCCGCGGCGGCGACGGCGCTGACCACGGCCCTGGGGCTCATTTTGTTCAAGAAAAAAGACATCCGATAAAGGCGGTGTGTCCGTGGCGTATGCGTTGTGCGTCATACTGGCCGTGACCGTCCTGGCGCTGGGCCTGCATATCCGGTCCATGCGCCGGGCGGCCCGGGAAATCGTCCGGGAGCTTTCCGAAAAGCTCTCGGAGGACACCAATACCCTCATCTCCCTGTCCACGGCGGACGGGGAGATGCGCCGTCTCGCGGCGGCGCTGAACCGGGAGCTGCGTTCCCTGCGGGCCGCCCGGCTCCGGTACCGCCAGGGGGACCGGGAATTGAAAGACGCCGTGACGAACGTCTCCCACGATATCCGCACGCCTCTCACCGCCATATGCGGGTATCTGGAGCTCTTGGAGCGGGAGGACTTGAGCCCCGACGCCCGGCGGTATCTTGATTGTATATCCCAGCGGACGGAGGCCATGAAGAGCCTCACTGAGGAGCTCTTCCGCTATTCGGTGGTGCTGTCCACGGAGGAAGAGCTTGACCCTGAGCCGGTGGACCTGAACGCCGCCGTGGAGGAGGCGGCCGCGGGGTTTTACGCCGCCCTCACCGCCCGGGGCATTTCCCCGGAAATATCCCTGCCGGAGGCGCGTGTGGTCCGCTCCCTGGACCGGGCGGCCCTCAGCCGGGTGCTTTCAAACCTCTTCTCCAACGCCCTCAAGTACAGCGACGGGGACCTGGCCGTGACGCTGACGGAGGCGGGGGACATAGCCTTCTCCAACGCCGCGGCGGGGCTGGACCCGGTGCAGGTGGGGAGGCTCTTCGACCGGTTCTTTTCCCTGGAGGCCGCCCGGAACGCCACGGGCCTGGGCCTTTCCATCGCCCGGACGCTGGCGGAGCGCATGGGCGGGGCCATCGGCGCGGGGTATGAGGACGGCCGCCTCACGGTGACGGTCTCCTTCCCGGAAGCATAAAAAAGCAGACGCGAAGGTTCGCGTCTGCTTTTTTGATCGGTCAA
Source organism: uncultured Oscillospiraceae bacterium (assembly GCA_947626265.1). Taxonomy (GTDB): domain Bacteria; phylum Bacillota; class Clostridia; order Oscillospirales; family Oscillospiraceae; genus CAJOIG01. Next base: position 41,858 of record CANQRM010000020.1, read on the forward strand.
AGGTCTTATTCCTTTTCGGCGTCCTCGCCCAGCTCGAATTCCAGGGTCTCGCCGCAGGCGGGGCACTGGATGGAGCCCTTGGCCAGCACGTCCTCGTCGAAGGTGACGGTCTCGCCGCAGGCGGGGCACTGGCACTCATAGAAGGCGGTCTCCCCGTCCCAGTCCTCGATGTCGTCCTCGTCGTCTTCCTCTTCGTCGCCGAACAGGACGGTCTCCACATCCTCCAGGTCGTCGCTGACCGCGTCCAGACCCTCGTCCAGCTCCGCGATGTCGGCGGCCAGGTCCTCCTGGTCGATGGCCAGATCCTCCAGGATGTCCAGGATGGTGGTGAGGATCTTCCCCTCCTTCTGCTCGGGGTCGATGCCCAGGCCCTCGGTCAGGCCCTTCAGATACGCGACTTTCTCCGCAGTGGTCATGGCAAAAGCCTCCTTACAGTTCAGCTCATCCCTTGGCCCGGCCCAGGTACTCCCCGGTGCGGGTGTCTATCTCGATGCGCTCGCCCGGCTCGATGAACAGGGGTACCTTGATCTCGGCGCCGGTCTCCAGGGTGGCGGGCTTGGTGGCGTTGGTGGCGGTGTTGCCGGCGAAGCCGGGGTCGGTCTCGGTGATCTCCAGGGTTACGAAGTTGGGGGGGTCAACAGCAAAGACGACGCCCTTGTAGGAGTTCACGGTGCAGACCTCATTCTCCTTGACGAAACGGAAGCCGTCGGAGAGCTTCGACTTGTCGATGGGGATGAGCTCATAGGTCTCGCCGTCCATGAAGTAGTAGATATCGCCGTCGGCGTAGCTGTACTCCATGTTCTTGCGCTCCACGTACGCGCTCTCGAACTTGGCCGTGGGGTTGAAGGAGGTCTCCACCACCGCGCCGGTGATGACGTTCTTCATCTTGGTGCGGACAAAGGGGGAGCCCTTGCCGGGCTTGACGTGCTGGAACTCGATGACCTGCATCACCTGGCCGTCCATCTCGAAGGTCACGCCGTTGCGAAATTCGCCTGCTGAAATCATATAAATATCCTCCGTATGAGTTGTATGTGTCTTAACGATTCATTCTACTATATTTTCGCCCTGTTGGCAACCCCTGATTTTTACAGCACTATCAACTCTTTCGGGGCTTTTGTCAGATTTTCGGCCCCGCCGTCATGGAGCCACAGCATATCCTCGATGCGCACGCCGAACTTCCCCGGCAGGTATATGCCCGGCTCTGCGGAGATGACCGCCCCCTCCGGCAGCACGTCCTGACCGGCGGCGCCGGGGGTCTCGTGGATCTCCAGGCCCAGGCCGTGGCCGAAGCCGTGGCCGAAGTACTCCCCGTAGCCCGCGTCGGCGATGACCTTGGCGGCGGCGTTGTGGATATCTATGCCCACCGCCCCGGGAGCGGCGGCCTCGATGCCCGCCAGCTGCGCCCGCAGCACCACGTCGTACACGTGGCGCATCTCGTCGGTGGCGCGGCCCACCGCCACGGTGCGGGTCATGTCGGAGCAGTAGCCGTTATAAAGCGTGCCGAAGTCCATGGTGAGGAAGTCCCCGTCCCGGATGACCACGTCCCCAGGCACGCCGTGGGGCATGGAGCTCTTGGCCCCGGTGACCACGATGGGGTCGAAGGAGTTGCCCTCGCCGCCGTATTTATACATCCGGTAGACCAGCTCCGCGGCCACTTCCTTTTCCGTCATGCCCGGGCGGATGAGCCCCAGCACCTCGTCCAGGGCCTTCTCCGCGATGCGCTGGGCTTTGACGATGGAATCCACCTCGTCCTGGTCCTTGCTGGCCCGCAGGGCGGTGAGGATGGTCTTTTCCTCCACCAAAGGCACGCCGGTGGCCTCTTCCAGCCACTTCCACTGGTCATGGGAGAGCCGGTCGGGCATGGCGGCGGCGCGCTTGAGGCCGTTTTGGGCAAAGAGCTCTCCCAGCACCGCGCCCAGCTTCTTCTCCCGGGACACGCAGAGAACTTCCATGTCCTTGATCGCGGCGGTGGCCGCCTCCACGTACCGGGAGTCGGTGACGACCCAGGCCCTGTCCGGGGTGATGACGGCGGCGCCGTCGTCGATGTGGAAGCCCGAGGCGTAGCGGATGCTCACTGCGTCGGTCATCACCAGGGCGGGCAGGTCTCCCAGGGCCTGCTGTATCTGCTTTACATGGGACATAAAGTTACGCTCCTTCATTCGATGTATGGTTCGATCTGTTCGTATAGGGCCGGGCCGATGCCCTCCACCTGCGTCACGTCCTCCGGGGCAGGGAAGGGGCCGTGCTCCTCCCGCCAGGCCACGATGCGCCCGGTCAGGGCGGGGCCCAAGCCGGGCAGGTCGTCCAGCTCCGCCTCCGTCGCGGTATTCAGGTCCAATGCCGCGGTCCCGGCGGCCAGAGCGGCGGTATCCACCGGCCCTGCCGCCATGGTCCGGGGCCGGTCGTCCAGGATATACCACCCCAGCGCCGCAGCCAAAAGCCCGGCCGCCAGGACCCACAGCACGGCGTTCAGGCGGGATGCATTTTTTCTGGAAGACTTTTGCATATATTCAATGATATTTAATAAAAAACAAGGTTGCTTTTCTCCGGCTTTTTTTCTATAATAGGTAAGAACGGCTTTCGATATCGCGCTACACATATCATATCACAGTTTTCCGGAGAATGACATGAAAAAATACAGGCTTTTGTCCCTCCTTCTCATACTGTCGCTGTTTGCCTGCCTGCTGCCCGTCCAGGCCCTGGCCCTGGATGAGCCGGAGACCGTGGCCCGCTCCGCCGTGCTCATCGACGCGGACACCGGCGACATCCTCTACCAGAAAAACGGGGACCTGACCATGTTCCCCGGGGGACTTACCATGCTCATGACGGCGCTGCTGGTGGCGGAGGCCATCGACGTGGGAAGCCTGAACCTCTCCGACGAGGTCACCGCCTCGGAGAACTTCCGCTACAACCTGAGCGAGGAGAGCATCACCGCGGACCCCGCCGTGGTGCCCGGCGAAAAGCTGACGGTGGAGGAACTTCTCTACTGCTCCCTGCTCCGGTCCTCGGCGGACACCTGCAACATGCTGGCTGAGCGGGTGGGCGGCACGGTGGACGGCTTCGTGGAGGCCATGAACCGGCGGGCCCAGGAGCTGGGCTGCACCAACACCCACTTCGCCAACGCCAACGGCCAGGCCGTCGCCGGCGGCGAGAACCATCAGACCACGGCCCATGACCTGGCCCTCATCTGCCGCCAGCTGGTGACGAAGCCCGCCATCCTGGCCGTGAGCCGGGCGGCCAGCTATACCATCGGCGCCACGGAGGTGGCGGGAAGCCGCACCGTGTATAACGCAAACTACCTCCTGGACCCCACCAGCGAGTTTTACTATCAGCACGCCTACGGCCTGAAGACCGGCTATTCCGCCGCCCTGGGCAACTGCCTGGTGGCCGCGGCGGACCTGAACGAGGTGAACGTGGTGGCGGTCATCCTGGGCTGCCCGGAAAACGGCGACCAGTTCCGGGACGCCATCACCCTCTTCGACTGGGCCTTCGATAACTACAGCTACCGCCAGATATTGAGCCCCATGGACACCCTGGACACCGTGGAGGTGTCCACGGGCAGTCCCTCCAGCATCGGCGTGCGGGCGGAGACGGCCGTGAGCCTGCTCCTTCCCAACGACCAGGAGCTGGGCGACGTGGAGTACGCCATCCAGTACGCCCATGAGCAGTCCGGCACGGAGCTGGAAGCGCCCATCAGCGCCGGGGAATACTTGGGCACGGTGACGGTCCGGGTGGACGGGGAGGACCACGGCACGGTCCGCCTGGTGGCGGCCGCCAGCTCCGATATCTCCCGCCTCGACTACCTGCAGACCCAGCTCAAGGGCATGATCCAGACCCCCGCCGTCCGGCAGATATTGACCATTCTGGTCATCATCTTCGGGGTGTATCTGCTTTTGACGGTCATATACTTCATCCAGCGGATGCACCACCTGCACACCCTGCGCCGCGCCCGGAAGGAGCGGGCGGCGTCCCGGGCCCGGCAGGAGGCCCAGTGGCTGGACGTGCCCCGGGAGGAAGAGCCCGCGGGGTACATTGACGAGCCCCCGGCCCGGTATGCCGAGCCGGAGGAAGAGGACTATGAGGACGAGGTGCCGGAGGAGCCCAGCGGCCGGTACGGCGGCCGCCATGCCGGCGGCGCACGCCGGGCGGCCCCGCCGGAGGAAGAGGAATATGAAGACGAGGCGCCGGAGGACGCAGAGCCGGAGGAGGACGATATCCCCGGCATCGTGGAGCCGGGAGACGACATAGACGAATTTTTCCGCCACTATAAGCTCTGATGCTACAGGAGGGCCATGAGATGCTGCTGCATACCAAGGCGAAGATGCTGTCCATCCACGACAAGGTGGAGGTGCTGAACGAGGCGGATGAGGTGGTGTATTCCGCCGAGAGCAAGGTGCTGTCCATCCACCACGCCACCACCGTCCGGGACGGCCAGGGCCGGGAGGTGGCCAAGATCACCCAGAAGCCCATCTCTCTCCACGAGACCCACGACATCGAGATGGCCGACGGGGAGAAGATCGAGCTTCGTACAGAGCTGTTCCACGTGATGAAGGACGTCATCGACCTGGAGGGCCTGGGCTGGCAGCTCCACGGCGACGTCCTGGAGCACAATTACGAGATCGTGAACCAGCTCGGCGCGGTCATCGCCGCCGCCCATCACAAGTGGGTGTCCGTCCATGACGTGTACTACATCGACGTGATGGACGAGAGCCAGGCGGACAAAATAGTTTGCGTGTACCTGGCCCTGGAGCAGATCATCCGCATGCGGGAGCTGCAGCGGGCCAACGCCGCCGGCGGGACCGCCGCCGCGGCCGGAACGGCTGACCGGAACGACCAAAACTAAAAGCGGAACCATTACGCCCCCGCTGACACGAAGCGGGGGCTTTTCCTTGGAGGAGAGAAGTGAACATACTCTATGACTGCCGGGACAAGGCGGATAAAACCCCCTTCGGCCCCGTGAAGACGGGGCAGGCGTGCCATATCCGCATCCGCATCCCGGCCCAGTGCGGCGCGTACCGCGTCGTCCTCACCGCCGACGGGCTGAAAGAGGAGCTTACGAAACAGGGGACCGCCGGGTCCTATGATGTCTTTGCAGGGGCGTTCACGCCCACGGAGACAGGGCTTTATTTCTACAAATTCCACATCTGGGACAAGAACGGGGACTATGACCTCTATAAGGCCGGGGACGGCACCAACATGGAGGCCGGGGACCTGTGGCAGCTGTCCGTGCTCCCGGCGGACTATGACCCGCCGGAGGATTACCGGGGCGTGGTGTACTATCAGATATTCCCCGACCGGTTTTTCAAGAGCGGGAAGTGCGACCTCGCGGAAAAGCTGCACCCCTATACCGTCCGGAAATTCGACACCTTCGTGCCCCGGGCAAAAAACGCCACCGACTTCGCCGGGGGCAACCTGCGGGGCATCATGGAAAAGCTGGACTACATCGCGGGCCTCGGCGTGAAGGTCATCTACTTAAACCCCATCGTCATGGCCTGGTCCAACCACCGCTACGACGCGGCGGACTATATGCGGGTGGACCCCATGCTGGGCACGGAGGAGGACTTCACCGCCCTGTGCCGGGCGGCCCATGAGAAGGGCATGCGCATCGTGCTGGACGGGGTGTTCTCCCACACCGGCAGCCACAGCAAGTACTTCGACGCCACTGGTGAGTTCGGTGGGGGCGCTGTGTCGGCCGGACCCGCCTCTCCCTATTATAAGTGGTACGATTTTCAGGAATTTCCCCGGAAATATACGGCCTGGTGGGGCGTGGAGGTGATGCCCTGCGTCAACGAGCTGGACCCGGACTACATGGAATACATCCTGGGCGAGGAGGGCGTGGTGGCCACCTGGCTGCGCCGGGGAGCGGACGGGTTCCGCCTGGACGTGGCCGACGAGATACCGGACGAATTCCTGGCCGCCCTGCGAAAGCGGGTGAAGGCGGTGAAGCCCGACGCCGTGGTCATCGGCGAGGTCTGGGAGGACGCCTCCAACAAGATAAGCTACTCCGTACGCCGGAAATATTTCACCGGCGCGGAGCTGGACGGGGTCATCAACTACCCCTTCCGCACGGCGATACTGAACTTCGCCGCCGGAAAGGACGGGGGCGAGGCCTTGGCGGAGACGGTCCGGACCCTGGCCGAGCACTATCCCGCCGCCGCGCTGGACTGCACCATGGCGGTGCTGGGCACCCACGACACCGAGCGGGTGGGCACGATGCTGCCGGAGAAAAACGCCCGCCGGACGGCGGCCTTCCTCCAGTTCGCCCTGCCGGGCAGCCCGGTCATCTACTACGGGGACGAAGCGGGCCTCACCGGGGGCAAGGACCCCATGAACCGCCTGCCCTATCCCTGGGGCCGGGAGGATGAGGAATTGATCGCCCTCTACCGGGAGCTGGCGGGGCTCAAAAACGCCCATCCCGCCCTGCGGACAGGGGATATCCGCTTCGAGGCCGCGAGGGACGGGGTGATCCAGTTCACCCGCCGGTGCGAGGCCGAGGCGGTCCGGTGCCGGGTGGACCGGGCCACGGGAAGCTACAGCGTGGAAGTCATATAAGAAGCTAATATTAAAAGAGCGCGCTCCCAATGGAGCGCGCTCTCCGCTTGTTTGCCTTAACTTCCGGTCACATAGCCCAGCTTTCCGGCGTAGGCGGCCGGATCGAAGGCGGAGGAGGACAAGCTGACATACTTCCAGGAGCCGTCCTGTTTCGTGAGCAGGACGATATCGTCTCCGGCCTTGGGGCTGCCGGAGGCCCAATGGCTGTCGCCAGTATAGAGGACCGACCCGTCGGACCAGCGCCAGCAGGCGCCCGAGGCGTCGTACTCCACGCCCAGCCAGGCGTATTCCACGCCGCTGCCGCCGTTGTTGAGCTCCCGTGCCACGGCCTGGAAGTCATCCTCGGAGCGGATGACGGTGAGGCCGCCGCTGGCCTGAGCCTGGGCCTTGGCGTCGGCATAGGTCAGGTCGCCGCCGGTGACGGTGTACCGGGGCGCCGGGGCGGGGGTCGTGGTGCCCGGGGTCTCTTGTGGCGCGGGGGTGGCCGTGACCGAGGGCGTGGGGTTGGTGGTGGAGAGATAGGTATTGGACACGTAGCCGGTGGTGCCCTTGAAGGTCACCCGGCTCCAGTTGCCGGATATGCCCGTGCGCTTCAGCTCATAGCCGGTGGAGGCGGAGCCGATGATGGGGTAGCTGGTGCCCGGGCCGGAGCGGACGTTCACGCCCACGCCGGTGATGTACACGGTGTCGTCGGCGGGGGAGACGGTATAGCCGGGGGTGGGGGTGGTGGATGTGCCGCCGCCGGAACCTGTGCCGGAGCCGCCGCCCCAGGACGTACCGCCGCCGGAGCCCGTACCGGAACCACCGCCCCAGGAGGTGCCGCCGCCGGAACCGGTACCGGAGCCGCCCGTCCCGGCGTTGCCGCCGGAGCCGGTGCCCGTGTTACCGGAGCCCGTGCCGGTGCTGCCTGTGCCGGTATTGCCGCCGGAGCCAGTGCCCGTATTGCCTGTACCGGTGTTATTGCCTGTACCGGTACCGCCCGCAGTGCCGCTGCCGGTGCCGGTACTGCCGGTCCCGGCGCCGCCGGTCGTTCCCACGATGCCCTCCAATGTGCCGGGGGCGGGGGTGACGATCACCGTGCCGTCGCTTGGCCGGGCGGAGGCGTCAGGGCTGGCCTCGGGGCTGGTCTTGGGCGTCGCCGTGGGCTTGGCGGTGGGCTTGGCGGTGGGAGAGGGCTCGGGGGTGATGACCACCGGGGAGGGGGGCGCCTCTATGGCCGTCTGCTCCGTGGCCTCGGGGGACACCACGGGACTGCTGCCGCCGTTGCCGAATACCATGTAGCCCACGCCGCCCAGCAGGGCCGCCGCCGCGACGCCGCACAATATGGGCACCGCCTTGGACTTCTTCTTTTTGTTGGAGGCCACCGTGGGGGCCTTTTTGTCGGGGGAATGCTCAAAGTCCTTGCGGACCTTATACTCTTTCTTGGCCGTGGGGGCTGTATCCGCGCCCGCGGCGGCCATACCGGCCGCAGCCGCGCCGCCTGCCACACCTGCAGCGGCCGCCTCGTCGGCCGGGGTCTCATCCTCCCCGGCGGGGGCTTCCGCGCCCTCGCCCCCGGGAGAGGGGGCCTCGCCGTCGGCAGGGGCGTTCTCTTCCGCGGGCGCGTCCCCTTCCGCGGGGCTCTCCGCCCCGCCTTCGGGCGTTTCGCCGCCCTCCGCGGAGGCGCTGTCGTTTTCCTTGCTCGCCGCGGCCGCTGCTACAGCCGCGCCGCCTGCCGCCGCCAATCCGGCGGCCGCGGCCGCCAGGACCTGGTCGGCCTCCCGGAGCATCTCCTCGGCGGTCTCCTCGGGCACGGGGGGCTCCTCCGCTATAGCCGCGGGGGCATCTTCCGCCGTTACAGCGGCGGCTTCCGCCTCGGGAGCGGCCTCATCTGCCGGGACAGCCGCGGCCGCGGCGTCCCCCTCCTTCTCGGGGCCCAGGGCCTCGTCCGTCCAGTGCAGGGCGAAGAGGAGCTCCTTGGGGGTGATATACCGGTCCTCCGGCTTGTAGGCCAATGCCTTTTCCAGCACCTTTTTCAAATCGCCGCTGACGCCCTCCGGGGCGGGGATGGCCTCGCCCTTCATCCGCCGGCGCAGGGCGGAGGCCCTGTCCTGGTTGGTCAGGTCATCCTTCTCCGGCTGGAAGGGGAGAAAGCCCTTATTGCACCCGGCATATATCATCAGACCCACGGAGAACACGTCCGCGGCGGCGGAGCTCTCCCCGTCCCAGAAGAACTCCGGGGCCAGGTACTCCACCTGGTTGGCGGGCCGCTGGGCCGCGGGGGTGGACATGGGCATGCCGAGGACAGCCTTGCCGTCCCCGTCCAGCGTCACGTTCCCCGGCCACACGCCCCCGTGGAACCGCTCCGGGTCCCCGGGCAGCTGCTCGCACAGCTCCATGGCCGCTTTTACCGCCTGTTCCGGCGTCGTCTGGCACAGATACCCCGCCAGAGAGGCCGCCGGATTCATCTCCGTATCCGTCATTGCGATCACCTTTGCTCCCAGAAAAGTTACAATTTGGTTACGATATGAAACAAACTTAACACAAATAAAACAAAATGTCAACAGATAATTGAAAAAAGAATGCCGCAGGCACTGCCTGCGGCATTCTCAGTTGTTTTTTGGCTTACGCCCGGTGCCATTTGACGCCCTGGGGGGTGTCCTCCAGGATGATGCCCTGGGCCTTCAGCTCGTCGCGGATGCGGTCGGCCTCCGCCCAGTTTTTGGCCTTGCGGGCCGCCTGGCGGGCGGCGATCTTCTCCTCGATCTCCCCGGCCAGGTCGTCCTCCTTCTTGAAGGGGATGCCCAGCACGCCGCACAGCTCCATGAATATGTCCCGGCAGGCGATGGCCAGGGCCTTGGTGGGGTCGGCGGCGGGGGACACGGCGGCGTTCACCTCCCGGACCAGTTCGAAGATGGCGCTGACCGCGTCGGCGGTGTTGAAGTCGTCGTCCATGACCTCGATGAACCGCTGGCGGTACTTGTCAAGGCCCGCGACGAAGGCGGCGTCCGCCTCGGTGAGGTCCCCGTCTTTGCCGTTCTCCGCGAAGAAGTCCAGGTTGTCCTTGGCGGTCTGCAGACGGTCCAGGGCGGCCTGGGCCTGCTCCAGCACGTCGGTGGAGTAGTTTAAGGGGGAGCGGTAGTGGCTCATGAGCATGAACATGCGGATGCAGTCGTAGCCGTACACCGCCGCGGCCTCCCGGACGGTGAAGAAGTTGCCCAGGGATTTGCTCATCTTCCTGTTGTCCACGTTGATGAAGCCGTTATGCAGCCAGTAGTGGACGAAGGGCACGCCGTTGGCGGCCTCGGACTGGGCGATCTCGTTTTCATGGTGGGGGAAGATCAGGTCCTTGCCGCCGGTGTGGATGTCGATGGTCTTGCCCAGATAGCGGTTGGACATGGCGGAGCACTCGATGTGCCAGCCGGGCCGGCCCATGCCCCAGGGGGACTCCCAGGCGGGCTCGCCGGGTTTCGCGGCCTTCCAAAGGGCGAAGTCCATGGGGTTTTCCTTCACGTCGTTGACCTCCACCCGGGCGCCGGACTGGAGGTCGTCCAGGTTCTGGTGGCTCAGCTTGCCGTAGTCCCGGAATTTGGCGGTGCGGTAGTATACGTCCCCGTTCACCTCGTAGGCGTAGCCCTTGTCCATGAGGGTCTGCACGATCTCGATGATCTGAGGGATGTTCTCGGTGGCCTTGGGGTGGACGGTGGCCTCCCGGACGCCCAGGGCCTTCACGTCACTCCAGTACTCGGCGATGTACTTCTCCGCGATCTCGGCCGAGGACACGCCCTCCTCGTTGGCCTTTTTGATGATCTTGTCGTCCACGTCGGTGAAGTTCTGCACGAACGTCACCTC
>CANQRM010000021.1 GCA_947626265.1 uncultured Oscillospiraceae bacterium
ATTAAATGGAGGTAAACATTGGGTCGTAAGAAAAAGCTCGTAAACGACACCAACATCCCGCAGCACGAGATCGAAAAGCTCGCCCGGTGCTTCCTACCGGACATCCTCGCGTTCTACGAGAGCGAGGAGGGCCAGCGGGAGTTCGCGGCGTGGAAAGCCCAGCGGGAGAATGAAAGACACCTCCAAGACACCAAGGCGTAAATAACGCCAGCGGCGGCAGTCACTTGACTGCCGCCGCGTCAGTAAAATTTAAAAAAGGTTTTGAACATTCTTGGGCATAAATAAATTTATAATTCATCCCATATATCCAAAGCTTCTTGTTGTGAGAGTCTCTCCTGCACATCGCGCTGTTTCCAAAGAAGATCACAAAGGGTGTCAATACCCTTACCATATTGGCAGATTTTATCCTCTACGCTTTTGGGTAAAGAAATATAACCTTTATAAATATGTCTCGATGAAGGCCGCTTTTCTCGTGAATAGTCATATTTGCTAATTGTATTATACACTTGAGCAGACTGGTTGCTGACTCTCATGTACTTATAATCAATTAGTATTCGCTCAGCTTCCCCAATTATAGCTCTAATTCCTTGGTGTATTAGTGCTTCAGCCTGTTTTTTGTCCTCATATCCACGGTATCTATCATTCGGTGCAGTTTTATAGGAAACATGAAGCCAGTAACTATCGTCTTTTAAAGTTTCTTTAACTATTTGTTCGCATCGCTCTAGTGTGTCGCCAAGCCGCTGCTTCATCTCAACTAAAACTGCCCTATCAAGACTTTTAGTGTGCTCTGGATCAGATTTAACTCCGTTTTCAACTACTTTCTTGATAGTTTCTTTTGCAAATGGCACGATTTCGATGGTTATTTGGTGTCGCAACTCATCAAATCGTTCCTGTTGCTTGCAAATTTCTACTTCAACTTCATTTAGTTCTTTTTTAATCTCTTCAACCATCGATGTGAGTTCCTTTCCATCACAAAGTTTTAAAGGTTTTAAAATCAACTGCTCCACTCAAGTGTTGTTTTTAAAGAATTGTGCCAAGACCATTCAATTTTGTTATCGTGTTGAAGTCTACCAACGACAATTCCGGGGTGAATTTCCAGATAGTTAGCAAAGTTGATAATATCTTCCTTGTAAAAGCGTCCTTGCCGAATAAACCTGGAATATGCAGGAGGTGGAATTAAAAAATCCCGCGACAAGCGGTCAGCTTCATTTTCGGCATCGGTGTTATCGATTTCATCACAATCAAGGAAAACTACTTTCTTGTGTTCTTTAATGATGTGAGCTGCTTCATGGAAAAATGTAAACCAAAAATGATCGTTCTTTTTAAAGCGCAGGCTCATTTGAATACAAGGAATACTATTGCAATTAATCCAATATGCTGCCCCACATATCCCTGAACGCGGAATTTCCTTAACAAACATGAGAATTACTCCTGCTTCTTGACAGAGTTTTCTCATTCTCTCACTAAATCCTTTGCTGGTGTCAATAGTAAGTTTCCTAATTTGAATTAGAACTTCTTTAAACTTGCTTCTATTATATTCCGGAACATATTGCATATAGCCTTGGGCAAGGATTTGACCAACCCGTATCCAAGCAGAAGTGTTTCCAACTTTAGCAGCAGAAGCCCCAGCAATGCGACAGGAAGCGGGAAGATCACTGCAATAAAGGTTATTCCAGCTCTCCATATCGGAACAGCCAAAAAAAGTAAGCAGGTTATTAATTCGCGCAACCGTTGTTTTTGCGCTATCAAACTCCTTTACATATCCCATTTTTACAAGATTGGTATAATCAAATTGATTCAGCCATTCATCATATACCTGTGGATCTTTCTTATATTGTTCAGCAATTTGTATATTTCTCAAGAGAAGATCATAGGTTGTTTGCAATGAAAGCCAATATCTTGCTGGATGATCAACAAACACTTTTTCCAATGCATTTGCTAACTCAAATGTGATGGGCACCTTTCCGTTAATCAAATTGTTCAAATGCTTTGTAGTTATTCCAAGACGAATTGCCAGTTCAGTTTGACGCATCCCATAAGTCTCAAGTAATTCTTGAACATACTCACCCGGATGGACTGCATAAGTAGGTTGAAATGCAAATAACTTATTCTCCATGATAATCACCAATTTCAATAATCTGAATTCTTGTTACCTCGCTTATGTCAATGCCGCCGTCAGGCAAAGTTGGGAGGGGTTCCATATATGGCTTAAAGACAATCCTATAAGGTTGCTTAATATCAACGGCGAATTGGCCGTCACGATTCTGGTTTAGTTGATGAAGCCTTGGTGGTGGCAAATGTGAGATTTGCGACAAGTTATCAACTGCATAAAGCTCTGATAGCCTCATAGTTATCTTTTTCGCGTTCTGCTGGCCGAATTCTGAGCACAACAGCGTTTCGCTGCCGCAAATCCGTTGCAACTTCTTGCTCGAAAAGAAAACGTCCAAAGAATCACCTCGTTTGTCTTTTGCCTTCTGATAGTATAGCATCTAAGAACACAAATGTCAACAAATCATTAACCTTTTTGGTTAATGATTTGTTGATAATTGATTATCTCTTTGACGATTCTTTTTCTTCTTCGGCCCCCGGGGTTTCGATTCCGGTCTCTTTCTTACCCCATTCCTGAAGTGCGTCGCCTCATAGGGCTCGAAGTAAAACACAAATCCGAACCCATCGCCCACTGGGAAGGGCCCCAGGTGGTACGGGTTCGGATTATGCTGGTTTGGTGCGCGAGGCGGGAGTTGAACCCGCACGTCCGGAGTGGACACTAGAACCTGAATCTAGCGAGTCTGCCAATTCCACCACTCGCGCGTATGTTGGGCGCTCTCCTGAGCGCCCAGTTATAATATCATCATTTTTGGGGATTGTCAATCACAAATTTGCGCCTTTGCGGTGTTTTTCGGGGCGGCGGGGAACAGAAGGGCATCTCAGCAAACGAAAGTGTTGACACAGGGGCCGTTCAGGAACTATAATCTATATAAGAAGAGAGAAACCCTTCACCGAGAAAGGAGCCTGACCATGGTCGAACTGAAGGACGAAGTGTTGGAGGGCGCTACCGGCGGAGCCGCCAGCAAAGCCCAAAAGGAAGAGGAAGTGCGGAAGCAGGCGTTCATAGCGAAGTGCAATACATGCTGGAAAATGGGCGCGACCAAATGTGATGAGAGACTCAAAGCGGAGAAGTCCGGCTGGGCCGCCGCCTGCACGCAGTACAAACATTTTTGATCGACAGAGGTGCCGAACATGAGCGAACTGATAGACGATGAACTGGACGCCGTGACCGGCGGCGCCGCCGACCCGGCCCCTTCAGCCACCGGTGGCAGCTCCTGTCTATGCCCTGTCTGCAAAAAAGTTACGATCAAATTCAATAACCGGGATACTTATGTGACCTGCCCCAACATGACCTGCAAGGCCAGGCTCAAGGTCGTCAACGGCACGCTGCAAAAAGTGTAAGAAAAATAGAAAGCCAACAATAACCCCGTTCAGAGCGAATCATTCAGCCTCTGCGGAACCGTGTCGAAATAGCTCTGAAGATGAACAGGCCCGGAAACGGAGCTCCTTCATCGCTCAGAGCTATTTCTGCTTTTCATGCCCCGCTGCAGGCCCTTTTGAGCGCTTCCCGCCCCATCGCGTTTTTGCGCGGTGGGGCGTTCGATGAGCGAAAAGAAAGAGGAGGAAACAGGAAATGAAACTGACCCGGTCCCAGACCGCCGCATTCGGCATCGGCGCCGTGGGAAAGGACATGGTGTACGCCCTGTCCGCAAGCTACGTGATGTACTTCTACCAGGATATCCTGGGCCTGTCGGCCACCTTCGTGGGGCTCATTCTGATGATCGCCCGGGTGTTCGACGCGCTGAATGACCCCTTCATGGGCATCCTGGTGGCCAAGACCCGCACCAAATGGGGCCGGTTCCGGCCCTGGCTCATCAGCGGCACGGTGCTGAACGCCTTCGTGCTGTACGCCCTGTTCGCCGCGCCGGACCTTCACGGCACGGGCCTGATGGTCTACTTCGGCGTCATATACATCCTCTGGGGCGTTACATACACCATGATGGACATCCCCTACTGGTCCATGATACCCGCCGTCACCGACACCCCCAAGGATAGAGAGAACCTGTCCGTGGTGGGCCGCACCTGCGCAGGCATCGGCTCGGCGGTGGTCCAGGTGGGCACGCTGCTGGCAGTGGCCGCCCTGGGCGGCGGCAATGAGCGCACCGGCTTCGGCCGCATCGCCCTCATCATCGCGGTGATATTCGTCGCGGCGGAGGCATTCTGCTGCGCCAAGGTGCGGGAGCACGACATCGGGAAGATGGAGACCTCCTCCGTCAAAGACATGTTCAAGGCCCTCTTCCGCAACGACCAGGCCATGATAACGGTCCTGGCCATCCTCATGATCAACGGGGCGCTGTACCTCACCAGCAACCTGGTCATCTATTTCTTCAAGTACGACTTCGGCGGCGCCGGCTGGATGGGCAGCTACACCCTCTTCACCACCGTGGGCGGCGCGTGCCAGATCCTGGGCATGATGGTGGTGTACCCGCTGCTGCACAAAAAGCTGGGCAACACCAGCCTCTTTAAGGTGGCCCTCACCATGGCCATGGCGGGCTATGCCCTCATCCTCGCCATATGCTTTATGGGCCTGGGCTCCAACATCATCCTGCTGTGCGTCTGTGGGGCGCTGGTGTTCGCCGCCAACGGCATCCTCACCGTGCTGACCACGGTGTTCCTCTCCAGCTCCGTGGACTACGGCCAGCTGAAGACCGGCCGCCGGGAGGAGAGCGTCATCTTCTCCATGCAGACCTTCGTGGTGAAGGCGGCCTCCGGCGTGGCGGTGTTCATCACCGGCATCGGCCTGGATCTGATAGGCCTGGTGGGGGATACCTCCGAGACCGGCGCGGCGGTGGCCCAAAGCGCGTCCACCATCCTGGGCCTGCGGCTTCTGATGACCATCCTGCCCATCCTGGGGCTCACGGTGGCGTTCATCTTCTTCGTGAAGAAGTTCACCCTTACCGACGAGCGGGTGCAGGAGATCGCGGATACCCTGCGCGCCGGGAAGACGGGGGAGGCGGCGAAATGACCGCGGCCATTGTTATACTCGTTCTCATCATAGTGATATTGGCGGTGAGCTACGCCGCCTACCGCATTCCGTTTTATCATCCGAACCACACGGAGAGCCCCTATGACCTGCCCCCGGAGGAGCAGTACGACCCCCACCGGGAGACCATGACGGCGCTCATCTCCGAGATGGACGCCATCCCCTTTGAGCCAGTGGAGATAACCTCCTACGACGGGACGAAGCTCTATGGCCGGTACTACCCCATGGACGAGGATAAGCCCCTGCTGATAGGCTTCCACGGCTTCAAGAGCACCGCCCTGCGGGACATGTGCGGGGCGGGGAAGCTGGCCCGGCAGATGGGGATGAACGCCCTGTTGGTGGACCAGCGGTCCCACGGAAAGAGCGAGGGGAAAACCATCTCCTTCGGCGTGAAGGAACGCTTCGACTGTCTTGCCTGGGCCCAGTATGCCTCCAAGCGCTGGCCGGGCCGGCCCATCCTCCTGGCGGGGGTGTCCATGGGCGCGGCCACGGTGCTGATGGCCTCGGACCTGGACCTGCCGGCGGAGGTGAAGGGCATCATGGCGGACTGCCCCTATTCAGACCCCGGCGCCATCATCAAAAAGGTGGGCCGCGACAGCATGGGCCCGGCGTCCATATTGCTCTATCCCTTCATCCTCCTGGGCGCCCGGCTGTACGGCGGGTTCAGCCTCACCGCGGCCAGCCCTGTGAAGGCGGTGAAAAACGCCAAGGTGCCCATCCTCTTCATCCACGGAGAGGACGACCGGTTCGTGCCCTGCGACATGAGCCGTGAGGCCTATGATGCATGCGTGAGCCCCAAGATGCGCGTCACCGTCCCCGGGGCGGCCCACGCCATCGCCTACATCCTGGACCCGGAAAAGTACGGCAGAGCGGTGCGGGAATTCATCGCCTCCTTAGGGCTCAAGGTCCGGGAGGATGCCTGAAAACGATAAAGACAAAAGTGAGCCCCGGCCGATGGCCGGGGCTCCTTGTATGTGTTGGGGAGTTAATGCACGTACTTCTTGAGGGTGGCGCGGATGGCGCCGGGGCCGGCGGTGAGTTCTTTGAGATAGCTGATGACCGCGCCGGCGAGGCCGGCCTCGTACAGGTCCACGTTGAAGATGACCTTGTCGTGCAGGATGGGGGCCACGGCGGCCTCCACGTCCTGGCCGGGCTCCAGCTTCAGGCCCGCCACATAGGGAGTGACTTCTTCCAGCATGGGGTCGTCGCTGCGCTCGAAAGGCTTGCCCTCGTCGTCCAGAGCCATCAGGTACCGCAGCCAGCCGGCCAGCACCAGGGGGATGAGCTTCAGGTCGTGGACGTCCTTGTCCGGGGCGTCCATATAGGCCTTGATGGTGTTGCCGAAGCGGATGGGTATCTTCTGGGAGGTGTCCAGGGCGATGCGCTGGGGGGTATCCGGCATGAAGGGGTTGGGCAGGCGGACGTTGATGACCGTGTCGATGAACTGCTTGGGGTTCAGGATGCCCGGGTCCACCACCACGGGCAGGCCCTCGGTGTAGCCCACGGTCTTGATGAGAGCCACCAGGTCCTCGTCCTCCATCTCGTCACATATGCGCTGATAGCCCAAGAGGCACCCGTAGATGGCCAGGCAGGTGTGCAGGGGGTTTAAGCAGGTGCAGACCTTCATCTTCTCCACCTTGTCCACGGTCTCCCGGTCCGTGAAGATGACGCCCACGGTGTCCAGGGGCGGGCGGCCGTTGGGGAAGAGGTTTTCGATGACCAGATACTCTGTCTCCTCGGAGTTGACGTAGGGGGCGATGTAGGTGCCGGTGGGGGTGATGGTCATATCCAGGCCCTCCACGCCGTCGTCCTCCAGCATCTTCTGGATGCTGGGGTCAGGCCGGGGGGTGATCTTGTCGATCATGGTCCAGGGGCAGGACAGCTTCTCCGCCGCGTACTGCACGAACCCGGCGTCCACCTTGCCGTTTTTCGCCCAGTTCTCCGCGAAGGCGGTGACGAAGGCGCGTATCTTGTCGCCGTTGTGGGAGCAGTTGTCGGTGCTCACCAGGGCCAGCGGCGCGCCGCCGTGCTGGTAGCGGGCGTAGAGCAGGGCGCACACCCGACCCAGGAAGCTGGTGGCCTTCTCGGGGCCATTTTCAAAGTCGGCGGCGATGTCGGCATGGGTGTTGCCCGCGCCGTCCACCAGGCTGTAGCCCTTTTCCGTGATGGTGAAGGTCACCATCTGCAGGCTGTCGGCGCAGAAGTGACCCCGCAGGGCCTCAAAGTCCTCCGTGCCGGGACCGGTGAGCAGATAGTCCGCCACGATGGAGCAGATGACCGTCTTGTCCACGGAGCCGTCGGACTTCAGCGTGGCCAGGATGGAGTAGTTGTCGTTGGGCTGGTGCATGCCCTCGCCCTCCCGGTTCACGGCGAGGACGCCTCTATCCATGACGCCCTTCTCGATCATCTCCTGGGCCAGACGGGCCTGGAAGGCCTTGAAGAGGTTGCCGCCGCCGAACTGTATCCAGTAGGGGTGCTCCATGGTCTTGGGAGCGATGTCGGCCCGGTCGAAGGCGGGGATGTGGAAGCCCTTGGCCTCCCACGCGGCCCGCTCGTTTTTCAAACTCTCGGCAGTCAGTCTCATTTCCTCGTGGCCCCCTTTTCGATGGCCTCCCACAGGCCCTGGATGTAGCAGGCGCCCAGGGCGCGGTCATACAGGCCGTAGCCCGGCATGGCGACCTCGCCCCAGATCATACGGCCGTGGTCGGGACGGATGGGGCCGTCGAAGCCGATCTCGTAGAGGGCCTTCACGATCTCGTACATATCGAAGGTGCCGTCGCTGGACAGGTGCGCGGCCTCCTCGAAGTTGGTGGGGGAGTGGAACTTCAAATTCCGCACGTGGGCGAAGTGGATGCGGCCCTTGAGAGAGCGGATCATGTGGGGCAGGTCGTTCTTGAGGTTGGTTCCGTAGGAGCCGGCGCAGAAGGTGACGCCGTTGTGGGGGTCGTCCACCATCTTCATCATCCGCTGGATGTTCTCCTCGTTGATGATGATGCGGGGCAGGCCGAACACGCTCCAGGCCGGATCGTCGGGGTGGATGGCCATCCTGATGTCGTACTTGTTGCATACGGGCATGATGGCCTCCAGGAAGTACTTGAGGTTGGCGAAGAGCTTCTCGTCGTCCACGTCCTTGTACATGGCGAACAGCTCCTTCACCCGGGCCATGCGCTCCGGCTCCCAGCCGGGCATGACCGTGCCGTTCATGTCGCCCGCGATGGACTCGAACATCTTCTCGGGCACCAGCGCGTCCACGGCCTCCTGGGTATAGGCCAGCACCGTGGAGCCGTCGGGGCGTACCCGGGCCAGCTCCGTCCTCGTCCAGTCGAACACGGGCATGAAGTTATAGCACACCATGTGGATGTCTTCCTTGCCCAGGTTCTCCAGGGTCTTGATGTAGTTGTCGATGTACTCGTCCCGGCGGCCCGCGCCGATCTTGATGTCGTCGTGGATGTTGACGGACTCGATGCCGGCGATGTGCATGCCCGCGGCGGCCACCTCGTCCTTCAGGGCCTTGATGCGCTCCTGGCTCCAGAGCTCACCGGGCTGGGTGTCATAGAGGGTGGTGATGACCCCGGTGACGCCGGGGATCTGGCGGATCTGCTGGAGGGTGACGGTGTCGAATTTCGAGCCGTACCAGCGCAATGTCATTTCCATGGTGATGCATCTCCTTCTTTTGCTTTATTGAAAGGTGGTTTGCTTACTGTACATTCGTCCCGCGGCGGAGGCCAATGACGGTTTTCACCAGTTTTGGCGGCCGCTCCCACGGGTTATTTATACATTTTACCGTATAAAGGGAGACAGTACAAATAACTATTTTCTATATATCTTATATATGTTTTGGAATATATGGCGCAAACGACATGTGCATTTTTTCAAGTTTTTATTGACATGTTTTCGATTGCGTGCTACACTTTATACAAATTTGGCGGTGTAAATCGCCGTCAATACAACGATTTTCTGAAAAGAAGGAGAAACGCCATGAAGAAATTCATCTCTCTGCTGATCGCGCTTGCGATGGTCCTCAGCCTGGGCACCGTTGCCTTTGCTGCCGACTATCCCACCAAGGGCATCTCCGTCATCTGCCCCTGGGCTGCCGGCGGCGGCACCGACGCCTGCCTCCGTGCCTTCTGCGACGCTCTGGGCCGCCAGCTGGGTGTGACCCTGACCGTTGACAACCTGACCGGCGGCGGCGGCATCATCGGCCACCAGGCCATTGCGGACGCCGATCCCGACGGCTACACCCTGGGTATGATCACCTTCGAGCTGGCCACCTACAATGCCCTGGGCCAGAGCGAGCTGCTGGACACCAGCTATGATCCCCTGTGCCGCGTCAACACCGACGCTGCGGCCATCACCGTGAACGCCGAGTGGGCCGAGGCCAACGGTATCACCGACCTGGCCACCTTCATCGACTACTGCAAGGAGCATCCGGGCGAGGTCCAGATGGGCGGCTCCTCCAACGCCTCCGTGTGGCACATCGCCGGCGGCTATCTGATGAATGAGACCGGCATCGAGATCCAGATGATCACCTATCAGGAAGGCGCTGCCACTGCCGTGCAGAACGCGGCCGGCGGCTTCATCCAGGGCGTGACCGTCTCCCTCGCCGAGGCCCGCTCCTTCATCGAGTCCGGCCACCTGATCTGCCTGGGCGTCATGGACGCTGAGCGCAACCCGTCCTTCCCCGACGTCCCCACCTGCGCCGAGCAGGGCTATGACATTCAGTACTTCACCCAGCGCGGCCTGGCTCTGCCTCTGGGCGTCGACCCCGAGATCAAGGCTGTCCTGGAGGAGGCCTGCGCGGCTGCCGCCGAGGATGAGGCCTTCGTGGAGTTCATGAACAACAACGGCCAGACCATCGCCTACCAGAACTCCGAGGATTATGCCGCGTTCCTGGCGCAGAGCATGATCGACGTTCCCGCGGCCATGGAGGCTGTGGGCCTGGTAGAGGCCGAGGAGCCCGCTGCCTGATACATATCGGACAGCAGCTACCTTTGAATGACCCGACGGGCAGGCGAATGCCTGCCCGTCTTTTGATAGACCCTGATTCGGATATAAAGGAGTGATCTCATGAAAAAGACCCAAACGAAGGCGTTCGCCAACCTGGTGGGCTCCATCGTTTTCGGCACCCTGGGCCTGTGGGCGCTGGTACAGACGTACAGCTTCCAGGAGGCAGGCGGCGCCACCACCTACGTGCAGCCGGCCGTGTTCCCCCGCATCATGTCCATAGGGCTGCTGATCTTCTCCGCCGCACTGCTCATCCAGTCCGTGTGGAAGCTGCTGCGCATGAAGCCCGAGGACGACATGGCCCAGCCCGCCGAGAGCATCAACTTCGTCAAGGACAAGGGCGTGCTGGCGGGCCTGGCGGTGATCGCGCTGTGCATCCTGTTCGTGGTGGGCTTTGAGCCGCTGGGCTATGTGCTCACCGCGGCGCTGGTGAGCGCGGCCATCATGCTCTTGATCGGCAAGCGCAACGCCCTGCAGATCATCCTGGTCTCGGTGCTGGTGCCGCTGGTCATGTGGCTCTTATTCTACAAGCTGCTGGCCGTGAATATCCCCATGGGCGTGCTGCAGTTCCTGCGCGACCTGGTGGACAAGATCTGAGAGGGGAGGTACTTGCATGAATTGGCAACTATTGGCTGAAAG
Source organism: uncultured Oscillospiraceae bacterium (assembly GCA_947626265.1). Classification (GTDB taxonomy): domain Bacteria; phylum Bacillota; class Clostridia; order Oscillospirales; family Oscillospiraceae; genus CAJOIG01. The sequence goes on from CANQRM010000021.1 coordinate 10,736, forward strand.
CTACGCGGCTGTATTCACCAACCCGCAGGTGCTCCTCATGACCCTGCTGGGCGCCGCCGGCGGCGTGCTGCTGGGGGCCATCCCCGGCATGACCGCCACCATGGGCGTGGCGCTTCTCATCCCGTTCTCCTTCGGTATGGACCTGGTGCCCTCCCTGGGCCTGCTGCTGGGCATCTACTGCGGCGGCATGTACGGTGGTTCCATCTCCGCCATCCTCATCCACGCTCCCGGCACACCCTCCGCGGCGGCCACGCTGCTGGACGGCTATCCCATGTGCCAGAAGGGCGAGGCGGGCCGGGCCCTGTCCGTGGCTATGTTCTCCTCCTTCTGCGGCGGCGTCATCGGCGCGCTGGTCATGACGTTCCTGTCGCCCATCATCGCCAATATGGCGATGAAGTTTGGCCCCGGCGAGATGTTCATGCTGGTGGTGTTCGGCCTGTCGGTCATCATCGCCATCTCTGGCAAGAGCATCGCCAAGGGCATGATAAGCGCCTTCTTCGGGCTGCTGCTGTGCACCGTGGGTCTGGACCCCACCAACGGCATCCCCCGGTATATCACCTACAAGCAGACGGACCTTCTGGAGGGCTTTGAGTTCATCCCCCTGCTGATCGGGCTGTTCGCCGTGGCGGAGATCATCGCCGGCGTGGAGCGGATGATCAACGGCAAGGAAAAGCAGGAGCGCTCCACAGAGAAGATCAAGAACGTCCTGCCCGACTGGCACACCATCCTGAAGATCTGGCCCAACATCCTGTCCGGCGGCCTCATCGGCACCTTCATCGGCGCCATCCCCGGTGCCGGCGGCGATATCGCCGTGTTCGTGTCCTATGGCTTCTCCAAGAGCGTCAGCAAGCACCCCGAACAGTACGGCACCGGCATCCCCCAGGGTGTGGCGGCCACGGAGTCTGCCAACAACGGCTGCTCCGGCGGCGCTATGATACCGCTTCTGAGCCTGGGCGTGCCCGGCGACGCCGTCACGGCCATCATCCTGGGCGCGTTCATCATGAAGGGCATCCAGCCCGGTCCCATGATGTACATATCCGAGCTGCCCACGGTGTACAAGGTTTTCGCGGCCCTGATGCTTGCAAACCTTGCCATGCTGGTGGTGGGCTGCTGCGGCGTGCGGTTCTTCGCCAAGATCGTCTCCGTGGAGAAGAAGATGCTCTATCCCATCATCCTGGTGGTGTCCATCCTGGGCGCGTTCTCCATCAACAAGAGCGTGTTCGACGTGGGCGTGTGCGTGGCCTTCGGCGTCATCGGCTGGCTCATGAACAAGTATGAGTTCCCCCTGAGCCCCATCCTGCTGGCGCTGATTTTGGGACCCATGTGCGAGCAGAACTTCGTCCGGTACATGAACATCCAGCACGGCAACTTCTTCGCTATCGTGAAGTCCCCCATCGCCATGGTGTTCGCCGGCGTGGCGCTGCTGGTCATCGTCTACTCCATCTACAACCAGCACAAGATCAATAAGCGCGAGGCCGCGGCCCGGGCAGCGGGAAACGCCGAGTAAACCCAACATAACGGAAAGCCCCGCTCCCGCGGGGCTTTCTCCATCTTAGTTTCGAGGTGAGCGCATTGAGAGAACAAGTCATAGAGCGCATTAAGGCGAAGAAAATCATCACCATCGTCCGGGGCGTGTACGGCGAGGATATATGCTCTCTCGCCCGGGCCCTGGCGGCGGGCGGCATAGAGCTCATGGAGGTCACCTTCGACCAGAAGAACAAAGACTCCTGGCAGGATACCGCCGCCGCCATCCGGGCCATTGGTGAGACCATGAACGGCCAGCTCATCGCCGGGGCCGGCACGGTCACCACGCCGGAGCTGGCGGAGATAGCCCATGACGCCGGGGCGGCCTACATCGTCTCGCCCAACGTGAACGAGGCGGTCATCTGCCGGACCCGGGAGCTGGGGATGGTGTCCCTGCCCGGAGCCCTGACCCCCAGCGAGATATGGAACGCCTGGGAGGCGGGGGCGGACTTCGTGAAGGTGTTTCCCGCGGCCCAGCTGGGCCCGGCCTACATCAAGGCCGTCCGGGGGCCCCTGAACCACATCCCTATGCTGGCGGTGGGCGGCGTCAATGAGCACAACATCGCCGACTTTTTGAAGGCCGGCTGCGCCGGCGCCGGCGTGGGCGGCAACCTGGTGAACAAACAGTGGATCGCCGAAGGCCGGTGGGACGATATCACCGCCCTGGCCCTGGCCTTTGTGAAGGCCTGCGAATAAGCGTAAAATGAGACAGCAAGGCCTCCGGCAGCTCGCCGGAGGCCTTGAAGCTTTCTTACCGGTCCACCAGGGGCACCAGAACGTTGTTGACGAACACATAGGCGGTGGGGCGGATGAGGGGCCGGAACTGGCGGCGGCCGCAGTCCAGGGCCTGGCGCTTGGAGAGCTTCTTTATCAGTTTGCAAACGGTCATTGGTTTGTCCTCCCGTAAGTTATTTTTGATGGTCTTATTATGCCAGACGGGGCAGATAGAATATTGCATTTTCATTCGAATTATGGCATAATGATGTTGCAAATCACAGGGGAGGCGGAACTATGAGCCAGATGACGGTGGATGAGAAAAAGCTGCGGTATATGGAATATATCCACCGGGAGACGGGGGAGAGGCACCATACAAACGAGGAGGACATGCGCCAATACGAGATGCTCCGGGCGGGTGACCCGGGGACCGTGGCGGAGGCGGACAGGATGTTCGCGTCGGGGCTCGCGGGCCATGTGTCCGACGACCCTGTGCGCAACTGCAAGTATCTGTTCGTGGCCTCCGTCACCATGGCCTGCCGCACGGCCATGGCCGCGGGGATGGAGCCGGAGCGGGCCTACAACAGCAGCGACCTCTATATCCGCCGGATGGACGAGATGAGCACGGTGGAGGATGTGGTGCGCCTGCGGCATGAGATGTTCGAGTTTTACTTAAAAGAAGTCCGGGCAATCCCCAAGCGGACGCCCTGGTCCCGGCCGGTGGCCCGGTGCGTGGACTATATCTACGAGCACCTGCACCAGCGCATCACCGTGCCGGACCTGGCGGAGCACGCGGGCCTCACGGAGAGTTATCTCTCCACGCTCTTCAAAAAGGAGACGGGCCGGAGCATATCGGACTATGTGCTGGACCGGCGCATCGAGGCGGCGGGGAACATGCTGAAGTTCTCCGACTACTCCTGCGCGGACATCGGTGCCATCCTGGCCTTCAGCTCCCAGAGCCATTTCATCCGCGCCTTCAAGGCCCGCACGGGCCTGACGCCCCGGGCCTACCGGGAGTGGTATTTCGAGGCGTGAGCCGCTTGACAGGTTTTGGAAAATCGGCTACAATAACCTAAAATACAGGATTTCGTGGCCATGGGGGGCGCTTGACCCGTATGGCTGAACAAGACAACCGGGTGAGAATCCCGGACGGTACCGCCGCTGTATGCGTGTGAGGCCTCTCATGGCGAAAGCCGGTCACTGGAGCGAGCTCTGGGAAGGCGAGAGACCGGGAGGGCATGTGCCCTCGCTCACGCGAGCCAGAAGACCTACGAAGTCCGACGATGACCGGCCTCCGCGCGCTACGGGGGGCGGCTTGCTTGTTGCACGGAAAAACGGCCGGGGCAGCTCCATTGGAGCGTCCCGGTCTTATTATTTTGGAGGATAGACCCATGAAAAAGAGCACGAAGATCATCATTGCCGTGGCGGCGCTGGTGGGCGCGGCAGCCATTCTCCTGGCCGCCTATCTGGGCACCCGCCCCGAGACAGCGGCGGGGGACAAGACCATCGAAGTGGAGGTGGTCCACGGCGACGGCAGCCAGAAGACCTTCACCTACGACACCGACGCCGAGTATCTGGGCCAGGTGCTCCAGGACGAAGGGCTCATCCAGGGCGAGGAGAGCCAGTACGGCCTTTACATCACCGCCGTGGACGGGGAGGAGGCTGTGTATGAGACCGATGGCGCCTACTGGGCCCTCTACGAGGGAGAGGACTACGCCCAGCAGGGCATAGACGAGACGCCCATCGCCGACGGCGGGCAGTATTCCCTGGTCTACACCATTGGCTAAGAAGGGCGCGACGCTCCGGCAGCTTTCCTTCTTTGCCATCCTGGGGGCCCTCACCTTCGGGGCCAAGGTGGCGATGATGGGCCTGCCCAACATAGAGCCCGTGTCGCTGATGGTGCTGCTGTTCGGGGCGGTGCTGGGGCGCAGGGCGCTGTATCCTGTGTATGTGTACGTGGCGCTGGAGTGCCTGCTCTTCGGGCTGAACCTCTGGAGCGTCAACTATCTCTACGTCTGGCCCCTGCTGGTCCTGCTGGGGTGGCTCTTTCGGGGGATGGAGAGCCCCTGGGGCTGGGCGGTGCTGTCCGGGGCCTTCGGGCTGGGGTTCGGGCTTCTGTGCGCGCCGGTGTATCTGGTCACCGGAGGCTGGGCCTTCGCCGTGAGCTGGTGGGTCTCCGGCATTCCCTTCGACCTTTTCCACTGCGCGGGGAACTTCGTCATCGCCCTAGCGCTGTTCAAGCCCCTCCGCCGGACGCTGGAGAGGCTATGGGCGCGGATATGAAAAGAGCCGGTCAGGATGCTTCCTGACCGGCTGGTTATATCAGTCCCCGTGTGTCAAAAGCACACAGCTTTCTATGTGCGCACAGCGCGGGAACATGTCCACGGCGGTGCAGCGCTCCGCCTTGTAGCCCAGCTCGGCCAGGCGTTTCAGGTCCCGGGCCAGGGTGGCCGGGTCGCAGGAGACGTAGACGATCCTCTCCGGGGCCATGTCCGCCATGGCAGCGAGCACCGCCTCGTCCATGCCCTTCCGGGGCGGGTCGGTTATAATGACGTCGGGGCGGAGGCCCTCCGCCGCGAGGGCCGCGGCCACGTCCCTGGCGTCGCCGCAGATATACCGGGCGTCCACGCCGTTTCGGTGGGCGTTGGCTCGGGCGTTCTCAATGGCGGCGGGGACGATGTCGCTGCCGATGAGCCGGGCCGCGTCCCGGGCCACGGCGAGGCCGATGGACCCCGCGCCGCAGTAGAGGTCCAGCACCGTCTTCCCGGCAGGCTGGGCGTATTCGCCCGCGACGGTGTAGAGCCTCTCCGCCTGGGCGGTGTTCACCTGGAAAAAGGCCAGAGGGGAGAGGGTCAATCTTGCCCCGCAGATGGTCTCCTCCACGGTATCCGCGCCCCGGAGAAGGCGGATGTCGCCGTTCAGCACCACGTTGCCCGGTTCCCTGTCCACGCACAGCAGCACGCCCGTGAGCTCCGGGCAGGCCCGGATGAGGGCGTCTGCGGCGCTTTTATCCACCACGCCCGCTGCCACGATGCAGGCGGCGAAGTGGGAGCTCGTCCGGCGGAGGAACAGGTGGCGGATGAGCCCCCGGCCCGCGGCCTCGTCATAGGCGGGCACATCGTTCTCCTTCATCCAACCCAGCAGCGCCGCCGCGGCCCGGTCGAAGCATTCCGGCTGCAAAAGGCACCGCTCCGCGGGGATGACCTCATGGCTCCGGGCCCGGTAGAAACCGCAGACCGGGCCGGGGGCAAAATTATAGATGGCCTTGTTGCGGTAGCCCTCGGTGCTGTCCGCGCCGAGGATGCGCTCCGCCCGCAGGTCCAGGCCGCCGATGCGCCGCAGGGCGTCGTTGACCCGGTCCAGCTTCAGCTGCTTTTCCAGCTCGTAGTCCATGTGGAGCATGTCGCAGCCGCCGCATTTGCCGAAGGCGGGGCAGCCCGGGTCCCGCCGGTGAGGGGAGGGGGTGAGCAGCGCCTCGCCCCGGCCGAAGACCGCCGTCTTTGTCACCTTCACGATGCGCACCCGCCATGTCTCCCCCGGCAGGGCCCGGGGCACGAACACCGCCCGGCCGCCGACGCGGCAGACCCCGGCGCCCTGGGAGGTGGCGCCGTCCACGGTGCACTCGAATATGGCGTTTTTCTTGAGCTCATTTTCCATGGCCCCATTGTAGCATAGTTGGACGGGAAATGGGCGGTTTTTCTTTCCAGGGAGCAGGTTTTCGCGGAAAAGGGTTGTATTTGAGGGAAATATGTGTTACAATGCTCGTAACTTTTGTTACTAAGTTTACCACGAGGTTACAAAATGAGCAAAACTACCAACGCGATGCGAAATGTACTGGTCCTGCTGGTGACGCTGGCCCTGGTCCTGGGGATGGCGCCCGGGGCGATGGCGGCGGAGGCACCGCCCCAGGCGGAGGAGCCTCCCATGGCGGAGGAGCTGCCCCCTGTCCAGGAGGAGGCCCCCGCACCGGAGGAGGCACCTGTTCCCGAGGCGACGCCTGTCCCTGAGGAGACGGCCCAGCCCACGCCGGAGACCACACCCGCGCCGGAGGAGACCCCCGTGCCGGAGACGCCCGTGCCCGACCCCACGGAGCCGCCCCTTCTGGAGCCCACCCCGGCCCCGGAGATCACGGCGGAGCCCCAGGACGCGCCGGAGACCGTATCCGTCACGGACTACGATCCGGAGGACCCCATCTATTACAAGATGAGCCATCTTTCGGCGGCCGAGCTCCCCTCGGCGGCGTCCGTCACCACGGATTCTTTCGATAAATTCACCCCCCGGGCCCTCGCCGCCAACGAGACGCTGCGCCTGGGCGTGGACGTGTCCGCTTACCAGCACACCATCAACTGGTCCCAGGCGGCGGCCAGTGGGCTGGATTTCGCCATCATCCGGGTGGCCTACCGCACCACCGGCTCCGGGGAGCTGAAGCCCGACAGCTACTTCGCCCAGAACCTGGCCGGGGCCAAGGCCGCGGGATTAAAGGTGGGCGCGTACATATTCTCCCAGGCCATCACCCAGGAGGAGGCCATCGAGGAGGCCCAGTACCTGATGAAGCTGGTGCAGGGCTACAGCATCGACCTTCCGCTGGTATTCGACTTTGAGTACGCCGGCGGCCGGCTCTATCAGGGAAAGCTGTCCCGCCAGGAGGGCACGGACGTGTGCAACGCCTTCTGCCGGGAGATAGAGAACGGCGGCTATGAGAGCATGGTCTACTCCAACCTCTCCATGCTGTACAATGACCTGTACCGGGAGCAGATGGGCAGGCTGTGGCTGGCCCACTGGGCGAAGAAGACCACCTATACCGGCCCCTATGAGTACTGGCAGTGCGGCTATGATAAAGTGAACGGCATCGAAGACGTGGTGGACATGGACTTCTGGTTCGACCCGGGCGGGAAGCAGACCCCTCCCGGCCAGCAGCAGGTAAAGCCCACCGCCACGCCCAAGCCCACGGCGACCCCTGAGCCCACCCCAAAGCCTCCAGAGCTTAAGAACCCCTTCGGGGATGTTGCCTCCGGCAGCTGGTACTACAGCGACGTGCTGGCGGCCTACGGCGCGGGCATCGTGAAGGGCCAGACCGACACGGTCTTCGCCCCCAGCGCCACCGCCACCCGGGGCCAGGTGGTCACCATGCTCTACCGCATGGAGGGGGAGCCCGCCGTGCCCACAACGGCGGCGTTCCTGGACCTGACCCAGGACTACTATAAGAACGCGGTGAACTGGGCCGCGGCCAAGAATATCGTCAGCGGCACCTCAGAGACCACCTTCTCCCCGGGCAACAACATCACCCGGGAGCAGCTGGCCACCATGCTCTACCGCATGGCGGGCAGCCCCTCTGTCAGCGGCAGCCTGAGCAAGTTCTCCGACGGCGGTTCCGCCCAGGACTACGCTCAAAACGCCCTCATATGGGCCGTGAGCAAGGACATCGTCCGGGGCAACGCCGACGGCACGCTGGCGCCGGGCGCCTCGGCCACACGGGCGGAGGTCTGCGCCATGCTGATGCGCTACGATAAACTGTAAAGACCTACAAAAAACGGAACACCGGTGGTGTTCCGTTTTTTGTGAAAAAATGCTTTTCTTTTTTGCGATATTGTTGTAAAATACGATATTATGACAACTTGTGCAGTTGAGGTGAGCGTGTGAAGAAGAACGGATTGGGCACCGGCGTGATGTACGTGATGCTGGTGCTGCTTTTAGTGGGCCTGGTATTCCTGGTGTTTTTCAACTACCGGGCCAATAAGGAACAGAACGACGCCATCCAGGCGGCCATCGAGGCTTTGAACGCCACGCCGACCCCGACCCCCACGGCCACCCCCGCCCCCACGGCGGAGCCGGACCGGAACACCCAGAACGTGACCTTATCCTTCGCCGGGGACATCATCGGCCAGGCGGGTCTCACAACCGAGGCCCAGCGCACGGAAAACGACACGACGATCTATGACTTCACCGACGAGCTTTCCGGCGTGCGGGCCGCGGTGGAGAGCGCGGATCTCGCCGCCTGCACCCTGGTGAGCACCCTTACAAGCTCGGGGACCTACGACGCTTATCAGATGCCCCGGTCCATGGCCGACGGGCTCAGGAACGCCGGCTTCGACCTGGTGAACGCGGCCACGGACCACCTGCTGGACCGGGGGCTCACCGGTCTCGTGGAGACGGTGGATACCCTGCGCAACACAGGCCTCGGCGTGCTGGGCGCCTACAGCACCGAGGGCAGCCGCTCTCTGCCCATGGCGGAGAAAAACGGCATGAAGATCGCCTTTCTGAGCTATACCTACGGCACGGCGGGCACGGGAGCCCAGCCGGTATCCGTGGCGGAGAACCCCTGGTGCATCGACCTTCTGACCACGGATTACATGACAGAGAAGCAGACCATCGACTATGAGAAGATCGACGCCGACATAGCCGCGGTGAAGGATGCCGGGGCGGACATCGTGGTGTGCTTCGTGTACTGGTGGGACAGTGCCCAGTACTACACCGAGCCCCGCCAGAGCCAGACGGAGCTGGCCCAGTACCTCTTTGAAAACGGCGTGGACGTGCTCATCGGCGGCGGGGTGAAGGTACCCCAGCCCATCCAGGTCCAGGTGGTGGAGCGCTCCGACGGCACCAAGGCCAACTGCGTGGCCTGCTACAGCCTCTCCAACCTCATGAGCTGCTTTAACGACAACTACACCAACATCTCCGCCGTGGTGGATATCCAGCTGAGCCGGGACACCGAGAGCAACGAGGTGTGGATAAGCTCCGTGGCCGCAAAGCCCCTGTTCATGGTGGATACCAGCGACTACGAGGGCTACACCGGGCCTATGTTCCGTTACCGGGTGCTGGACGCCCGGGAGGCCATAGGCATGTATGAGCAGAGTCAGGGCGGCCCCCTGTCCTCCGGGGCCTATGAGGCGGCCCGGCAGGGGGTGGAGGACCTGATGGGCTTGCTGGGCAACGAGTATGACGCTGCCAACGGCGGCACGGCGCTGCAGTTTCCCTACTGAAGCAGGTAAGCCCCAATATAAGTGTATGCCGCGGCGAACAGGCCGCACAGCGCCCGGCCCGCAAGGTGCCGGGCGCAGCTTATATCCGTGTCCGACAGCACCCCCATGGTCTGACAGTGGACAGATAGGCCGCCCCAGCCGATGATAAAAGCCGCGCAGGCGAGATGCAGCGGTGTGGGGGCCATCCCCGCAAAGGCGGCCACGCCGCCCCCCAGCTCCAGAAAGCCGGTCACCAGCGCCCGGGCCAGGGACGGCAGGGCAAGAAAGGGCGTCAGTGCCCCCACGATGGCCCCGAAGAGCACCACATAGCCGCACACGGCCAGAGTGGAGCTCACCGCCTTGCCCACAGCGGCGGGCAGGGCCTTGGCGAAGGACTGGACCGGCGGCGGCGCGGGCATTTCCCCGGAGGGTGACGCCTTGCCGCGGAAGAGGAGCCCCACCGTGGCGGCGCCCAGAACGTGGGTGAGAAAGAGAAGAAGCCCCGCCGCCGGGCTTTGGAACACCGCCCCAGCCGCGCCGAGAATAAAAGCGGGGCCGGAGTTGTTGCAGAAGGCGGCGAGCCGCTCCCCTTCGTCCCGGGAGATGAGTTCCGCCCGGCGCAGGTCCGCCGTCACCGACGCGCCTAGAGGATAGCCCCCGGAGAGACCCAGGATGAACGCCTGGGCCCCGGCGGGGGAGACGTGAAAGAGCCGCCCCACGGCCCGGCCCGGGCCGCCGCTCAAAAGGGCCGGCAGGCCCAATGCTGTAAGAAGGTTCGACAGCGTGAAGAAGGGCAGCAATGAGGGGGCCAATGTGGCCCCGCAGACGGAAAGGGCATTCCTCGCCCCGGCGGCGGCCTCCTGAGAAAGGCACATGAGCCCTATGCCCAGGGCCAGGACGGAAAACAAAGGCAGATACTTTTTCATGGGGAAAGCCTATGCGGCTCCTGTCCTTTTTTTGCCTCGCCCGGCATAGTATCCTTCGGGTGATGAAAATGGAAAAGAGGACCATCGCGCGAAAGATGCTCTCCCGGCTGGATATCCCCGCCGAGGCGGCCACGGCCGCGCCCCGTATCACCATCTCCGGGGACGGCCGGGTGCTGGTGGAGGGCCACAGGGGGCTTTTGGAGTACGCCGGGGACCGTATCGCCGCCGCCGGGCCGGGCTGCCGCATCCTCATCAAGGGGGAGGGCCTGGGCCTGGTGGCCATGAACCGGCGGGAGATGGTGGTGTCCGGCCGTCTGTGGGCGGTGGAGCTTCAATGACGTGGGCGCGGTATATCACGGGCTGGGTCACGGCCCGCGTCACCGGCGCAGCGCCGGAGAAGTTCCTGTGCGCCCTGGCGGAGCGGGGCATACCCTTCTGGGAGGCGGGACCGCCGGTAGACTATGCCCTCACGGTGCGCATACCCTGGCGGGCGGCCCGGCTGGTGGAGCCCCTGGCGGCGTCCTTGGGCTGCGAGGGGACCATCCTGCGCCGCCATGGCCTGCCAGCCCTGGCAAGGCGGCTCAAAAACCGGTACTTCCTGTGGGCGGGCTTTGCGCTGGTGCTGGGGCTCTTATACGTGGGCAGCGCCTTCATATGGGAGATAGAGATAGAGGGGAACGATACCGTCCCCGACGGCGTCATCCGCCAGGCCCTCAGCCAGTGCGGGGTGGACATCGGCGCTTACTGGCCCGCCATGAGCCAGGACGCGGTGCGAAACGGCGTCATTCTGCGTGTCCCTGAGATACGGTGGATGACCGTCACTATGCGGGGCAGCCACGCCCGGGTCATCATCCGGGAGCGGTATGAGCACCTGCCCGTGGTGCCGGAGCGGGAGTACGCCAACATCGTGGCGGCCAAGGCGGGGCTCATCGAGCACGTGGATGCCTTTCAGGGCACCGCAGAGACGGAGGAGACGAAGGCCGTCCTGCCCGGGGAGACGCTCATCGGCGGGTACATCACTGGCCGCATCGGCGTGCAGGGACCAGTCCGGGCCGTGGGCGCCGTCACCGCCCGGACCTGGTATGAGCTGACGGCTAAAATGCCCGCCCAGGCTATGGAAAAGACCTATACAGGGCGCGGCCATACCCGCTGGGCGCTGGTGATAGGAAAAACCCGGATAAATTTTTATAAAGACAGTAGTATTTGCCCTGCCGGTTGTGATAAAATCATAGAGGAGTACCCCCTGGCGAAAAATGGGCTGTTCGCCCTGCCGCTTATGCTGGTGAAGATCACCTACGCGCCCTATGAGGCGAGCGTTGCAGAGGACAGTGACCTGCGGGGTGAATTGGAGGCCCGGCTCAGGGAGACGCTGGCCGACGCCATCGGCGAGGACGGCGAGGTGCTCTCCAGCCGCTTTTCCGCCTCCATGGAGGACGGGGCCCTCTACGGCACCCTGCGGGCGGAGTGCCGGGAGAAGATCGGCCAGACCGTGCCATTTACAGACGAAGACCTGGCGGAAGTCCAGGATAAAGTATTACATGCGAAGGAACAGTGGCAATGACAGAGAGAACCATGCAGATAGACCGGATGGAGAACGTGATAAGCGTATTCGGCTCCTTCGACCAGAATCTGCGCATCATTGAGACGGAGCTGGGCGTGACTATCACCAACCGGGACGAGAATTTAAAGATCGCCGGGGAGGCGGAGAACGTCATGCACGCGGAAAAGGCCATTGACGGGCTTTTGTCCCTGGCGGCCCGGGGCGAGGCCATCGACAGCCAGAACGTGCGCTACATCATCAAGATGGTCCTGGCCGGCCAGGAGGACAAGATCGGCGACCTGGCCCGGGGCGTCATATGCGTCACCGCCAAGGGCCGGCCCGTGAAGCCCAAGACCATCGGCCAGAAGACCTATGTGGACGCTATCAAGAACAACACCGTCACCCTGGGCGTGGGCCCCGCCGGCACGGGCAAGACGTATCTCGCCGTGGCCTGCGCCGTGGCGGCCTTCCGGGAGAAGCGGGTCAACCGCATCGTGCTGACCCGCCCGGCGGTGGAGGCCGGGGAGCGGCTGGGGTTTTTGCCCGGGGACCTGCAGAGCAAGGTGGACCCGTACCTGCGGCCTTTATACGACGCCCTCTTCGACATGCTGGGGGCGGAGACCTATAACAAGTACCTGGAGCGGGGGGACATCGAGGTGGCGCCCCTGGCTTATATGCGCGGCCGGACGCTGGACGACAGCTTCATCATCCTGGACGAGGCCCAGAACACCAGCCGGGAGCAGATGAAGATGTTCCTGACCCGCCTGGGCTTCGGCTCCACGGCGGTGATCACCGGCGACGTGACCCAGATAGACCTGCCCGCCGACAAGGTGTCGGGCCTTAAGGAGGCCATGCGGGTATTGGAGGGCGTGGAGGACATCGCCATCTGCCGCCTCACCGGCGCGGACGTGGTGCGCCACATCATCGTACAGCGCATCATCGAGGCCTATGAAAAGCACGCCAAGGACGAGCCCCCTGTGAAGACGTACAAGCCAAAATATAAGAATAACGGAGGCCGCCGCTGATGGAAAAGCTGAAGCTGTCCCTGCGCTGCGAGCACGGCGCAAAGTGCCCGCCGGAACTGAAAAAGCGCATCAGGACCGCCGCCCGGGCGGTATTGGAAGCGGAGAAGGTGGAGGGACCCTGGGAGCTCTCCGTGCTGCTCACCGACGACGAGGGCATCCGGACCATCAACAAGGAATTCCGCGATGTGGACAAGCCCACGGACGTGCTGAGCTTTCCCATGGGAGACACGGACCCGGAGACGGGCCGGCTCCTGCTGGGGGATATGGTGCTGAACACGGCACAGGCGGAAAAGCAGGGGGCCGAATTCGGACACGGGGCGGACCACGAGATAAGCTATTTGACCGTCCACAGCGTGCTGCACCTGCTGGGGTACGACCATGTGGACGAGGGAGAGATGAAAAAAGCCATGCGGGCCCGGGAGAAGGCCATCATGGCGCAGTTGGAGCCGGATACGGCCACGGAGGAAGCCTGATGATCAAAAAGACCGCCATGGTGACCATATGCGGACGGCCCAACGTGGGCAAGTCCACCCTGACCAACGCCCTGGTGGGGGAGAAGATCGCCATCGTATCCCCCAAGCCCCAGACCACCCGCACCCGCATCCTGGCCGTGGCCAGCCGGGGCGAGACCCAGTTCGTCTTTGCCGACACCCCCGGCTTCCACCGGGCCCGGACGAAGCTGGGCAATTACATGGACGACGTGGTCCGCCAGAGCGTGGCGGACGTGGACGCGGTGGTGCTGATGGCGGAGCCCGTGCCCCAGGTGGGAGAGATAGAGAAAAAACTCATCGCCCGGATAAAGGAGACCGACGTGCCTGCGGTGCTGGCCATCAACAAGGTGGACGCCCTGGAGGATAAGCGCACGCTCCTGCCCGTCATCGCGGCCTACAGCGCGGAGCATGATTTCGCCGCTGTCGTGCCCATCAGCGCCCAGACAGGCGAGGGCGTGGAGGAGCTTCTGGCGGAGCTGGACAAGTTTGCATTGGAGGGGCCTGCGCTCTTTCCGGATGACGTTATTAGCGACCAGCCGGAGAAGCAGATATGCGCCGAGATCGTCCGGGAGAAGCTGCTTCTGTGCCTTGACAAGGAGATACCCCACGGCACCGCCGTGGTGGTGACAAAGTTTGCCGAGCGGGACGACGGCAGCGACATCATCGACCTGGACGTGACCATCTACTGCGAAAAGCAGTCCCACAAGGGCATCATCATCGGCAAGCACGGCGCCATGCTCAAGCACATCGGGGAGCTGGCCCGGAAGGACATCGAGGCTTTCATGGGCACGAAGGTGTTTCTGCAGACCTGGGTGAAGGTGAAGGAAAACTGGCGGGACTCCGACGCGCTGCTGCGAAATTTTGGATTTACCAACGAGTGATTTTTGCCTGCATCCCGTGGCACACTAATGCCGTGGGGTGATGGATTTGAAAAGCGAATTGCTTTGGCAGATATTCATGGATACGGGCGACCCCATGTGCTGGATGCTGTACCGGCGCATGGAGCGCCGGTGATGGACGGGGTACATAGATGTTTTTGACGACCAGGGGCCTGGTGCTGCGCTCGGTGCGCTATAAGGAGGCCGACCGCATCCTCACCGTGCTGACCCAAGACGCGGGCAAGCTTACCGTAAAGGCACGGGGCGCCCTCAGAAAGGGCAGCAAGATGGCCGCCGCCAGCCAGGACCTCTGCTGGTCGGAGTTCACCCTCTTCGGCAACCGGGGGAAGTGGACCGCCGACGAGGGGTCTACCTTAGAGCAGTTCCTGGGTCTTCGGGAGGACATCTCCCAGCTGGCTCTGGGAGCCTATTTTGCCGAGCTTCTGGACACGGTATGCCCCGAGGAGCAGCCCGCGGGCCCGGCCCTGCAGCTGGCCCTGAACGCCCTGTACGCCCTGAGCCGGGGCATCTATGGGCCGGAGCATGTGAAGGCGGTATTTGAGCTGCGGCTCATGAGTTTGGAAGGGTTCCAGCCGGAGGTGGAGGCCTGCGGCGTATGCGGCCGCCCAGACCCGGACGGGCCTATGTTCTCCCCGGCGTCGGGCATGGTCCACTGCGCCGGCTGCGCCCCAGGGGCGGAGGGGCCATCGGTGGCCCTGGACGGGGATGCCCTCGCCGCCATGCGGCACATCGTCGCCGCGGCGCCCAAAAAGGAGTTTTCCTTCCACATCCCCGAAGGCTCTCTGGAGCGGCTGGGCCGGGCGGCGGAGCTGTTTGCCAGGTATCAGCTGGACAGGAATTTCTACTCACTGGACTATTGGAAGAGCGTAAAATGAGTTTATACGAAAAATCCTTACAGACCATCGAACTGCCGGCGGTGTTGGAGCTGCTGGCGGCCAAGTGCGCCTCCGACGGGGCCAAGGCCCTGGCCCGGGCCCTGCGGCCATTCGATGACAAAAACCGGGTGGGGGAGCGCCAGCGGGAGACCACCGACGCCAAGACCATGGTGGAGACAAAGGGCAGCCCCTCCTTCTCGGGGCTGAAGGACGTGCGCCCGTCCCTGGCCCGGGCGGACATGGGCGGCATGCTCAACACCCGGGAGCTTCTGGACATCGCCGGGGTGCTCTTCTGCGCCCGGGCGGTGAGTTCCTATGCCTCTGGCCGGGGGGACTGCGGGAGCCTCAAACGCCTTTTCACCGCCATCAGCCCCAACCGTTTTCTGGAGGAGAAGATCACCACCGCCATCACCGGCGAGGAGGAGATCGCCGACGGGGCCAGCCCCGAACTTGCGGACATACGCCGGAAGATGCGGGCGGCCTCCGCCCGGGCAAGGGACGCCCTGCAGAAGATCATCACCGCGCCCAGCTACGCGAAAGTATTGCAGGAGCCCATCATCACCCAGCGGGGCGGCCGGTTCGTGGTGCCCGTGCGGGCGGAAAAGAAGGGGGACCTGCCGGGGCTGGTCCACGATGTGTCCGGCAGCGGCGCCACCCTCTTCGTGGAGCCCATGGGCGTGGTGAAGGCCAACAACGAGCTGCGGGAGCTGGGGGCCAGGGAGAAGGCGGAGATAGAGCGCATCCTCATGGAGCTCTCCGCCGAGTGCGCCGGGGCCCGGGGCGGGATAGACCTTGACTATACCGTCCTCACGGAGCTGGATCTCATCTTTGCCAAGGCGGAGCTGAGCTATGACCTGAACTGCGGCGAGCCTATTTTGACGGAAAATGAGCTGATTTTGAAAAAAGCCCGGCACCCGCTGCTGCCGAGAGGCACGGCGGTGCCCATCGACGTGACCTTGGGCGGGGAGTACGACGCCATGGTCATCACCGGCCCCAACACCGGCGGCAAGACCGTGACATTGAAGACCCTGGGTCTCATGTGCGCCATGGCATGCTGCGGGCTTCACATCCCCGCGGGGGACGGCAGCGCCGTGCCCGTGGTGGAAAGGATTCTCGCGGACATCGGCGATGAGCAGTCCATCGAGCAGTCCCTTTCCACCTTTTCAAGCCACATGGTGAACATCGTGGCGATACTCAAGGAATGCGGGCCGGGTAGCCTGGTGCTCCTGGACGAGGTGGGCGCTGGCACCGACCCCACGGAGGGGGCGGCGCTGGCCATCTCCATTCTGGAATATGCCCGCGAGGCCGGGGCCACCGTGGCCGCCACCACCCACTACGCGGAGCTGAAGGTCTACGCCACCAACACCAAGGGGGTGGTGAACGCCTCCTGCGAGTTTGACGTGAATTCCCTGCGGCCAACCTACCGCCTGCTGGTGGGCATCCCGGGCAAGTCCAACGCCTTCGCCATCAGCCGGCGTCTGGGCCTTCCCGAGAGCATCATCGAGGATGCCGGCCGGCGGATAGACGCTGGCTCCACCGATTTTGAAAAGACCATCGAGCGGCTGGAGGCCCAGCGCCTCGCCATGGAAAAGGAGACGGAGGAGCGGGAGCGCGCCAACCGGGCCGCCCAGGAGGATGCCGCCAAGGCCGAGCGCATGCGCCGGGAGCTGGAGGTGCGCCTGGAGAAGGCAGAATTGAAGGCCCGCCGGGACGCGGAGCGCATCATAAAAGAAGCTCGCGCCGCCGCCGACGAGGCCTACCGGCAGATCGACCGGGAGCGGGCCATGGGCCTGGAGGAGCTGGATCACCAGAAGATCAACGAGGCCCGGGCCGACCTGCGCCGGCGGCTCAACCTGGCGGAGGAAAATGTCCGCAGCCGGGAGGAGATAGCCGCGCCCCGGAAGAAGGAGCAGACCCGGCCCATCGTGGCGGGGGACACGGTGGAGCTTCTCTCCACCGGCCGGCAGGCGGAGGTCCTGGCCGTCAACGGCAACGGCACGCTTTCCCTCCAAATGGGCGCCATGAAGGTGACCGTCTCCCCGGAGGAGGTCAACCTGGTGGACAAGCCGGGGAAGCAGAAGATATCCGTCGCCGCGGCGGCGGGAAGAGCCCTTCGCACCGCGTCGGTGTCCCGGGAGCTGGACATACGGGGCATGATGGCGGACGAGGCGGAACTGGCCGTAGAGCGGTATCTGGACGCGGCCTCCGCCGCGCGGTTGGAGACCGTCACCATCATCCACGGCAAGGGCACAGGCGCTCTGCGGGCGGCGGTGCAGCAGATTCTGAAGCGCAGCCGCCTCGTCAAAAGTTACCGTCTGGGCCGGTACGGCGAGGGAGAGACCGGGGTAACAGTTGTGGAACTGAAATAAAAAGATTCTTCCAGGTTAATGCCAACTGTGCATTCCTCCAAAGTATAAGAAAACGCGCTTAAAACATTTGCGAATCCGGGAGTTTTTTGCTAAAGTATAGTTAAACATCTGCTTGTAAAGGATAGGTGTACTCCCATGATCAATCGTGAAGTTACCATCAACAACCAGGTAGGTCTGCACGCCCGGCCCGCCACCTTCTTCATCCAGAAGGCCAATGAGTTCAAGAGCGTTATCTGGATCGAGAAGGAAGACCGCCGCGTGAACGCGAAGAGCCTGCTGGGCGTCCTGTCCCTGGGCATCGTCAAGGGCACCACGGTCAACATCATCGCCGACGGTCCCGATGAGAACGAAGCGGTGGAGACGCTGACCGACCTCATCGACAAAGAGTTTGCCGAGTGATCCCTATTAGCGGAAAGAAGGGTGTGTGAAAAACACACCCTTTCTTGCTATCTGTAAAGACTATGGATAAGATCGCCCAGTTACGGGAAAAAGCCAATAAGCTGCCCCTGCTCCCCGGCGTTTACATCATGCAAAACGCCGCCGGGGAGGTCATTTACGTGGGCAAGGCCAAGGCCCTGAAAAACCGGGTGACCAGCTATTTTAGGGGCGAGCACCTGCCAAAGGTGGCGGCCATGGTCAGCCATGTGGACGACTTCTCCGTCATCGTGGCGACCTCGGAGTTCGAGGCGCTGATGCTGGAAAACAGCCTTATAAAGCGCCACAAGCCACACTACAACATCCTTCTCCGCGACGACAAGACCTACCCCTATATCCGCCTGGATGAGCGGGAGGAGTATCCCGGCTTCTCCATCGTGGGCCGCACGGCCCCGGACGGGGCGCGGTATTTTGGCCCCTACGGGGGGCGGGGCGTGAGCCACAGCATATTGAACACCCTGGCAAAGGCCCTGAAAATGCCCACCTGCGGGAAGAAATTTCCCCGGGACATAGGCAAAGCCCGGCCCTGCCTCAACTGGCATATGGGCGTGTGTGAGGGCTGGTGCCGGGGCGAGCCCGATGGGGCGGAGTACCGGGCCCGGATCGGTCAGGCGGAGCAGATACTCTCCGGCGGGGCGAAGGAGCTGATGGGCCAGCTGGAACGGGAGATGCTCCAAGCCTCCGAGGACCTGCGCTTTGAAAAGGCGGCACAATTGCGGGACCGCCTCGCCGCCGTGAAGGAGCTCAATAACCGCCAGACGGTCTTAAAGGCCGCCCGGGCGGATGTGGATGCTGTGGGCTTTCACCGCTCGGCCAAGACCTCCTTCGTGGTCCTGCACTACGCCGAGGGGGACCTGGCGGGAAAGGATCTGGAACAGATGCCGGAGCCCCTGGAGGACGACGCCGCGGCGGTGTCTGCCCTGGTGCGGCAGTACTATACCATCCGGGGCGCCTGGCCGAGACAGATCCTGCTGCCCGTGGAGATAGAGGACGCCGAGCCACTATCGCAAATGCTCAGCGAGATGGCGGGGCGGAAGGTGGAACTGATCGCCCCTCAGCGGGGGATCAAGCGGGAGCTCATGGAGGCCGCGGTGCGAAACGCCCGGGAGGAGAGTTTGCGTGCCGAGAGCGAGGCCGAGCGGCGGGTGAAGACCCTGGAATGGCTCCAAAAGATGCTGGGCCTTCCCGAGCCCATCCACCGGATGGAGTCCTTCGACATCTCCAACACCGGGGATTTCGGCATCGTGGCATCCATGGTGGTGTTCGTGGATGGAAAGCCCGCCCGCAGCCAGTACCGGAAGTTCAAGATGAAGACCGTGGAGCATCAGGACGACTTCGCCAGCATGCACGAGGCCGTGAGCCGGAGGCTGGCTCACTTCAAGGACGGGGATGAGAAGTTCTCGCCGCTGCCCGACGTGCTGCTCATCGACGGCGGCGTGGGCCAGGTGGCCATGGCGGTGCAGGCCATGGAAGAGCAGGGGTATCCCGATATCCCCGTGTTCGGCATGGTGAAGGATGACCGGCACCGGACCCGGGCCCTGACGACGCCGGATGGGCGGGAGATCGGCATCTCCGCCAGCCCCGCAGTGTTCGCCCTCATCGGCAATATCCAGGAGGAGACCCACCGGTTCGCCATCACCTACCACAAGACCCTGCGGAAAAAGGCTATCGGCTCCAGCCTGGAGGAGATAGAGGGCGTGGGCCCGAAGCGCCGGGCGGCGCTTTTGAAGCGGTTCAAGAGTGTCAAAGCTGTGGCGGCCGCGTCCCTGGAGGAATTGCAGGACGTGGTTCCAAAGGACACCGCCCGGGCGGTATACGACCATTTCCATTCCAAGGAGAACGAGTAATGCGCGTGATCACAGGCACGGCCCGTGGCCGGAAGCTCATGGAGCCCAAGGATATGTCCGTGCGGCCCACCACCGACATGGTGAAGGAGGCCATCTTCAGCATCGTCCAGTTCGACGTGCCGGGCCGGCGTGTCCTGGACCTGTTCGCCGGGACGGGGCAGCTGGGCATTGAGGCCCTGAGCCGGGGGGCGCGGGAGTGCGTCTTCGTGGACCAGAGCCCCGCCTCGTTGGCCCTGGTGCGGAAGAATCTGGAGATATGCAAAATGCAGGCGCCCGTGGTGCGCGCCGACGCCCTCTCCTATCTTGAAAGCTGCGGAAAATTCGACCTGGTGCTCCTGGACCCGCCCTACCACGAGGGCTTATACGACAAGATTCTGCAAAAAGTATTTGGATTTGACATATTGAACGATGGTGGTATAATATTGGTCGAGAGCATGCGTGACGAGCCCATGCCCCCGGCCCCCGCGCCCTATGAAAAGGGACGGACCTACAACTACGGGAAGATCTCCCTGACCACCTACAGGAGAAACGCCTCATGACCACCGCCATCATTCCCGGCAGCTTCGACCCCATCACCCTGGGCCACCTGAACATCATCCGCCGGGCGGCGAAGATATTCGACCGGGTCATCGTGTGCGTGATGAAAAACCGGGCCAAGACGCCCATGTTCACCATCGACGAGCGCATGGACATGGTCCGCCGGAGCACGGAGCGGTTCGGGAACGTGCAGGTGTCCACCACGGACATGCTCCTGGCGGAGTATGCCAAGCAGTTCGAGGGCGCGGTGATCGTGAAGGGCCTGCGGGCGGTGTCGGACTTCGACTATGAGTTCCAGATCGCCCTGGTCAACAAGAAGATGAACCCGGACCTGGACACCCTGTTTTTGACGTCCAGCGAAAAATATACCTTCCTCAGCTCCACCGTGGTGAAGGAGATGGCCGCCTACGGGGCGGACCTCTCCGAGCTGGTGCCGAAGGAGATCATATCCGATATCACAGAGAAAACAAAGATCAGGAGGCAGACAGAGAAATGAACGAGAATCAGGGGATCCTTGAGCTGATAGAAATGCTGTATACCATGATCTCCGACGCCTGGGGCGTGCCCCTGGGGCAGGACAAGTGCCTGGTGGACCGGGAGAAGGCCCTGGACCTCATTGAGGAGATCAAGGCCCAGCTGCCCGCCGAGATGGCGGAGGCCAAGCGCCTGGTGTCCGCCCGGGACGAGTTCATCCGCAACGCCAAGAAGGAGGCCGAGTCCGTCCGCAAGATGGCGGAGGAGCGGGCCCGGAAGATGGTGGAGGAGCAGGAGGTCGTCCGCGCCGCCAAGGCCCGGGCCGAGGAAATGATCGCCACCGCCGACAACAAGTCCCGGGAGCTGCGCAAGGCCGCCAACGAGTACCTGGTGGAGTCCATGCAGAACGCCGAGGAATCCATGGCCCAGGCCCTGGACATCGTGCGCAAGACCCGCGCCAAGTTCCGCTCCGCCGCCTCCGGCACCAAGATGGACATCCAGCGGGAGCAATAATGTCTGCCTGATTTTAAATAAGCCACGGGAGGACCTTTTTCAAGGTCCTCCCGTTTTTTCTGTCACGGCGGGGATGAAACGCTCGTTATTCGTGGTGAGCGCGCTGGAAAGGAGGCAATCAAGTTGGATGAGAATGCGGCCCTGGCCCGTCTGCGCCGGGGCGACGAGAGAGTGTTGGAATGGTTCGTAAAGCGCTATACCCCCTATGTGGGCGCCATCGTGTGGAGCATCATGGGCGGGCATTTGACCGTGCAGGACGCCGAGGAGGTCACGGCGGACGTGTTTCTGACGCTGTGGCGCAGCCGGGAAAAGCCCCGGCCTGGGTCGGTGAAGAGCTATCTGGGCGCCATTGCCCGCAGCCGGGCCATCGACCGCCTGCGCCGGAGCCAGTGTATGCCGGAATTAGAGTATGACGAGCTGGACGGGGCCATAGAGGGCCCGGAGGGGGATATGCTGGCACGGGAGGACAGGGAAGAGCTCTTAGCGGCGGTGGACGCCTTGGGGGAGCCGGACCGGGAGATATTCCTGCGCCGGTACTGGCTGGGCCAGGCGGCCCCGGAGATCGGCCAGCGCCTTGGCATGACGGCGGAGGCCGTCCGTCAGCGGCTGAAACGGGGCCGGGACGCCATCAAAGTGATGCTGACGAAAGGAGAATAAGAATGGATTGGTATGATATGTTCAACGGGACATGCCCCGGGGACCTGCCTTTGGAGGACAGCCCTATTGACGCAAAGCGTGTGATGGGCCTGGTCCGGGAGGGCATGACCGGCGCAAAGCGGTCCCACAGGCTGGGACGGATGGTGCGGGTGGGCCTCATCGCGGCGGCGCTCATCGCTGCCCTGGGCGTCACCGCTTACGCGGTGTACGAGATGTTCATCGACAAGTACGTCATCGAACAGCCTTTTGCGCTTGAGACGGATGAGAAGACGGAAGAGCAGAGCTCCCGGGCCCGCATCTCGCTCACCGGCTATCAGGGCACGCCGGAGTACCAGGCCTATACCGAGTGGGAGGCGTATGAGAACGACTGGTGGGAAAAGGCTATGGAGCATAATCCATGGCAGGAGCGGGGCGTGGACGACTCCTGGCACGAGACGCCGGACAATTACGCCTATCTTTACGACGCCAGTTTCCAGGAACAGGCGGACGCCCTGGACGCCATCATAGAGAAGTACGGCCTGACCCTCCATCAGGACCGGGCTGTCTACTATCAGACGAAGGACCTGTACGAAGCCCTGGGCACGGAGCCCTTCTTCAACGATTCCATCGACCCTATCGCCCCAAACTATGATGTGGGCGGGTATATCTACGACGACGGCAGTTTCAAGGCGGAGTTTCGGGAGCTTCTGTCCGGGGACCGCCGGGTGGACATGAGCGTATTCGTCAACGCCAAGGGTTCCTTTGCCATCATCTCCGGTTCGGCGGAGCTGTCCGAGGACAGCGAGGCCTGGGAGTATACCACCGCCAGCGGCAAGACGGTGGACCTGTATCTCTCGCCCAACAGCGCAGTGATCATGACGGAGAGCCCCGGCGCCTACATCTATGTGGGCGTGAAAGCAGGCAGCGCCTCCGGTTACGACCCGGCCACGGACCCGGAACTGGACGAGGAGCATAAAGCGTTCGTTTTGGAGAACATCCTGCAAAACGAGCCGGACCTGACCGAGGCCGAGCAGGAGGCCGCGTGGCAGGAGTATTATGACGGCTATGTCCGGAACCAGCGGGAGAGCCTGCCGCCCGCTATTACGAAGGAGGACCTGGAGACCATCGCGGACAGCGTCGATTTCGCTGTCCTGGCGGACCGCTTCGACGGCGCGCCCCACCCGGAGACGGCGGATATGCTGCCGGTGCTGCAGGAGCGGGAGAACGCCCGGTACGAGGCCAGCACTGCCGCGGCAGCGGAGAGGGAGGCACGGTCCGCCGACGCTATCGCCCAGCTGGGCCGGTACGCGCCCAGCGTGCTCCCGGCTTCCTTTGCCGACTGGCTCTGGGGCGTGCAGGAACCTTTGGACCCGGATCTGATCGGCCTGGAGGGCGAAGCGCTGTCCTGCAGCGGCAATTATACCCCCACCGAGGTCGAGGTGGATACGCTCGTGTACTACCGCATCACGGACTCGCCTACAGAGCCGGCGGCGTATATTTCGACCATCCGCGAGTTCCTGGCGGAGAGATACCCGGACGGGGAGGTCACCGACGAGACCGTGCAGGGACATCCGGCGGCGATGGTGCTGCTGCCGGACCACGGCGCCGTGTACTGGTACGACGAGGACGCGGACCTGCTGTTCGCCGTGAGCATCGACGATATGAGATATAAACCTGCCGTGGAGCGGGACGCGGTCCTGGCCCTGGCGGAGAGCGTGGAAAAAGTGGGATAAAATACAAAAAGGAGGGCTCCCCAAATCGGGGAGCCCTCTTACCGTATACTCTTACTTCACGCTCTCCACGAACCGCAGGAAGGCGGCCTTACCCTCGTCGGTGCGCTTGTAGACGCCCGCGTGCTCCAGGACCTGGGCGAACACCTTGCCCACCTCGTCCTGCAATATGCCCATGGCGTTGTCTGCGGTGAAGGTGTATTTCTTCTGCAGGTCCTCGGCCCAATCCGCGTGCTTGGAGAGCACCTCGTCGCCCCGGATGTCGCTGCCCTTCACCAGTGCGTCCGCGAGAGCGGCCAGCTCCGTCTTGAGCCGCGCGGGCAGGACGGCCAGGCCCATCACCTCGATAAGGCCGATGTTCTCCTTTTTGATGTGGTGCAGCTCCTGATGGGGGTGGAAGATGCCGAGAGGATATTCCTCCGTGGTGCGGTTGTTGCGAAGCACCAGGTCCAGCTCAAACTTATCCTCCCGCATCCGGGCGATGGGGGTGATGGTGTTGTGGGGTTCGCCCTTTGTCTCGGCCAGCACCTCCGCCGCCGGGTCGGAATAGCCTCGCCAGGCCAGCAGTATCTTGTCCGCCAGGTCGATGAGCCGGTCCGGGTCGGTGGAGCGGATGCGTATGACGCTCATGGGCCACTTTACCAGCCCCGCCTCCACGTCCTCATACCCGGGGAAGGAGACCGGGGTCTCCACCGGGGCCTTCGCCATGGCGAATTCGTACCGCCCGCCCTGGAAGTGGTCATGGCTCAGGATGGACCCGCCCACGATGGGCAGGTCCGCGTTGCTGCCCAGGAAGTAGTGGGGGAAGAGCCGCAGAAAGTCCATCTGTTTGCGGAAGGTGGACCTATCGATCTTCATGGGGATGTGCCGGGCGTTCAGGACGATGCAGTGCTCGTTGTAGTAGACATAAGGGGAGTACTGGAAAAACCAGTCCTGCCCGTCCAGGGTCAGCGGTATCATCCGATGGTTCTGCCGGGCGGGGTGGTCGAGACGGCCCGCATAGCCCTCGTTGGAGGCGCAGAGCTGACAGGCGGGGTAGGCATTCTGGGGGGCATTTTTCGCCGCGGCGATGGCCCGGGGGTCCTTCTCGGGCTTGGACAGGTTTATGGTGATGTCGATGTCGCCGTACTCGGTGGGGGCGACCCACTTCACGTCCTTCGCGATGCGGTAGCGGCGGATGTAGTCCGTGTTCTGGGAGAAGTCATAGTACCAGTCCGTGGCGGCCTGGGGGCTGCGGGCGTACCGGGCCTGGAAAGCGGCGTTCACCTCGCTGGGGCGGGGGGTGAGCCGGCCCATGAGTTCGGTGTCGAAGAGGTCCCTCGTGGCGGTTCCGTCCTGGATGCGGCCGTTTTCAACCGCCCAGTCCAGGATGTCCTTCAATATATCCTCCAGGGGCCGGTGCTCCCCCGGCTCCGGGGCGGACCAGCGGTCCAGGCCCAGGGCGTCCAGCAGCCGGTTGGCCGCCCATGTCATGTCCGGCGGCGCGATGAGGGCCTTCTCCATGGCGTAGCGCACAAGCTCCGCGATATAGACGTCTATCATCTTTCTCTCTCCTTATGCGATCTTCGCTCCGCCCACGGGGCGCACGTTCAGGATGTGGCAGGCGCCCTGGCCCAGCACCGCCTCCACCCGGGCCTTGAAATCGTCCACCATGTCCAGGGGCACGAAGGCCTGGGCTGTGCCGCCGAAGCCGCCGCCGTGGACCCGCACCGCGCCCCGGCCGTTCAGGATGTGGCTGGCGAGAGCGATGGTGAGCATCAGGGCCTGGTCCGCGGTCTGGCCGGTGGGCACCACGTTTTGCAGATACAGCGCCGAGGACCGGCCGGAGGCGGAGACAAGGGCCAGGAAGCCGTCAAAATCTCCCGCCTTCAGGGCGTCGGCCTGGGCCTTGGCCCGGTCATTCTCGTCGAAGTAGTGCATGGCCCGGAGCACCGCCCGGTCCCCGGCCTCTTTCCGCAGAGTGGGGATGGCGGCGGAGAAGTCCGCTTCGGCCACATCCCGCAGGACCTCTTTGCCAAAATGGCGGCTCACGGCCTTTAATTCGTCGGTGATGGCGGCGTACTCCGCCGTCAGGTCCCCGTGGCCAGCGCCGGAGTCCAGGATGCACAGGGCATAGCCCGCGCCGCGGAGGTCCAGGCTTATCTGCTCCACGACAGGGTGGGCGGGGTCCTTGAAGTCGATGGCCACCACGCCGCCCACGGAGGAGGCGGTCTGGTCCATGAGGCCGCAGGGCTTGCCGAAGAAGAAATTCTCCGCGTACTGGCCGATCTGGGCCAGCTCCACAGGGGTGCATTTGTTCTCAAA
Source organism: uncultured Oscillospiraceae bacterium (assembly GCA_947626265.1). Classification (GTDB taxonomy): domain Bacteria; phylum Bacillota; class Clostridia; order Oscillospirales; family Oscillospiraceae; genus CAJOIG01. The sequence continues at coordinate 36,534 of CANQRM010000021.1, forward strand.
ATAGAGGTCGTTGAAGATGTTCCCTGCCAGCACCTCGAAGGCGGCGGAGGAGGATAGGCCGCTGCCGCCGGGCACGTCCGAGACCATATAGGCCTCGAAGCCCTTTCCGGCAAGAACGCAGCCCATCTGGGCGAACCGGGCGGCCACGCCCCGGAGAAGCGCCGCGGTGGTGTTGCGCTCATTTGCCTTGGGCTCCAGCTGGGCAAGGTCTATCTCCACCATGGGATAGCCCTCGGACAGGACCCGGACCTTGCCGCTCTCATTGGCCGCCACGGCGGCCAGGATGTCCATATCCACCCCGGCGGCCAAGACCCGGCCGTGCTGGTGGTCGGTGTGGTTGCCGCCCAGCTCCGTGCGGCCGGGGGCGGTGAAGAAGGCCGCTGGGTCATGGCCGAAGGTCTGGGCAAACTTGTCCAGCACATAGGCGTAGCGCTCACGCTCCCGGCTGAGCCGGGCGGAGCCGTAGAGGCGGGTGAGCTCGTCATCCAGCGCGCCGGTTTCCAGCCGCTGTAAAAGGGGGGAGTTTTCCATAGGGTGTCTCCTTTTTATATCATGATGTCCTCGCGGGGGACGTTGTTCCAATCGAAAAGGGGGATGAGCTCCCGGGGGGTGACGTCCTCCGGGGCGGGGATGAGCCCGGCGAGAAAGGCCAGTTTCCCCACCAGCGCCTGGGGGGTGTATGTTTCCCGCAGGCCCTGGGTGCTGAGACTGCCCACCCGCTTGGAGAGCTTGCCGTCCGCGTCGACGAGCAGGGGGCAGTGGCAATACTCCGGGGGCGTGCCGCCCAATGTGCGGATGAGCCAGGCCTGCCGGGGGGCGGAGGAGAGAAGGTCCCGGCCCCGGACCACATGGGTCACGCCCATCGCCATATCGTCCACGCTCACGGCCAGCTGGTAGGCATATATCCCGTCCGCCCGGCGGAGGATAAAATCCCCGCCCTCCCGGGCCAGGTTCTCGGTGTAAGTACCGTAGTGTCCGTCCTCCACGGTCACGGTCCTGTCCGGCGTGCGCACCTTCCAGGCGGGGGGACGGTCGGAGGCCAGCCGGGCGGCCCGCTCTTCATCGTTGAGCCGGGCGCATTGGCAGCGGGGATCATGGACGGCCTCGCCGGGGTGGGGGGCGTTGGCGGCGGCCAGCCGCTGGGCCCGGCTGCACCAGCAGGGATAGACGAGGCCCTTTTCTTCCAGGGCGTAGAACGCCTCCTCGTAGAGGGCGGTTCGGCTGCTCTGCTGATAACTGGGCTCCGGCCAGCCCTCGTCCCAGTCCAGGCCCAGCCATGTGAGGTCGTCGGCGATGGCCCGGGCATATTCGGGGCTCGTCCGCACCGGGTCCAGGTCCTCCATGCGCAGCAGGATGCGCCCGCCGTGGGCGCGCACATCCAGCCACGCCAGGAGCATGGCCAGGAGATTCCCCATGTGCATATACCCGGAGGGGCTGGGCGCGAAGCGGCCCACATACGGCTCGTTCATACCATTATTATACTATTTTTCGCCCCGTTGTAAAGGCAGAAATGGCCGCCGGGGTTGACAATCCGGGCCGCATTTACTACAATGTGGCCCGGAATGACACGATGAACGAAGGAGCGGCGTTTTACATGAATCTGCCCAACAAGCTGACCCTGGCCCGCATCGCCATGACCGTGCTGATGGTGGTGTTTCTGCTGCTGCCCGGCCCGGTATGGGCGTGGCTCGCGGCGGTGATGTTCGTGGCGGCGTCCCTCACCGACATGGCCGACGGGCGCATCGCCAGAAGCCGCCACCTCATCACCAACTTCGGCAAGTTCATGGACCCCCTGGCCGACAAGATACTCAATTACTCCGTCATGGTCATGCTCATCCCTGAGGGGCTCATCCCGCCTGTGGTGCTGGTGATCATCCTGTTCCGGGAGTTTCTCGTCTCCGGCATACGCCTCTCCGCCGCGGAGCAGGGGAGAGTGGTGGCAGCCAACATCTGGGGCAAGCTCAAGACCGTGGTGCAGGATGTGTCCCTTGTGGCGATCCTCGTCCTGCGGGCGCTGGACGCAACCGTCTTGAACACCGCGGCGAACGTCATGATGTGGCTGTGCGCGGCGCTGACGGTGGTGTCCGGGGCCGTGTACCTGGCGCAGAACATAGACGTCTTAAAGGACGCCGACTGAAAAAAGAGATACCGCCGGGGGCTCACGCCTCCGGCGGTTTTTTGCTGTCAGGAAAGGGCGGCCATACGCGCCAGTTCCTCCAGGAAGGGAGAACATATCGCCTCCACGGCGCCGGGCGCGGTAAAGGGTGTGAGCCCGCACTGCTCCAGGGTCTCCACATATCCGCCGTTATATTTGTCGGCGGCCATGATGTCCTTCAAGAGTCCCATGCCCGCGGCCAAGTCCTCCCGGGCGGCGTCCCATATCTGGATGACCGCCAGAGCGGAGGCGGCGTAGCTGATATAGTAGAGCGGGTCAGAGAAGTTGTGGGGGATATATATCCAGAAGTAGTCCACCCCTGTGGGCTCGTAGACCCCATATTGGGCGCTGATGTCCGCGAAGAGCGCGTTGATCTCGTCAAGCGTCATGTCCGGCCGGGCGTAGATCTCCCGCTGGAACTCGTCGTATATGCACCCGTCCACCACGGCGCTGAAGAGGTCGCACAGCACCGCGGTCCGGACGCTGTCCCCATCGGCGCCGTAGATATCGTCGTAGCAGAAGCTGCCCAAGGCCTCCAGGGCCGTGGAGGGTATCTCCATCAGGTCCAGGTTCCCAAAACTGAACAGATCGGGGGGCGGGGAGGAGAGCGTATCGGCGAAGTGGCCGAACTCATGGGTGAGGCTGGCCAGGTCATAGAAGTCCCCCCGCTGAGAACAGAAGACGAAGGGCATGCCGTATTCGGAAAGATAGGTGGTATAGCTGCTGTCCAGCCGGTCGGTCCCCATGCCGATATCGGAAAGACCGTGCTCCGTCATATAGGCGAAGGGCGCTTCCAGCGCCGGGTCCAGGGCCGAGACGCACCGGCCCAGGGCATCCAGCAGGCTCTCGCCGTCAGGGAAAGAGGCCTCGCCGCCGTCGGGGAGGGAGTAGTAATAGAGGCTGTCGTAATACTCTCTGGCCAGGGGTTTCACCGCGTCGCACAGAGCCTGGGCCTCGCCGGGACCGTAGTCACGGAAATAGACCGTCTCATAGGCAAGGTCCGTATAGCTCTCGTACCCCGCCAGTTCCGCCTGCTCCGCCCGCAGGTCCACCAGTTCCTGAAAGATGGGTCCCACCTGGTCGCAGAGGGCCTTTTGCAGGCCGAAATATACCTCCAGATAGGCGTCATAGTCCCGGCGCGCCAGGTCCGCGCCCTGGAAACCGTCGATCATGTCCTCCGTCCAGTCCTGGCCCTGAAAGGAGTAGGTCACGTCGCCGGCCCCGGCCATGAGCTCGTAATATCGGTCGATGAGCTCCGTCTCCCGGGCGGCCAGCTCCGTTTCCCGGGAGGTCTGCGGCTCGTAGCTCTCAAAGAGCGCCGCCAGGTCCGGCCCCACATGGTCCCGGAGAGCGCCGGCGCAGGAGCCCTGCATCACCCCGCGGCAGGCGGTGAGGAAGGCGTCGTACATCTGGCCGTACACCGTCTCGCTGTATACGGACTCGTCCGACCAGTAGCTGTCGGTGACGTTGCCGCCGTAGCGGATATAGGCTATCTCCGCCTGGGTGGCGGCGTGGGTAAGCTGGGCGTAAAGGGCGTCGTATTCGTCTGTAACGGCCTGTGCGTCCCGCTCTTCCGCCAGGGCGCCGGCGCTCTCATAGAAGGAGTCAGGGTCCACATGCTCATAGACCACATCCTCCCAGTTTACCGTCTGGCCGGGGACGGCCGCGGCCATGGCCGGGGCGTCGTCACCGGGCGCGAGGGCGTCTCCCGCCGCCTCCAGCCGGTCCTGCCGCCGGTCGATGACGTCCCGCAGGTCCGCAAGACCGCCGGAGGCGTTGAAGGCCAGGATAAGGGCCAGAAGGAGAGAGAGGATGGTGTGCATGGTCGGCCTCGCTTTACATAGTGATAAAGGATAGTGTGCGCCGCCGGCGCGGGAACATACATTTGTACCTTCACTATTCTACCACAGGCCGGGAAAATTGACAACGGCTCTGCCCTCGGGTATAATAGCCCTCTGTCTGAAAAGGAGGATGCCCCATGTCCGGAAACGTCCACAAGTTCATAGGGGATAAGCGGTTCTACCGCCGGGCGCTGACGGTGGCGCTGCCCATCATGCTCCAGAATACGGTGACGAATTTTGTCTCCCTGCTGGACAATATCATGGTGGGCCAGACCGGCACCGCCTCCATGAGCGGCGTGGCGGTGGTGGGGCAGCTCTTTTTCATTTTCTATATCATCATCTTCGGCACCGTCTCCGGCCCGGGCATCTTCTGCGCCCAGTACTGGGGCGCGGGGCAGGAGAGGAGCTTCAAGGCCGCCTTCCGCTACAAGATGGTGACGACTTTGCTCATGTGCTTTGTGTGTCTCGCGGTGCTGGGCCTGGCGGGCCGGCCCCTCATAGGACTTTACATCACAGGCGGGCCTGAGGAGAGCGCCGAAGTGGCCGGCTATGCCCAGGGGTATCTTCGCGTGATGCTGTGGGGGATGGTGCCCTATACCGTCGCCATGGTCTACGCCACCACCCTGCGGGAGGCGGGCCACGCGGTGGTGCCCATGGTGGCCTCCTGGTCGGCGGTAGGGGTGAACCTTTTCCTCAACTGGGTGCTCATATTCGGCCATCTGGGCGCCCCGGCCATGGGCGTGGAGGGCGCGGCGCTGGCCACCGTCATATCCCGGTTCGTGGAGCTGGGGGTATGCGTGGGGTGGAGCCACCGGCACAGTGACCAGGTGCTGTTCACCCGCCATATGATGGAGGGGGCGCCCATGCCCCGGGCCCTTCTGTGGGATATGTTCCGCCGCAGCACGCCCCTGATGGCAAACGAGGCCCTCTGGTGCCTGGGCACGGCCACCCTGACCCAGATATACTCCACCCGGGGCATCACCGTCATGGCGGCCATGAACATCGCGCTGGTCCTGTTCGACGTGTTCACCGCCGTGGCCTTCAGCGTGGGCACCACCATAGGCATCATCGTGGGGCAGGAGCTGGGGGCGGGCCTTACGGAGCAGGCGGTGGATACGGACCGGAAGCTTTTGACCCTGGGCATCATGATATCCACGTCCATCGCCCTTCTCATGGCGGCGGTGTCCGGGCTCTTCCCCCGGTTTTACAACACCACGGAGGAGGTGCGCTCGCTGGCCGGGTCCCTCATCCGCATCATGGCGGTGATGCTGCCCTTCGACTGCTTCGCCAACGGCAGCTATTTCACCATGCGCTCCGGCGGCAAGACCCTGGTCACGTTCCTCTTTGACAGCTGCTTTGCCTGGGCGGTGAACGTACCGGTGGCGTGGGTCCTGGCCCACTGCACGGGCCTTGGCATCCTGACGGTGTACGCCCTGAGCGTATCCACGGTGCTCATCAAATGCGTCATCGGCGCCGTGCTGGTGCACAAGAGATACTGGGTCAACACCCTGTCGGGGCTGGATACCTGAGGGGCAAACATGACAAATAGTAAAAAATTTCTATAATTTTAGAAAATAATCAGAAACTCTCGTTGACAACGGGCAGAATTGATGATAAAATTGTAACCGAATCCAGACGGAAATAACAATTAATAACAAAAAGATTACACGACCCGTAATGCTTGGATTCTGGAGGTACTGCCTTATGAGAAAAACTTGGACAACGCTCATAGTGCTGGGCATCCTGCTGTGCATGTTCGTGAGCATCGGAGCGAACGCGCAGGCGGCGGAAGACGCCCTCACTATCTTGGCTGTGGACGGCGACGTGCTCACCGATGAGCAGATCGCCGCGCTGAAGAACGAGTATTCCAACGGCTATATCCTGGATGTGTCCGGTGAGGGCACCAACAGCGGCCTGGATATCATTTTCACCGAGTCTCACCCTGTGGAAATGGGCGCACTTATCCCCGAGTCCGGCGAGCATAAGACGGAACCGCTGTATCTGGGCGACCCCATGACCCTGGAGGCCAACGGGGAGAAGATCACCCTCATCGGCGTGAACGCTGAGCTGGACGCCGGCACCATCGGCATGCTGCTGGAGGGCGCCGAGGGCAAGATCGTTGCCGTGGGCAAGGCCGAGGCCGGCCAGGCCGTGAAGGAAGCAGGCATCGACCTGTTCCTGACCACCGACTCCGGCGACGGCGTGCAGACCATGGTCACCGCCAACGTGGGCGTGACCCAGATCGTGAACGTGGGCGTTGACAGCGCCTGGCCCATCACCAAGGTCACCCTGGACTGGGAGGGCAATCTCCAGGCCGAGCCCATAGCGGTCCCTGAGGATATGACCATGGTGGAGCCCGGCCCCGCGGTGGAAGAGCCCGCCCCCGACCAGCCCGTTCAGGACCAGCCTGCCCAGGACCAGCCCGCGGCCGATGCTGTCTTCAACGTGTGGTATGACCGCAACGGCGCCGAGGAGGGCGTGGTCTACGACACCCAGGTGTCCGAGAGCAATCCTCTCGTCCTGCCCGAGAACGGCTATAACCACTATGGCTATACCTTCGCCGGCTGGAACTACAACGGCAACATCTATCAGCCCGGCGACAGCATCTATCTCAGCGGCGACGCCACCATCTACGCCGCCTGGGATCCTGTCGTTGAGACCGAAGTGTACGACGTGACCTTCAACGCCAACGGCGCCGAGAGCGGCTCCATGGAGGATACCCAGGTCACCGCCGGCAACGCCTTCGAGCTGCCTGCCAACGGCTATGCCCGGGAGGGCTATGAGTTCACCGGCTGGGACGTGAACGGCTCTGTCTATCAGCCCTATGAGACCGCCAGCATCAGCGCCGACACCACGGTATACGCCCAGTGGGAGGCCGTGAGCGTGGCTCCTGTCGTGTACAACGTCTGGTTCGACGCCAACGGCGCCGAGGGCGGCTCCATGGAGGCCACACAGGTCACCGAGGGCAACGCCTTCGAGTTGCCCGAGAACGGCTACACCTATACCGGCTATAACTTCACCGGCTGGAACGTGAACGGCTCGGTCTATCAGCCCCATGAGACCGTGACCATCACCGCCGACACCACCGTCTACGCTTCCTGGGAGCAGGCTCCCGCGGAGAGCGTCTCCTACACCCTGACCTATGAGCCGGGGGAGGGCACCGGCGAGGCCTATACCGCCACCGGCACCCAGCTGACCCTGGACGAGAGCCCCTTCACCGCTCCCGAGGGCAAGCATTTCGCCTCCTGGAGCATCAACGGCGCCCCCTATGACGCCGGCGCGGCCTTTGAGCTGACCGCCGACGCGGCCGCCGTCGCCACCTATGAGGCCGACGGCGATACCGCCGCCACCGCCCAGGACCCCGGCCTGCAGAACGGCAGCGACATGCGCACCTGGAAGCACGGCGGCACCGACGCGCTGTTCGTCTCCTTTGCCAACGCCAAGGTGGACACCGTGGCCGTTGGTCCCATGGACGCCATGACCCAGACGCTGGATACCTCCAGCTATACCGTGACCGACTATAACACCACCGGCAGCACCGTGACCCTGACGAAGGAATACCTTGACAGCCTGACCGTGGGCAACTCCTACTTCATGGAGTTCCGGTTCAAGACCTCCGCCGACGGCGTGACCTATGAGCCCGTCATGCTGATGCTGCACATCAACGAGGCGGACGCCCAGGACGCCGGCATCCAGAACGGCACGGATATGCGCACTTGGAAGCAGGGCGGCACCGATAACCTGGCGATCTCCTTCGCCAACGCCAAGGTGGCCACCATCACCGTGGCGCCCGAGGGCAGCACCGGCGCGACCCTGACGGCCGGGTCCCAGTTCACCGTGTCCAACTTCGGCGACAACGGCCAGACCGTGACCTTCGTCAAGACCTACCTGGACAGCCTGACTGCCAACACCACCTATAACGTGAGCTTCACCTTCGCCGACGCAAACGGCCTGAGCTATGAGCCCATCAGCGTGAAGCTGCACGTGACCCCTGCCGACCCCGTGGTCACCCCCGAGCAGAACCGCAAGGAGACCTGGAACCGGGCCTATGAGCTGCCCCTGACCTTCGACGGGCGCACGCCCTCCGGCCTGCAGATCCGCTTCGGCGCGGACAACTGGGTCAACGGCACCAACAACACCGACTATCGTCTGAACGGCAGCACCATCACCCTGCTGCCCGCCATGGTCAACGGCGGCAGCCGCTGGCAGTCCTGGGGCAACGGCGGCTACACCTTCCGGGTGAGCTTCACCAGCGGCGACCCCGTGGAGGTGAGCGTGACCCTGGAGGGCACCGCCCCCGTCAGCCAGACCCAGCCCACCGCGACGCCCGAGCCCGGCTCCACCGCGGCTCCCCAGAACCTGGGACCCACCGCGCCTGTGACCGGCGACGAGACGCCCATCGTGCTCTACGTCGTGATCCTGGTGCTCCTGGTGGCGGCGCTGGCCATCGTCATCATCCTTCTCACCAAGAAAAACCGCGGCCGCAGATAAGTAAGCGCCGCAAGCGTATAGCAAGCAAGGGCCGTGGGCTTTTCCACGGCCCTTTTGCAGACGAACTTTGGAAAGGCGGTGCCCCGTGACCGTGCGCATGAGGAAAACATGGCGGTGTATGACCGCCGTCATACTGGCCCTGGTGCTGATGCTCCCCGGCGGCTGCGGGAAGAAGGAGGCGGGCCCGGCGGAATACAACGATGGCGCGGAGTTCCGTCTGGGCATAACGGAGCAGCCGGACAGCCTCAATCCCTTTACGGCCCGGAGCCGCATCGCGGAGGAGTTCTTCCTGCTGGTCTACGACCCCCTGTGGCGGCTGAACGCCGCGGGCGAGCCGGTGAACTGCCTGGTGGAGGACTGGAGCATGTCCAGCGACCAGCTGACATGGACCCTGCGGCTGCGTAAGGACGTGACCTTCTCCGACGGCACGCCCCTGACCAGCGAGGACGTGCGCTACACCTACGAGGCGCTGATGCAGGGCGACACCGCCTATACCCACTGCTTCGACGGCATCACCTCTGTCCGCTGCCCCGACAGCAGCACGGTGGTGGTGACCACCTCCTATGTGAAGGGGGATATGCAGTACCTGGGCGTGCCCATCCTGCCCAAGCACATATGGGGCGCGGTGAGCGGCTCTCTTGCGGATTTTGATAACGAGCAGATGATAGGCTCCGGCCCCTTCGTCCGGCAGCTGGAGGACACAGGCCCCCAGGAGATCAGCTGGATATTCAAAGCTCGGTCCAACTACTTCGGCGGCTCGCCCAAAATAGGGCAGCTCCGCTTCATCTACTACGCCACCGCCACCGGCGTGGGGCGGGCCGTGTCCGCCGCCGAGCCGGAGGTGGACGCCGCCATCGGTCTTACTGACGTGCAGATAACCACCCTGCAGGGCGTGCCCGGCGTGCGGCAGATGCAGGCCTATCTCCCCGGGTCCCAGATATGGGCCATCGCCTTCAACACCCGGGAGGGTGTCTTTACGGAGGCCGGCATGCGCCAGATGGTGGAGTACTGCACGGATCGGGCCCGCATCGTGTCCATGTCCGCGGGCGACGCGGCCATGGCGGGCAGCTCCTGGGCCAGCCCCGGCGTGGATTACCACTATGAGGTAGCAGGCCTGCGGGGCTATAACCCCGACGCGGCCGCCGCCATCCTCAACTCCATGGGCTACGCGGACCTGAATATGGACGGCCATGTGGAGCACATCGGCACCCGCAACGACCTGGTTCTCACCCTGGTGACCAGCTCCCAGGACGACTGGTCCTCCTCGGCGGCTACCATCCTCACCGAGGCCCTGACGGCCCAGGGCGTGCAGGTATCCCGCCCCGTGACCGACGGGCCGGTGCAGGATAAGTGCGGGCCCCAGGACGACTGGGACATGTGCATGGTCTCCTGGCGGGGCAGCCCCAACGCTGTGATGGCCGCCCAGCAGTTTTACGGCTCCGACGCCAGCCTCACCGGCTGGAGCAGCGACAATTATATGAGTACCTTCGGCCGCCTGCAGGTGGCCCTGGACCGGAACGACGTCCGGGACCTGGCCGGGCAGCTGCAGCAGATCGTCTACGACGAGTGCCCCTATCTGATATTGGGCTACCACAGCGACATCCAGGCCATCCGGGAGGACGTCTGGACCGGCTATGACGAGGTGCTGAGCGCCGCCGGCGGGCTATTCTGCAACGGCAGCGCCGACGCCTATATGACCCTGACTCCCGCCGGGGCGGGAGACTGAGAGCACCCAAAGAGGAGAGAAAGAAATGGAACTGACCATCAACACCGCTGCCCAAAAGGAGCAGCTTTCCGGCATCCGGGAATTCACCTATCTCGTCCGGGCCACCCCCGGCGCCATCGGCTTCACCCTGGGGGAGCCGGACCTCAATACCCCGGAGGAGATGAAAGAGGCGGTGAAGGCCGCCCTGGACGATAACGACACCCACTATCCTCCCGGCAACGGCTATCCCGAGACCTTGAAGGCCATCTCCGACTATGAAAAGCGGGCCCATGGCCTTTCCTACAGCCCCGACGAGGTCATCCTCACCGACGGAGCCACGGAGGCGCTGTTCGTGAGCCTGTCCACGGTGCTGAATCCCGGCGACGAGGTCATCATCCCCACGCCGGCCTTCGGACTATACGAGTCCATCACCCGGCTCTGCCGGGGCGTGCCCGTGGCCCTGCCCACGGAAGGGCATGATTTCCAGATAGACCCGGATGAGCTGGCCGCGGCAATCAACGGCAAGACCAAGGCCATCATCCTCACCTCGCCCAACAATCCCACCGGGTGCATCTATACAAAAAAGACCCTGGACGCGGTCCATGAGGTCTTGAAGGATAAGCCCCTGTTCGTGATATGCGACGACGTGTACCGGGAGCTGGTCTACTCCGGGGAGTACCACAGCTTCTCCGAGTACCAGGACATGCGGGACCGCATCATCGTGGTGCAGAGCTTCTCCAAGCCCTACGCCATGACCGGCTGGCGGCTGGGGTACCTGCTGGCGGACGCCCCCATACGGGAGCGGCTGCAGGTGTTCCATCAGTATTGCGTCACCTCCGCGCCCAGCTTTTTGCAGCGGGCCTGCGCCGTGGCGCTAAATAGCGACGTGGAGCCGGTGCGGGCGCTTTTCAAGCGCCGCCGGGACTATGTGTACGGCCGGCTCAGGGCCATGGGCTGGGAGCTGGGGGAGCCGGAGGGGGCCTTCTATCTTTTCCTTCCCATCAGCCAATATGGCATGGACTCCATCAGCTTTTGCAAAAAGCTTTTGGCGGAGGCGGGCGTGGGTTTCATCCCCGGCGTCTTCTTTGGCACGGAGGGCTACATGCGCATGAGCTACTGCTACTCCGACGCCGAGCTCAAAGAGGGCATGGATAGGCTGGAGAAGTTCGTAAAGGATAATCAATAAGAGAAAGCGGCGCTGCCATCCGGCAGCGCCGCTTTTGCATATAGGTTTATTTTTGTAGGTATGCGGACACGAGCTCCTGCAGCAGGTCGTCCCGGTCCAGCCGGCAGATGAGTGTGCGGGCGTTGTTGTAGTTGGTGATGTAGGTGGGGTCCTCGGAGAGGATGTAGCCAACGATCTGGTTGATGGGGTTGTAGCCCTTCACCAGCAGGGAACTGTACACGCTGGACATGATCTCTCTTATCTCGGCGCTGTGGTCTACGACCTTGAACTTGCGGGTGGATTCCTCCATGCTCATATCCCTCCTTAAAAACCGAATATCGCGGAACTTGCCGCTGAATGCATTATAGCATATCCCACGGGTAAAAAATGTTACAGAAGTATTAAAAATAAATTACATCGACTTGAAGCGGTTTAAATTGACGGATGAAAAATGGAATATTATAATGTCCGTAGAGATCAGGAGGAGGTGACGGCATGGAACTGTCCGACGCAAGGCGCATGAAGGCCGCTGACGAGGCGGCCATCCATGGCCGGGGCATCCCCTCTCTGAAGCTAATGGAGACGGCGGCGGGCCATGTGGCCCGGGCCGCGGCGGAGCTGGCGGGAAAGCGGAAGAGCGCCGTCATATTCTGCGGCCATGGCAACAACGGCGGCGACGGCATCGCGGCCGCCCGCATCCTGATGGATATGGGCTTTTCTGTGCGGTGCCTTCTGGTGGGCAGCCGGGAGAAGATGACCGAGGACGCCCGGAGCATGGAGCGGGAGCTCCAGTCCGCCGGGGGCGCATTGGAGGACTTCGACCCGGAAGACAACGCGCTGGCGCATGAGCTGAAGAACTCCGGGGTGATCGTGGACGCCCTCTTCGGCATTGGCCTGAAGCGCCCCCTGGAGGGGGCGGCGCTGGCGGCGGTGCGGGCCATGAACGGCGCGGGCCGGCCCATCGTGTCGGCGGACATCCCCAGCGGCGTGTCGGCGGATACCGGCGCGGTGCTGGGCGAGGCGGTGAAGGCCGCCTGCACCGTGACCTTCTCTATGGCCAAGCCCGGCCACTTCGCGGAGCCGGGGTGCGTCTATCGCGGGGAGCTTCGGGTGTGCGACATCGGCATCCCTGCCGATATACTGGAAAAGGCGGGCTGCGGGGTCTACGCCATCCATGGGGAGGACCTGGCCCTGCCCGAGCGGTCCCCCCTGAGCCACAAGGGCGACTACGGAAAGCTCCTCGTCGCCGCGGGCAGCGTGGGCTATACGGGGGCGGCATGCCTCTGTGCCCGGGCCGCGGTCCGGGGCGGGGCGGGACTGGTCTATCTGGCCGTCCCGGCGGATATATATGAGATAGAGGCGGGCAAGCTGGACGAGGCCATGGTCCTGCCCCTGGCGGGCAATGAGACAGGCCGGTTTTCCCAGGAGGCGATACCTGCGCTGGAGGAAAAGCTCAACGGCTGCGACGTGTGCGTGATCGGTCCCGGCTTGGGCCGGGATGAGGACACGGCGGCGGTGGCGGCGGCGGTACTGAAAGCCGCGGGCGGCCCCGTTGTGGCCGACGCGGACGCCCTCTGGGCCATTGCCGGCGCGCCGGAGCTCCTGAGCCAGGCGGCGGGGCCGGTGGTGCTGACGCCCCATGAGGGGGAGTTTGCCCGGCTCTTAGGCCGGCCGGTGGAAGACCGCCTCACCGACGCCCTTACATACGCCGCGGAGCATCGGTGCGCGGTGGTGCTGAAGGGCCACCGGACCATATGCGCCTTCCCCGACGGCAAGGCCTACATCATCGACGCCGGGAACCCCGGCATGGCCACCGGCGGCACGGGGGACGTGCTGGCGGGGCTCATCGGGGCCTTGCTCGGCCAGATGCCCGCCCGGCGGGCGGTGGTGACGGCCTGCTGGCTCCACGCCCGGGCCGGGGACCTGGCCGCGGAGAAGCTGGGCCAGTACGCCCTGCAGGCGGGGGACCTGATAGACTTCCTGCCCCAGGCGGAAATGGAGATCACACGATAAGGAGCATTGCATGCGGAAACGGTTTCTTTCCGCACTGATGATGACCCTCCTGCTGCTGCCGGGCTGCGGCGGCCGGGAGGCACGGATGGAAAAGGCCTTCGGGAGCCTGCGAAGCGCCGTGACGGCGGCAACGAGCATCACCTTCCGGGCGTCCATGACGGCAGACAGAGGCGACACGGCGGAGCAGTACGTGCTGGGCGCGGCCTGTGACGGGCAGAAGACAGAGATAGAAATACTCTCTCCGGCGCTGCTGGCCGGGGTGAAGGCGTCGGCCAGACGGGGCGAAACGGACCTTGCCTACGAGGGCGTCATACTGGGCGCGGGGCCTCTGGACAAGGAGGGGACCACGCCGGTCAGCGCCATCCCGGTGATGCTGGACGCGCTGGCAAGCGCCTATGTGGAGCTTTTGTGGCGGGACGGGGACTTTCTGGCCGCCCGGCTCTACGTGGGGGAGAGCTCCGTGCTGACGGTGTGGCTGGATAAGGACACCATGACCCCCCAGGCGGCGGAGATCGCCGCGGACGGGCGGACGGTGGTGACCATGCTCATATCGGACTGGCAATTGCGCTAGTCATTTGCATACAAAGGAGAAAGAGACATGACGGACGAGACAAAGAGAACATGGGCGGAGATAGACCTGGGGGCCATTGAGCACAACTACCGGGCCATGCGGGCAAAGCTGGCTCCCGGCACCCGATACATGGGCATCGTGAAGGCCAACGCCTACGGCCACGGGGCCGTGCAGGTATCCCGGCTGCTGGCGGGGCTGGGGTGCGAGTATCTGGCGGTGGCCTGCCTGGACGAGGCCATGGAGCTGCGCCGGGCGGGCATCAAGCTGCCCATCCTCATTTTGGGCTATACGCCGCCCCAGTATGCCCAAGTGCTGGCGGAGAACGCTATCACCCAGGCGGTGGGGAGCCTGGACGTGGCCCAGGCGCTGAACGATGAATTGGCCGGCACAGGTATGACCTTGAAGGTCCACTTCAAGCTGGAGACCGGCATGGGCCGCACCGGCTTCCGTGCCTACGGCGAGGCGGCTCTGGACCAGGCCGCGGCGGCCATGGCCCTGCCAAATCTTGTGCCCGAAGGGGTGTTCACCCACTTCTGCGTCTCCGACGGGGACGAGACCGTCCGGGATTTCACATGGACCCAGCTGGAGCGGTTCAGGGCCGGTTTCCAGGCCGTGGAGGCCCAGGCGGGGAAGAAATTTGAGATACACCACTGCACCAACTCCGGGGCCATGATCGCCTTCCCGGAGACCTATATGGACATGGTCCGGCCCGGCGTGGCGCTGTACGGCGTCTATCCCGGGCCCGATAAGGGGGACCTGGACCTGGTCCCCGCCATGAGCCTAAAGAGCCGGGTGGCCTACGTGGAGAAGCATGAGCCGGGGGACACCATCAGCTACGGCCGCACCTTCACCGTGGAAAAGCCCAGCTCTATCGCCGTGCTGCCCATCGGCTACGCCGACGGCCTGCATCGGGCCCTCTCCAACAAGCTCACCGTGGACATCGACGGCAAGAAGGTCCGGCAGGTGGGCCGCATCTGCATGGATATGTGCATGCTGGACGTGACCGGCCAGGACGTGAAGAGCGGCGACGTGGCGGAGATATTCGGCAAGGTCATGCCCGCGGGAGATGTGGCGGACCTGGCCGGGACGATCCACTATGAGCTCTTCTGCGCCGTGAGCCCCCGGGTGCCCCGCATCTACGTGCAGTAAGTATAAAAATCGCGCCTTCGTGGGAGAATAGAAGCATGTCCGTACATAGAATGTACCGGGCGACTCTTTCACGGAAGGTGCTCACATGACAAATCCGGTCCGACGCGGAGACATCTACTACGCCGACTTAAGCCCCGTCGTGGGCTCGGAGCAGGGCGGCCTGCGCCCGGTGCTCATCATACAAAACGACACCGGCAACCGCCACAGCCCCACGGTGATCGCCGCGGCCATCACCTCCCAGGTGGGGAAGGCCCGGCTGCCCACCCACATCGAGATACAGGCCCCGGACAGCGGCCTTACCCGGGACAGCGTGATACTCCTGGAGCAGATACGCACCCTGGACAAATCCCGCCTGCGGGAGCGGATGGGAAAGCTGTCCGGCCCCACCATGACCAAGGTGGACGACGCCATCGCCGTCAGCTTCGGCCTGAACCAGTCTCTGTCGTAA
>CANQRM010000022.1 GCA_947626265.1 uncultured Oscillospiraceae bacterium
CACGAAGATCACGTCGCCGGACGTCACGCGGTACTGCTTGCCGCCGGTCTCGATGATAGCGTGCTTCATGTTTGAAATTTCCTTCCTTTCGGGCTCGCTGTCCCGGGTGCGGGGCCATGCCCCGGCTTGCATACCCTTTCAAAGCGGCTATAGTATATTACCATCTGTTTTGACCGTTGTCAACAGTTTTTCTCTTATATCTTATTTATAATTGACCCAGGGGCGGGGATGGGATATATTTTTGCCGCAATGTGAAATATCCGTGTCCAAAACGGTACTGTATGGGTGTGGACGGAAAGGAGGCGGCGGGATTGGATGACAGCGATATCATCGCTCTGTTCTTTGAGCGCTCGGAGCGGGCGGTGGAGGAGCTGGCGCGCAAATACGGCCCGGCGGCGAAGCGCCTGGCGGCCAACATCCTGGGCGACGGCCGGGACGCGGAGGAGTGCGTCAGCGACGGGTACATGGCCCTGTGGAACGCCATCCCGCCGGAGCGGCCCGCGTCCCTGGGCGGGTACTTCTGCCGCACAGTGCGGAACATCGCCGCCAAGCGGTACCGGGTGAATGCCGCCCAAAAGCGCAACTGCCATTATGACGCGGCGCTGGACGAGCTGGCGGAGTGCGTAGCCGCGCCAGGGGGCGTGGAGGACGAGTTGAACGCCAAAGAACTGACCGCCGCCATAGACCGCTTTTTGGACGGACTGGACTACCGGGACCGGTACATATTCATGCGCCGGTACTGGTACGGGGACGACCTGACAGTGATAGCCAATGAAACCGGCCTTGCCAAACGCCGCGTCAGCGTGCGCCTTTTCCGTCTGCGGGAAAAGCTGAAAGACCAACTTGTAAAGGAGGGTATGATCCCATGACGCGGGAGGAATGGACGGAAGCCCTGGGCGGCATAGCCGACCGGCATGTGACCGCCGCGCTCCGCTATGACCCGGATGGCGCATACGCCTCCGGGGAAAGGAGTACTGATATGGGCAAGAGAAAAAATATAAAACGCATGGCCGTGCTGGCCCTGGCCGCCGCGCTGGTGTTGGCATTGGGCGTGACCGCCTATGCCGCCCTGGACGGGGCGGAATGGTTCAGAAAGTGGTTCGCCGCATCCAGCGGGACGGAGCTCACTGAGGGGCAGATGGAGTATATCGACCATGCCGCCGCAGACGTGGGCCAGTCCGTCACCACCGGCGGCTGGACCGTGACGCTGGACTCGGCCATGACCGATGGGGAGCACGTGTTCATGAACCTGACTGCCCGGCCTGAGGATGGGGAGACGGAGCTCCATAACACCGACCTGTACGGCCTGCTGACCAGCACGGACCCGGACGCGCCGGAGGACCTTTTTTACGGCGCGGCGATGAGCTCCTTTGACCAGAAGGACGGCGCCGCCATCCAGCTGGTGGAAAAGACCGTCCACTCCAAATACCTGGACCGGGACATCGACTTCTCCTATCCCCTGGTCCTGACGCTGGAATATCTGGAGAACGGGCCCGACGGCGAGGAGACCTATGTGGAGGGCCCCTGGGTCTTTGAGTTCACCGTGACTCCCGGCGAGGGCGGGGAGATGGAGCTGGTGACAGAGCCCTTCACCGCCAGGGCCCGGTTCGTCCATACGTATCTGAACGGCGAGCCCTTCGATTGGACGACCCTGGAGCCGGGGACCATGATCGACAGCGACGACGGCCTGGAGACACGGTTTGAGGACGTGGACGTGACTGTCACCAGCCTGCGGCTCAACTCCATGGGCGCCGTGTGCACCTATGTGTATGAGGGCGAGTACGCCCAGTACGAGGGCCCGGAGAGCGGTCCTGACATTGGCGCGAGCCTGGACATCGAACTGGCCGGCGGCAGCGGCAAAGCGGATATCGCGAGCGCAGGCGGCGGCTGGGAGGAGGCGCAGCAGGTCCATGTGACCCGCTATGAGTTCGGCGCGCCCATCGACCTGGACGAGGTGACCGCCGTCACCTTCCAGGGCCATGAGCTGATGGCGCAGGAGAAGTAAGCCGCGCGAAATAGAACAATGCCGCCCGGGCATCTGCCCGGGCGGTACTCTATGTTATTGCGGTTTTAATAGTCCCTTTGCCTGCTTGCCGGTCAGGTGGTCGATGGTGATCTCGAAGCAGGCCACATGGGCCAGGTCCTTGTTGACCTCCGCCCGGACCTTTTCCGGCACGGGGTTGAATTTGAACCCCAGGTCATAGACGGCCCGCTCCGCCTCGGCTCCCTCCAGGAGCCGGGCGTGGCCGAAGGCAACGGCGCTTTTGTAATACGTGGCAAACTCGTCGGGGATGACGTCGTTTCTCTCCACCACGCAGAAGCTCACCTTGGGTTCGCGCATCAGGGCGTCGAACTTGTGGCCTTCTTTGGCGCAGTGGAAGTATATTTTGCCGTCCTTATAGACGTAGTTCAGCGGCACGGCGTAGGGGTAGCCCTCGTCCCCCAGCACGGCCAGGACGCCGTCCGCGCCCCGGCGGA
The DNA here is from genome assembly GCA_947626265.1 of uncultured Oscillospiraceae bacterium. Taxonomy (GTDB): domain Bacteria; phylum Bacillota; class Clostridia; order Oscillospirales; family Oscillospiraceae; genus CAJOIG01. Next base: position 2,479 of record CANQRM010000022.1, read on the forward strand.
GGATGTCCTCGGTCTCGGCAGGGGAGAGCTCCTGCCGGGTCCGGCGCATAGGCCTGAATGCCATGTCAGCCCTCCACCAATTGTTTGGTGTCCCGGGCGATGACCAGCTCCTCATTGGTGGGAATGACCATGATCTTCACCTTGCTGTCGGCCTTGGAGATGAACCTATCCTCGCCCTTCTTGGCGTTGCAGCCCGGGCAAAGCTCCGCGCCGAGATAGGTGAGATACTGGCAGATCTCGGCCCGCATCCGGGCGTCGTTCTCGCCCACGCCGGCGGTGAAGATGATGCCGTCCACGCCGTTCATGGCCGCGGCGTAGGCGCCCACGGTCTTGGCCACGGCATAGGCGAACATATCCAGGGCCAGGGCGGCCCGCTCGTTGCCCTCCCCGGCGGCCTTGGTCAGGTCCCGGAAGTCGGAGCCCACGCCGGAGACGCCCAGCACGCCGGACTTCTTGTTGAGCTCATTGGTGATGGTAGCCACGTCCTTGCCGGTGTTCTGGCAGAGGTAATCGGGGATGGACACGTCGATGTCACCGCAGCGGGTGCCCATGGGCAGGCCGGCGATGGGGGTGAAGCCCATGGAGGTGTCCACGCACTTGCCCCCGTCGATGGCGCAGATGGAGCTGCCGTTGCCCATGTGGCAGGAGATGAGCTTCAGTTCCTCAATGGGTTTACCCATGAGCTTGGCCGCCTGGCCGGAGACATAGCGGTGGCTGGTGCCGTGGAAGCCGTAGCGGCGGACCTTGAGGTCGGTATAATACTCGTAGGGGATGGCGTACATGAACGCCTTGCCGGGCATGGTCTGGTGGAAGGCAGTGTCGAACACGGCCACCTGGGGCACATCGCCCATCACCGCCTTACAGGCGTTGATGCCGGTGATGTTGGCGGGGTTATGCAGCGGCGCCAGGGGCACGCACTCCTCGATGGCGGCCATCACCGCGTCGTCGATGACCACGGAGGCGGCAAACTTTTCTCCGCCGTGGACCACCCGGTGGCCCACCGCGCCGATCTCGGACATGTCCGCCACCACGCCGTATTCGGCGGAAGTGAGCTTATCCAGCACCGCGGCGATGGCCTCGGTGTGGGTGGGCATGGCCACGTCCTCATCGAAGGTGGGCTTGCCGTTCTGGGGCTGATGCTTCAGGTGGCCGTCGATGCCGATGCGCTCGCAAAGGCCCTTGGCCAGGAGGGACTCATCGTCCATATCCAGCAGTTGATACTTCAGCGAGGAACTGCCGCAGTTGATCACAAGAATTTTCATGGTTGACCCCTTTCGTCTTGTAAAAAAATAAAAACCGTGTAAAATGGTCTTTGGATACTATTTGATATTTTAGCGCATTTTTGGAAAAACGCAAGAGGGAGGCAGCCATGAACGTCATCGGCGTCGTGGGGGAGTTCAACCCCTTCCATCTGGGGCATTTTGAGCACTTTGTGAAAAGCCGCGAACAGCTGGGCGCAGACGCGCCCATCGTATGCGTCATGAGCGGCGACTTCGTTCAGCGGGGCGGCCCCGCCTGCTTTGATAAGCACCTCCGGGCCCGGATGGCCGCCGAAGGCGGCGCGGACCTGGTGTTCGAGCTGCCCCTGCCCTGGTGCACCGCCTCGGCGGAGGGCTTCGCCATGGGCGCAGTGGGGCTTTTGGATGCCTTGGGTGTGGTGACCCACCTCTCCTTCGGCAGCGAGGCGGGGACGCTGGCGCCTCTCACGGCCCTCGCCATCGCGGCGGCGGAGCCGGACAATATCGAGCGCATCAAGGCGGAGATGGCCGAGGGCATGCCCTTTGCCGCCGCCCGGGAGAAGGTGCTCCATGAGACCCTGGGGGAGGAGTCCCGGCTCTTGCAGACGCCCAACAACATCCTGGCGGTGGAATATATCAAGGCCCTCATCGGCATCAAAAGCCCCATGCAGGCCGTGACCACCCTGCGGCGGGAGTCGGTCCACGACGCCATGGCCGGGGGCCGGCTTCGCAGCGCGGCACAGCTCCGGGCCATGCTGGGCTCGGGGGAGGACGTGACGCCCTTCATGCCTGAGACAGCCGCGCGGCTGGCGGCGGGGGCCATGAAGGAGGGGCGGGGACCGGTCACCCTGGAGAGCCTGGAGCAGGGCGTCATGGCCCGGCTGCGGGCCCTGGGGCCCGAAGACTTCGCCGCCCTGCCCGACGCCACGGAGGGGCTGGAAAACCGCCTCTATAAGGCCGTGCGGGACGAGGGGAGCCTGCTCTCTCTGCTTGCGGCGGTGAAGACGAAGCGGTATCCTCTGAGCCGCCTGCGGCGGATGGTGACCTGCGCCGCCTTGGGCGTGCGGGCGGACATGATGCGCCCGGTGCCGCCCTATGCCCGGCTTTTGGCCTCCACCCAGAGGGGCCGGGACCTGCTGCGGGAGATGGACGGGAAGACCCGGGTGCCCATCCTGACGAAGCCTGCCGCGGTCAAAGACCTGCCCGCCCCGGCGGGGGAGATATTCGACCTCACCGCCGCGGCCCGGGACTTTTACGTGCTGGGCTATGAGGCGGCAGAGGAGCGCACCGGCGGCTCCGACTGGCGGGCAAGCCCCGTGACGGTGTAATGGCGAATGGATGAAAAATTATTACAAATCGAAGACCGGTACGATAAGCTCTCCGCACGGATGGAGGACCCGGACACCTACGCCCAGCCGGGGCTGTACGCGGCTCTTGCCAAGGAGCGGAAGGACCTGGAGCCGGTGGTGGAGGCCTGGCGGGCGGTGAAGCGCCTGCGGGCCGATATGGCCGGGGCGGAGGATATGCTGGCCGAGGCCGACCCGGAGCTGCAGGCCCTGGCCCGGGAGGAGCTGGACGCCGCCCGGGAGGCCCTGCCGGCGGCGGAGCTTACGCTCAAGACCCTGCTGCTGCCTCGCGACCCCAACGACGAGAAGAACGTCATCGTGGAGATACGGGGCGGCGTGGGGGGCGAGGAGTCGGCCCTGTTCGCCGCCAGCCTCTACCGGATGTATTCCATGTACGCCGAGAGCCGGGGCTGGACCGTATCCATCGCCAACATCAATGAGACGGACTTGGGCGGCATAAAAGAGATCAGTTTTGTCATCGAGGGCCAGGGGGCATATTCCCGCTTCAAGTTCGAGAGCGGCGTCCACCGGGTCCAGCGGGTGCCGGAGACGGAGACCCAGGGGCGGGTGCACACCTCCACGGTCACGGTGGCGGTGCTGCCGGAGGCGGACGAGACGGAGTATGCGCTGGACATGAACGACGTGCGCATCGATGTGTTCCGCTCCTCCGGGGCCGGGGGCCAGAAGGTGAACAAGACCTCCAGCGCCATCCGGGTGACCCATATCCCCACCGGCACGGTGGTGGAGTGCCAGGACGAGCGCAGCCAGTATAAGAACAAGGACCGGGCCCTTTCCATTTTGGCCGCCCGCCTGGCCCAGGCCGAGCGGGACAAAAAGGCGGCGGAACGGGCGGACCAGCGCCGCAGCCAGGTGGGCACCGGCATGCGAAACGAGCGCATCCGCACCTATAACTTCCCTCAGGGACGGGTGACGGACCACCGCATCGGCCTCACCGTATACCGCATCGACGCCGTGATGAACGGGGACCTGGACGAGATCATCGATGCCCTCGTCACCGCCGACCAGGCGGAGCGGCTCAGGCAGGAGGAGCAGACGTGAAGACGGAGCGTATCACCGACAATATCGCCCGGGCGGCGGAGGTCATCCGGGCCGGGGGCCTGGTGGCCGTGCCCACGGAGACGGTATACGGCCTCGCGGGAAACGGCATGGACCCCGCCGCCGTGGAGAGGATATATGAGGTGAAGGGCCGGCCCGCGGTGAAACCCCTGAGCCTCATGGTGCCGGGACCCGGGGCCTTGGACAAATACGGCCGGAACGTGCCCCGGGGGGCATACGTGCTGGCGGAGGCATTCTGGCCCGGGCCGCTGACCATAGTGGTGGAAGCGATACCGGAAATACCCGCGATCGTCCTGGCTGGTGGGGCTACGGTGGGGCTCAGGTGCCCGGATTCGCCCAAAACGCTGGAATTGCTGCGTTTGGCGGACCTGCCCCTGGCGGCCCCTTCCGCCAACCCCTCCGGGGCCCCCAGTCCCAAGACCGCGGAGGATGTGCTGGGCTATTTTGACGGCCAGATAGAGGCCGTCATCGACGGCGGGCCCTGCGGTATCGGCACCGAGAGCACCATCATCGATCTGTCCGCGAGCCCCTATCGCATCCTGCGGCAGGGAGCCCTTCCGGAGGCGGACATCCGCCGGGCGCTGGTGAAGAGCCTCACAGTGGTGGGCGTCACCGGCGGCACCGGGGCGGGGAAGACCACGGCCCTGGACTCCTTAAGGGACATGGGTGCGCTGGTGCTGGACGCGGACGCGGTGTACCATGAGCTGTGTGAGCAGGGCGGGCCCATGCTGGACGCCATCGCCGCCCGGTTCCCCGGCTCCGTGGAGGACGGGGTATTGCAGCGCAAAAAGCTGGGCGCGGTGGTGTTCTCCGACCCCGCCACCCTGGCGGATCTGGACCGCATCACCATCCACCACGTGGTAGAGGAGCTGGATAAGCGCCTGGCCCAGTTCGCCGCCTTCGGCGGGCGATATGCCGCCATCGACGCCATCAATTTGATCGGCACGGAGGCGGAAAGCCGCCTGGATACCTTAGTGGGGGTGCTGGCCCCGGAGGACGTGCGGGCCGGACGGCTGGTGGCCCGGGAGGGCGTCAGTATGGACTACGCCTTAAAGCGCATCCGGGCCCAGAAGCCCGACAGCTTTTTTGAGGCCCACTGCGACCACATTTTGCACAACGACGGCAGCCGGGAGGACTTCCGGCGGGCCTGCGATGAACTATTCAAGAACATTCTGGAGGATTAAGCCATGGACGAGATGAAAAAGACCCTGCTCTATGAACCCAAAAACGGCTACGACCGGCTGGACGCCGCCGAGCGCATGGCCCTGGAGGACTACTGCCGGGGCTATATGGACTACCTCTCTGCCGCCCGCACCGAGCGGGAGGCGGTGGCGGAGGCCGTGAAGCTGGCGGAGAAGGCGGGCTTTACGGATGTGGAGAGCCTCACTGGGCCCATCCGGCCGGGGCAGAAGGTATATTGGAGCAACCGGGGCAAGGCCCTGCTGCTGGCGGTGGGGGGCAAAAAGCCCATGAGCGCCGGGTTCGTGGTGGAGGCGGCCCATGTGGACGCGCCCCGGCTGGACTTAAAGCAGCTGCCTTTGTTTGAGGACACGGAGCTTGGGTATCTGCGCACCCACTACTACGGCGGCATCAAGAAATACCAGTGGACGGCCATCCCCTTGGAGATACACGGCGTGGCAGCCCTGAAGGACGGCTCCACCGTGGAGATCGTCATCGGCCGGGACCCGGCGGACCCACAGTTTGTCATCACGGACCTGCTGCCCCACCTGGCCCAGGACCAGATGCAAAAGACCCTGGCCAAGGGCGTGGAGGGGGAGAAGCTCTGCATCCTGGCGGGCAGCGTGCCCTATGCCGGGGAGGGCGACGGCCGGGTGAAGCTGGCGGTCATGAGCCTTCTCAATGACCGGTACGGCATCACGGAGGAGGACCTGATCTCCGCCGAGCTGGAGGCGGTGCCCGCCTTCGAGGTGCGGGAGCTGGGCCTGGACAGGAGCCTCATCGGCGGCTACGGCCAGGACGACCGGGTCTGCGCCTACGCGGAGCTGGCGGCCATATTGGAGACGGAGAACCCCGAGCGCACCGCGGTGTGCATCCTGGCGGACAAGGAGGAGATAGGCTCCTACGGCGTCACCGGCATGACCAGTCAGGCCTTTGAGTGGTTCGTGGAAAAGCTCTGCGGCGGCACATGCACCCTCCAGGAGAGCTTCGCCCACAGCTTCTGCGTCTCTGCGGACGTGACGGCGGCGCTGGACCCCATGTATCCCGAGGTAAGCGAAAAGCAGAACGCTGCCCGCCTCAACTACGGCGTGGGCTTTTGCAAATTCACCGGCTCCCGGGGCAAATCCGGGGCCAGCGACGCCTCCGCCGAGCTGGTGGGCTATCTGCGTCGCCTCTGCGACGAGGGAGGCGTGGCCTGGCAGATGTGCGAGCTGGGCAAGGTGGACCAGGGCGGCGGCGGCACCGTGGCGCTGGACATGGCCATGCGCAACATCGACACCATCGACGCGGGCGTGCCGGTGCTCAGTATGCACTCTCCCTTTGAGACCACGGCCAAGTTCGACTGCTACATGACCTATAAGTGCATGAAGGCGGCCTATAATGCCAGGGGCTGACATGACCCAGGCGGAACGCCGGCGGTTCCTCATCGACAGGCTTCTGGCGGAGGGCTCTCCCTATGGGACCGGGACGGTGCCCGGGGACCCGGGGGAGCAGCGGCGGCTTTTGCGGGGGCTCATGAACGTGCGTCGGCCTGCCCCCATCGGGGAGGACTTTCTCGCGGTGCAGGATGAGTATCTGCGGGCCGAGACCGCCGCCAAGGGCGTCACCGACGCGGATACGCTGCCCGAAGCGGAGCCGGGCATATGCCTGTGGCAGGGGGACATCACCGCCCTCAGGTGCGGCGCCATCGTGAACGCCGCCAACTCCGGCATGACGGGCTGCTACGTCCCCGGCCACAACTGCATCGATAACTGCATCCACACCTTCGCCGGTATCCAACTGCGGCTGGAATGCGCCCGCATTATGGAAAAACAGGGCTATCCCGAGCCCACGGGCACCGCCAAGATCACGCCGGGGTACGCTCTGCCCTGCGATTGGGTGCTGCACACGGTGGGACCCATCATCGAGGGGGCCGTGACGGGGGAGGACGAGCGGCTTTTGGCAAGCTGCTACCGGTCCTGCCTGGACCTGGCGGCAGAGAAAAATGTGCAAAGCGTGGCGTTCTGCTGCATCTCCACGGGGGTGTTCCGCTTCCCCAAGGCCCACGCCGCCCGGGTGGCGGTGGACACGGTCCGGGCCTGGCGGCGGGAGCACAGGTCCGACATCAAAGTGATATTCGTGGTCCACGGAGGGGAGAACTATGCCATCTACCGGGAACTGCTCAGAACCACTTGAGCGGCTGAAAGAGGCCCTGGACGGGGCCGAAGCGGTCATTGTGGGCGCGGGAGCGGGCCTTTCCACGGCGGCGGGCTTCGGGTACGGCGGCCGCCGGTTCGAAAAGTACTTTTCCGACTTTGCCGCGAAATACGGCATCCGGGACATGTATTCCGGCGGGTTCTATCCCTTTGAGACGCCCGAGGAATACTGGGCCTGGTGGAGCCGCCACATATGGGTGAACCGGTACGTGGACCCGCCCCTGCCGGTATATGAAAAACTGCTGGACTTGGTGGGGAAGAAAGACTACTTCGTTATCACCACCAACGTGGACCACTGCTTCCAGAAGGCGGGGTTCGACAAGGCGCGGCTTTTCTATACCCAGGGGGACTATGGCCTTTTTCAGTGCTCCCAGCCCTGCCGGCAGGAGACATACGACAACGCCGATATCATCCGGCGGATGGTGGAGGAGCAGGAAAATATGCGCGTGCCAACGGAATTGCTGCCCCGGTGCCCCCGGTGCGGCCGGCCCATGACCGTGAACCTGCGGGCGGATGACAAATTCGTGGAGGACACAGGCTGGCACGCCGCCGCCCGGCGGTACGCCGCGTTCCTGGAAGCCCATGAACATGGAAAGGTCCTCTACTGGGAGCTGGGCGTGGGGTACAACACCCCCGGCATCATCAAGTACCCCTTCTGGCAGATGACCGCGGAGAACCCCGAGGCCACATACGCCTGCATGAACCGGAGCAATGCCGTTGCCCCGAAGGGGATACAGCCCCGGAGCATATGCATCCCCGGGGATATATGGGCCAACCTGTCCCGGCTCTGAACATAATAATGTACACGCGCCCCGGCGGAATGCCGGGGCGTTTTCTTGTTCAAAAGCGAAATCCAAGAATATTCATTATTGAGTGAATAGACGAAAGAGTCGCGATATTCACTAAAAATGAAATATTCACAAATATGGCAGGATAACCGGTGAAATTATGCATAAATACAGAAGTTTGATAGTGGTGATTCTTTGTGTGAATTGGAAATAATATGCGAAAACTACGAATATAATTCATTTTTGGATTGACAAAGAGCATGGAGAGGGGCTATACTGACGCCACGGTCGGTGATGACCGGACAAATCTTTTGATAGAAAAACTTTTTTGCGCGAGGAGACAATTACCATGAAGAAGATACTTGCTTTCGTGATGGCTGTTATGATGCTGGCCGCTCTGGCCGTGCCCGCCATGGCCTCGGAGGATGTGCTGACTGTGGCCCTGAGCCCGGACTTCGCCCCGCTGGAGTTCGTGGATACCTCCAAATCCGGCCAGGACCAGTATGTGGGCTTCGACGTGTCCCTGGCCAAGTTCATCGCCCAGGAGATGGGCAAGGAACTGGTCATCAAGCCCATGAGCTTTGACGCCTGCCAGGCCGCCGTGCAGACCGGCGCGGTAGACATGTCCATCTCCGGCTATCACTACACCGAGGAGCGGGCGGCCAACTTCAACCTGTCCGATAACTACTACACCGGCGACGGCGCCACCGGCCAGGTGATCATCACCCTGAAGGAGCACGAGGGCGAGTGGACCACGGCCGAGGATTTCGCGGACCTGACCGTGGGCGCTCAGTCCGCCTCCCTGCAGCTGCAGCTGTGCCAGACGAAGCTGCCCGAGGGCGTGAATATCAAACAGTTCTCCGACATCGGCACTGCCGTGGAGGCTCTGCGTAACGGCAACATCGATGCTCTTGCTCTGGCGGAGGAGAACAGCGTGGCCGTTCTGGCCAACAATGACGCCCTGGCCCTGACCGGCTTCATGTTCGAGATCGACGAGAGCCAGGAGGCCAACCTCCTGATCATGCAGAAGGGTGCGGACGAACTGACCGAGCAGGTCAACGCCATCCTGGCCAAGGCGCTGGAGGAGGGCCTGTATGAGCAGTGGGCCGCCGAGGCCAATGAGCTGGCCGGCGTCGAGACCGCCGAGGACGTGTCCTATGACGACGAGGGCAACGCCATCGTGGCCGAGGAGGAGGCCCCCGCCGAGGCGGAGGAAGCCGCTGAATAAACCACCGCCACTTTCAGGCGCACGGCCGGATCTTCGGCCGTGCGCTTTTCCCTATAACGCGTTCGTGTGGGAGATGTATTCGTGAATATTCATTTTTGAATGAATAGGCGGGAAGCCATGAATATTCACACTAAAATGAATTATTCATAGATATGACCGTAAAATTGGTGAAAATGTGCATAAATACAGAGGCGCGTTAGGGGTGATTCTTTGTGCGGATGGGAAAATATATGCAAAATATGCGAATAAAATTCATTTTTGGGTTGACAGGGAGAGGCGCAAGGGGCTATACTGACGCCACGGTCGGTCATGACCGTTAAATCGAAAAACTTTTTTTCAGCGAGGAGACATTTACCATGAAGAAGATGCTTGCTTTTGTGATGGCCGTCATGATGCTGGCCGCCTTGGCTGTGCCCGCCATGGCCTCTGAGAAGACGGAGCTGACCGTGGCCCTGAGCCCGGACTTCGCTCCCATGGAGTTCGTGGACACCTCCAAGTCCGGTCAGGACCAGTACGTTGGCTTCGACGTGTCCCTGGCCAAGTACATCGCAGAGGAGATGGGCCTGGAGCTGGCCATCAAGCCCATGAGCTTTGACGCCTGCCAGGCCGCCGTGCAGACCGGCGCGGTGGATATGTCCATCTCCGGCTATACCTACACCGAGGAGCGGGCCGAGAACTTCAACCTGTCCGACTACTACTACACCGGCGGCGACGCCACCGGCCAGACCATCATCACCCTGAAGGAGAACGAGGGCGCCTGGACCGCCGCCGAGGACTTCGCGGACCTGACCGTGGGCGCGCAGATCGCCTCCCTGCAGATGAACCTGTGCAACAGCCAGCTGCCCGAGGGCACTACCATCAAGACCTTCACCGACATCGGCACCGCCGTGGAGGCCCTGCGTAACGGCAACATCGACGCGCTGGCCGTGTCCGAGGACAACGCCAACGCCATCCTGGCCAACAACGACGCCCTGGCCCTGACCGGATTCATGTTCGAGATCGACGAGGCCCAGGAGGCCAACCTCATCCTTATGAAGAAGGGTGCGGACGAGATGACCGAGCAGGTCAACGCCATCCTGGCGAAGGCCCAGGAAGCGGGTCTCTATACGGAGTGGATCGCCGAGGCCAACGAGCTGGCCGGCATCGAGACCGCCGAGGACGTTTCCTACGACGACGAGGGCAACGCCATCGAGGCCGAGGAGGAAGCTCCCGCCGAGGCGGAGGAAGCCGCCGAATAAACCGCCGGTTTTTTCAAGCGCATGGCCGGACTGACCGGCCATGCGCTTTTCCCTGGAACGACGCCCGCACAGAGGGAGGATACATCCTTGACTGAGTACTTCAACAACATCGTAAAGATCCTGCAAAACTACTGGCAGGTCTTTTTCCTGACCGGCGTGAGCATCACGCTGCTGCTGTCCCTGGTGACCGTGGCCGCCGGGTCGGTGCTGGGCACATTTCTCTGCCTGGGCCGCATGGCGAAGTTCAAGCCCCTGAACTGGGTGGTCATCGCCATCGTGGAGGTGGTCCGGGGCACGCCCCTGCTGCTGCAGCTGTACATAGGCTATTTCCTGGTGCCCAAGCTGCTGCCCTTCTCCATCCCTGACATCGTGAGCGTGGGCGCGGCGCTGGTGATAAACTCCGCCTGCTACGTCTCCGAGGTGTTCCGCTCCGGCATCCAGGCGGTGGACCGGGGCCAGACCGAGGCGGCCCGGAGCCTGGGCATGTCCGGCGGCCAGACCATGCGGAAGATCGTCCTGCCCCAGGCCATCAAGAACATCCTGCCCGCCCTGGGCAATGAGTTCGTCACCATCATCAAGGAGACATCCCTGGCCTCTACCTTCTTTGTGGGAGACCTGATGACCTCCTACCTGATCGTCAAGGGCAACACCTACCTCACCATGGAATGCCTGATGATCGTGGGCGCGACCTATTTCGTGCTGACATTCGTGCTGAGCAAGCTGCTGGGCGTGTTCGAGAGGAGGCTGAAGGCCAGTGATTAAGACCGAGAATCTCCATAAGAGCTTTCAGATCAAGGGCCAGCCGCCCCTTCACGTGCTCAAGGGCGTGAGCGAGCATGTGGATAAGGGCGAGGTGGTGTCCATCATCGGCCCCTCCGGCGGCGGCAAGAGCACTTTCCTGCGGTGCCTGAACCTGCTGGAAAAGCCGGAGGAGGGGAAGATATTCTTCGAGGGCGTGGAGATCACCAACGCTAAGGTGGACATCAACGTCCACCGGCAGAAGATGGGCATGGTGTTCCAGCACTTCAACGTGTTCCCCCATCTGTCCGTGAAGGAGAATATCACCATCGCCCCCACCATGGTGAAGAAGATGGACCAAAAGCTCGCCGACGAGAAGGCCATGGACCTCTTGAATCGGGTGGGTCTGGCCGACAAGGCTTCGGAGCACCCCAGCCGCCTTTCCGGCGGCCAGAAGCAGCGCCTCGCCATCGTCCGGGCCCTGGCCATGGAGCCGGACGTGATGCTCTTCGACGAGCCCACCTCCGCCCTGGACCCGGAGATGGTGGGGGAGGTGCTGGAGGTCATCAAGGGCCTGGTGAAGACGGGCATGACCTCCGTCATCGTCACCCATGAGATGGGCTTTGCCCGGGAGGTGTCCGACCGGGTGCTCTTCATGGACGGGGGCGTCATCGCCGAGAGCGGCAAGCCCGAGGACGTGTTCCAGCATCCCCAGAACCCCCGGACGAAGGAATTTCTGAGCAAGGTGCTCTATTAAAAATATGCAAGGCCGCCTTTTCAGGCGGCCTTTGTACCAAAGGAGACAGCCATGGATATAAAGGAGATGAAAAAGGCCATCGGGGCCTATGTGGACGCCCACGCTCAGGAGTATATAGACCTGGCCAACAGCATATGGGAGTACGCGGAGCTGTCCCTGAAGGAATATAAGTCCGCGGCGCTGTTCACGGAGCTTTTGAAAAAGGAGGGCTTCACCGTCCGGGAGAACCTCTGCGGCATCGCCACCGCCTTCAGCGGAAGTTTTGGCTCCGGCGCGCCCCACATCGGCATTCTGGGCGAGTTCGACGCCCTGTCCGGCCTGAGCCAGAAGGCGGGAGCGCTGGAGCGGGAGGAGCTTGTGAAAAACGGCTCCGGCCACGGCTGCGGTCATAACCTGCTGGGAGCGGGCTCCTTCGCGGCGGCCTGCGCCGTGAAGGACTTTCTGCAAAAGACGGGCCTGCCCGGCACCGTGACCTTCTACGGCTGCCCCGGGGAGGAGGGCGGCGCCTCCAAGGCCTATATGGCCCGGGACGGCCTCTGGAAGGAGCTGGACTGCGCGCTGAGCTGGCACCCCGGCGACACCAACGAGCTCATGACCGGCACCAACAACTCCTGCACCCAGGTGCTGTATAAATTCAAGGGCGTGGCCGCCCATGCCGCCTCGAACCCCTATGAAGGCCGGTCCGCCCTGGACGCGGTGGAGCTGATGAACGTGGGGGTGCAGTACCTGCGGGAGCACATGCCGCCCCAGGGGCGCATCCACTATGCCATGGTGGACGGCGGCGGCCTTTCCCCCAACGTGGTCCAGCCCCACGCCTCGGTGCTGTATATGGTCCGGTCTCAGCGGGTGAAGGACACGCTGGAGCTGCAGCGGCGGGTGGACCTGATCGCCCAGGGAGCCGCCATGATGACCGAGACCACCTATGAGCGCATATTCGTGGACGGCACGGCGGACCTTCTGCCCAACACGGCGCTGGAAAAGGTGCTGCACGACAATATGCTGGCCACGGCCCTGCCCGCCTACACCAAGGAGGAGTGGGCCTTCGCCGAGGACCTTAAAAAGACCTTCCCGCCCACGGACGAGCTGCCCGGGGACGCGCCCAAGTGGTCGGAGGAGATCAAAGCCTTCGTGAAGGAGACGACGGAGAACGGCGAGCGCGCCATCAACGACTTCGTCATGCCTTTTCTCTCCAGCAACGAGTTCGCCCCCGGCTCCACAGACGTGGGGGACGTGAGCTGGCTCACGCCTACGGCGGAGATCACCGCGGCCACCTGGCCCTCCGGCTCGCCGGGCCACTCCTGGCAGAACGTGTCCTGCGGGGCCACGTCGGTAGCGGACAAGGGCATGCTCTACGCCGCCAAGGTCCTGGCCGGGGCGGCGGCGGACCTGTTCGCCGATACGAGCCTCATTGACGGGGCCAAGGCGGAGTTCGCCAAACGCACCGAGGGCGGCGGCTATGTGTGTCCCATCCCTGCGGACGCGGTCCCCTATGTGATAGAGGAATGATGATGAGCCGCCTGCCGGTCTCCCTTGGGGAGACTTGACAGGCGGCTTTTCGCTATGATAAAATTTTTTGGCGGGACAAATATCCGGCGTCCGGCGCGAAAGTGCCCCCGCCGGCAAAGCGTTGGTACCGGAAGGCGTTGGCCTCGCAGGAGCGGGGCGGCGCCTTCCCTTTTGGAGGACTACTTATGACCAGCGAGACGAAAAGCATACTGGAGGCGGTGCGGGCCGGGTCCATGACCGTGGACGAGGCCCTTTTGAAGCTGAAGACCGCCCCCTATGAGGACATCGGCTACGCCCGGGTGGACCTGCACCGGAAGGTGCGCCAGGGGGCGGCGGAGGTCATCTACGGCGCGGGAAAGACCCCGGAGCAGATCGCGGGCATATGCGACGCCATGGCGAAAAACGGCCAGAATCGCATCCTTATCACCCGCATGAGCCCGGAGGCGGCCGCCTTCGCGGGTAGGGGCCGGGACCTGGACTACCACCCGGAGGCCCGGGTGGGCATCATCGGCGGTATCCCCGCCCCGGACGGCATCGGCACCGTGGTGGTGGCCACCGGCGGCACCAGCGACATCCCCGTGGCGGAGGAGGCGGCCCTGACGGCGGAGGTCCACGGAAACGCAGTGGCAAGGCTCTACGACGTGGGCGTGTCCGGCCTGCACAGGCTTTTGGACAAAAAGGAGACCATCATGACCGCCAGCGTCATCATCGCCATCGCGGGCATGGAGGGGGCCCTGGCCAGCGTGATCGGCGGGCTCGCCGACTGCCCGGTCATCGCCGTGCCCACCAGCGTGGGCTACGGGGCGGCGTTCAATGGCCTCAGCGCCCTTTTGAGCATGCTCAACTCCTGCGCCAGCGGCGTGAGCGTGGTCAACATCGACAACGGCTTCGGCGCCGGATACCTGGCCGGCATGATCAACCACATGGAGGCGAAAAAATGAGGACGCTGTACTTAGACTGCGCCATGGGCGCGGCGGGGGATATGCTCTCCGCGGCGCTCATCGAGCTGCTGCCGGACCCGGCGGGGTTCGTGGAGAAACTGAACGCCCTGGGCATCCCCGGGGTGGAATATAAGCTGGAAAAGGCCCAAAAGTGCGGCGTCACGGGCAGCCATATGACCGTGCTGGTCCACGGGGAAGAGGAGGACCATGCCCTGCACCACCATCATGACCATGAGCACGGGCATGAGCACGACCATGAGCATCACCACCACAGTGGCCTGCACGACATCGAGCATCTGGTGCGGGACCATCTGGCCCTGCCGGAGAAGGTCCGGGAGGACGTGCTGGCGGTGTACGGGATCATCGCGGAGGCGGAGAGCCACGTCCACGGCGTGCCTGTGCCGGAGATACATTTTCACGAGGTGGGCACGCTGGATGCGGTGGCGGACGTGACGGCGGTGTGCCTGGCCATGGCGGAGCTTTCGCCGGACGCGGTGGTGTGTTCGCCGGTGCATGTGGGCGCCGGACAGGTGAAGTGCGCCCACGGCATCCTGCCGGTGCCCGCCCCGGCCACGGCGTATATTTTAAAGGATGTGCCCATCTACGGCGGCCAGATACAGGGTGAACTCTGCACCCCCACGGGGGCGGCCCTTTTGAAGCATTTTGCCACGTCCTTCGGCCCCATGCCCCTGATGCGCCCCACGGCCGTGGGCTACGGCATGGGCGGGCGGGACTACCCCGCCGCCAACTGCGTGCGGGCCATCCTGGGCGAGAGCATGGAGGGCGGCACGGACGAGATGGTGGAGCTTTCCTGCAACGTGGACGACATGACCGCGGAGGCGGTGGGCTTTGCCATGGAGCGGCTTTTTGATGCCGGGGCCCGGGAGGTCTACACCGTGCCCATCGGCATGAAAAAATCCCGTCCCGGCACCCTCCTGCGGGTGATCTGCGCCCCGGCGGACAGGGGGAAGATGGTGGAGCTGCTCTTTAAGTATACCACCACCATCGGCGTCCGGGAAGCAGAGACAAAGCGCTATGTGCTCGCCCGGCGGGAGGAGACGCTGGACACCCCCTTCGGCTCTGTGCGGCGGAAGGTATCGGAGGGATACGGTGTGAGCCGGGTGAAGTATGAGTACGAGGACCTGGCCCGCGTCGCCCGGGAGAAGGGCGTGAGCCTCCGGGCGGCGGAGGACATGGTGGAGGGCCGCTGATGGACGCTCTGCACGAAAAAAAGAAGGCCCTGGAGGAATACCTCCGGGGGCTGGGGAGCTTGGCGGTGGCCTATTCCGCCGGGGTGGACTCCACGTTTTTGCTGGCTGCGGCCCATGAGGCGCTGGGGGAGAAGGTCCTGGCCGTGACGGCTCGGAGCGTTCTCTGCCCTGCGCGGGAGACCGAGGAGGCGGAGGCCTTCTGCCGGGTCCGGGGCATAGAACATATCGTTCTAAACTACGACGCCCTGGCCGTGCCGGGGGTCAAGGGCAATCCCCCCGATAGGTGCTACCTGTGCAAAAAGGCCCTGTTCGGCGAGGTGTTGGAAGCGGCCCGTGAGCGGGGCATAGAGCACGTGGCCGAGGGCTCCAACGCCGACGACGAGGGGGACTACCGGCCCGGGATGAAGGCCGTGGCGGAGCTGGGGATACTGAGCCCCCTGCGGGAAGTGCGCCTCACGAAGGAGGAGATACGGGCCCTGTCCCGCCAGATGGGCCTGGACACCTGGGACAAGCCCAGCATGGCGTGCCTCGCCAGCCGGTTCGTCTACGGCGAGACCCTTACGCCGGAGAAGCTCCAAATGGTGGCCCGGGCGGAGCAGAAGCTGCGGGACTGGGGCTTTTCCCAGATGCGTGTGCGGGTCCACGGGGACCTGGCCAGGGTGGAGGTGCTGCCGGAGGAGTTTGCCCGGCTCATCGTCCACGCGGAGGAACTGGACGAGTACCTGCGGGGCCTGGGTTTTGCCTATGCGGCCCTGGACCTGGCAGGCTATAAGACCGGCAGCATGAATCGGACGCTGTGAAAGGGGGCTTCATGAAAAGATATATGCTCTCCGCCGCGGCGGCGCTGTGCCTGGCCGCCCTGCTGAGCACATCGGCGTGGGCGGAGGACGGGCCCCGGCTCACGGCCGCGCGGGAATATGCGGACAGCGCGCTGGACGTGGAATATGACTTTCTCTATGAGGACGGCCAATCCCTGCCCTGTAAGGGCCGGAAAAATGTGTGGGGCGACCACACCATCGTACTCTATGAGGGCAGCAGCCAGGAGAGGACGATAGACGGCATGCCCAGCCTGCAATGGACCTATGCCTATGACGGGGCCGGCCGCCTGACGGAGGAGACCGAGACCTGGCCCAGCGGCAACGTCTATATCGCCCGCAAGATGTACGGTGAAAGCGGCCTGCTCACCCGGGAGGAATGGGTGTCGCCCGAGACCGGGACCTCCGGGATGGACTACACCTATGACCGGGAGGGGCACCTCGTCAAAAGCGCCGCGGACGACAACGGCGTCGTCGGGAATGTGTACGAATACGACTGCGACGAGGCGGGGCGTATCACGGCCCAGCGGTTCTACAGCGTCACGGATTGGGACGGGGAGGGGCAGCCTGCGGCCATCTGGCCGGAGCCCGTCAACGAGACCCACTGTGTCTACGACGACGCCGGGCGCGTGGTGACCGAGACGTTCCTGTATGACGGCGAACTGGACGCGGAGACGGCCTATACCTACGTGGACGACCCCTGCTTCGTCATCCGGTATGGCGAAAAGCGGGACTATCTGAACGACAGGACCGAGAGCCTCTGCGAGTTTTTCGTGAACGACAGCGCGGGGAAAGCGGTTTTGTACTTTTCCCTCCCCGGAGAGCCGGAGCTTACGCGGGACGAAGCGGGCCGGCTTATCCAGGCGGAGACGGGGGAGCGGGTGTTGGAATTCACCTACGGGGACAAGTGATGTCTCTCCCTCCGACCGCCTTCGGCGGCCACCTCCCTCGTCAGAGGGAGGCTTATAAAAGGAAAGGGCGCGTTTGAAACGCGCCCTTGTTTGCTGCCTATTTACAGATTGCTTTCCTTCTTGTTGCCGGTGCGGCGGAGGAAGCTGCCAAGCTCCGTGAGGCACAGCAGCGTCAGTACCAGAAACGCCCCGGGGATGAGGATGATCCACCAGGCCCCGGTGGTGAGGGCGGTGTTCGCTTGAGACAGGAGGCTGCCCCAGGACACGGTCTCCAGAGGCAATCCCATGCCCATAAAGCTCAGGGTGGACTCGGTCAGGATGGCGCCGCGCACGGCCATGACCGCCATGAAGAGCACCGACGGCATCAGGTCCGGCGCCAGGTGGCTGCGGAGAACATGGAAAAACCCGCCGCCCATGGCCCGGGAGGCCAGCACATATTCGCTCCCGGCCAGGCGCCGCACCTCCGTGCGCACCACCTTCGCCATGCTCATCCAGCCCGTGGCCCCCACGGCCAGGGCGATGGAGAGGACGCTGGCCCTGCCCATGGCGGCCTGCAGGAGCAGCACCGTCAGCAGGCTGGGCATGGAGAGGAATATCTCCCCCAGGCGCATGAGCATCCTGTCCAGCCACCCGGGCCCCAGGCCCGCGGCGGCTCCGTAGATAAGGGCGATGGCGGTGGATATGGCCGCGGCCAGCAGGCCGATGGCGAGGGAGGTGCGCCCGCCAGCCCATATCATGGCGAACATGTCCCGGCCCAGGGTATCCGTGCCGAAGGGATAGGCCCCGCAGGGGGCGCGGGCGGCGTTCATAAGGTCCATATACCCCGGGTCCCGGGGGGTGAAGAGCCCGCCGAACAGGCAGCCCCAAATAATGACGCCTAAGAGCCCCACGGCCCAGAGGGGCGGCCTCTCCCGCTTTTCCAGGGTGACCGACGGCGGAGGCGGGGCGGGGCGGAGGCCCGTAAGCGCAAAGCGTTCATCCATGGCCGGAGCCCTCCCTTCGGGACAGGGTGCGGGGGTCGATGCGCCCGCCCAGGGCTTGGGCGATAAGCCCGCATACCATGACCACCGCCCCGGCCAGCAGGCACAGGGCCATCAGAAGATCGTAGTCCTGATACCGGGCGCTCTCGTAGGTGAGAGAGCCCAGCCCGGGATAGGAGAACACCATCTCTACGATGTAGGTGCTGCCCAGAATGTGGGGCAGGTCCAGGGCCATGAGGCCGAGGTAGGCGGGCAGGACGTTGCGCAGACAGTGGCGGAAAAGGACCCGACGCCTGCCCAGGCCCATGGACCCGGCCAGCAGCACATAGTCCCCGCGGACCTGCTCCGAGAGCATGTTGCGGAGCATATAAGCGTAGTACCATAGATGGCCCGTCACCACCACCGCGAGGGGCAGCACCAGATGCCGGGCCCGGTCCCCAGCCGTGCTTCCCCCCGCTCCCAGGGACCATGCCCCAGAGCTGGGCAGCAGGCGCAGATATACGGAGAAGATGAGGATCAGCACCAGGGCCAGCCAGAACTCAGGGATGCAGGTGGTGACGGTTCCAAGTTTACATAATACTTTATCCGGCCAACGGTCCTCGTACCATACGCACAGGGCGGCCAGCGCCGGGGCCAGCAGGAAGATGAGGATGAAGCCCGATCCGCCCAGCAGGAGGGTGTTCCCGGCCCGGTCTTTTATGACTTGGCTCACGTCCTCCCGGTATTTATAGGACATGCCCAGGTCCCCATGGAGGGCGTTTTTGAGCCACCGGGCATATTGGACGGGCAGAGGGTCATCGAGCCCCAGCTGCGCCTCCGTCTGTGCCCGCTCTTCGGCCGTGAGGCGTTCCGCCCGCTCCCCGTACCAGGCCGCCAGCGGGTCCCCGGGGGCCAGATGGGCCGCCCAGAACACCGCCAGGGACAGCACGAAAAGGCTCCCCAGCAGCCCGGGCAGCTTTTTCAGGATGGCGAGCAGAGCGTTCATGTTTTGTCTTACTCCATGGTCCAGTCGGTCACGTTCCAGAAGATGCCCACGCCGTGGTGGCCCAGGACCGTGTCCGGTGCGATGCCGCGGAGGGTCTCTTTTGCCACGTAGTCCGCGTCGATGTAGGCGATAAAGGCGTAGGCCGGGTCGTCGGCCAGGGCCTTCTGGAAGGCGGCGTAGGCCTCCGTACGTTCGGCGGGATCGTCCGTCTCCCGGGCCTCGGTCAGGTACTTGTCCACCTCGGCGTTGGAGTAGCCGCTGTAGTTGGCGCCCTTGTCCGTGCCGAAAACTTTATACGTGTGGTCGTCGGCGTCGAAGGGACTGCCCCAGCCGATGAGGTAGGCCATCTGGCTGCCCCAGTCCACCACGGGGGGTATCTCCGCCGTCACGTCCAGGCCCACTTCCCGCAGCTGCTGGGCGGCGGCCCGGGCCATGTCCAGGCGCACCTGGTCCCCGGCGGCCACGTCTATGACGAAGCCCAGTCTCTCGCCGTTCCGGTAATAGAAGCCGTCGTCGCCCAGCTCCGCCCCGGCTGATTCCAGGATGGCCCGGGCCCGGTCCGGGTCGTAGTCATAATGGTCCACATCCGGGCAGTTATACTCGTTGCGCTGCAGAGGACTGTAGGCCGGCTCCCCGTGGCCCAGGAGCACCGCCTGGACGATGGCCTCCCGATCGATGGCGCAGCACACGGCGGGGATGATATCCCGGTTTTCCGTCCAGTAGGGGTTGCGGAAATTGAAGAGGATGCCCCGGTAGTCGGAGGTGGTCATGTCGTAGACCGCGTACCCCTCCCGGTCCAGAAAGTTCTCCGCGTCCCGGGGAGTGAGCTGGGCCAGGTCCAGCTCCCCGGAGTGCATCTGCATGGCCCGGACGCTGTCGTCGGGCACGATCTTGAACACGATGCGGTCGATGTTCGCGGGCACGAGGAAATAGTCCTCGTTTTTCACCAGGGTGATGGCCTGGCCCTCGTCCCAGCGCTCCAGCCTGTAGGGCCCGGTGCCGATGGGGTGACGGAAAAAGTCCGAGGTCTGAAAGTCCTCGCCGTCTAAAAGGTGCCGGGGCAGGATGGGCATGGTCATGTAGTCCAGGAACGCCGCGTTGGGCGCGGAGAGGGTGAAGCGGACGGTGAGCTCGTCCAGCACGTCGATGGCCGCCACATCCTCATAGTTGGGGGCGTTTTCCGAGAGGTTATTAGGGTCCATGATGGCCTCAATGGTGAACTGCACATCCTCCGCGGTGAAGGGCGCGCCGTCGTGCCAGGTGACGCCGGGGCGGAGATGGAAGGTATAGGCGCAGGCAGCCTCGTCATAGTCCCAGCTCTCAGCCAGTGCGGGGATGACGCCGTTGTCCCTGTCGTGGGCGGTCAGGCCGTTGAACAGCAGGATATTGATCTCCCCGTGCTCGTCCATGGCGGGGTTTATCCTCGTATAGTCCCCGCTTGCGTACACGAGCGTGGTCTCCCCGTCCGCCGCCAGAGCCATGGGGCAGAGGGACAGGGCGAGGGAGAGAAGGAGCAGTATCAAAGCTGTTTTTTTCAGCATGTTCATGTTTTTTCTTTCCTTTTCGGCGGCCAACCAGTATAATAGGGCTGTAAACACTTTGATTTTATCAGCCCCGTTCCCGGCTCGCAAGCCGGGTGGGGGGATAGAAAAGGAGCGGCAATGAGCCAGCAGCAGGACCACGAATACATGCACGCCCACGGCATCGCCCACAGCCACGGCCATGTCCATGAAAACCAAAAGGCGGTGGTGAACCGCCTGGCCCGGGCCATCGGCCACCTGGAGAAGGTGAAGCGGATGGTGGAGGCGGGGGAGGACTGCTCCGAGGTGCTGGTGCAGCTGGCCGCCGTGCGCTCCGCCCTGGCCAGCACCGGCAAGGTCATTTTGCAGGACCACATGCGCCACTGCATAGTGGACGCCATCAACGCCGGGGACCAGACCGCTGTGGACGACCTGTGCCAGGCGGTGGAGAAGCTGATAAAATGACCGGAAGAAAGATACTTTGCGTTTTTTGACTGCATAAGCTATAATATCGTCAGCAATATCACAAGGAGAGAGACTATGGTAACCAACGACGAGGCCATTGCCCGGGTAAAACATGAGGTCATGCGGGAAGTCTGCCGCCTGGCCTGGGAGGGAAAGCTGGACGAGGAGCGGGAGCAGATACCCTACCGCATGTTCCCCGGCCCCCAGGCCACGTTCCGCTGCTGCGTATACAAGGAGCGGGAGATCGTCCGCCAGCGGGTGCGCCTGGCGGAGGGGAAGAGCCCCACGGGCGTCCACTCCACCAACATCGTCCAGGTCATCAACGCGGCCTGCGAGGAGTGCCCCATCGCGTCCTATATCGTCACGGACAACTGCCGCAAGTGCATGGGCAAGGCCTGTCAGAACTCCTGTCAGTTCGGGGCCATCTCCATGGGCCCCAACCGGTCCTACATAGACCCCAACAAGTGCCGGGAATGCGGCAAGTGCGCCGCCGCCTGCCCCTACAACGCCATCGCCCACCTGGAGCGGCCCTGCAAGCGGGTCTGCCCCGTGGACGCCATCACCTACGATGAGTACGGCATCTGCCGCATCGACGAGGAAAAGTGCATCCGCTGCGGCATATGCATCCACAACTGCCCCTTCGGCGCCATCGGCACCATCTCCACCGTGGTCCAGGTGATAGAGGCCATCAAGACGGGTAAAAAGGTGGTGGCCATGCTGGCCCCCGCCACGGAGGGCCAGTTCGGCCCGGACATCACCATGGCCAGCTGGCGCACGGCGCTGAAAAAGGCCGGGTTCGCCGATATGGTGGAGGTGGGCCTGGGGGGCGACCTGACCGCCGCCTCCGAGGCGGTGGAATGGGCGGAGGCTTACAAGGAGGGGAAGAAGATGACCACCTCCTGCTGCCCGGCCTTCGTGAACATGATAAAGACCCACTTCCCGGCCCTGGCCGGGAACATGTCCACCACCGTCAGCCCCATGTGCGGCGTGAGCCGCTACCTGAAGCAGCAGGACCCCGAGACCGTCACCGTGTTCGTGGGTCCCTGCATCGCCAAAAAGAGCGAGGCCGCGGACCACGCCGTGAAGGGCAACGCCGACTTCGTCCTGACCTACGGGGAGATACGCTCGCTTCTCTATGGCAGGGACATCGAGCTGGAGCCGGAGCCCGACGACGTGCAGCAGAGCAGCGTCTACGGCAAGCGCTTCGGCGACGGCGGCGGCGTCACCGCCGCGGTGCTGCGCTGCTTTGAGGAAATGGGCGAGGACATAAAGCCGGAGGTCATGAAGTGCTCCGGCGCGGCGGAGTGCAAAAAGGCGCTGCTCTTAATGAAGGCGGGCCGCCTCCCGGCGGACTTCATCGAGGGCATGGTGTGCGAGGGCGGCTGCGTGGGCGGCCCCAGCAAGAACATGACCGTGCTGGAGTCCAAAAAGGCCCGGGACGCCCTCATCGCCAAGGCCGACAAGCGAGGCGTGCTGGAGAACCTCAAGGCCCTCGGCGCCGACAAGGTGCCCACGCACCGGGCGTAAAAAAGAAAAAATACAGAGCGGACCCCATATACCGGGGCCCGCTCTGCTTTGTCCACGGCGAAAAACACGGAGGAAATGTGGGAAATCTTTCCGGACGCGGCCAAAATGGAAGAAAATGTCTTGCATTAAATGTCTTGCATTAAATAGATGAAAGAGCTATAATCAGTTGATTATTATACCCGGGGGGGGGTATTGTTCGTCTCCCTCGGGCTGTACTTTGGGATGAAATGTCCCAAGAAGGGAAGGAAACAGGAAAATGAAAAAGACTGTATTTGCTGTGCTGGCAGCGGCGGCGCTGGTGCTGACCCTGGGCGCCACGGCCCTGGCCGCCGGCGAGGCGGCAGACCCCTTTGCGGCGCCGGCGGCGGTGGAGGACGTCTCCGAGCCCGCGGCGCCGGAAGCGATCGCGGACGAGGTGGCCGATGACATTGCCCCCGCGCCGGATGCGGCCCCGGCGGAGGACGGCTCCAGCACCGATACGGACGCGCCGGTGCAGACCGCGCCCCCTGAAAACCGGCCCGACGGCTGGTACGGCAGGGACGGCTACTGGTATTACTACAAGGGCGGCTACCGGGTCGTGTCCGACTGGGTCACGGACGCCGGCGAGCGGTATTATTTCGACGCCGACGGCCGCATGGCCACGGGCATCTGTGACGTCGACGGCCAGACCTTCTGGTTCAACACCAGCCACAACGGCTCCTACGGCGCCATGAAGAGCGGCTGGTACGGAAAGGACGGCTATTGGTACTGGTTCTCCGAAGAGGGCCCCATGGTGATGGTCGACTGGGCCACCGACGGCAAGGACGAGTATTACTTCGACGCCGAGGGCAGGATGGTCACCGGCCTTCAGGAGATCGACGGCCGGACCTATTTCTTCAACACCAAGCACGACGGCGCTTACGGCGCCATGCGCACCGGCTGGCAGGGCATCGGCGGCTACTGGTACTGGTTCGACTCTCCCTCCGGCCAGATGGTCCGCTCCGACTGGCGCTATAACGGCGGCAACAAGTTCTTCCTGGACTGGGAAGGCCATATGGCCACCGGCCTTTATGAGGTGGAAGACGGCCAGTTCTATTACTTCAACACCAGCCACGACGGCGCTTACGGCGCCATGCGCACCGGCTGGCAGGCCGCGGGCGGCTATTACCGCTGGTTCTCCCCGGAGAACGGCGTCATGGCGGTCTCCCAGTGGGTCACCGACGGCGGCAAGCGCTACTACGTGGACGCGGACGGCCAGATGGTCACCGGCCTGTACGAAGTCGGCGGCATTACATACTACTTCAACGAACATCATGACGGCACCTACGGCGCCATGGCGGACCATCAGACCTATCTGAACGGCGAGATGTACATGTTCGCCCCGGACGGCACCCTTATGCGGAATACCACCGTGTCGCTGCTGGGCAAGACCTGGAACGTGAATGAAAACGGCGTCATCGTGGGCTATGTGACCCCGGCGGGCCGTCAGGCCGCGGCGGTCCTGGACCAGGTGGGTTGGAACCTGCGCTCTGCCTTCAACTGGGTCACGAGGCTCCGCTATGCCAACCGCTGGCTGCGGGCCCCCGCGGGCGCGGTACATACGGAGTGGTACGCCAACTACGGCTTTACCAACCACTACGGCAACTGCTACGTGATGAATTCCACCCTGTACCAGATGATCAAGATGATGGGCTACGAGGTCTACTTCGTGGAGGGCGGCGTGCTGAACTCCAACGGGTATCTGGCACCCCACGGCTGGACGGAGGTCTATCACGACGGCGTGCAGTATGTGTACGACGCCAATTTCACCAACGAGACCGGCATGAACGGCTTCCGTATCCGCTACGGCCAGTCCGGAACCTGGCGCTACGCCCAGTATAAGCGGGTCGACTGATCAAAAAGAAAGGAAGAGCGATCGATGAAGAACACGATGAAAAAGCTGGGGGCCCTGCTGCTGGCCCTGGTAATGGTCCTGAGCCTGGGTGTTACAGCCTTCGCCGAGGCCGAGACTGAGCCTGCCGGGGAAGAGGACCTGTCCGCCCTGGCCCGCATCGGCGAGGAGACGGATACCTGCCGCATGGTCAAGATCACCAACCTCACCGGCACGGACATCATGGGCCTGAATATCCGCAAGAGCGGCGAGTGGGAGTTCTCCGGCGAGCTTCTGGCCGAGGGCGACAACTTCGAGAAGGAAGAGGTCAGCCTCTTCTGCTATGAGCCCGAGACGGCCGATGAGGCCACCGCCACCGACGCGGAGGCGGAGGAAGAGACCGAGGCTGAGCCCGTGCTCTACGACATCCAGATCGTCTGGACCGACTGGACCGTGGGCGTGCTGTATAACGTGGAACTGGACGACATGGACGAGGCGGAGCTCCAGCGGTCCTGGAACAGCCTGCCCTATATCGTCTATAAGAGCCTGGAAAGCGGCGAGGAAGTGAATACCGAGGAGGCCGAGACGGCCGCCTATCTTGCCGATCCCGCGAATTCCCAGTCCTCCGGCGGCTCTTCCAGCGGCGGTTCCTCCGGCGGCGGCAGCTCCTCTTCCGGCGGTTCCTACGGCGGCGACTCCGGCTGCATCGATAACGGCCTGCTCTGGTAAGAGACTTCCGTGAACGGCAAGCGAAACGCCGGCTTTGACTGCCTGCGGGCCACGGCGTGCCTTTTCATCATCCTGCTCCATACCAGCTACTCCACCGTCCTCATGTACCCCATCCAGTTCACCTCCCGGCGGGCGGCCATCGAGGGCATGGTGCAGCACAACCTGATGTGGGCCGTGCCCTGCTTCATCATGGTGACGGGGGCGCTGCTCCTGCCGCCGGAGAAGCACATCACCTACCGGGACCTCTTTGGAAAGTACATCGCCCGGGTGGTGAAGGCCATCGTCCTGTTCGGCGTGCTGTTCGTGGCGCTGGAGATGCTCTTTGACCCCACCCGGCGGACGGGGGCCTATTTCCTGCAGGGCCTTTACAAGGTCTTCACGGGGGACAGCTGGTCCCACATGTGGTACCTTTACTGCCTGCTGGGCCTTTACCTGCTGATGCCCTTTTACAAAAAGGCGGCGGAGCTGGGAGAGAGGGATATGCTGTACCTGATGGGGCTGTACGCCCTGTTCATGTCCGCCATCCCGTGCCTGGAGGCGGTGGGGGTGCGCTGCGGGTTTTATATCCACGTGTCCAGCGTCTATCCGCTGTACCTGTTCATGGGCTATTGGCTGCGGCGCTGGGGAGCAAAGCACAGCCGCGCCTTCTACGCCGGGCTCTTTCTCGCCGCCACGGCGGCCATCGCGGTGCTGAGCTATGTGCGGGTGATGGGCAATATCCAGACCTTGGATGTGCTTTTCGAGTACAACTCCCCGCTGGTCATCGTCCAGTCCCTGGGCGTGGCCGGGTGGTTTTTCCAGATCGGGGATGAGCCCTCGCCGGTGAAGAAGGTGCTGGCCAACATCGACCGCCACTCCTTCGGGATATACCTCATCCACATGGCCTATATCCGGCTGCTCTATAAGCACCTGCACTTCGACCCCTTCCGGTACGGCGGCCTGGCGGGGATATTGCTCACAGCGCTCATCGCCTTCGGGTTGGCCTATGTGACCGACATGGTCATGAAAAAGCTGCCTATAGTCAGGAAAATCGTATAACGCATCCGTGCGGCAGGGAGATCCTGCCGCACGCTTTTTATGCCATCGGGGTTTTCTTTTCGTCCTTCGCGCAGTATAATAGCGTTGTTCCGTCCCAAACCGACATATGACAAGGAGGTCCACATGCCGATGAAGATGAAACGAACGCTCTGCCTCATGCTGGCGCTTATGATGGTGCTGGCCCTGGCCCAGCCCGCCCTGGCGGCGGGGGTGACCTATATGCCCGGCGTGACCGCCGAGATGTCGGACCCCGCCTATTGGGCGGCAATGGAGGAGAACCCGGAAGAGGTGATACTTACCCCGGAGGAGATAGAGGCCTTCAACGCGGACACCGCTCTGCGGGAGGGGACCATGGTCATGGACCTGCGCCAGGCCCCGGAGGGCTTCGACGGCCCGGAGCGCAACGAGATGGTGGCCTCCTCCGCGGCCTCGGACGCGGAGTATTACCTGGGCTGGACCTATAAGGGCAACGGCGAACCCGCCGACCAGGCCTATTTCGACGCCATGATCGCCAACTGCAATGACCCCACCGCCACCGGCTGGATGCCCATCCGCTACGCCGTGGCTGTGGAGCGGACGCTTCTGCAGGTGTTCCCCAGCGACCAGCCCATACTGGACGACCCCAACGACGTGGACTTTGACTACCAGGCCCTCAGCGGCATCAAGGTCAACGAGCCCATGATCCTCTACACCACCTCCGCCGACGGGCAGTATTACCTGGCCCGCATCGCCAGCTGCTCCGGCTGGGTGAAAGCGGAGGACGTGGCCATCTGCGCCGACAGGGAGGAGTGGCTCTCCGCCTGGGACCTGCCTTCCGAGAAGCTTCTGGTGGTCTACGGCAACAAGGAGTATACCGACGAGTCCATCTCCCATCCCGAGACGGCCCGGCGGATGCTCACCGCGGGCACGACCCTGGAGCTGGTGACGGACCTGCAGCCCGACCAGCTCATCGGCAACCGCTCGCCCTATCATAACTACGTGGTGTATCTGCCCGTGCGGCGGGCCGACGGCAGCTACGAAAAGCAGATGGCCCTCATCCCCGAGACCGCCCATGTCAGCGTGGGGTATCTGCCCCTGACAAAGGAGAACATCGCCCTGGCGGCATTGCAGAACCTGGGCGACGCCTACGGCTGGGGCGGCATGATGGACGTGGACGACTGCTCCGGCATGATCTGCACCATCTACCGCTGCTTCGGCCTGAGCATCGGCCGCAACGGCAACTGGCAGGCCAACATGAACATCGAGAAGATCGACATGCACGGCATGTGCCTGGAGGAGAAGCGGCTCATCCTGGACGAACTGCCCCTGGGCGCTTCCCTGTGCTTCGACGGCCACGAGATGATGTACTTGGGCAAGGTGGACGGCCAGTATTACGTGGTCAGCACCGTGAGCAGCATCGTCAGCCCCTATACCGGCAGCATCCTCCGCACCCGGGACGTGATGATCAACACCCTGGAGGTGAAACGGGGCAGCGGCAAGACCTGGCTGGGGGCCCTCAACATGGTGTTCATGCCCTGCTACGCCAAGCTGGAAGGCAAGAGCTATGACTTCCCCCAGACCCAGTGGTACCACGATGGGGTGTCCTGGTGCATCTCCAATGGCGTCATGCCGGGTCTGGACATAGACGACATTTTTGGCATCGGCATGGACGCGGACAGGGCGGACCTGGCCTATGGGCTTTGGATGCTGGCCGGCGCGCCGGTGCCCGAGACCGCCCCTGAGCCGGAAACGGCCCCGGACGCCACCCCCGCGCCCACCCCCGAACCCACGCCGGAGCCTCCCTATCCCTTTAACGACGTGGCCGCCGACGACCCCGCCCGCATTGCCATTGCCTGGGCGGCGGAGCAGGGATTCATGGCGGGGGAGAACGGCGCTTTTGACCCCAATGGGACCATCAGCGGCCCGGAGGCGTATGAGGCGCTGGAAAAGCTGGCCGGGACGCAGAGCCTGACCCTGGACGGCACCGTATCGGAGTATCTGGATGAAGACGCGGTGGTCCGGGAGGACCTGGCCATGGCCTTCTACGGCTACGGGCAGATATTCGACCAGTCCCAGTCCGTGGGCTGAAAAACAAAAGATAAGCGGCCCTGCCGGTGACGGTGGGGCCGCTTTTGTGAGATAGTTCAATAATAAAATGGCAAATAAGGCGAATTTTGGGCTCGCTTTTTGGATGTAATATGATATAATCATAAAATGTGAAAAAGGCGGGGCCGGCTGAGAGGGCGCGGCCCCCGCTTCCCGGGCGGAGGGATATATAGTATGCAGAACAAAAAGACAAGGCTGTCGCTGCTCATCGGCTCCACGGCGGTCATCATGATCGTGCTGCTGTTTCTGTGGGTGCTGAACATGAACGAGAGCGACAGCATCCAGCAGATGTTGCACCTTTGCATCTTCCTTTTGGGCGGCGCCGCCATCATCACGGTGGCCGTGTTCTTCCTGAAGGGCCCGGCTCTGAACGTGGACGGGAAGGTGGAGACCGGCAACATCCTTGCCATGATGGTCTCCGTGCTGGTGGTCATCCTGCTTGCCTTCTCCTTCGCCTCCTACTCCCAGAAGGACCAGCAGCTGCGCTATGAGATGTACGGCGACATGCGCCAGATGATAAGCCGCCTGGAGACCGCCAACAGCAGCGAGTACGCCGATATCCTGAACGAGACGGTGGAGAACAGCGACAGCTGCGACGGCGCCTATATCCTGGACGCCAACGGGCGGGTGTACGCCTCCTCCGGGGCCATGCTCCTGGCGGGCCGGGAGGGGATGGAGGAATACGAGTTCCCCTTCATCAACGACTCCCGGGTGGTCTTCTGGGTCAACGAGAGCTACCGCACCCAACAGATATTCGCCATCTGGCTGGAGCTTCTCACCACCTTGGTCATATCCGTATTCTTCTCCGTGGAGATGGTATGGGGCATGATCGGGCTGGTGACGAGAAAGAGCTCCGGCTCCGACGGACGGCCCGCCGCCCTCAGCTTCGTGCGGCAGACCGCGTTTTTGTTCTACTTTGCCTCCCGGCTGTCCGCGGCCTTCATACCCATCATGGCCAAGGCCCTGAACACCTCCCTGTTCGGCATGGACGCCAACATGGCCGCGGGCCTGCCCCAGTCCGCCGAGACGCTCCTCACCTGCGTGGCCATCTTTGCCGCCACGGAGCTTCTGACCCGGAAGGGCTGGAAGCTGCCCTTCATGGCGGGGCTTGGTCTGGTGGCTTTGGGTACGCTTTTGAGCGCCTTTTCGCCGAATCTTCTCGTCTTCATCGCGGCCCGGGCCGTGGTGGGCCTGGGGTACGGCTTCTGCTGGATGACCCTTCGGAACCTGGCCCTGTTCGGCCAGAACGAGAAGGAGAAGACATGGGGCTTTTCCATGCTCAACGCCGGCCTCTACGCCGGCATGAACTGCGGCTCGGCCCTGGGCTCCATCCTGGCTGAGCGGTTCGGCTACCGCAACGTGTTCCTGATGGCGACGGTGCTGACCATCCTGTGCAGCCTGTTCATCATCCGCATGGAGAACGCCGTCCTGCCCAAGAGCGAGCAGGCCAAGGAAAAGAAGGAGAGAAGCCCCCTCAAGATGCGGGACCGGCTGCAGGTCGTGTCCTTCGCCATTTTCATGATCGCCCCCTCCTGCATCGTGGGGTCCTACACCAGCTACTACCTGCCCCTTTATTATGACAGCATCGGCCGGGGCGTGTCCGACGTGGGCCGCGCCCAGCTCATCTACGGCCTGCTCATCGTCTATGTGGGGCCGTGGCTGTCGGCCAAGATCATCGACAAGTCCGAGAACCTCGTCTGGGCAAACATCGCCTACAACGTCATCTTCTCCGTGGGCCTGCTCACCGCCGGGCTCATGGGCGGCGTCATCGCGTCGCTGGCCGCGGTGGTGCTGCTGGGCATAGCGGACAGCTTCGGCTTCGGTGTGCAGAACAACTACTTCCTGGCCCTGCCGGCGGTGGCGAACATGAACTCCGGCAAGAGCCTGTCCTACTTAAGCTTTTTGAAGAAGATCACCGAGATGCTGGGCCCCACGGTCTATTCCATGGCCATCCTGCTGGGCTATGAGCGGGGCCTCGTGGCTATGGGCGGGCTGTTCATAGCGGCCATCGTGCTGTATGTGGTCACGGGGCTTCCCGGAAAGAAAAGGAGCGTGAGCGCGTGAAAGTTGCCATTGTATACGGCGGGACGTCCAGCGAGGCGCATGCCTCCACGAAAAATGCCAGGAGCATCGAGAGCGTCCTGCGGCAGAAGGGCTACGACGTGTGCATGCTGGAGTACGGCCGGGACATGGTCCATACCCTGCGGGAAGAGAAGGCCGACATCGTGTACCTCTGTGTGCAGGGAAAGTACCACGGCGACGGCACGCTGCAGGCCATGCTGGACCACGAGGGCATCCCCTATACCGGCAGCCGCACCCACGCGGCCATGCTCATCAATGATAAAATACTCTGCAAATTCCTCTTCGACCACTACGGCGTGCCCACGCCCCGGTGGACCATCCTGCGGAAGGAGGAATATGAGCGGGGAGACTTCGATTATTCCGCGCTGGGTTATCCTTTCGTGGCGAAGGCGCCCAGCCAGGGCGGCAGCTTCGGCATCGAGCTCATCCGCTCCCCGGAGGACCTGGGGAAGATGGCCCATGTGTTTCAGTATGACGACCCCATTCTCCTGGAAGAGTTCATCGACGGCGGGTTTTACACCGTGGGGCTCTTTGAGAAGGAGGGAAAGCTCATCACCCTCAAATGCGTGGAGGGGGTGGAGACCCTGTCCGGAGAACGGGTCCACAAGAAGAACGACCTGACGCTGTTCACCGGGGAATACGGCGTGGAGCCGCCGAAGCTGGATGAAAAGCTCCTGCACGAGATGGAGCGGACGGCGGAGAAGGTATTCAAGATCACCAGCGCGAAGGATGTGGCCAGGGTGGACTTCATGGTGAGCCACGATGGCGGCGAGATCTACACATTGGAGATCAACGCGGTGCCGGGACTGAAACGGGAGAGCCTGATGCCCCGGGAGGCGGAGTATAGCGGCATAGCCTACGAGGAAATGGTGGAGGACATATTGCTGTCCGCCTGGAACAGCAGGGAGGGATAACAGATGTTTAAAAACATGAAGATCGGCGTCAAAATACTGCTGGTGGTCCTGGTCATGTCCCTGGGCACCCTGCTGGTGGTGTTCATCAACTCCTATCTCTCGATGGGGAACCTGACCGACGAGTTCCAGAAGACCAACATCACCCTGGGTCTCACCGCCTCCGACGATAGCCAGGAGGCACTGCAGGCCCAAGCGGAGGAGTATCTGGGGCGCATCGCCCAGAAGCAGGCCCTGTATTCCAACGCCCAGCTGGTGGAGATCAGCCGCATGGTCACGTCCTTGGCGGACTACGTGGAGTATCTCTATGATAACGCCGACCAGTACGGCGGCCGGGAGCTGCCCCTGCCCGACGAGACCGTGGACGGGGAGGCAAGCAGCAAGTACATGCTGGCCCCGGGGGTGGTGAAGACCGCCGCCCTTTCCCGGGAAATAGAGCTTTTGTCCAACTGCGAGTCCATCTTTGGGCCCCTGCTGGAGGAGAACGACCTTCTGGACAACATCTACGCCGGCACCGTCAGCGGCATATCCTACCGGTATTCCCGGTCCAACTCCTACGACCCCACCTACGACCCCCGGGAGCGGGGATGGTACAAGACGGCGTCGGAGCACCCGGGCAGGACCGTGTGGCTGGATACCTACCTTGACTCCTACGGCAACACCTGCATCACCGCCGCCAGGGCGTTCTGCGACGAGGACGGCCTGGTGGTGGGCGTGGTGGCCTCGGACGTGAAGCTGCAGGCGCTGCTGGACGAGATCACCACCGCCAAGATCGGCGAGAGCGGCTACGCCTTCGTGATCGATAACAAGGGCACCCTCATCGCCCACCCCCAGTACTTCGACGAGGGCTTTGATTCAGACCTGACCGCCCACGTGGGCCAGGACAGCCAGAGCGGCAACCTGGAGACCCTAGTGCAGGCCAACGCCGGCCTTGTGGGCCTTACCCTGGACGGGGTGGACAGCTACGTGGCCTGGCACTATCTGGGCCAGACGGGATGGAGGCTCTGCATCAGCGTGGATAAGGCGGAGGTCATCCGCCCCGCCGTGGAGACGAAGCAGACCATCGACGCCATGACCGACGAGGCCCAGGAGACCACCCAGAGCACCCTGTCGGGCATCATGAAGGGCTTCATCATCTTCTTCGCCGCCGTGGGCATCGTGGTCATCATCATCTCCTTCGCCGTGGCCGGCAGCATCACCCGGCCCATCCAGAAGCTGGCCCGGAACGTGGAGCGCATCGGCAAGGGCGAGCTGGACAAGAAGGTGGAGGTGGAGTCCACCGATGAGATCGGCAACCTGGCCGCCACGTTCAACGACATGCTGGACGACCTGAACGACCATATCCGGCAGCTCACCGACGTCACCGCCGAGAAGGAGCGCATCGGCGCGGAGCTGGACATCGCCACCCACATCCAGAGCTCCATGCTGCCCTGCATCTTCCCGGCCTTCCCGGGGCGGCCGGAGGTGGACATCTACGCCACCATGAACCCTGCCAAGGAGGTGGGCGGCGACTTCTACGACTTCTTCATGGTGGACGACACCCACCTGGCCATCGTCATGGCGGACGTGTCCGGCAAGGGCGTGCCCGCGGCGCTGTTCATGGTCATCGGCAAGACCCTCATCAAGGACCACACCACCTCGGGCCGGGACCTGGGCGAGGTGTTCATGGAGGTCAACAAGCTCTTATGCGAGGGCAACGGCGAGGAGATGTTCATCACCGCCTTCGAGGGCGTGCTGGACCTGGAGACCGGCGTGCTGAACTTCGTCAACGCCGGCCATGAGACCCCCTTCATCCGCCGGGCGGGGAGGTATGTCCCCGAGAAGGTCCGCGCCGGGTTCGTCCTGGCGGGCATGGAGACCACCCGCTACCGCATGGGCAGTATGCAGCTGGAGGAGGGCGACGCCCTGTTCCAGTACACCGACGGCGTCACCGAGGCCACCAGTGCGCAGAAGGAGCTGTACGGCATGGAGCGGCTGGAAGCGGTGCTCAACAAATACGCGGACGCCACGCCGGCGGAGCTGCTGCCGGCCGTCAAGGCGGATATCGACGCCTTTGTGGGCGACGCGCCCCAGTTCGACGACATCACTATGCTGTGTCTGGAGTTTAAAAAGAAAATGAATGTATCTGATCCCAACGAGATGACCGTGGAGGCCACGCTGGAGAACATCCCCGCCGTGACGGAGTTTGTGGACCGGCACCTGGAGGCCCTGGACTGCCCCATCAAGGCCCAGACCCAGATCGACGTGGCCATCGACGAGCTGTTCAGCAACATCGCCCGCTACGCCTACGACCCCTCCGGCCCGGCCACCGTCCGGGTGGATGTGGATGAGGAACCCCTGTCGGTGCGCGTCACCTTCATCGACCACGGCAAGCCCTATGACCCCCTGGCCAAAGCGGACCCGGACGTGACATTGTCTGCGGAGGACCGCCAGATCGGCGGCCTGGGCATCTTCATGGTGAAGAAGTCCATGGACGACGTGAAATACGAGTACAAGGACGGCCAGAACATCCTCACCATCCGTAAAGATCTGTAAGGATAGAAAGTGAATAAGAACAGAGCCGCCGGGTCTCCGGCGGCTCTGTTTATTAGACGTATGTTGCTGGCTCATGGGCGGTTTCATGCTGCGCTGTTATTCTGCGTTCCGGTCATCAGGCGTCCCCGTCTTGTCCCGGAGCGTCAAGGGAGTCAACAAGGCGCTTTATATCGATGACATATACCGGGGATACGTTCATCATGGTCATGCGATGCGTACTGCATGTGATGCATTCATGCCCTATGTTAAGAGGATTGTTCTTTTCTATGGGCGTTACTGTAATTCCCACATCCTCCAGCGAGGCAAGGTCATCGTCTGTGACTTCCCAGCAGACGATATAATCCATCTCGTCAAACATCTTTCTATAATCGCTGTAATCTTTTCTTATATTTTTCAGATGCGACTTGAATTCTATTATGACCTCCCGTTTCCTTTCCCCGCAGACCCACTGCGCGGTGAGATCATATCGGTCGCGGTAGCCGGAAATCATCGGGATTACGTCCTTGATTTTGCCCATTCCGATCAGCTCATAAAAGATAGCGGCGACAGACGCCTCCTGATTCATCGGGGACTTTAAAAAGGGAAGTGAATTTGAGCCGATATCCAACAACCCGCGAACCGTGGTTATGTATGTAACCCTGTCCCAATCGTCCTGACCGTTGATTGTATCGACATTCCCTGTTATATAGGCGCCAATTTCGCGGTGAAAACGGTTGAAGATACTTCTTGCGAAGTCCTGATACATGCTGACGGCCCGGCCGTATATGGATTTCCGTCCGATGTCAAATTTCAGCTGGTTGTCTTGAAAAAGAATGAAAATATTTGACCAGTATCCCGATGCGCCGGTCTTTGGCTGGCTGATCCTGATACCGGTGGGCATGTCCTTCACGACGGCGTAAATGCCCTCATGGAATAAAAGCTCCTCATGGTCTTCCGCCCAGCGCTCGTCCTTCTCGTCTTCCAGCTTCTTTTTAATAGCGGGATCAATGAATTCGGAAAGCGTATTCCAGGCCCTTGATGAGGGAACAAAACATGCCCAGTAATCTATGGAGCGGTCAGAATTCCGCCCGATTTTCGCGTTTCCCCTGCAGAACACAATCTTATGCTTAAGCATATTGCGCTTTGCGTCGTCCGTTCGGTTCTGCTTCTGATACCACGCCTTATACACGTCAAGATCGAGGCAGCCATCCTCGCCCACGGCCTCTGTGGGAAGCATATATCTGAAGGGTATAATCTTATTGCCGGAGGAGCGGCCGTTTATATCGGTCATATCGAAACAGACGTTGATTTTAGGCGGCGCGTTCCGGGAATCGTTCCACAAAAAGGCCGTGCTGCCGACAGCGGTGCGCGTGCGGAGAACGTATTCCATCTGGGGGATTGTAAGAGAAAACAGGGCGTCGTTATCAATGCCCTTCAGATAGATTTTCGTGCCCCTGCAGGGCTCTTCGCTGGTGCTGAAGTCGAGCTTCGGCTCTTTGGTTTCATCGGAAGACTGCTTCCAAAGCCGCGCGTCCGTTATACGCGCGCTGGCCGTTCCCGTGGCATCGCCGGTTGTGATTTCAAAGAATGTACTTTGAAAATAGGCAAATGTCAATCCGACGCCTTTCTCTCCTATAAGGCGGGGGTCATCTGATTTGTTGGTGGAAAAGGGCTTGAGCAGAGGGCGAAGGTCAGAAGGGGGAATGCCGCAGCCGTCGTCCGTGATTTCAATTTCCTTTTTTTGGCAGTCGATTTTGATATCTATCCTGCCGGATATGGCCCTGCCCTCGTCGCTCGATCGTTTTATGATCGCGTCCACGGAGTTTTGAAGCAATTCGGCCAAAATGTCCCAATAGTTGTTGTAGCTGTCGTCAATATTGAGAATGCTCTTGCGAATGTTGCTGATGGTTGGGGACAGGAAACTATAAATGTTCTCTTCAGCCATAACCCGGTACCTCTCTTTATCTGATAATTATCAACTAGGGTACAATCATTCCCACTCGCCGAGGAGAAGATGATTCTAAACGCTCTTGTTTAGATGATATGACTTCTCCTTATATGATTTGATACCGATTATCCAACGATCACGCTGTTGCTGAGCGGATGTTATCAAATTTGTATCAGGGTAGCGCGGAAAACTACTGTTATAATCTCATGAGATAAGATATAACCGCGGTACGGATTTCTTCTGGGGAGCGTCCAACATCAATTATAGAAATTACATTTTGTTTGATTTCATCAGAATAATTCTGACTTCCTCTTACGATGCCCTTTAAGGTCTCCTTGTACAGATGTTCCTGTAGTTTCTCTTCTTCTATAGTACTCATTTGATTTTCTCTTCCTTCTACGCCGCGGCGGCATTGGCGTTGATACGGTCGATGACGCGCCGGATACCGGCCCAGACGGCGAGGTCCGTGAACACCTCTACGATACTGCCCTGGTCGGTGAAAGGGGGATCCTGCAGCACGGACAGGTCCTTCATGAGCCCGTTGTGGACGATGTATTCCACGATTTGGTTGACGAAATATATCTGCCGGCTGTCAAGATTCGTGCCCTCCAGGTACTCCGAGAAGGCGGCCTTGGCGGCGTTCATATCCAGGCCCACGACCTCCCGGACGAATTCGCCCAGGGGCTTGGAGCCGTATTCCGCTTCATAATCCTCTTTCGTGCCCACCTCGCTCCAGAGGATAGCCTCCAACTGCTTCACATCAGCCTCGGTCAGAGGCACGTTGCTCCGCAGCTTGGCGATGGCGGCGTTGTCCGGATGCTGCCGCACATAATACTCCGCCTTGGCCCGGTAGTTTTTCAGCTCATCGCTGTCCAGCTCCGCGTCCTTCCACTCCATGGAGAGTATCTCGTCGGCGAAATCGGTGTCGTAGTGCAAATGGGGTTTTGGTATATATTTTATCAGGTCACGCAGGCACCGGCGGATGTGCTCGAATTCGTTGATGCCAGCGGTATCCAGATAGTCCGTGTGCAGGATGCGGTCGACGAGCTCTGCCTGCATCATAATCTCCGGGATGTTGGCGACGCCGGCCACGGCTCTGACCTTTTTCATCAGGTCGCTCCGGGCGCGGGCATATTTCTTCCCGGCGAGATACGCAAGCTCTATGCCGTACATCAGCGCGTCGAAGCGCAGAGCCTTGGGGTCATCCTGCTCCGGCTCGATCAGCGGCGCCAGCTCCTCGCCCATGAGCAGCGTGTCCTCATAGGTCAGCGCCTGGTAGTTCTTCTCCTCTGCGTACAGCTCCACATATTTCAGGTGCTGCCGCACGGCGAAGTTCTCCCGGTTCAGCTGCCGCACCTTTCCCGCCATATCCTCTACCAGCGAGGCGCGGAACGTCGTGAGCTCCGGCGTCTGATAGGCCAGATTCTGCAGTTTGAAGGCGATCTGGGCTTTCAGATGGAAAAGGGCGCCGGACAGGGCCAGCATATTTTTTGAGGGCCGGCTGCCGCCCATGCGGAAGAACGCAAAGTTGCCGCAGAAGTCGAAGATGTAAAACCTGCTCTTGTCCTCGCCGTCTATGAGCCCCGGGCACAGCCGGGTGCCCCGGCCGATCATCTGCCAAAACTTGGCCTTGCTCATGACCTTCTTGAAGAACACCAGGTTCAACACCTCCGGCACGTCGATGCCGGTGTCCAGCATATCCACGGAGATGGCGATCTGGGGCAGCTTTTTTGGGTCGGAGAACTCGTCGATGGCGCTTTGGGCGTAGTTGATGTAGTTGTCGATGACCTTGGCGTAGCCTGTGAGATGGGGGTATTCCTTGCCGAATATCTCCAATATTTTTTCCGCGTGGGTGTGGTTCTTCGCAAAGATGATGGTCTTGCCGATTTTATTGCCGTAGTCGATCTTCAAGCCCTCCGTCATAAGAACGTGCAGCACCTGGCGGATGGTGTCCTCGTTGAATACCCACTCGTTCAGGGCGGAGGCGGCGATGCGCTCGGGCAGCTCCCCGTTCTCGTCCACAAAGGTCTCCTCATAGGCTAGCTTATCCTCCTCAGAGAGGTCGTCGTATACGATGCCCTCCCGGACAAACTTCTGCTCTGCCTCCACCGAAACGAAGTCCACGAGATATCCGTCCTTCACCGCCTGGGCCAGCTCATAGCCATAGGTAGGCACACCGCTCTCCAGCTCGAATATCTCATAGGTGTTCTTGTCAATGTCGTCTTTGGGCGTGGCGGTCAGGCCCACCAGCGGCGCGTCGAAGTATGTAAAGATGTCCTTGTACTTGTTGTAGATGGAGCGGTGTGCCTCATCGCATATGACCAGGTCGAAGTGGCCGCAGGTGAACAGCTTACCCTCCTCGTCCCGGGCCGCGTCGATGCAGTTCATCATGGTCTGGTAGGTGGAGAACACGCCGTGGGCGGTGTAATTATCCTTCTCCTCGCAGAGGTTCGTAACGGAGAGGTCGGGCAGAAGGTTTACAAAGCTGCGCTTGGCCTGGGTGACCAGACTGCTGCGGTCGGCCAGGAAGAGGACGTTCTTTATCCAGCCCTGCTCCAGCAGCACCTTCACCAGAGCGATGACCGTCCGGGTCTTGCCGGAGCCGGTGGCCATGACCAGCAGGGCCTTGCGGCGGTTCTTCCGCCCAAAGGCGTCGCACACCGCCTTGACGGCGCCCTCTTGGTAGTAGCGCCCGGCGATGGCCTTGTCTACTATGATATTCTTCAGGCCGGAGCGCATGGACTGGAGGTTAAAGAGCTTTTCCAGGTCCCGCTTGGAGTAGATGGCCGCCACCTTCCGCTCAGGGTACTGGTTGTCCACGATGCGGGTCTCGAAGCCGTTGGTGAGGAACACCACCGGCCGGCGGCCCTGCCTTTTCTCGATGATGTCCGCATAGAGTTTCGCCTGCTGGCGGCCCTTGGACACATCCACGCAGGTGCGCTTTGCCTCGATGACCGCCAGCGCCCGGCCGTCGCTGCCGTAGAGCACATAGTCGGCATAGCCCACCTCGCTCTGGTTGGGCATGCCAAGCAGTTCCACCTCGTTCAGCCAGTCTCGGCCCTCGGTCCAGCCCGCGTCGGTGAGCATGGCGTCGATGTAGAGCTTGCGGGTCGTGTACTCGGACAGATCCAGAGGCTTGGGCACATAGGTCTGCTGCTGCTGGGCCCGGCGGGCGGACAGTTCCTCCTTCAGGGCCCGGTTCTCCTCCATGAGCTTTTCCAGGTCCGCCTCCACCTCCGGCGGGACGGTGGGCGCGGCCTGTGACTCCTGCCGGAGGAGCGAGGGGTCAAATGTGCGCTCGGCGTAATCCTCCGCGTAGCAATAGGCCACGAAGTCCAGGAACACGAACAGGTTTTCCAGGCACAGCTCCGCCTGCTCCCGGCTGACCTTCCGGCCGCTGTGGGCGGCGTTGTTGCCAACTTTGCGGATGAAGTTCATCCGCCGCCAGATGTCCGCGCCCACAATGTCCCGGAAGTCCTCGGCGTTCATGAGGCTGACCAGCGTGTCCTGCCAGGGCTTGTCCAGGGCCTTGTCTACGGAGTACATCCACTTCACGGCGAACTCCATCGCCCTGCGGCAGTTGAGCACGCAGGCGTCCAGATCCATATGCAGCAGCTTCTCCGCCGACGCCGCCACCTCCCCGAAGGGGGCGAAATCGGCGTCAGAGAGGAGAAAATCAAAGTTGGTCATAGGAGGGCACCTCCTTATGATTTTTGAAAAACTTTTATGGGTTCGGATTCGTAACTAGTTGTAGTACCATGAATCGATTGGACCTTGTGTATAGATATATTAACGGGATACTTTGAAAAAAACTCTTCGGCTAAATTGATAACGTATTCTCTTCTTTCGCCAGTATCTATGATGCTTAATAATTCCATGCCGGCTGTGGTTAATGAGTAAACTCCGGGAGAAAAACTGATTTCATTATCACTAAGTCCTGATACTTTAATCAAATAGTCTTTACTGCGTATATTTACCTCTCTAAATGAAATGACTTTGTAGTTTAGAGCGATATGCTCATTTGAAATAATCAAGCCGCAATCATCAAGCAATTGAATATTAGAATAGTAAACACTATGGCGCTTCAAAAAATCTTGATTAGATAGGATAAAGCCCAATTCTCCGGCCATCATCACAAGTGGGGCAACTTTTTGGAACACTTCTGCCTCTGCTCTAGAAAGGCTTTTAATAACTTCCAGCGTTCTTAAAGAAAAACTTCCGGGCTGCTTGATTTCTCCAGAAAGAATCTTGCTCCATATGAATTGCAGCTCTTCGGAACTTATATCTTTTGAAATGTCGAAGAATCGTGTTATCCAGTCATCATCAACCGGCGCATCAGAAACAGGCTCATCACTAATTTGAGCGATTTCATTTGCAGCAAACTGAAGTACATTCTCTATGTTTTGCTCTCGGCGAATAGAGTCTGCAATTTGCCTCTGCTGTGCGCGGAAAGCAAGTGCTTCGGGAGTACGCTCACGAGCGTTTAGTTCTCCATTGATATAGACTATCTCCATATCTGGGTTATCACGAATAGTTTGCAGTTTCCTTTCATCTGCATATGCGTCTGCCTCAGCTTGTTTCTTTGTCCACCGCGGGCCTTTGATTCTTTGGATTATTTCCGCGAATTTGTTTGCTGCCTTGGCAGTTTCAGCGGTAGCTTCAATTAAAGATTCTGGATCCATATGATTCTCCTCTCTTTATCCAAAATATTTCTGCATCAGGCTGTCGAAGAGCAGCTGGGCCTTATCCAGCGCGTTCTGTACGGCGGCTTTTGATTTTTCGACTTGGGAAACAAACGTGTAAAATGATTCTTGAATGTGAATTGGTGGCAGAATAATATTGGTGTTAAGAATGCCGTCTTGACTGATTGTAGTCATTGTTGCTGTTTTTGCATGCCTGAGTACTTGGTGCCTATAGTAGTCAGTGGTGGTTAGTACTTGGATAAACTCTGGGACACAAATATCCGTGTTTAAAGGTACTCGAATCACATGACATTCAAAAACCGTGTTATTTGGCACATCCTTTGGAACAATAGATGCTTTCCCGATGCCTTCTGCTACGAGAGATGAACGGCAGAATAAGACATCTCCATATTGTAATTTTAATTTTTTGATGTTGTCATCCGTTATATTTGTTTTCGGTAATCCATCACACTGAGAATACATGCGATTTACCACATTTGCAACGCCTAAAATAGAAGCATTTCCAGTGTTTGTATATTCTTCCCGTTTTGCAAAATACCCGTTTGAAGCTTTTTCTCTGATCACCTCGGAAAGTTGCACTTGTGGCCATTTCAGGGGGTTCTGTATCGGTTCCCCAAACATCTCAACAAATCGGGCTTTGACGAGTTCGTCCAGCTTCACGAGTTGCTGCTTGTAAAGAAGAGTAAGCTTACTAATGCTATTTGTAACATCTACAATTTCCTGTTGTTTTACTAACGAGGGAAGAGGAATCTCTTTATTTAGCAAATCCTTAGTGCCCAGCCGAGGCATCTTTGCACCTGCGGTTTTTGATGATGCCCATGTGGCAAAACAGTTTGAACGAAGATATATAGCTAAGTACTCTCTAGTAATAATATCAACATTTGGACGTAACGGCAACATCTCTGAAGTGGCGTATCCAGCCTGCAGAGGGAGCACTACCTTATTAAGGTTGGGACGTAGTTTAGAATATAAAACATTTCCGGTGTCAAATTGAATAATTGAACCGTTCAGTTCTTTCTTTGAAACATAGTTGTATGCAAGAATATTACCCGTCTTCTGCTCGACCATATCCAAATTCAACAACCACACCTGCTCGTTGGTATTCTCTAACGTGCTAGGCGAAACGGTTACAATATCTCCTAGCCTTGCCATCACAACATCGCCTCCAGCTCATCCATCGTCCTGCCGACCTCGGCTTCCAGCGCCCGCAGCTCCGCCATGATCTCGCTTGTGGGCGGGTACTCCACGGGGACATACTCGGTCTTTTTGTACTTGTTGATGGAGAGGTCATAGTCGTTCCCGGCGATCTCATCCCTGGGGACCAGGAAGCTTTGGTCCGTGCGGGCGCGGGACGCCTCCGCAGCCAGATCATGGAACCGGGCCACGACATCGGGGATGTCGTTTTCCTTGGTGGGCGTGCGCTTGTCATCCAGGCTGAACCCGTCGGCCCGCATGTCGTAAAACCATACCTTATCCGTGCCGCCGTGGCCGGTCTTGGTGAATACCAGCACGGCGGTGGACACGCCGGCATAGGGCTTGAATACCCCGGAGGGCATGGATACCACGGCCTCCAGGCGGTTGTTCTCAATGAGCTCTTTACGAATGGCCCTGTGGGCGGTGGAGGAGCCGAACAGCACCCCGTCCGGGACGATGCAGGCGCAGCGGCCGCCTACCTTCAGCATCCGCAGAAACAGCGCCAAAAACAGCAGCTCCGTCTTTTTCGTCTTGCAGACCTTTAAGAGGTCCGCGCTGACGATGTCTGCGTCCAGGCTGCCCTTGAAGGGGGGATTGGCCAGGATGAGGGAATACTTCTCCCGGTCCGGGTTCTGGTCGCTGAGGCTGTCCCGGTACTCGATGAAGGGGTTGTCCACGCCGTGGGTCATCATGTTCATGGCGCCGATGCGGAGCATGGTCCGGTCCATGTCGTAGCCGTGGAACATGTGGTTCATGTAGTGGTCCATATGTCGGCGGTCAAAAAACACGTCCGCCTTGCGGTTTTCCTTCAGGTAGTCGCTGACGGCCACCAGGAACCCGGAGGTGCCGCAGGCCGGGTCGCAGACCGTGTCGTCCGGCTCGGGCCGGAGCATGTCCACCATCATGCGGATGATGTGCCGGGGTGTACGGAACTGGCCGTTGACGCCGGCAGTGGAGAGCCTGGACAGGAGATATTCATACACGTCGCCCCGCACGTCGGCGGACTGGACCTGTTCCATCTGGGCATAAATGCCATCCATGGCCGTGACCACCTTGTCCAGGATCAGCGGCGTGGGCAGCTTGAAGATGGCGTCGGACATATACTTGGAATAGGCGCTCTCCTTGTCCCCGTGCAGCTCCTTGATGAAGGGAAACACCCATTCCTGAACGACGGAGTACATCTGCGCCGCAGGGAAATCGTGGAACGTGCTCCATTTGAGCTGGCTGCCGTCGATGGTGCGGCCGCCCAGATGTACCTCCGGGGGGAACATGCTCTCATAGGGCAGGCCCAGCATGGCGCTCTCCAAAGACCGGCGCCTGTCCGCCTCGTCAAGGTCGTGGATGAACATGAGGTAGGTCATCTGTTCGATCACGTCCAGGGGGTTGGTGAGCCCGCCGGTCCAGAATATCTCCCAGAGGCTGTCGATTTTGTTTTTCAGCTCGCCTGTTACCATGTCAATCTCTCTCCCTGTTCCATGTGTATGCGGTGTAGCGCCCGCCGCCCAGCTTGATGACCTGGCCGGACTTTACCAGCTCGTTCAGCGCCCGCTGCACCGTGATCTGAGCGACGTCCGGGCATTTTATCATGATCTCTGCCTTTGTGATCTTTCCCAGCGTCCCCTTGATGACCTCCCGCACCCGGTCGGGCTTGGACAGTTCCGGGTCGGTCAAAAGCTGCGCCCGGTCGTTGAACTCCCGATAGGCCGCAGCCACCACGCCCAGCATATACCGGGCAAAGGGGGCGTAATCGTTGGCCTCCTCATGCCAGCGGTCAGAGCTCTCCTGCAGCACCTCGTAATAGGTCTCCTTGGATGTCTCAATGAGCCGCTCGATGGAGATATATCTTCCTACTGCATAGCCGGCCCGGTAGAGGAGCAGCAGTGTCAGCAGCCTGCTCATACGGCCGTTGCCGTCGTTGAAGGGGTGGATGCAGAGAAAGTCCAGGATAAACATGGGCATGAGCAGCAGCGGGTCCAGGGCCGGGTCCCGCAGGGCCTCGTCGTATGCCGCGCACAGCCGGTCCGTGGCCTCTGAGGCCTCCCACGCGGGGACGGGCTGGAAACGCACCGCCTTGTTCCCATCGGCGTCCATTTCCTCAATGATGTTATCGGAATTCTTATAGTGCCCGCCGATGGAGAGACCGCTGTATTTATAGAGATCCCGGTGGAGCTGCAAAATGACAGAGGGCCGGAGGGGGATATAGTCGTGACTTTCGTGGATGGTAGCCAGAACATCCCGATATCCGGCGATCTCCTTTTCGCCGCGGGTCTTGGGCATGGTTTTCTCCCGCACGATCTTCTTCAGCCGCTCGTCCGACGTGTAGATGCCCTCAATCTTGTTGGATGCCTCGGTGCTCTGGATCTTGGCGATCTCCACTAGTTGGGTGAGCGTGTCCTCTTTGGTTCCCATGAGTTTGGCTTGTTCGCCCTTGAACTCGTGGATCTGGGACAGCAGCGCCACGATGTCGGGGACGAGAAGGGCGTCATATTTGCTTATAAAGTCGTAATTACGCATAGAATCACCTGGATCGAAGATAATGTTGCAAATTGATTATACGACCATAGATATATATTCGTCAACAGTTAATTACATCATTTTTGAAGATAATGATGCAATTAAACGTCTCAAAAAGTTAAGAGCCGCCGGATGACCGGCAGATCTATTCATTAGACGTATATCACCTGCTCATACACGATCTCCTCTGCGCGGTGGCGGATGCTGTTCATGCGCTGCA
This sequence comes from uncultured Oscillospiraceae bacterium, assembly GCA_947626265.1. Lineage (GTDB taxonomy): Bacteria > Bacillota > Clostridia > Oscillospirales > Oscillospiraceae > CAJOIG01. Next base: position 46,911 of record CANQRM010000022.1, read on the forward strand.
CCCACTGCATTTGGTCTGTGGCTTTTAGCGCTTCCGTTACCTGTTCCTGCTCTGCCGTCTGGGTCACTAGCTGAAAGAGGAGAGAGCGGGCTTGCTCGTCTACTGCCGCCAGGTGTCTGTTCAGTTGGCAGGTGGTGAGAAGATAGGAGTAGGTGCCGCGCCGGTGCTGCTGCAGGAACTGCAGGCGGCGCCGGCCCCACGCCCCTATGGGCTTTTCTTCTTCGGCTGGTAGTGTTCTGTCCGGGACATAGTAGTCCTCCTGGAGCGTGTAGATGGTGCCGGTCTGTTCGTCAACATAGTGCTTTTTCATGTTCTTATCCGTCCTTTCAAAATCGATGTAGACTTGACTGCTATATACCAACAAGCATCGTGTTTTGGGGACAAAACACAGGCTTTTGGGATATCCCAAGCCCTTAGAGGTTTCAGGATGCCTCCTGAAAGGTGTTTGTGGGAGCACAAACACGATGCTTGTTGGGTAATCACATTTGTCATGTTTCTCTCCTCATGCCGTCCATGATGGCTGCGATCATTTGTATCGTTTCCAGCAGTTCGCCGTCAACGCTGGCGCCGTTTTCGATGCGGCGAAGTTGGTCCAAAACGGCAGCCAGTTGATCACGCAGGGCCTTGTAGACTTTTGGATTTCCCTGCACTACCACTGCCCGGCATAAGAGCCGGTCGGTGATGTAGTCCTGCTTCGTCAGCCCGGACAGGCGTACCGCCGTGTCGATCTGGGCGCTTTCCTCCGGGGAAACGCGGAAGGCGACGGTCTTGCTCCGCCAGCGGTTATTTCTGTCGAGATTCTTATGGGACATTTCCGGCTCCTTTCCCTGTGCGCTCCATGTCCAGCCGGTCGGCCATCTCCGTCTGCCGGGTGGGGAACAGATGGGCGTAGCGGTAGGTGATGTCGATGCTCTCGTGGCCCACTCGCTCGGCAATGGCCAGAGCGGTGAAACCCATATCTATGAGCAGGGAAACATGGGAGTGGCGCAGGTCGTGTATCCTGATCCGCTTGACGCCGGTGGCCTTGCAGCCGCGTTCCATTTCATGCTTCAGGTAGTGTTTGCTGATGGGAAATATCCTGTCTGTTTCCCCGGCGCTGTAGAACATTTTGAAGTAATCCTGCATCTCGTCACAGAGAAATTTTGGCATGGATATGACCCGGTTGCTCTTTCGGGTTTTGGGCTGGTGATCACATCCTGGCCCTTCAGCCGCTGATACGATTTGGTGATGGAGACTGTTCCGGCTTTGAAGTCAAAATCCGATGGCGTGAGCGCCAGTAGCTCGCCCTCCCGGATGCCGCACCAGTAGAGCATCTCAAAAGCGTAATAGGAAAGAGGCTTGTCCATCATGGCGTCCGCGAAACGCAGATATTCCTCCTTTGTCCAGAACTGCATCTCCTGCCGCTCCTTCTCACCCATGGCGCCGGCCTTTGCTGCGGGGTTGGCTTGTAGACCGTAGTAGCGGACAGCATGGTTGAAGATGGCGCTCAACTGATTGTGGATAGATTTAAGATAAGTGGGAGAGTAGAGCTTGCCGCTGGGGGCTGTCTGGGAACGCATCTCGTTCTGCCATGCCAGCACATCTTTGGCCGTTATTTCGGACAGCCGGCGCTGTCCGAAATAGGGCAGGAGTTTCTTCTGGATGACGCTCTCCTTGGACAGCCATGTGTTCAGCTTGAGCTTGGATTTGACGTCCCGTTCATATAGCTGGACAAAGCTCGCAAAGGTCATGTTCACATCTGCCTGTTTCTGCATGAGAAACTCCCGTTCCCAGGCCTGGGCATCCCGTTTGGTGCGCAGGCCGCGCTTGCATTTCTGCTTGCGCTCGCCCCTCCAGTCCGTGTACCGGCACATGACGTACCATGTGCCATTTTTGTCCCGATAGACCGGCATTTTCATCTGCTCCTTTCATGGTGGTCTTTGGTGCTGTAAAACTGCTCGTGGAAAAACTTACGGTCGATCCGGCCTGCAATGGTGATACAGCCGGTCTTTTTCAGCTCTTCATTCATAGCCCGTATGAGTTTATATGCGTAGGGGATGGAAACACCCAGCTCCTCCGCGACTTCATTCACTCGCATGAACATCGTTCCCGCCAAATTGTTCTCCTCCCTCGCTAAACTGTTTTGTTTAATAATTATTATACTAAACATATTTGTTTCGTCAAGCTTTGAGAGATATAAATTTAAACTTTTTCGTTTAATATTCTCTTGACGCGCCTTAAACGTATATGTTATACTGCGCTCAGCATGATTTGCTGGATGGGAGATGCTGATATGGCGATAGGGGAGCGGATACATTTCTTCCGCACACTGCGGGGCATGACGATGAAGTATCTTGGCATGGCGGTGGGGTTCCCGGAAAAAACCGCTGACGTTCGCCTGGCCCAGTATGAGTCCGGCACAAGGACGCCGAAAGCGGAACTGACCCGGACCCTGGCGTCTGCGTTGGACGTGTCGCCGCTGGCGCTGGATGTGCCGGATATAGACAGCCATCTTGGCCTTGCTCATACGCTGTTCGCGCTGGAGGACATCTATGGCCTCGGCGTGGGTGAGCTTGACGGTGAGGTGTGCCTGCGGCTGGACAAGTCCAGGGGTACGACCTATGTTGAGCTTTTTGACCTGCTCACAGCATGGCAGAAGCAAGCTGCTAAGCTGGCGGCAGGGGAGATCACAAAAGAAGACTATGATAGATGGCGTTATCGCTACCCGGAATTTGACACGGAAAACATCTGGGGCAAGATCCCGTCCGAGGAGTTCAGTGATGCGGTGCAGCGGGGTGTAAAGAAACGCGGCCGAAAAGATGAATAACAAAAAGCGGACCTGCTGATACCGAATCAGCAGGCCCGCTTTTCATTCGGGCCGTTCGCATAGATAGGCCCGGTCAGGTCGTTGTTATCAAATCGTTATCAGAACCGGGAGCGGGGGCAAAGAAATCCCGTGTTTTCAGGGCACAGCGGGTTTCTTTCCTTATTCCCACTCGCAAAATGAAACTTAATTCTAAACGCTTTTGTTTGGGGGATTTGATACCATTTGATTTTTCCTGATA
>CANQRM010000023.1 GCA_947626265.1 uncultured Oscillospiraceae bacterium
TCTGCCGGCGCCGCCGGCGCCCCGGGTCCCGCCGTTTCCTCCGGCTCCGCCGCCAGCGCCGGCATGACCGCGCCCAGGATGAGCGCCGCCGTCAGGGCCAGCGCCAGAAAGTATCTCGCGCTCCGTTTCATGTCATATCTCCTTTATCACACCGGCATCGGCACCCCGCACCCGGGGCAATTGCCGTTATGCGCCTCAATGTCAGATTGTTTTGACATGGCACCGCAGCTATTGCACACACATTTTGGAGTAAATGCATCAAGCATACCGCCCCCGGCCACCTGGTCCAGTGCCTCGTCGGCCAACTCTTCGTTGCTCTTTTTGTTCTCGTTGTCATTCATTGTGATACCTCCTGATATTCCAGCGACGGCAGTTCTATTGCGGGGCAGTAGGGGCAATAGTAATGGCCATCGCGCCTCTCAGCCTGCCCAAGCAGGATGTGTCTTTGGCATTTCGGACACATGGCACCCTGGCTCTGTCTTCCACCACCGCCCGTTACCGCGGCCAGCGCCTCATCGGCCAGCTCTTCATTGCTCTTTTTGTTCTCGTTATTCTTCATGTTTGTTCTCCTTTTTTCCTTACGCCTTACCGGGGCAGAGCGTATCGCCCCATTTTATATAGCCATAAAACGGACCACCGTAGGGACAGTCAACATTAAAGTGGCAGCAGACCATACAATTGTTCTCTTTAAATCTATTCGGAATGTTAGCTTTTTCCCCGCCGGTCACTGCATCCAGAGCTTCGTCGTCGAGAGCTTCAAAGCTCTTATTGTTGTTTTTCATAACAGTTCTCCTTTCTGTTTTCTGTCTTTTTATACGTTCCAGCGGGGCAAAAGGGCCAAAGGGGCGGGATATTTCCTGCTCCCGGTCATGTTCAGCCGCTGCCTGCGGGCAGACAGCGGCGCGGAGCGTTCGCGGCGTTTCGCCAATATACGCTCATGGCGCTCCCTCTCACAGGCCCCTTCGCCGGTTCAGCCGGTCGAAGACGTAATTATCGTAGGCCGCCCGGATGGCGGCGCTCTGCCGTATCGCGATGGGCAGGCGGCTGCCGTCCTGAAGGGTGCATATATCCGTCTCCATATGTACGATGTAGTCCATGTTCACCATGATGCCCCGGTTGATGTGCAGAAAGCTCCCATTCAATTGCTGCGCCAGCTCATTGAAGGGCGTCCACACCTTCAGCCGCCGGCCATCGGAAAGGGATACGTTCACGGCGTGGTTGTCGTTTTCCAGAAGGGATATCTGGTCCATGAAAACCGTGTACCTGTCCGGCCCAACGGCAAAGGATATCCGCTCCCGTTGCCGGGAGCGCAGCTCCGTCAGCCGCCGGAATGCCTCCACCACGCCCTCGGTGGTCACCGGCTTCACCAGATAGTGCAGGGCCTGCAGGGAGAAGGCCTCCACCGCGTGCTCCCGGCTGGTGGTGACGAAGGCGATCCCTGTCTCCGGGGATATCTCCCGCAGCGAACGGGCTATGTCCATGCCGTTTTCGCCGGGCATGTAGATATCCAGGAACACGATGTCGAAAGGCGGAGCCTGCCGGGCGGCCTCCAGCAGCGCCGCCCCGCTCAAAAACTTCTCCGCGCTCCGGGTCGGATCCCATCCGTGCAGCGCCGTATCGAATTGTTCCTGTTCCGCAGGGTCGTCATCGCAGACGGCGATCCGCATATGCCATCCCTCCCATAGCGATGCCCATTGCTTATGTAATACTACCCGCAGTCTGCATGTCCATGGTACTGGTGCAGGTCATGCCCATGGACGATGCCTGTGCTTTCTCCATGTTCCTCTACCCTGCTTTAAAGCAACTTTCTTTTATAATTTTATCATTCCAGCCGAAACGCATCAATGTAAGAGCCCTGACGTTTTCGCGGTCAGACTTGACTTTTGCGAAGTGGGGCCGTTGGCCCTTCATACATGCTTTTTCCCTTCATCAGTAAAGCATCAAGGATTCTCGGCTGCAAGCCGAGAGGCCTGGTGGAGTCCATTAGCGACTCGCTGCAGCGCGCCCCTTGCAAAATTTTACGGGGCCTGCTATAATACACCCGTTCATCGGAGGATGATAGCCGCCAAACTATCAGGCCGGATAAGATGCTCTGGGCGTCTTATCCGGCCTTTTCACGGAGAGATATATGAAAAGTGATTTCACTCAAGGGAAAATTGTCCCGGCGCTTGTCCGGTTCGTGTTCCCCATCATGTTCGCCATGCTGATCCAGTCCCTGTACGGAGCGGTGGATCTGATGATCGTAGGACAGTTCTCCGACGCCGCCAACGTGTCGGCGGTGTCGGTAGGCAGCCAGCTTATGCACTCGCTGACCATGGTCATCACGGAGCTGGCCGTGGGCACCACAGTGCTCCTGGGCCAGTACATAGGCCAGCAGCGGCAGCAAGACTGCGGCCCGGTGGTGGGCGCCACTATCTTCTCCTTCACCGGCATGGGGCTCATTCTGGCCGTGGCCATGCAGTGGCTCTCGGCGCCGGCGGCGCGGCTTTTGAACGCCCCGGCGGAGGCTTTCGCCCAGACCGTGGCTTATACCCGCATCTGCTGCGGCGGGGCGGTGTTCATCGTGGCCTACAACATTCTGGGCAGCGTGTTTCGGGGCATTGGGGACGCGAAGATGCCTTTGGTCACCGTGGCCATTGCGGCGGTATTCAACGTGTTCGGGGACCTGCTGTTCGTGGCGGGGCTCCATATGGGCGCGGCAGGGGCCGCCATCGCCACGGTCATGGCCCAGGCCCTCAGCGTAGCGCTCTCCTTCATCATCATCCGCCGGCGCGGCATGCCTTTCCCCTTCTCCCGCCGGGATATAGGCTTTCACAAAAAGGTCATCGGCCGCATCCTGCGCCTGGGCGCGCCCATCGCGCTGCAGGACCTTCTGGTGTCCATCAGCTTTCTCATCATCATGGCCATCGTGAACAAGCTGGGGGTCGTCGCCTCGGCGGGTATCGGCGTGGCGGAGAAGCTGTGCGGGTTCATCATGCTGCTGCCCTCGGCCTTCTCCCAGGCTATGAGCTCCTTCGTGGCACAAAATTACGGCGCCGGGAAGATGGTCCGGGCGGAGCGGGCCCTCCGGTGGGGCGTCGGCCTCAGCTTTGCCTGCAGCCTGGTGCTGGGATATCTGGCCTTCTTCCAGGGGGTGCCCCTGAGCACCATATTTGCCAAGGACATGGAGGTCTGCCGGGCCTCGGCGGAGTACCTGAAGGCCTACGGCATCGACTGCCTGCTCACGTCGTTTTTGTTCTGCTTCATCGGCTTTTTCAACGGCTGCTCCCGGACCGGCTTTGTCATGGTCCAGGGCATCGCCGGGGCATTTGGGGTGCGGGTGCCCCTGTCCATCCTGTTCAGCCACATCCGGCCGGTGAGCATATTCCGCATCGGCCTGGGCACGCCATCCTCCACCTTCGTGCAGATCATCCTGTGCTTCATCTACTTCTTCCACTGCCGGAAGGAGTATGTGGGCACCGGCGTCTGGCGGGAATGAGGCAAAAAGTAGAAAGGTTCGAGTAATTGCCGTCGATCCATCGGCGAAGACAAGCAAGCTTCTGGAATACTATGTGAGGGAGTTTGGCGCCCGGCACCATGTGACACCACAAGGTTCTCAGGCCTCTCTTGATTGCGTTTTGCTCAACAAATGTGCTATAATAGGAATGGAGGTGTGGCCTATGTGTACGCAGAGCCAGCTGAATGAGATCCTGACGAGGACCGTGGAAGAGGCAAAGAGGATCTTTGTTTCAGCCTTTCACGGTGCCATCCTCTATGGCTCCTTTGCCAGGGGGGATTATGATGATGAGTCCGACATCGACGTTTTGCTCCTGGTAGACCTCCCCGCTGAGCAGCTCGCCTGCTACCGCGAACAGATGGATCATCTCTGCGGCCAGATCCTCTTTGAGTATGGGATCGTGCTTTCCATCGTAGAGAAGGACATTGCGACATATGAAAAATACCGGGAGGCCTTGCCGTTTTACAGAAACATCGAACGGGAGGGACGAAGAATTGCCTGACGTACTGAAAGACCTGTCCACAGCGCGTATAGAACGCTCCAAGGACTGTCTCCGGGAGGCCAAGCTCCTGCTGGACAACGGCGAGTACCGAGGTGCCGCGAACCGCGCTTACTATGCCGCGTTCCATGCTCTGCGGGCCGTTCTGGCGCTGGATGACTTTGATTCAAAAAAGCACTCCGGCATCATTTCAAAGTTCCGGGAGACGTATATCAAGACCGGCCGGTTCACGCCCGAGATGTCCGATACCATCAGCAGCCTTTTCAGGATTCGCTCCGCCAGCGACTATGATGATTTCTATATTGCGTCCAAGGCAGACGTGGAGGCACAGTATCAGCGGGCGGAAAAGCTCGTGGCAGAAATCGAACGGTATTTAGCTACGAAATAGTACGCAGCATAACACTTAATAGTGAGCAGCATAGGCGGGTAGCGGACACCGCTCTGGTGAAAGCACATAGCACTGACTATAATCAGAACAGGCAGGGTCTGGAACGCCTTTCGCGCTTCAGACCCTGCTTACTTTGAACTCCAAAAATGGCACTGATAGTTAATATACTTCTATTATCCTTTGGGGCGTGACCTCGCTTTCATCCTTGTTCGCTGGCAGCACAAATAGCTCCCCCTCGATTCCTTTGGAAGAATCCAGCGTATATAGCTGCCCTTTTTTGAGAGAAATATCGACCTCCATCATGTTACACCGAGGAGTGCCTGAACTCTCCATACGTATTCGTCTGCTTCCGTTTTTCCTTTTGGTCGGTATCTGCGTCGGCTTCGTTTCTTTTTGCCCGTCCTCTGTCACATACCGGTCCAGAACACAGCGAATGTAAAGTTGCCCTTCCGGTGAAGTAAAACTCCGGTAGTGGTCAGCAGTCACACTCGCGATCTTCTTCAAGCAGAGGAAATCCAACAACCCTTTATCTGTCTCCAGCCCGCATTCCAGCAGCTTCGCCAGATAGTTTTTTTGCAGGAATTGTGTTCCCATACCTACACTTTTGTCTTGGTTCTTTGACGGCGCCAATGTTGAGTTCTTGACGCCTGCATGTAACAGAGCATTACGGATATATGCTGTAATTTCCGCAGTCGATACTCTTTTTGGTGTGTTGTCATTTGAGGAAACAACTGGGAGGTCATCTATTGAAATCTGCCCTTCATTCGATAGGAGTCTGTATTTCTCATAGATGAGTTCTCCTTCTGCGCGGAATAACGGCCGTGTATAATCCTGCGTTGCCCATGTGCTGTTGAGCCTTTTGACATGCACACGCACGTCAGATGGATCATCATTATTGATGGTAACATCTCCCCATGTCAGCGACGTTTGTGCAGACGGCGGGATACCACCCCCGTTCAGCAGAAGGACCGAAAGCGACAGTCCTTCTTCAATATGTTCCCTCACGAACTGAAGAAGCTTTTGTTCCTGTTTTTTCTCCAGCCGACCAGGCAGCTTTTCACGGTTTGTCTGCTTTCGTGGTTGCCGATTTCTTATACCAGGGTTTTCTTTTATGTACTGCTCCACAGGATTCCGCCCATCAATGAGACGTTTACTAAAGCAGTAATCCCAGAACCTTCTAAGAAGCGATAGTTTTCTCTTGCGTGTCTCGTTGTTCCCGGTGAGGTTCCTGGCAAAGCGGTGAATATCATCTACCGTTATGTCGCACATTGCCTTTTCGGACAGTTGATAGCACATTTTTTCCAGCAGCACAAGGTTCTCGTTGGCTCTTTTGTTATCTGTCCTGCCAGAGATGCTGGCGATAAAGTTTTCACCCTCAGCCTGAAAGGCCTGTTCCGCGCTTATATGCTTGTCCATCGGTCTGCCTGTGGCAGCCCGTATTTCCTCCCCATAATCGCCATACATCTCATTTGCTTTTCTCTCTACGATCACTCGTATCTCTTCCAGGCTGTCCGTTGCGATATAAAAATCATCTGCCGCCATCAATTCCCGAACCCGTCCTCCTTTTTCAGCGAGTTCTCGTTTGTCCTCAGTCAGTTTCTTCATAAGCCTCTTTCTTTTTTCCCCAACGACCTGCAGCACTTTCCCATCCTGTGGAGAGATGATGGACATATGGCCTCTAAACAAGTATCCCTGTACCTTTGTAGGATGAAGACTGAAAACGAAGGTGATGTTTTTTCTCACTACACGCCCGGTCATGTCCACTCTTCCATTATTTCCTGAAACTGTTTTATTGATCTCATACGTATCTTTCATACATCATTCCTCCTGCTTTTTCTCGCTTTCACTTTGGTTTTTCTGAATGATCCTTTCGGCTATATCATGTGCCCTACGCCTAAGCTGCTCATACTTCTGCGGAGGCAAGTTGGTCATCGCTGGAACAATTCGGTTCATACGGTCACCGGTCTTTTCCGGTTCTGTTTTTCTTCGTAAAGATTTTGCGTCATACTCCCCCTCCGTTACTAAATAGAGGTGGTCCACCGCTTCAGTATTGTGCACTACCGCCCGAATGGTGCAATCTACTTCTGCCTCGAACTGATAGGCCGTGTTATTCATAAGCCTTACGCAGTCACCCGGTTTGACGATCACAGGCACGACTGCCGGGTTTATAGAAAACTCCGGGGCAGTTACATAACGGTCCAGCCGTTGGGCTATACTCCTGATCCAATCGGCTGTTCCTTTCTCTGCTTTTACCCTCTCATATCCAACTTCCTCCGACACATGCCCAAGCAGATAATCCATTTCTGCCGGCATGATCCCGCAGCAGTTGATCCCTCTTGTAGTGAAATCTCTCCTGAGTATGTATGCTGTCATATCTCCCCGTTCCTCACGGCCAACACACCGCTCCTCTGACTCGTCCACCAGAGCAAACCGTTCCTGTTCCACACCACACTCCTGTAGTATATCCTTGATAAAGCCTGACAGTACACTTGCCGCAACAAACGAACTATTCTTATCTTCATATGAGACCAAGGGCACCTGCTCTATTTCCTTGTCACTGTAGCCTCTCTGTCGAAGCTGTTCAATGCGCAGCTGAACAAACCGGACCGCGCCAAACGGGAGGACGACCTGCCGGTATGCTTTGTCTGTTTTCAGGGTGTTGGTTTCTTTACCCTGTCGGATTTGGCGGGACACAAAATATGTCGCAAAGTTCCCATCGTCACTGATGATGATATCCCCTATGAGTGGACCCACTGCCTCGGCTGTACGAAGCCCGCAATAGTACATCATGACCGCGCCATAGGCCTCCGGGAACTTGGCTTGTGCTAATTCCCAGAGCACGTAGACAAACAGAGTTCTCTCTTCGCTCTTTAGCGATTTCTCCTGCTCGGTGATTGCCGCCTGCCCAATATAGACGGGTGGAAACTCCATCTCAAAGCGTCTTATTTCTTCATAATCGCGCTGCAACCGTCTGAAAAGCTTCTCGACTCGAATCAATACCGTTTGGATGTTCTGTTTGGTGGCTCCCTCGTGCTCGCCGCTTCTTTTGTTTGCAAGAGCACTGTCTACCAGCGCTTGCACGACTCCCTCCATAGTATCATTGGCAATCATATTAAATGCGACACTGTTTATTAGATAAGACAGCGTTCTGTTTGCCGTGCTCTCCGCCCATCCGAATGTTTTCTGTGCTATTTCGATGAGTCTATCGTGGTCATATTTGTCGATCTTTTTTAGGCAATCATACAAACTCAGTTCTTTTGTTCCTGATCCGTTCCCTTTTCCCCTCTCGCAGTCCTTCGCTATCTCAAAGATAACGGCCCTCTCTGCGGCTGCAACGTCCCCGAACTTCACCTTGCATTGGTGGTCAACACAATCGTCCGCACGGTCTGATGTCCCCCGAATAACGCCATACCCTTTCACCCGAATGATCTCTTTATCTCCAGCGGTACTGTAGTAGTACAGCCTAGCGTCCACGTCATCGTAGTTGCGCAGGCGAATTATCTTCGTTTTCTGCCTCTGGGTCTTCTTTGTCCTCTTGCTAAAAAGCTTCTTGGCCTGCCCGGGGGTTATTACGCTATTTGTAATGTTTCCGTTCATAGTGCACCTCCGTAGTTTTTTCTGAATTTTACCGCACAAAATAACAGCCTCCGTTAAAGTGCGTCAGCCTCGTTCAGTTTTCAGATACACCACGGGACACTGCGGAAGGTAAACGATTTCAGCAAATTGATGGGTTGCTCCAGCCCTTAATGGAAAGGTTTGCGTAATTAGTTCTTACACGTTCATTTAACTTCACTCCTGTGAAGGAGAAGCGATGGGAGGGCTGTAAGTGTCTACACCAGGTATGCCAAGGAGAAAACGTCGCCATACATGCTACCCGCATGAATTCACATCCATTCATGACGCCAGTGTTAAACAATACGATTTCGCCGAGGAGCGCGAGGATATAGAGACTTTCCTCTTGGACTACGAGAATCTTCCCAATGATTTGATCGTCAAAGGGTCACTAAACACATCTGCCGTATCATGCCAAATGCACGAAGAACTTTGCAATGAATGCAAGGCCTCTGCAAATGGCATCTATGATAATTGTTTCCTGACCAAAACCACTTTCCAGCTGGAAAACTGCATCCGGTTCTCGCTCTCATTTCATCCCCAAAAAACACACTTGCGCTGTCCTAAATGTGGGACTTATTCCGGGGTCAGCGGTTCGTCAAGGGAGAGCGTTGTAGAGGTTCGAGACGTACGCCTTGAAAACATGCCGGCGAAGCTGCTGATTTTCCGAAGCCGGCCCATGTGCTCAAACGAACACTGTAGGAACCTTCTTGGCGAGCAGAGAATAGTTGGCCTGGAAAGCTATGCCGCCGGCGGCATGACGCTCCGGCTTACCGCATCTGTACTAGCCTGCCACCTGAACGGTATCAAACGCAGCTATATTGCAGAAGCATATGCCATATCAAAAAGTCAGATAGACCGGATAAAATCTCGTGTCATAGGCATGATGAAAGATGCCAGCTGTAAGGCTGACGTACTTCATGTAATTTCAGAAGGCAAGCGTATCGAGCGCAGCCGCTTCGAAATAGCAGATCACCAGCAATCACCTATTGAGCTGTTCTTCGACTATTGTTCCTCTGCAGGTGAGATAAGGCTGGCCTCAGCGTATAATAAGAGTACAATGGATCGCTTTCAAAACTTTCTTCAGACTGAAAACCAAGAATTCTTTTACGAATTCGGTTCTCAACAGGAATTTATGCTCACCGGCATGGACTACTACGCCGGTTACTGCGGTACGACCGGGCAGAAGCTTCTACAGCATGTTGCCGCGTTGGGAATACTCTACAGCGCCGTAATGGACGATGACAGCGACACGCCCACACCTGTTGAAATGCGCGATGCCCTAGACTCGTTATTCAATGCCATGAAGGATGGTAAACATTCTCTGAAGGCTGCACTCAACAAAATCACCAGGATATACCACAGCCCAGCGCTGCTTAATGACTCAATACATAATTACTTGTCATCGCCCTCGTTCCAGTCACTTTGGACAGCCATCAACAACGCCGATACCACAGAGCATTTGACACGGTCAGAACAGCGGCAGGACAAGAGGGAGCGAAATGTTGCCATGAACGCTGCCGCTGAGCTAATCCAAGCAAGTGTTTCTATATCTGACCTTGCAGATAACGAACTCATTGAGCGTCTGCTCTACTATAATCCTGCTGTTATCCCGCCTCAGGTCATGGACCTGTTTGGAACGGCCGCGGGTGATGTCAGCCTCGCAGAAAATGACTATGAGGAATACATGAGTTCTGTCCGTTATGGCTTACCGCTTGCGTGCCTTACACATCTACTCAAGGAGGGCCTGCTGGAGGACAGTGAATTACCCCTGCACTGCCACCTGACCGGCAGCGACGGCGCATGCCGCCCTAATTGTGGTTCCTACCCTCTTATGTGCCCCCACTGGAAACCATGACCTTCGCCTATCGACTCGATTCTTTACAAAAAAGTAGGGCTGTCATCGCATCTGCTGATGACAGCCCTACCCCATTTTCTGCTGTTGCCAGCCGCCTATTACGTAACTCGTCATTCTAAAACTCATGGATCACGAAGGTCATTGCGGACGCATTTACGTACCAAACAGCTTCTTCGGGAGTTCAAATTACTTAAAGCATAGCCTGCCCTCTCGCACTATTTTGCGAACTATATGGCCCCTCCCCCTGGTGGTTTTCCAGACAGCCTTCTCTTTTCATGGGGGCGAGAATCACTCGATTCAATGTTTTCTCCCAAACCGAATTTCTGCGCCTTTCATCGTTATGTGTTTGGGAGGTTATTACGTGATCGATAATTATTCAAAGGCTTGAATCGCTTGTGCCGCAACGGTTTGCGGGAATCCATCGTTTCCGGATCAAGCAGCAAAGCCACAGACATCCTTATTCACATTTGCGGGTTTTGCCACATCGTATTGGCTCCACGCACCACGCAAATGCCGTGACTACTATATGCCAGACAGACTACTTCGAGGTTGTTTCGGGCCTTTGTGAGGCGGCCTTATCATACGATAAAACCGGCTGTGGACTCTAACACTTGGCATGACCATGTTTGCCTGGCACTGCGGCTGGGGCCGGAGGTGTATGAGGCGTTTTGCCCTTATGCCACAGAGCAGGTGTTTGAATCGGAGGTCGATGACCGATGTGAACAGTGCGAGTGCTTCTCGACCATTTATGCGTCAGATGGAAAACTTCGCCTTGTCACCCCGGCGGCATGCGGCACAGTCACAAGCCAATGAATCAATACAAGCAAATCACCATGCGCTTTGGCGACGGGTACATATCAGCCACCCTGACTGATTTCTTTCTATTGCTGCCCTTGGCGAATACCAATGCTCTGTTCAAACTATTTTCACCTACACGCGGCAATGCCACATGTCATGTTGCAGTTATCTTGGCATTTTTGGATGGCTTGCAGGGCCCACGTCTTCTTTTGGCTTTCCCAGTCACTTCCTCCTCCCGCATTTACAGGATCGCGGGCTCATATCCCTTACCCCCTGTTGTAGCCATTCTCCTGCAACAGGGGGACCTCTTTTCTACTATCCGCTTTTATGGGGGTAAATATAGAGCCGCAGGAGAAACTCCTGCGGCTCCGGATGGTCTTTACCGGTCAGAGGGCCGGTGGGGTTTTCTTCTATGCCGCATGGCCAGGATAACCAGGCCGGCGGCGCACAGGGTCAGCAGCAGCGCCCAAGGCTCGGGGGATATGCCGTCCCCCGTAGCGGGTGCGACGGGCTCGCCGGGCACGGGCGTGTAGAACGGCGGGGAGGTCGTCACGGGCGGCAGGGTAGGTCCAGGCGAACCGCTGGGTCCGGGCGAACCGCTGGGTCCGGGCGAACCGCTGGGTCCGGGCGAGCCGCTGGGCGCAGGCGAACCGCTGGGCGCAGGCGAACCACTGGGCGCAGGCGAACCACTGGGCGCAGGCGAACCGCTGGGCGCAGGCGAACCACTGGGCGCAGGCGAACCGCTGGGCGCAGGCGAACCACTGGGCTTGTCATTGACCACTCTCGCCTCCACAGTCCCGCCACGGGGGATGGTCCCTGTCGCGCCGGAGAAACTTGTCGTATATCCGTTCTGGTCAGCCTGCTTCTCTGTCACCGTATAGGTAATACCCGATGGGAGGCCATTGGCCGTGCAGCTCTGCCCGCTTTTCAGCGTGAACTCAGCCACACCGGCATCAAAGTACATATCGCCGTAGCGGCCTGTGATTTGAGCGCCCAACTCGACCCGGAAACTCCAGTTTCTCTCTGTCTCTCCACCGCTGCCGGTGACGGTCTTGGTCACCCGCAGACTGCCGGTGCGTGGCGGGCCGGGCGGGTTGACAGGCGGGGGATCCTTGGAGTTGACGAATTCCGCCGCGGCCATGCCGCCGGGTATGATCTCTCCCGTGTTGCCGGTGGCGTTAGTGGTATAGCCGTCCGAGTTGGCCTCGGCCTCGGTCACGGTGTAGGTGATCCCGGCGGGCAGACCTTCGGCAGTCGCTGTCGCGCCGTGCTTCAGCGTAAACCTGGCCACGCCGTCGGCGAACGTCATATCGCCGTACACGCCGTTGATGGACGTGTCGCTCAGCGTCACGGTGAAGTTCCAATCCTTCGTCGTGTCGCCGTCCGTGCCGGTGACGGTCTTAGTGACCTTCAGACCGCCGTTTTCGGTATTTTCGGTATAAGTGTTGGTGACGGTGACTTGCGTATCGCCGCCGACGGTGACAATGGCCTCGCCCTCGCCGGTGACGTTCAAGGTGTAGCCCGTCACTTCCGTTCCCGCGTCATCCTCCGTGACGGTGTACGTGCCTACATGCAGACCATTCACCGTCTCGCTGCCCGCACCGGTGATAGTGACCGTATGTTTGTATCCTTCGGGGCCGGTGATGTAGAAGGTAAATGTCTTTGCCTCCGCTTCTTCACCGCCGCCCACGATCGCTTTGGTGATGGTCAGATTGCCAAGCTCGCTCTTGGGCTTTTTATTGTTAAAAGTGGCTTCTGTCAGTTTGCCAGCGGTGATGGTCCCGGACGCGTTGCCGGCGTTCGTGCTGTAATCGTCCGAGTTGGCCTCGGCCTCGGTCACGGTGTAGGTGATCCCGGCGGGCAGGCCGGTAGCAGTCTTGCTCTCGCCGTGCTTCAGCTTAAACGTGGCCTCGCCGTTGGTGAATTGCATGCCGCCGAAGTCGCCGTTGATGGTATTGTCGCCCAGCGTCACGGTAAAGTTCCAATCCTTCGTCGTGTCGCCGTCCGTGCCGGAGACGGTCTTGCTCACGGACAGATCACCGGTCTTGCGGGTGTTGGTGAACGCGGCCTCCGCCGTTTGGCCAACGCTGACGGTCCCGCTCGTATTATCGGGGCTGGAATCGTAGTTCGGGTCTGCCGTCACCTCTTCGACGGCATATTCCGTGCCGTCGGGCAGGCCCTTGATGGTGATAGACTGGCCGTGCTTGAGCGTGACCGTGGCGGTATAGCTGTCGCCATCAGGCGTGACATCGATCGTTCCCTCGCTTCTGCTCTGGTCTATGGTGGGATAGCTCCCGGCCAGCTTTATGCCATCCGGAGGCCTCAGCGTGATCTTGAACTCCCATTCCTTTTCCGTTTCGCCCAGCGTACCATTCACGGCCTTGGAGACCGTCAGCTCCCCGGTCTTGAGGGTGTTCGTGAACTTGACCTCTTGTGTCGCTTCGACCTTGATATCGCCGTTGGTCGTGTTGTTGGTATCTTCACCTATTTTCGTCTCATAACCAGGTACAGATGTTTCCGTGATCGTATATTTTGTGCCCGCGGGCAGGTTATAGATGACCATGCGCTGGCCGTGCTTGAGGGTGACGTTCATGTCGTTAAGCTGCTTGACAATCATCGCCCCGCCATCACCTTCCGCGAGCTTCACTGTGCCATTGGACAACGCGACATCGTTCCCCACCGTATAGACCTCGCAGGCGAATTCATCGCCCACCTTGACGTTGTCCCCGGTCAGCTCGATCTTGAACTCCCAGTCACGGTCCTTCTCGCCGAAGTCGCTTACCTCTTTTTCCAGCGACAGCGAGCCGAATTCAAAGTAGTTGGTGACGGTGAAGCTGAATTGATCAACTTCAGTCTCATTTTCGTCTCCATATTTATCATCCGTCGGCACAATCGTCACATTGCTCGCGCCGCCGCTATCGATCTCCTCCAGCAGGAACTTGTAATTGTACTTTTTTACCTCATCATTAGGTTCGGTAGGCACATGGATTCCAATACTTTCCTTATCGAGCCCCTCGATTTTTATCCAACCCGTGCCTTTCAGCTTGAGATCGCAATAGATCCGTGCGTATTGTCCGGCATCAAGTCCGCCGTAATACGCCTCTTGCCCCTCCTCAACGGTCAAGGTTTCAACATGGAATTCCGTTCTATCGCTGCCTTTGTCCGTTTGATAACTGACCGTTCCGGGCGACTTAAGCTGGCCATTAACGTTATTCTTGCTCTCCACATCGATGATGTTGAACCGGAATATATATTCATGTTCATTCCTGAGATAATTACCCTTCTCGTCGGTCGCGCCCCTGACATTGACGTTCTTCGTCACGTTGATGTTGAACGTACCCGCGACGACCTTGCCGTTGACCATCATGCCGCCGCCGCCGTATTTAGCGCTCTTCGTATCGTTGTCGGTGATGCGGACGGCGTAGCCGCCGCTGCCGCCGGCCGCCACGGTCTGGATGCCGGTGTCGGGGATGTGGGCCCGGAAGCCCACGGGGTTCAAATTGTCCTCGCCGCCGCTGGGGCCGAGGGCCGCCGGGGCGACGCCGCTGCGGATATTGGTCCAGTCATACTCGCCGGTGCGGGCCGTGCCGCCGGACAGGTCGGTCCAGTTGTAGTCCTGGCCGTCGGGGGTGGTGTCGCTGACATAGAGCTTGGCGGGGGTCTCGTGGTCGATGACCTCGTCATAGGGCACGGCCAGGATGTCCATGCCGCTGTCGCCGTTGCCGTAGATGGTGGCGCCGTGCTCTGGGTACAGGAAGACCTGGGCATTGGGGCACAGGGCGATGCCGTTGCCCACCGTCGTGCCGTCGTTGCCTCCATCCACATGGTTGCCGGTGATCAGCGCGTCCTGCATGTAGCAGGTGATGTTCTCGCCGATGTACACACCGCCGGTGTTATAGTGCTTCGTAGGATTCAGGTCGGACTCTTTGTAGTTGTCGAAGTTGGCGTTGCAGTGGTTGCCGATGATCTGTGCGGACTGAAGCAGCACCGTGCCGTAATAGTCAGCGCCCTTCCGGCGGACGGAGAACGCGCCCGCGTTCACGTCGGCAGTGTTGTTCTCAAACCTCGCGCTGCCTTTGACCGTCACCGTGCCGCCGTTCAAGTTGGCCCGGAACGCGCCGCCGGAGCTGCCGGAGCTGTTGCCGGTGAAGGTGCCGCCGTCGATGGTGATGTTGGAGTTCTCACCATCGCCGGGGAAATAGAGGCAGCCGCCGTCGCCGGTTTTGGCGGTGTTGTTCGTAAAGGTGCAGTTCTTGACCTGGATGTTGCTCTGGGGCGGGAAGCCGCGCCACACGCCGCCCTGGTTCTTGGCGTAGTTCCCGGTGAAGGTACTGCTCTCAAAGGTGAACGTCGTGCCCTGGGCGTCCACCGCCGCATAGAAGCAGCCGCCGTTATTGTTGCTGCTGTTGTTCTCAAAAGTGCTGTTTTTGACTGTAAACTTGGAGTTGGGAACGTTATACTGTATGACGCCCGCGTTGTCGGTGGCTTTGTTGCCGCTGAAGGTCACTCTATCCACCAGGAATTCTTTGATGGCATCCGCGTTGTCCTTTGTGACGCAGACGCAGGGGCCTTTATTCGCTGTATTATTGATGAACTGTGTCCCGCCGCTGATCGTGAATCTGCCGTTTCCATTCGGCTCCTTCGCAGCGTTTGCCGCCTTATAGATGCCGCCCTCTTTGGCCGCGCTGTTGCCGCTGAACACAGCGCCGCTGATGTCGATGGCGGAGTTCTTGGAAGAGATGAAGGCGATGGACCCATAGGCCATCGCAGTGTTGCCCGTAAAGGAGCCGCCCGTTATTGTCAGGGCGACCGTATCCGCGTCGATACCGGTGCTGAAAGCGCCGCCGCGCTGGGCGCTGTTGCCCGTGAACTGGGCGCTGCCGCCGATAGTGACCTGAGTGGAGGCCGCGCCGTCCACGTGGAGCGCCCCGCCGTAGGCCTGGCCGTCTGTGGCCGTGTCTGCCGTATTCTCGGAGAACGTACCGCCGGTTACCGACACGGTAGAATCGTAAGCGTAAACGCCGCCGCCGCAGATGGCGCTGTTGCCGCTGATCTCTCCGCCGGTCATATCAATGGAGCTGTTCACCATGAGGACAGCGCCGCCAAGGCCTTGCTTTCCGGCATTCGCACTGTTATAGGCGAAGCGGGTCCCGGTGCCATATGTTTTTATGGCTGCCGTCGTCTCATCTGTCGTCGTGGCGTTGCCACTGATCACGCCGCCATTGATATCAATAATGGAGCCGTCCAGATACACCGCGCCGTAAGACTTGTTGTTCACCAGCGCCGCGCCCGGGTTCAGGGTGAGGGTCGAGCCGCCGGTGGCAGTCACGGTCCGGCCCAGGATATTGAGCGAGGCGTCCACTGTCACATTCACCAGGGTCAGGGATGCGCCATTGGTGAGGGTGAACATGTTCTCCGCCTCGCCGGACTTGGTCACGGTAAAGGGCGCGCCCTCGCCATAGGACTCGATCGTCACGACCTTGCCGTCGATGACCGCCTCGTTCAGGGCAACGTCCTGGGTCAGGCAGATGACGCCGCCGTTGGCCAGATTCTCCAGCGCGGCCTCGATGGTGCCGGCAACTACACCCTCCATGCCCTCCGGGGCCGTGGGGACATAGACCACCTGCTTCGGGCCGACCGCGCGCCGCACCAGGGCAGGACCCATCACAGAGAACGAGTTGACAGCAAACGTCACCGTGCCGTCGTCCGCCGTCGCCGGCTCCAGCTTCTCCACGGCGCCGTTGTCCAGGATATGTACCATGAACCGCTCCGTCACCATCTCCGGAGCCGCCTCGGGCTCGCCCACGCCGGGCTCGTCAAAGCTGGGGCCCTCCATGCCAGGCTGGGAGAGCGGGCCGTCCGCCAACCTGTCGTCCTCCCCGCCGCTGAGAAAAGCCGCAAAGGGGTCGGCGGGAAACTGCATACTCACAGTCACCAGGCCGGCAACCGGCTCTTTCCGGCTGCCGTCGGCCGCCGTGAAATAGACGTCATAGGGCAGGAAGTACAGCTCGTCGCCTGCGGTCAGGCCCAGCGTCTGCCACAGCGTGTCGTAGGCCTGGGTGTACTCCGCGGTGTCCTCGGCTATCTTGTCCGCGTGGAGCTGGGCATCCGCCGGGATGCCGCTTTCCGGAGCCGCCGCCGCGTTGACAGTCACGCCGTCACCGGCGCAGGCATAGCGCTGCTCCCCGGCAGTCTGCGGCTCGTCGGTGGCTTCCGGCTCGTCGGTGGCTTCCGGCTCGTCGGTAATTTCCGGCTCGTCGGTAGTTTCCGGCTCCCCGGTGGCTTCCGGTTCCTCCGTGACTTCCGGCTCCCCGGTGGCCTCCGGCTCCCCGGTGGCCTCCGGCACCTCGGTAGCTTCCGGCACCTCGGTGACTTCCGGTTCCCCGGTGGGTCCGCCGTCTTCCGTCTGATCCCCCGGCAGGGGATCGCCGATGGCCGGCTGCCCGTCCGGTTCAGGCGCCGTCTCCTGAGGCATGGCGGTCTGAGAAGGTTCTGGAGTCCCCGTCTCGCTTTCCTTCAAGGCCATGCCGGAAATCAGTCCCAGCACGATGGAAAGGCACAAGACAAGTGCCAGCGCCCCAGATACTTTCCTGCTCTTTTTCATGCTCGGTCTCCCCTTCTCAACTGGTTACCATCAATAAAGGCAGCAAGGTACAGCCCGCGCGGTCTCTCGACTCCTAATGACCACTGGGCAGCGCCTCCCCCGCCTGACTACATAATCAGTATTACGTAGTAATAGACGGCCTTGAAGGGTGCAAAAAAGAACCGGCTATCCATTCACCGTGAAGGCAAATTCGTGGCCGGTTTGTCGGCATATGCACAAATCTTTGTCATTCTGGGCATAGCTGATTTGAGCACCCTTGCTTTAGCGTGCCCATTTTTCTGGTAAAATGCACAAATTTGTCACTGAGAATGCTGCGGGGGGGGGGTATTCGGGGTTGACAATAGCGCTTCTACACGCTATAATCTGAGCGTCATTTAATATGTTATTGTTCTTTGACTACATAATACTGATTATGTGGTTATCAAATTATCCGTTTACATCAGCAGCGGCAGGCGTTCGATCTGCCGCTGCTGTTCCGTTCCTGTGCGGCTTGTGTAGATGCGGGTGGTGTCGATGCTGGCGTGTCCCAGGATGTCTGCCAGCCGAACGATATCTTTGTATACTTTGTAATATGTCCGTGCGAACAGGTGCCGCAGGTTGTGGGGAAACACCTTCCCCAGTTCCACTCTCGCCAGCACCGCCAGCCGCTTCATGCTTTTCCAGATGTTGCTCCTGTCCAGCGGCTTACCGGTCCGCGTTACAAATACCTGTCCGCTGTGGATCCTCCGTTTCCTGCAATAGTTCTCCAGCGTCCTGCACAGCTTCCTGGGTATCAGGATCACCCGTATCCGCCCCTTGCTGCGGATCTCCGCTTGACCGCGCCGCAGGCTCTCCACCGTGATGGCCCGCACCTCGCTGACCCGGATGCCTGTGGCACATATCGTCTGTACCAGCATGGCAAGGCGTTCGTTTCCTCTGGCCTTGGCCGCTTGAAGCAGCTTTTCATAATCCTGCTGTGACAGTTCCCTTTTTCCGTCCGAGAATGTCGTCCGCTGCACCTTCAGAAAACGCAGCTTCCACTCCGGACGCCCGGCAAACTCCAGAAACCGGTTCACTGCCGCCAGCATAGAATTGACGCTGCTGGCCGCATATCCCCGCTTCTGCAGGTCCTGCTTGAAGGAAATGAGCGTGCTCTTATCCCCCACGCTCCCGCCGCAGAACAACCGCAGCTACTCTACATCGCGTGAGTATTTGCTGACCGTCGTCTCACTGCATTCCCGCTCATGCAGATACATACAAAATGACGTTATTGATTCCCTGCTTATCAGCATAACATGACCTCCTTTCGGCTATTCTACCCAAAAGGAGCAGATAAAGCCTATCAAGCACCTTTTCCGAACATTTTACTCGTTTTCCCATACTTCATAGCATATCGAACAAAACTTGGGCTGACACAGGAACAGTTTGCTGAGATGACAGGGCTTACTGTGAATTACATCGCCCGCGTCGAGCGTGGTGAATCCTTTCCTCGGCTGGATAACCTGGTAACTATCATCAACACTTTGGGTGTTACAGCCGACGCCATCTTCTGCGACGTGATAGACAAGTCAACGAACCATCCGATCTCATCCCTGGCACAGGAATTGGACTCACTCTCACCCAATGACAAACTGCAGATCATGGATGTCCTCCGCGTTTTGATCCGTCAGGCAAAGGACCGGGAGCAGAATCGCGCCACATGAGACCAAAATATACAACATTTAGAGCGCCTGCTCTCTTTATCCGCAGCGTGTCACAAAGCCCCTGAAAAGGCCCCGAAAGATGTAACACCTCCCTGCCGCGTCTGCGGCAGAGAGGTGTTTTACCTTGATCCTGTTTCACAAATCTCACGCAGATATTGTTAGCAGTGTTTCCTGCGAAAGCGTTATACGTCCCACTACAAAACAGAGAGCACTGCACACAGAAACGCATCGTCCTGAACTCCATCAACACCGACGGCGTCCGGGGCGGCTTTGACATCCCCATGCTGGACGCGGTGTGCCGGGCGGTGAACGTGCCGGTGATCGCCTCCGGCGGCGCCGGGTGCATTGGGGACTTCATCACCCTCTTTCAATCTCTGCCCAAGGTGGACGCGGGCCTCGCCGCCGGCATCTTCCACTACGGACAAGATCCTCAAGAAGATCGGCGAAGAGGCCACGGAGGCGATCATCGCCGCCAAGGACGGCGACAAGCCCAACACCGTCTACGAGCTGGCGGACCTTGCCTATCAGTCTATGGATCCTCTTCCGGCGCTTTGCACTGCAGGTCGCTGACGAACTGCTGGGCTGTACGGCCGGAGCGATTGCCGCGGCGGACCTGCCAGGCGGCGGCCGCCGCACGCAGCGCCTCATCCGTCATGCTCCCCTGCACGCCTGCGCGCTGGGCCAGAGTCCGGACAATGGTGTGATATTCCTCAAAGCTGGGGTTGGGGAAATAGATCTGAAGCCCGAAGCGGCCGGACAGAGACAGCTTTTCCTCCACGGTGTCGGAGCGATGGATGTCCCCGTCGTGCTGCATGTCACTGCGGTCAGACCAAGTCTCTTTGATGAGGTGCCGCCGGTTGGAGGTGGCATAGATGAGCACGTTTTCCGGCGCAGCCTCACCACCGCCCTCCATCACCGCCTTCAGGTGTTTATATTCCACCTCGTTCTCCTCAAAGGATAGATCATCCAGCAGCAGGATGAAGCGGTAATGGCGGCTCTTGATGCGTCCCAGAAGATCAGGGATGAGGGCAAACTGCTGCTTATACAGTTCGATGACACGCAGTCCCCGGCAGGCATACTCACAAGCCAGGGCCTGTACGCTGGTGGATTTTCCCGTGCCTGCGTCCCCGTACAGCAGCGCGTTGTTGGCCCGGCGGCCGCCCAGGAAGGCCAGCGTGTTGTCCAGCAGCAGCTTTTTCTGGCTGTCGTAACCCACCAGGTCATCCAGCACGACCCGCCGCCGGCCCTCCACAGGGAGCAGAGCCGTCGCCCCGTCCCGCTGCTGGACCCGGAACAGATCACCCAGCCCCAGCATGCCCACGCCGTGGTCCCGGTAAAAGTTTGTGAGGAGCACGAGCATCTGCTCCGGATCTGCCGCGGCGTTCAACTGTTCTGCCAGCGCCTGGATGCGTCTGCCTGCCTCTTTCCGTGGAGCGTCGGGCGCATTGTGGATAAAGTGCCGGGCCCTCTCAAAGACCGGCGGCAGTGAAAGCCCAAACAACTCCCGAAAGACCTTCATGTCCTCCAGAGCTATGTCCCACAGGCTGTCCCGAACGGCTGGGCGGCGCTCACAGGCCAGAGAAAAGGGATTCTCGCTTTCCGCCAGCGCCTGGGCCAGGACGCAGTGCCACAGATCGCCCTGCCAGCCGCAGTCCACAGCCTGCTCCAGTATCCGGCGCAGGCACTCGCCCTCGCTGTCCCGCTCGAAGCCCATCCCGGCCAGCAGTCCACTGCGGGGCCGGAACAGGATCAGCTTTTCCAATAGATCGTTGACGCACTGCATGGCTTACTGCAATATGGCCCCCTTGTCGGCGGAGGAGACCAGCCTGGCGTACCGGGCCAGGTACCCTGTCTTTACCTTTGGCTCCGGGCAGACCCATGCGGCCTTCCGGGCGGCCAGCACGGTCTCGTCCACCTCAAGGGTGATGGTGTGGGCGGGGATGTCGATGGAGATCGTGTCTCCTTCCTCTACCAGGCCGATGAGCCCGCCGGAGGCGGCCTCAGGGCTCACGTGGCCGATGGACGCGCCCCTGGTAGCCCCGGAAAAGCGCCCGTCTGTGACCAGAGCCACACTCTCGCCCAGACCCATGCCGCAGATGGCGGAGGTGGGATTGAGCATCTCCCGCATGCCAGGGCCGCCCTTCGGTCCCTCATAGCGGATGACCACTACGTCTCCCGGATGGATACCGCCGGCGTAAATGACGGCAATGGCGTCTTCCTCCGAGTCGAATACACGGGCAGGACCGGCGTGGACCATCATCTCCGGGGCCACAGCGCTCTGCTTGACTACGCAGCCGTCCGGAGCCAGGTTGCCATACAGTACCGCGATGCCGCCGGTGGGGGAAAAGGGCGCCTCCAGCGGCCGGATGAGAGAGGCGTCCCGGTTGTGGACGCCTGCCAGGTTCTCGCCCACGGTCCTGCCGGTGACGGTCAGGCAGCTTTCGTCCAGCAGCCCGGCCTTGGTCAGCTCCGCCATCACGGCCCACACACCGCCAGCCTGGTCCAGGTCTTCCATAAAGGTGTCTCCGGCGGGGGCCAGGTGACACAGGTTGGGGGTCCTGGCGCTGATGTCATTGACCATGTGCAGGTCTATATCCAGGCCGGCCTCGTGGGCGATGGCAGGCAGGTGCAGCATGGTATTAGTGGAGCAGCCCAAGGCCATATCCACGGTCTCGGCATTGTGAAAGGCCGCGGCGGTCATGATGCTGCGGGGTCTTATATCCTTTTCGATGAGTTCCATGATCTTCATGCCGGTGTGCTTGGCCAGACGCAGCCGGGCGGAATATACAGCGGGAATGGTGCCATTGCCGCGCAGGGCCATGCCGATGGCCTCTGTCAGGCAGTTCATGGAGTTGGCAGTATACATGCCCGAACAACTGCCGCAGGTGGGACAGGCGTTTTCGGTAAACTCTGCCACGCCGGCCTCGTCCAGCGTTCCGGCGTGGTAGGCGCCTACGGCCTCGAACATGTGGCTGAGGCAGGTGCGCCGGCCGTCGGACAGCCGGCCTGCCAGCATGGGTCCGCCGGAGACGAAAATGGTGGGGATGTTGATCCGCGCCGCCGCCATGAGCAGGCCCGGCACATTCTTGTCACAGTTGGGGATCATCACCAGCCCGTCAAACTGGTGGGCCAGGGCCATAGCCTCGGTGGAGTCGGCGATCAGGTCCCTGGTCACCAAGGAGTACTTCATGCCGATGTGGCCCATGGCGATGCCGTCGCACACGGCGATGGCGGGGAACATAATGGGCGTGCCCCCGGCGGCACGGACGCCGGCCTTGACGGCCTCGGCGATCTTGTCGATGTTCATATGGCCGGGGACCACCTCGTTGTAGGAACTGACCACCCCGACCAGGGGGCGGCTCAGTTCCTCGTCCGTATAGCCCAGGGCGTAGAGCAGGCTGCGGTTGGGCGTCCGCTCCACGCCGGACTTGATCTTTTCAGAGCGCATGGTGTGCCCCCTTAGTTGGAGGCGTTGTCCAGACCCTTGTCGCCGTCGGCGGAGTCCTTCCAGAGCATGTTGTCGCGCAGCTGCCTGCCGATGACCTCCATGGGGTGTGCGGCCAACTGTGCCCGCTTGGAGTTGAAGAAGGTACGGCCGTTCTTGTTCTCGGCGATCCAGCGGCCGGCGAAGGTGCCGTCCTGGATGTCCGCCAGCACCGCGCGCATGTTGGCCTTGACCTGGTCGTGGGGCAGTACCCGCGGACCGGAGACATACTCGCCGTATTCGGCGGTGTCGGAGATGGAATAGTTCATGGCTGCCACGCCGCCCTTGTTGATGAGGTCGATGATCAGCTTCATCTCGTGGATGCACTCAAAATAGGCGTTCTCAGGGGCGTAGCCAGCCTCGCACAGCACCTCGAAGCCGCACTGCATCAGATCCACCACGCCGCCGCACAGGACGGTCTGCTCGCCGAACAGGTCGGTCTCGGTCTCGTCGTGCATGGTGGTCTCCATGATGCCGGCACGGGCCCCGCCGATACCGGCGATGTACGCAAGGGCGATCTCCAGGGCGCGGCCGGAAGCGTTCTGCTCCACTGCCACCAGGCAAGGCACGCCCTTGCCGGCCACATACTGGGAACGGACGGTGTGACCGGGGCCCTTGGGCGCGGCCATGAACACGTCCACGTCGGCGGGCGGCACGATCTGGCCGTAGCGGATGTTGAAGCCGTGGGCGAAGGCGATGGCCTTGCCGGCGGACAGGTTGGCGGCCACGGACTCCCGGTAGATGTCGGCCGCCCGCTCGTCGTTGACCAGCATGACCACGATGTCCGCCGCGGCGGTGGCCTCGGCCACGGTCAGCACGGGGAAGCCGTCCTCCTCCGCCTTGGTCCAGCTCTTGCCCTTGCGCAGCCCTACGATCACGTCGCAGCCGGAATCCCGCAGGTTCTGGGCATGGGCGTGGCCCTGGGAGCCGTAGCCGATGATGGCGATCTTCTTGCCGTTGAGCACATTGAGGTCGCAGTCCTGTTCATAATACATCTTTGCCATGATAAAAACTCCTTTATTTTCAAAAATACTTTATCGAACATTTTTGCCGTAGTTGAACTCGCCTTTTTCCTTGGTGTCCTCGTCGATGGTGTAGGCACCCCGTTCCAGGGCCACCACGCCGGTGCGCACCAGTTCCAGAATGCCGTGCTGCTTGAGCAGTTCGCAGATGGCGTCGGTCTTTTCCTCCTGGCCGATGACGGCCACAGTCAGAGAGCCGGGAGTCACATCGATGACGTTTGCCCGGAAGATGTTGGCTATCTGGATGATCTCGTTGCGGTCCTCGCTGTTTTCTGCCCTGACCTTGATGAGCACCAGTTCCCGGCGGATGGACCGATCGGGTGACAGCAGCTTCACGGAGTGGACAGGGAAGAGTTTGCGCAGCTGGTTGCACAAAAGATCTGCCCGTGCGTCGTCCTCTGCCATGACCTCGATGGTGATGCGGCTGACGCTGGGACTGTCCGTGGTGCCCACGGCCAGGGATTCGATGTTGTAGTCCTTGCGGGAGAACAGACGGGATACCTGGCTGAGAACGCCGGACTCGTTGTCCACCAGCACGGCCAGGGTGTATCGGTTCTTTCTCATGCCTGCTCGCCTCCCTTAATTTATCAGGAATTGGGTGATGTGGTCGCCGCCGTTGACCATGGGCCGGACCTTCTCGTCCACGTCGATGACACAGTCGATCACATACCCGTGGCCGCAGGAGAGGGCCTCTTTCAGGGCATCCTCAAAGTCGGCGGCGTTATTGACCCGTCTCCCGCCCAGTCCGTAGGCCTCCGCCAGCTTTACAAAATCCGGCTCCACAGCAATGTCTGTCTCACAGTAGCGTCCATCATAAATGAGCGTCTGCCACTGACGGACCATGCCCAGAGTCCGATTGTCAAAGAGGATGGTGACGATGGGCAGGTCATAGTAGGCAACGGTCGCCAGTTCGTTGCAGTTCATGCGGAAGCTGCCGTCGCCGGTGATATGCAGGACGGTTTTGTCCGGATGACTGACCTTAGCGCCGATGGCAGCGCCCAGACCGAAGCCCATGGTGCCAAAGCCGCCGGAGGTGAGCAGCTGGCCGGGGTAGTCATAGTGGAAATGCTGGGTCACCCACATCTGATGCTGGCCCACGTCGGTGGCCACAATGGTGTCCCATGGAGCGGTGCGGGCCACGACATCGGAGATCTGCTTGGGCGTCAGCGAGTCGCCGGCGAGGGAGTACTCCGTCTCTGTGGGGAAGGAGAATACGTAGTCCTTCCAGGGCTTGTTGTCCTTCTGGGCCACACGGACGTTGAGCAGTTCCAGCACCCGCTTCACGTCGCCCACGATATGGTGGCTGGTCTGTACGTTCTTGTTGATCTCGGACCGGTCGATATCCACCTGGACGATAACGGCCTGGCTGGCGAAGGTGGTCGGGCTGAGGGCTACCCGGTCGGAGAACCGGCAGCCCAGGGCGATGAGAAGATCGCACTTGTCCACGGCCATGTTGCTGGCCTGGGAGCCGTGCATGCCGATCATGCCGGTGGTCAGCGGGTTGCGGCCGTTAAAGCCGCCCGCGCCCATGACCGTGATGGCCACAGGGGCGTCTATCCGCCGGGCAAACACATCCAGTTCCTTATGAGCCCGGCCCCGGACCACGCCGCCGCCGCAGATGAGCAGCGGCCTCTCGCTCTCGGCGATCAGCTGCACCAGGGTGTCGATGTCCTCGCTGTCCGGTTCGGGAGCAGTCATGTTGTGGCTGGCCCGGCCGATAAGGCTTTTCAGCCGCCCCACGGTGTGGTGCCGCTCCAGGGGAAGAGGGTAGTAATCCGCCTCCTCCGCTGTGGCATTTTTCAAAATATCGATGAGCACGGGGCCCGGCCGGCCGCTGCGGGCGATGGCGAAGGCCTCCCGGACGATGTCCGCCAGATCGGTGGCGTGACGGACCATATAGTTGCATTTGGTGATGGGCATGGTGATGCCGGTGATGTCCACCTCCTGGAAGGAGTCTCTGCCGATGAGATTCTCGCCCACATTGCAGGTGATGAACACCACGGGAGAGGAGTCCATATAGGCGGTGGCGATGCCGGTGACCAGGTTGGTGGCACCCGGACCGGATGTGGCGAAGCACACCCCCACCCGCCCGGTGGAACGGGCATAGCCGTCCGCCGCGTGGGCAGCGCCCTGCTCATGGGCAGTGCGGATGTGGCGGATGCGGTCCCGGTAATCGTACAGGGCGTCGTATACGTTCAGAATGGTGCCGCCGGGATAGCCGAAGACCGTATCAACGTCCTGCTCCAAGAGGCACTCCAATAAGATCCTTGCGCCGGTGAGTTTCATGCGTAGTGTAAGGCTCCTTTCATATTCTGTCCAGAATGGCCCGGACCATCTGGCCGCTTGGATGATAACAAAAAACCGTGCGGTCCGAAAAGTCAGACCGCACGGCTCAAATCACGATTTGTTCCGGTCTCCCGGCTCGCCATCACCCGGTGATCACAGCATGACTTTTCGCGTTATTCTTGACAGAGCACAGTCGGTCAATAATAACGCTGATAAGCAGGCTGTCAATGGGGAAACGGCGCATGGAAAATCCTCGCTCAAGAAATTTTTTCTCAATATATCATAAGACGCGGAACATGTCAAACACTTTCGTATATTTTGATACCTTCCCGAGAACACGGTTAAAGAACACCGTATTTGAAAACCTGCGGCTCCCTTCAAGATATGTTCTGCTGATGCCTATTGCCTCAGTTCTAAGATAGCTGTAAAATGGAACTGCTACTTTCACTGCCCAATCTAGTCAACGGAGAAACTTCAGGAGGAGTTGGTATCCATGAAAAAACAGCCTCGGCATTTCCTGCCGCCGCCTATGCCCCCATTTGAGCCGCATGGATCATCCAGCGGACGCTGCAACTGGTACAAGATAACACAGGAAAGTATCCGGAGCGTCAAACGATACCTTCGCAGGTATGACATCCAGACCCCACCGGATATGTCGGAAGCCATTCTCCGTCGGCGAGCACAGACGGTCGTCGAATATACCGACAGGGTCATCGACCGATATAAGACTATTCCCGGCCTGGAGGAAGAGCAAAAGGCGGAGACCGGCAACCTATGGATCAGCCTTAACTTTGTACCCAGCAGAAAAACCTATGAGGCCCTAATAAACCTGATCCCCGAGGATACGATTGAGAAGGCTGCCAAGGACTTAGAGACGCTGCTGTGGGCCTGGACAGACAGGTATTTTTCCTGCATTGCGCCTATAAGCGCCGCCAGTACGGCTGCTGTGGAAACGATCAACCAGATCGGCCGGCGTTACAATGAGATCCGGGAAGATTTCGGCAAGGCCATGGAAGAAGCTGAAAACGCGAAGAATGCGCGCCTTCAGCAAATAAAACAGCGTAAGCCTTCCATCAATCCCTTGCAGGTGACCTCTGCCGCCAGTATAGATGACCTTCTGGGCAAGCCTGCGGGTTGATGCAGGAGATCGTGGAAAGTCTTCCATGGGGCATCATTGAGTATGACGAATTTGACGATCCAGTGTGGTCGCCGGAGGACGATGACGCCGGTGAACAGGTTTCATCTGACAGCCAGGAAAAACAAAACGCTCCCGCCAAGCAGAGCTCCATCCCTGACTGGTATGAGCGCAAATATGTACCGAAGGACGAGGACGAACTGTTCACCTTCAACCGCAGCCTGGCCCAGATCGTCTATGAAGAGACCGGCTGCATCATGCCCCGGGATATGAATAAGTACGCCGACCGTCTGCGAGCCGTCAAGGGCTACGGCGTCAGAGGGAAAGACTCCATGGCCCTGCTATATCTCTTTTCCGCCTTGTCCCAGGCCCGAAGACAAGCCCCAGCATTTAACCTGAGCGATGATGTGGATTTGTTATACGGAAATGGACTTGTGGAAAAGCAAACCAAGCAGCCGCTGACATATGACGAACTGAGCGAGCGGCTGAAGCAGGCCTTGGAAGAAAACAAACGCCTGCGGACATCACTTCATGAAAGTGAGCGTTCCTCTCGTGAGATAAAAAAAGAGTTGTCCACCATCCGTGATACTGCCGGTCTGGAGCACCGCGAGCTGGCGGACCTGCGGGAGCTGGTCTTTAATCGCGAGTCAGCCCCCGAGCAAGAACTTTCGGAGGATGCGGGCTCTGATTCCGCATTTCCCTACGAAGTAGGGAGAAACACGGTCGTATTTGGCGGCCACGAAACATGGCTGAAGGCGATCCGGCCTATGCTGACGGGCAATATCCGCTTCATCGATAAGGACATGAAAAACTTTGACATCAGCATCATTCGGAACGCAGATATCCTGTGGATCCAGCAAAATGCTGTGTCGCATAACCAGTACTACCGCATTATTGACGCGGCCCGGTCATACCAAAAACCGGTGCGCTATTTTACCTACGCAAGCGCAGCAAAATGCGCATCGCAGGTGATGAACGAGGATATATAAAGGCTGGTTTTGTTTCTCCTGGAAAAAACACCCTGTCTTTGGCAGGGTGTTTTCATATCAAAGAGTCAAGCAGGTGTGAAATCCAGGATATGCGGCGTTTCTCTGTGCCAAATCAATATACAGTGGGTCATTCAGCGGTGAGTATCAATTTCCAGCAGCAAAGCTGTTGGCTACCATTCCCGTTACGATGAGTGCAATGCCCACAAATCCAAGGGCGCTGGGCAGGGTATCGCCCAAAAACAGCACGCCGCCCAACAGAGTGAACAGCACCTCCCCTGACTGAGTCGCCTCGACCATGGCAAGTTGCCGGGGATCGTGCTTGGAGAGATCCGTTGCCTTGAAAAAGAGCAACGTAGCAATGACGCCGGAAAAAAGAGCCACCGTGAAGCCTTGGACTATCTGCCCCGCCGATGGCAGGCCATGACTGGCCAGGGCGATGGCGCTTACCACCAGCCAGAAAGGCATACTGCAGAGGGTCATGCCAAATACCCTTTGAAATGTAGAGAATTCTTCCGGACAACAGGCCATCATCTTCCGATTTCCCAGTGGGTATGAAAAGGCCGCGATAAGGATGAGCGCCAGTGCCGGCAGCGTCCCTTCTAGCCGCATGGTACGAAAGTGCACCGCCTGTAAAAGAAAAACACCCAACAGAATAATGCCGGAGCAGGCCAGGTTCTTTCCAGGGATCTTCTTTCCGAAAAGAGGCGTCAGCATGATCCCGGCTACGATGGTCAGCTGCCAGGTAGCCGCCACGAACCAGCTCTCCCCATACACCGATGCCCAAGTGAGCGGGGCATAGAAGAGGCCAAATCCCACCGTGCTCCAGAGGAGCCAAGGTCCTGGGTGCGCTCTTATTTCTTTCAGCACGGCCCTTGCCCCGCCTCGTCGGCTTGCCAGAAGCCAAGTCATAGGCAGCATGAACAAGTACCTGAGGCTGGCGCTCCACATCCAATATCCCCCACCCAAGTTCATGCTGCGATTCAAAATAAACGTGGCCGCAAAGAAAAGCGAGGCCAGTATACCTAAAACAATGGGTCTCTTCATCTGTCCCCCTGAAGTTGGCGTATCATCCATATTAGTGCTTCATGTTCTCTGTAACAAGGGCCGCACCGCAATGCCTTGCAACCTCAGGAAATTTCCTGTCGCTCTCATCGGTAAACGAGACATTCTTCCGGTTCACGGCCGGACAGCCGTGTGCTCCATGAGGTGTGCCAGGACCCGGATGCCCTGGGCATAGGCCCGGACAGCGATGCGCTCGTTGGTGCCGTGGACAGCCCGCTCCACTTCCTCCGCGCCGCCTATGAAGGGGCTGCACCGCAGGCAGGTGTCGCAGACGATCTCGTACTGGCGGGCGTCGGTTGCGCCGGGGGTCATGGAAGGGACGAACACCACTCCGGGGAAGTACCGGCCCATGGACCGGGTCAGACGTTCATAGCCGTAGCCGTCGCTGCGGGCGGCATGGGAGGGGTCGTTGGCCTGGAGGAATCGCATGGACACGTCCAAGTCCCCCACGGCGGCCCTGGCGTGCTCAAATACCTCCTGGACCGTCCCGCCCTGGTCGATGCGGAAGTTGACCACGGCAGTCATGTTCTGGGGCATGACGTTGCAGGCCTCGCTGCCGCCCCGGATGACGGTGGGGGCGATGGTGGTGGTCACGTAGGGGAACAGAGTCCGCTGGCCATAGCAGTACCGGGCGATGGCGTCGGCGTTGGCGTCCACGTCACGGACCAGGGTCCGGAGGGGCTCCTCGGTCACATAGGGGGCCAAGGCCTTGAACGCGCCGGCCATCACAGGAGAGAGCCGGACGGGAAAGGGAGCCTCCACGATCCGGGCGATGGCCTGGCTCAGGCGGCCCAGGGAGGTGCCGCCGAAGGGGCGGCTGGAGTGGCCGCCGGCGCTTTGGGCACTCAGCTCCAGGTCGGCATAGCCCTTTTCCAGCAGCTCCACGGCGCACAGCGCCGCCTCCGGCGCCCCGTAGGGCGCGCCGCTCTCGATCTTGCCGCCGCCCTCGTCCAGGACGAATTCCAGCGTCACGCCCCGGTCCCGGAGGGTCTCGGCGATGGCCTTGGCTCCCAGATTCAGCGTCTCCTCGTCATCCCCAAAGGCCAGGTACACGGTCCGGGCGAAGGTCCTGCCGTGGGCCAGAAGATACTCTGCCGCCTCCAGGCAGCCGAAGACCTGCTGCTTGATGTCCAGGGCGCCCCGGCCCCAGATATAGCCGTCCGCGATGGTCCCGGAGAAGGCGGGATAGGTCCAGTCCTGCTCCGTGCCCTCCACCACGGGCACTACATCCTGGTGGGACATGAACAGACAGGGCCGCAGGGCCGGCTCGCTGCCGGGCAGGGTGATGAGCAGCGCGCGGCAGCCCAGGACTTCGAAGGTCCCGGCGGCCATGATATGGGGGTAGCTGGCCCGGATGTGGGCGTGGAGCCTGTCGAACTCGCCGTGATCGGCGAGAGAGTGGTCCGCCGGGTTGACGGTCCGGCACCGTATGGCCTCGCCCAGGCGCTCCGCGGCCCCCCGGACGTCCAGGTCCGGCAGGTCGTCCTCGTGGGCGAAGAATTCAAAGACGTCCTTCACGGCTTTTTGTCCTCCAGGTACCGGCTCAGAAACTCCCGGGTCCGGGCATATTGGGGGCTGCCGAAGACCTGGGCGGGGGTGCCCTGCTCCAGGATGACGCCCTGGTCCATGAAGACCACCCGGTCGCTGACCTCCCTGGCGAAAGCCATCTCGTGAGTAACGACCACCATGGTCATGCCCTCCCTGGCCAGGCGCTTCATCACGTCCAGCACCTCGCCCACGATCTCCGGGTCCAGGGCGGAGGTGGGCTCGTCGAAGAGCATGATCTCCGGCTCCATGCACAATGCCCGGGCGATGGCCACACGCTGCTTCTGGCCGCCGGAAAGCCGGCGGGAGTCAGCGTGGATGAAGTCCTCCAGTCCCACGGTCCGCAGATGCCGGATGGCGGTCTGCTCGGCCTGGGCCTTAGGGATATGCCGGACAGCGATGGGGGCCATGGTGCAGTTGTCCAGCACATTTTTATTGTTGAATAGGTTGAAGCTCTGGAAGACCATGCCGATGCGCTGGCGCAGGGCGTTGATGTCGGTGCTCAGGTCCATCAGGTCCTTGCCGCCGAACCATATATGGCCGGAGTCGGCCTCTTCCAGCAGGTTGATGCACCGCAGGAGGGTGGATTTGCCGGAGCCAGAGGCGCCGATGATGCAGACGACCTCGCCCCGGTCCACCTCCAGGTCGATGCCCTTGAGCACCTGCAGGTCTCCGAAGGACTTCTCCAGATCTTCGATCTTCAGTATCTGTTCCATGGAGACCTCCTCAATTGGAGCTGGGGATGCCCCGGGTGTTGGGCATATCCAGCTTGCGGGACAGGTATCGCAGCAGCAGGGAGCTGAGATATGTCAGAATGAGATACAGGATGGCGGCCATGCAGTAGATCTCCAGCTGCCGGTAATAGATGCCGCTGACGCTCTTGGTGGCGAACATCAGGTCCATGCAGCCGATGACGGACAGCACGGAGGAGTCCTTGATGTTGATGATGAACTCATTGCCGATGGCAGGGATGGAGTTTTTCACCGCCTGGGGGAAGACTACCTTCAGCATGGCCTGCCAGCCGGTCATGCCCAGGGAGCGGGCGGCCTCAGTCTGGCCCACGTCCACGGACTCCATGCCGCCCCGCAGCACCTCCGCCAGGTAGGCGGTGGAGTTCAGGGAGATGGTGATGAGTCCGGCGGTGCTGGTGGACCAGATACGGTTGATCTCCGCCACGGACAGGTCGGTGAAATGGGTAAAGACGTTGAAGCCGGCGAAGAAGATGATGAGGGCCTGGACCATCATGGGGGTGCCCCGGATGACGGTGATATAGAAGGAGGCGAAGGTCCGGGCCGCGGACTTGAGGAATTTCACAAAGTCATTGTCCCGCTTGTCCGGGGTCTGGATGCGGAAAAAGGCCATCAGAATGCCCAGCACGAAGGCGATGGCGGTGCCGGCCAGGGCCAGGAACACGGTGGTCTTGACGCCGTAGGCGATGGTGCCCATGGATTTGGAGGTCATGTAGAACATGGACAGGAAGAACTCCGGCGGGTTGCTGTCCATGGCGGCGCACATGCGGACGGTGTCCGCCAGCTTGACGGCGAGCCGGTCCGCGGCCAGCAGGGCAAAGACCGCCGCCAGCACATAAGAATATATCCGGGCGGCCCGCACCGGTCCGGGCTTTTTCAGGAAGGTGCCGCCGTAAGTCTTCCAGTGGGTCAGCTTCACGATAAGGGCCAGGGCTGCGGCAGCCAGAAAGACGCAGCAAATGCCCGTCAAAAGGCCGCAGATGAAGTTGTCCGTCCCCAAGAAGCTGTGCTCCGACGGGGCGGCGGAGATGAGCGCCAGGCACACCAGCGCCAGCAGGCCGCCCCCCAGGAAGACATAGCGGTGGTCGTTTCGGACGAAGGCGCGCAGCCGTCCGCTCTTTCTTGTTGCTTGGTTCATGTTCTGTCCCTCCAAATAACGCCGTTGGGGTGTGGGAGGGCCGTTTTACGCGGCCCTCCCGGGTTTAGATTCAGGTGGGCTGGCCCGCCACGGCGGCGTTCCACATCTCGTCCCGGGCAGCCTGGTCCAGATCAGCCAGGGCGGCATCCACCTGCTCCAGCAGGTCGGTATCGCTCTTGCGGATGCCCACGCAGGCGCCCTTGGACTCCAGCGTGAAGCCGTTGGCCTCGTCGAAGGTGACGACGCGGAAGCTGGCGTTGGAGGCCAGGTAGCCGTCGGCGTTCTCCAGGTTGATGACGATGGCGTCGCAGGTGCCCTGCTGCAGGCGGGAGATCATGTCGGGCACGCTCTCGGCGGGGGTCAGGTGGTCCACGCCCTCGATCTGGTCGATGACGGTGTCCAGAGCGGTATCCTTCTGGCCCAGGACGCTGGCGCCGGAGAAGTCCTGGATGGAGGTGGCGTCCACATAGGGAGAGTCCTCGTTGACCATCATGGCGTAGATGGTCTCATGGTAGGGGGCGCTGAAGTTGATGGCCTCCTTCCGCTCGGGGGTATCCATCATGCCGGCGATGATGGCGTCGATCTGGCCCTGGTTCAGCGCCTCGATCAGGCCGTCCCAGCCCAGCTTTACGATCACCAGCTCCCTGCCCAGCGCGTCGGCGATGTACCGGGCGACCTGCACGTCGTAGCCCTCGGCGTAAGCGCCGGGCACGTTCTCGATAGGCACGTTGGTATCCGTCGCCTCGGTCTCCTGCCAGTTGTTGGGGGCGTAGGCACACTCCATGCCCACCCGGAGCTGGCCGCCGTCGGCAGTCTCTTCAGCAGGGGCTTCCTCCCCGGCGTCGGCGTCGGACGCCGCCTCAGCGGGGGTCTCTTGTTCAGCAGTCTCTTCGGCGGGGGTCTCCTCCGGGGCGGTCTCCTCCTTGGCGCCGCCGCAGGCGGCAAGGCACAGCAGCATGGCCAGGGCCAGGAGCAAAGCGGTCAGATTTCTCAGTTTCATGATGATCTTCCTTTCTGATTTGATACTGCAATAAAAATATCAGCCATGGATGCTGCGGAACATCCATGGCTGGCATTTCAAAAATGATGGGCTCTCCCAGACGGGGAAAGCTGTCGGCCAATGATAGCGCTCCACATACGTGACAGTCCGGCAGATATTCTCGACCGGCCCAGCAGAACGCGCCGCAGGAGGCGCATTCCGCTTCGGCGGCGGGCCCTTTCCGTCCTCCGGGAGATCCTGCTCCCATGCCGGAGGTCTACTCATGCGCGCCGCGCCTCTATCATTGTCTCGGCCCGGACAGGGCCGAAGCAACTCTGTGAAATTTTTCCTGACTTTAACGCATTAGCGTTTGAATGTCAAGGGCTTATGGGCAATTTCTGTGGAATGGGCAAAAATATAGCGTACAGTT
Source organism: uncultured Oscillospiraceae bacterium (assembly GCA_947626265.1). Taxonomy (GTDB): domain Bacteria; phylum Bacillota; class Clostridia; order Oscillospirales; family Oscillospiraceae; genus CAJOIG01. The sequence goes on from CANQRM010000023.1 coordinate 33,757, forward strand.
TTTCACCTTTTGTGCACTTTGGGGCAGTAAATTGAAAAAGCTCACGGGAAACTGCTGTCAGCCGCCTATTACGTAACTCGTCATTCTAAAACGCATGGATTACGAAGGTCCTTGCGGACGATTTTACGTACCAAACAGCTTCTTCGGGAGTTCAAATTACTTAAAGCATATCCTGCCCTCTCGCCTCTTTTTGCGAACTATATAGCCCCTCCCCCTGTTGGTTTTCGCAGACAGCTTTCTCTTTTCATGGGAGCGAGAATCACTCAATTCAATGCTTTCTCCCAACCTGAATTTCTGCGTCTTTCATCGTTATATGTTTAGGAGGTTATTACGTGATCGATAATTATTCAAAGGCTTGGATCGCTTGTGCCGCAACGGTTTGCGGAAATCCATCGTTTCCGGATCAAGCAGCAGGGCCACAGACATCCTTATTCACAGTTGCCGCACTCTTACATCACCCCAGGCGGCGTCGAAGGTGAGGCTCACGGCCTTGTTGTCCCGCTGGACGGAGTAGATGGGCAACTCCTTGGACGCGGCGGATACGCCCACGATATCCGGGCTGTTCACTACCCAGAATATAGCCGCCACCGCAAGCACCAGGGCGGCGGGCCCAAGATACCTGCGGTGTTTCATAAGTACGGTTTTCAGTTTGCTCAACGCTTCATGACCTCCGGGTTCGATGTTTGTACATCCTATGTGCCCGGAGGGGCGATTATGTGCCTGGCGGCAGGATCGACTGTGTGGCGTATGCACGCGGGGCTCCTCTCCTGCGGAGACTGCGGCCGCTCATGTGCAAGACCACCTGGAACGGACGTGTGACGTACTCCTGTGGGTCTTACCACCGCTATGGAACATCTGTCTGCTCTCCTCACTTGTGACAGTTCCTTGATGCGGTTGACAGACAAGGCGGCTTACTTTAAAATGGGGCCAGTTCTATTCTATTCATGGAAAGGCGGTGCTCTCATGGCGGACTGGCATGAGAAACTGGATGGATTCGTGGCACAACACAGCGAGGACTATGCCCAAAAGCGGGTGGATTATCTGGGCGTCAACCTCGGCGGGGAAGAGCCGCTGTTCAAGATATACTACAAAAATAACTACACCAGCGCCCGCAGCGAGGGGCGGCAATCCTCCCTCATTGACCTTTTGCGGGAGCGGGATATGATAAACTTTCTCACCCTGGCGGAGGACACCGGCGGCTGCCAGCGGTACCGCTACGACATCGGCCTGAAAAACCGCACTGACGAGAATATGGAGGCCCTTTTCGCCTGGCTGAAGGAACACGTCGCCGTGTTCTCCCAGCGGGAGGACGAAATCAGAAAGCTGGCCGCTATGCGGGTATACAGTGAGGAGGAATTCCGTCTGGCCGCCATGCACTTTCTGGGCTTCATCGACCAGGCCGGCCAGGTCACCGCCCTGAAATGCCACTATCTCTGCTGGATGCATAAGGACCTCTCCTCCCTGCGGGGCCATTTCCCCGACGACTACTATCTGTCCTGTCTGGAGCAAAGCGGCATACCCGTCTTTCAGCGTCTCTGCCCTCTGGTCCGGGACGTGCTCGGCCGCTGCGGCGGGCACGTGTTCATGGCGGGGACGGACTACTGGCTCACCGGGGAGCGAAAGTACAAAATTTACGTCATCGACCCGGTGTTCCTCTACCAGGGTCTGGCAGAGGTGTTCGGGAAGGAACAGGACCCCCGGCTGCTCCGGCAGCTTGAAGAGCTGATGGCCTGGGACGACGCCCGCCCTCGGTTTTACTGCGTGGGACTGGCCCTGGCCCTGGACGACCGGGACCGGCTGACCATCAATTTCTATTACCTGGAGACATAATGATGCTCTCCCAGTCGGGAGAGCTCTGCTTGGAGGGCCCCCTTGTGTAAAGGGGGCTGTCGCCGCCGACGGGGCCCCCACGCGAGCCCAGCGAAGCGGGTCGCGTGGGGAAGAGGAGGAGCCGCGGGCCATTCGAGCTTTGCCGCTTGCGGCAAAGGGAGACCTGGCAGCGCGTGCTCCAACGAGGTGACTGATGGATTGTCGTTTTACAACCCCTCCGAGCGGCTATCGCCGCCCACCTCCCCTTGCACAGGGGAGGCATATCATATGACAAGGAGCTGCCGCGGATGCGGCAGCCCCTTGTCATAGTTTGGAATTACACTCCAAAAAAGGTGGAGCCCATCCATTCCTTGACTACGTCAACGGCACCTTGGACGCCCCCGGCGACAGCCTCCAGGTCGTCTTCGGACAGTTCGCCGGTCACGGAGTTCTTCACCCGGTCCAACAGGGCCTGCGCCTGCTCCAAGGTCAGTTCCTTGCCGTGCTCCTTCGCAATGGCGACCACTTCTTCAGGAGTCTTTACCCCCCCCAGGAGCTCTTTCAGCATTTTCTCGTTCATGGTGTGTCTCCTTCTTAAAATGTATTTGAAACGCGCTTCGCGTCGTTTCACTGATTTATATACTGCTCGGCCAATTTGAGCGCCGGGGGGAACCATGCGGCGAAGTCCTCCGGCTGCCGGGTCATCCAGGTGTGCAGTTCCGCCATGGTCACCAACCGGAGCTCGGCGATCTCCGACCGGTCGAAGGCCAGGGCGTCCGCGCCCACCGCCTCCGCCGGGCTGTACAGGAACACGTGGTCTATCTCATGCTCGCCCACGTCCCCCTGGCGCATCTCATAGAGGAAGCTGCCGCAGGGACGGAACCCCTCCCCGGCCTCAGCCGCGATGGGAAGGCTTACATGCAGGCCCAGCTCCTCCCCCAGCCGTTGGTTCAGACACGCCTCCATGGTCATGCCCTTCCGGGGATGGGAGCAGCAGGCGTTGGCCCAGAGGCCCCCGGAGTGGTACTTTCCCAGGGCCCGCCGCTGCAGGAGCATGCGGCCTGTTTGCTTATCGTAGATAAAGATGGAGAACGCCCGGTGCAGCAGTCCCTTCCGGTGGACCTCCATTTTTTCGCCATAGCCCACTATCTCGTCCCGGTCGTTCACCAGGAGGATGTCCCGCTCACCGCTCATGGCCCTGTTTCCTTTTGTTATCCATGGCGTTCCTCCTGTTCCCGTCCCACATTACATGAGCGATGCCAAAGCTTTCACGACGTCCGGGCCAAATTTTTTGATTTGTTCGTCTACATAACCCCAGTCCATCCCGCCGCCGGCGACGCCGGCCAGCTCCTCGTCGGTCAGCTCGCCCTTCTTTCCGCGGAGGGCTTCCTCCAGCTTCGCGAGCTTTTCCGCCGTCAGCTCCAGGCCGCACTCCTTCGCGGCGGCCTCCACCTCCTCCGGGCTCTTGGCTTGCTTCGCCTTTTCCACGAATTCCTCGATCTTTTTCTTCTCCATGTTCGTTCTCCTTTCCGCGCACGTTATTTCCCGCCCCAGCCTTCGGTCACTTTATATTTTTTCCTTTCGTCCGTGACGCACTTGGAACACAAGTACATCCCGGAGGAGCCGCCGTTGCCGAAATCGATCGTATATAATATAATGGGTGCAACGGACTCATCACTTTTATGGCAAATGCCGCATGGGATCACCCTGGCCGATGAGCTTTCCCATGGCCATTCCCAGCCACCGGCCACCCCGTCCAGCGCCTCGTCGGACAGCTCCCCATTTTTGGCGATGGCCAGGACCTCTTCAGGGGACTTACCCCCCCCCGCCAGCTTTTTCAGCATTTCCTCATTCATTGTTGTTTCTCCCTCCAAAAATGTATTTGAAATGCACTTGCTCATCTCATGTTCCGTCTCTTTATACGTTTCACCGAGGCAAAAGGGCCAACAAACTTTCGTACTTTGCTCATTTAACTTTATCATTTTACGCCGGTATCTTCAACGCGCCATCCCTGACGTTTTCGCGGTCAAACATGACTTTTGCGAAGTTGCCTTATAGGCGGCCCCGGCGCACAGCAGGAAGCTCCCCTTACGGGGAGCCTCTTGAATTTCATCGGAGTAAGTTAAACTGGGTAATTTTTTACTCTCCGGCGGGCTCCGCCGCCAGGTCCGCCAGCCGCTGGGCGGCTCTGTCAAGCCCCGACGCCGCAGCCTGTTCATAGAACTGCCGGGCCATATCCAGGTCCTTGTCCACGACCTTGCCGCGCTCGTACGCCATGCCCAGTATCTCCATGGCATAGTACTCCCCCTGCTCTGCCGCGCCGGTCAGCAGCTCCAAAGCCTTTTCCGTGTTCTGCTCCACGCCCTGGCCGGCAAGATAGCAGAGGCCCAGCATATACATGGCTTCCCGGTCGTTGTCCCCGGCGGCGCCGGCCAGCAGTTCCGCGGCCCTTTCATAGTCCTGCTCCACGCCATGGCCATTGAGGTACAGCATGCCAAGGGTCCGCTTATCGGAGATGTCCAGTTCGTCCCCGGCCTCCCACGCCAGCAAAAGCTCCGCGGCCCGGCCGAAGAGCTCTTCGGCCCTCGCCTCGTCCTTTTCCGCGCCCTCGCCGTTTTTGAAAAAAGCGCCCAGCTCGACCATGGCCTCCACATTCTCGTCGTCCGCCTCCAGGGTCTTTTCATACCACTCCACGGCCTTGGCGTCGTCCCGCTCCACCGCGCCGTAGCCGTACTCATAGAACTGGGCCAGCTGACACATGCCGGAGCTGTCGCCGGCCTCCGCCGACTTTTCGGCCAGCTCGAAGGCCTTGCTCTCGTCCCGCTCCACGCCCAGGCCGCAGGCGTACAGCCAGCTCAGGTTCGCCGCGGCCATCGAGTCGCCTTGGTCCGCGGCCTGGGCGTAATACTCCGCCGCCCTGGCGTAATCACGCTCCACGCCGTCGCCGTATTCGTAGAGGCAGCCCAGGTTGTTGAGCGCGCTGACATCGCCCTGCTCCGCCGCCTTCTCGTACCACTCCCTGGCCATGCCATAGTCCTGCTCCACGCCCTCGCCGTAGTCGTACATCACGCCCACGTTGAAGGCCGCGCCGGCGTTGCCCTGCTCCGCCGCCTTTTTGTACCACTCCATCGACTTGGCGTAATCCTGTTCCACGCCCTCGCCGGCATAGTACATATAGCCCAGATACTCCCAGGCGTCGGGATAGTCCTGCTCCGCGGCCTGGCTGAAGAGATCGAAGGCCTTTTCAAGGTCCTGCTCCACCCCCAAGCCGAAATAATACATACAGCCCAGGTTGTGCATGGCCTCGGGGATGCCGTGCTCCGCCGCCTGGGCATAATACGCCGCGGCCTGGGCTTTGTCCACGTCCACGCCCTTGCCGAAGTAATACATGTCGCCCATGTCCTCCGCCGCCCGCCAATAGCCGTCCTCCACGGCGGCGGCAAGCAGCGCCGCAGCCCGCTCGTCGTCCTCTTCCAGGCCGTAGCCGAAATCATAAAGCTTGCCCAGCACCCGCTTTTCGGCGGCGGTGAGGTCCTCCTCCGCCTTTTCCGTGAGCTGGGCGGCCAGGCTCTCGCGAAGCTCCGCCGCCTTTGCCTCGTCCAGCTCCACGCCCTTTCCGCTCTTATAGAGCCTTGCCAGGGCATACATAGCCTCCGCCTGATCCTGTTCGGCGGCCTTTTCATACCATTCCGCCGCCTGAGCCGGGTCCACATCCACCACACCGTGGCCGTTTTCATAAAAATCGCCCACCGCGTACTGGGCGTCGGGATCGCCGTCCTCCGCGGCTTGGGTGTAATACCCGAAGGCCCTGGCCTTGTCAAGCTCACGGCCGCCGGCGTAGTTATAGGCGTCGGCCACAATGTTCATGGCGTCAGTGTCGCCCAGGTCCGCCGCCTTCTCGTAATAGTCCAGGGCCTTGGCATAGTCCTGTTCAACACCCTTGCCATACCTGTACATATAGCCCAGGTTGTACATGGCATCGGGGACGCCCTGTTCCGCCACCTGGCTGTAGAGCTCAAAGGCCTTGGCGTAGTCCTGTTCCACGCCCTCGCCGATGTAGTAAAGAGTGCCCAGGTTGAATATGGCCTCGGGGACGCCCTGTTCCGCCGCCTGGCTGTAGAGCTCAAAGGCCTTGGCGTAGTCCTGTTCCACGCTCTGGCCGTCAGAGTAAAGATTGCCCAGGTTCACCATGGCATTCGTGTCGCCCAGAGCCGTGGCCTTTTCATACCACTGGACCGCCTGGGCTGTGTCCTGCTCCACGCCGTCGCCGCGCTCATACATCAGGCCCAGGTCGAACATCGCGCCGGCGAAGCCCAGCTCCGCCGCCCGGGCGTAATACTCCACGGCCTTGGCATAGTCCTGTTCCACGCCCTGGCCATGCTTGTACATATAGCCCAGGTTGTACATGGCCCTGGGGACGCCGTGCTCCGCGGCCTGGCGCGTATAGTCTATTGCCTTTTCGTAGTCTACGTCCACGCCGTCGCCGTAGTAATAGGAAGCGCCCATCTCATTCACCGCCGGCCAGTCGCCCGCTTCCGCCGCGGCGGAGAACAGCTCAAAGGACCTTGGCTTATCCTCCTCCACGCCGGCGCCGAACAGGTACATGCTGCCCAGCACCCACTTTTCGGCGGCGGAGAGGTCGTCCGCCGCCGCCTTTTCCATGAGCTGCGCGGCAAGGCTTTCGTAAAGTTCTTTCGCCCTTGCCTCGTCCTTTTCCACGCCCCGGCCCTCTTCATACATTACCGCCAGGGCGTAGGCGGCCTCCGCTTGGTCCTGCTCCGCGGCCTTTTCAAGCCACTCGATCGCCTGGGCCTGGTCTGTATCCACAACGCCGTAGCCGTTGGCATAGAAATTGCCCACCATATACATGGCGTCGGCGTCGCCGTCCTCCGCGGCCTGGGTGTAGTATTCAAAGGCCTTGGCCTTGTCCAGCTCCACGCCGTCGGCGTAGTTGTACATGTCTCCCAGGGCCGTCATGGACCACATGTCGTCCATGGCCGCGCCCTGCTCATAGAGCTCCTTGGCCTTGGCCAGGTCCTGCTCCACGCCGGCGCCAGTCCGGTAGACCCGGGCCATGTAGCCGTAGGCCTCCGGCACGCCGTGGGCCGCCGCGTCTTCCAGCATCTCCAGGCCCTTGGCCTCATCCTTTTCCGTGCCATAGCCCAGGATGTACATCATGCCCGCATGGCACTCCGCCTCAAAGATGTCGTCCTCCGCCGCCGCAGTGAAGTACGCAAGGGCCTTTTCATCGTCCTGTTCCACGCCCTCGCCGTTTTCGTAGAGGTAGCCCAGCACCAGCGCGTTGTAGCTGTAGTCCTCGTCCTCCGAGGCGGCCTCAAAGGCCTGGGAGAAGAGCTCCGCAGCCTTGTCCTTATCCATCTCCACGCCCTGGCCCTGCTCATAGAGCCAGCCCAGGTACAGCATGGCCTCAGGATCGCCCTGATCTGCGGCCTTCTGGTACCACTCCGCGGCCTTTGCATAATCCACGTCCACCACGCCGTAGCCGTAGTCATAGTACCGGCCCAGGGAGGTCTGGCCGTCCACATAGCCCAGCTCCGCCGACTGGGTGTAGAGCTCAAAGGCCTTTTCCTTGTCCATCTCTACGCCCATGCCGTAGTCATAGAACCAGCCGTCGTTCTCCAAAGCGTAGCCCAGCTCATCGTCGTTCTGGGGGCGGGTCATGGTCTGCTCATAATACTCCCGCGCCTTGGCGTAGTCCTTCTCCCCTCCCATGCCGTACATGTACATGTCGGCCAGGTAGAAGCAGACGTCGACAGCGCCCAGAGCCCCGCCCTGTTCCAGCAGCTCCCGGGCCTTTTCATAGTCCTGCTCCACGCCGGTGCCGTCCACATAGGCGTGGCCCAGATAGTAGTATGCTTCGGGCACGCCGCGCTCCGCCGCGTCCTCCAGCATCTCCAGACCCTTGGCCTCGTCCTTCTCTGTGCCAAGACCCCTGAGATACATCGAACCCGCATGGCACTCCGCCTCAAAGATATACCTCTCCGCCGCGGCGGTGAGATACGCCAAGGCCTTTTCATAGTCCTGTTCCACGCCGGTGCCGTCCATGTAAAGGTAGCCCAGCACCAGCTGGTTATAGCTGTAGTCCTCGTTCTCCGAGGCGGCCTCAAATGCCTGGGCATAGAGCTCGTCGGCCTTGGCCTCGTCCTGCTCCACGCCACAGCCCTGCTCATAGAGCCAGGCCAGGTACACCATGGCCTCCGCGTCGCCCTCCGCCGCGGACTCATCGTACAGCTCCGCCGCCTTGGCATAGTCTATGTCCACCACACCGTAGCCATAGTCATAGAACCGGCCAAGAGAGGTCCGTCCGTCCGTCCAGCCCAGCTCCGCGGACTGGGTGTAAAGCTCAAAGGCCTTTTCCTTGTCCATATCCACGCCGAAACCGTACTCATAGAACCAGCCGTCCATCTCCGCGGCGTAGCCCAGGGACCGGTCGCCCAGTTCCGTGCGGGTCAGGGCCTCCTCATAGCCCGCTCTCGCCCGGGGATAGTCTATCTCCACGCCATAGCCGTACATATACATGTCGGCCAGATAGAGGCAGACGTTAGGCTCATCCAGGGCCTCGGCCTCATCAAACAGCTCCAGAGCCTTGCTGAAGTCCTGCTCCACGCCGATGCCGTAGCAGTACATGGCGCCCAGCGACACCATGGCCTCGGGCATGTTCATGTCCGCGCACTCGTTCAAAAGCTCCAGGGCCTTGTCATATTCACCCGTTTCATAATAGCAAAGGGCCAGGTCATACATGCCGTCCGGGTCGCCCAGCTCCGCGGAGGCGGTTAGGTATTCCATCGCCTTGTCGGCGTCTTCCTCCACACCCAGGCCGTACTTATAAATATACCCCAGGAGGAAATAGCCGTTGTAATACTGGGTGTCATCGCCTTCCTCGGTTAGGGTCTCAAGCGCCTGGCTGTAGAGCTCATCGGCTTTGGCCTCGTCCTGCTCCACGCCCAAACCGCTGGCGTAAAGGTCGCCCAGGAAGATCATGCCGCCCGCGTCGCCCTGGTCCGCGGCCTTCCGGTACCACTCCGCCGCCTGAGCATGGTCTATGTCCACTACGCCGTATCCAAAGTCATAAAACCGGCCCACATACTGCTGGGCGTAGGCGGAGCCGGCCTCCGCCGCCTGCGTGAACAGTTCCAGAGACTTCTCAAAGCTCTGCTCCGTGCCCCGGCCGAAGAAATAGGACTCCGCCAGGTTCTGGGCGCACTGGGTCTTGAATTGCCCCTCGGCGCATTCCTCCACGCCTTTGGTCCAGCACTCCGCGGCCTTTGCATAGTCCTGCTCCGTGCCCTCGCCATTGAAGTAGGCAACGCCCAGGTTGCCGTAGGCGTCGGGGGTCAGCTCCGCCGCCGCGGTGAACAGCTCAAAGGCCCTGGCCTCGTCCTGCTCCACGCCTCTGCCCATGGCGTACATCGCACCCAAGCGGAGCATGCTGTCACCGTCGCCGCCGTCCGCGGCTTTTTGGTACATCTCCGCGGCCTTGGCCAGGTCCTCCTCCACGACGTCGCCGCTGGCGTACATGTCGCCCAGCGCCGCGCTGGCGGGGGCATAGTCCTTCTCCGCCGCCTTGGTCAGCAGCTCCTCGCCTTTGGCGGTATCACCACTGTCCAGGGCCTCCATGGCCTCGTCGTACATCTCCTCGGGCTTTTTTCCGCAGCCCGCGCACAGTCCCAGCAGCATGGCCGCCGCCAGGATGAATGCCAATACCTTCCGCAGCTTCATTTTCTATGTACCTCCCCTGTTTGTTCTTCGCCGATGTGCTCCAGCAGCTGGACGGCATCCTCGTCGCCCAGCGCAGCGGCCTGTTCCAGCAGTTC
>CANQRM010000024.1 GCA_947626265.1 uncultured Oscillospiraceae bacterium
GAGGGCGACCCGCTGTTCACCTACGATATGGAGAAGATGCAGCTGGACCTGGAGAAGCTGTATCTGGACAAAGAGGGCTACGAGAACACCATCGCCGCGGCCAACAACTCCATCGCTGAGCTGGAAAAGGAGCGGGACAAGGCCAAGGAGGGCGACAAGCTCAGCTATACCCTGGAGATAGACTCCCGCAAGGCGGAGATACGGGAGGCCCAGTACAATATCTCCATGAAGGAGCGGGATATCGCCTCCATGGAGGCGTCCATGGAGGACGCAGTGGTCTACTCCCCCATCGCCGGCCGGGTCATGACCGTGGACGAGACCGGCAGCAGCTATGTGGACCCCTACAGCTACTACGGCGGCGGGGATAACGGCGGCGACACCAGCGTGGGGTTCATCACCGTCACCGACGTGACCCGCCTGCGGGTCCAGGGGAACATCAACGAGATGAACGCCTACGCCCTCACCGAGGGCATGCCCATGCGCATCCGCTCCCGGGTGGATTCGGAGCAGACCTGGACCGGGAGCCTTTCCATGATAGACTGGGAGAACCCGGTGAAAAACGACAACAACAGCATGTACGTCATGTCCTCCTCCGGCTCCGACGAGATGACCCAGTCCAGCAAGTATCCCTTCTACATAGAGCTGGACAGCACCGACGGGCTCATCCTGGGCCAGCACGTGTACATAGAGCCGGATAACGGCGAGGAAGAAGAGGCAGAGCCCCTTGGGCCCATGCTGCCCATGTACTTCGTGGCCTATGAGGAGGACGGCTCCGCTTACGTCTGGGCGGACAACGGCAAGGGCAGGCTGGAAAAGCGGGCCGTGACCCTGGGCGAGATGGACGAGATGACAGGAGCCTGTGAAATAGCAGAGGGCCTATCCGAGGACGATTACATCGCCATGCCCGAGGAGGGTCTGGAAGAGGGCCGTGCCGCGGAGAAGTATGACCCGGAGGCCGCGGCCGAAGAGGCGGCCATGAACGGCGAGGCCGGCGGCGAGATGATGGCCGGGGCCGGTTTCTGACGGGGTAGTGCCATGCTGCTTGAGATGAAGGACATATGCAAGGACTATCCCCAGGGCCGGGAAGTGGTCAAGATCTTGAAGGATGTGAACCTGACCATCGGCGAGGGGGACTACCTTGCCATCATGGGGCCGTCCGGGTCGGGAAAGACCACCCTGATGAACATCATCGGGTGCCTGGACGTGCCCACGTCGGGGAGCTACTCCCTCAACGGGGAGGATATCTCCCGGGCCTCGGAAAACCACCTGGCGGATGTGCGCAACTCCACGCTGGGCTTTGTGTTCCAGAGCTTTTACCTGCTGCCAAAGCTCTCGGCCCGGGACAACGTGGCCCTGCCCCTTTTATACGCGGGCGTGAAGAAGCGGGAGCGGTCCCGCCGGGCGGAAAAGGCCCTGGAGATGGTGGGCCTGGGAGACCGGGTGGACTTTATGCCCAACCAGCTCTCCGGCGGCCAGCAGCAGCGGGTCGCCATCGCCCGCGCCATGATAAACGAACCGAAAATACTGCTGGCCGACGAGCCCACGGGCGCGCTGGACAGCACCTCCGGCCATCAGGTCATGGACCTTTTTGACCAGCTGAACGCCGCTGGCACCACCATCGTGCTCATCACCCATGAGCCCGCCGTGGGCCAGCGGGCCAAGCGCGTGCGCCGTATCTTGGACGGACGGCTGATGGCGGAGGGAGAAGGAGGAGTAGGAGATGCCTGGTAAACATGCCGCGGCGGCGGGAGGGCCGCCCAAAAAGAAAGGAAAGGGACGCAAGGCGGTGGCCGTCGTCCTGGTGTGCCTCATTCTGTTCGGCGCAGCAGGGGGCGGCGTATATTACTATTTGCAGCACCGCACCTCGGGCCAGACGGTGAACGTGTACCCGGTCAGCCAGATGGGCTACACCAACGACTGGGCCGAGCGGGTCCAGACCGGCGGCACCGTCCGGGCGGACAAGATGCAGGCCGTGTATCTGAGCAGCACCCAGACCGTCACGGAGATATTCGTGGAGGAGGGCCAGCAGGTGGAGGTGGGAGATAAGATTCTCGCCTTCGACACCACCCTCAGCGAGGTGGAGCTGGAAAAGGCCCGCATCGAGATCGAGAAGAAGAAGCTGGATATCCAGGACGTCCAGAAGGAACTGGACGAGATAGCCACCTATAAGATCGGTTCCGGCGGGGGCGGATACTATGTGCCGCCCGTCACGTCGGAGCCCATACCCGAGCCCCTGATCCCCGTGCCCGTCCCCTGCTTCCAGGGGGGCAGCGGCACCCGGATAGACCCCTACGTGTTCGTGTGGGAGGAGGGCCGGCTCATCAACGACGCCACTATCCGCAATCTGTTGACCATGGCCCTGCCCACCCCCTCCCCGGAGCCCACCTTTGCCCCGGCGGAGGACAATGGGGGCGGCCAGATGCCCGACGTGCCCCTCATCAGCAGCGAGCCGGATAACGCCGCGCCGATGGCGCCCGTGGCCCTGGCGGCCCGGCCCACGCCGGTCAGCGCCGGCCAGGGCTACGCGGTGCGGGCGCTCCTGGCCCCCGCCCGCCGGGGGAGCATGATCCTGCGGGCCGAGGGCGAGGGCGGCGAACCGCCCATAGAGAGCCAGCCTACGGACGCGCCGGTGACGGACGCGCCCGTGACGGAGGCGCCTGCCACCGAGGTCCCCGTGACGGAGGCGCCGGCGACGGACGCGCCCTTCGTGCCCCTGGAGACCCCGGAGCCGCCTGTGGCGGATGAGCCCTGGGCCCAGGATACCCCGGAGCCGGATGTGACCCCGCAGCAGGCCACGCCTACCCCCACCCCCACCCCGTCCCCCTCGCCCAGCGAGAGCCCGGAGCCCAGCGAGAGCCCCGACCCGGACGCTTCCCCCGACCCCGACGCCACCCCCGGCGCGGCGGCCACCGACGGCCCCAGCGGCGCGGAGTATTACATCGTCTTTGAGATGCGGGACGGAAACTCCATGCAGGGGGACGTGCTGCGGGCCTTTGAGCTGCGGCTGGTGCTGGTCCACGGCCGGTGGAGCTTTGAGGTGGTGCCCACCGCCTATGAGCCCTACATCCCCGAGTCGGATGAGCCGGAGGACTTCGGCTCCTTCTACGGCGGCTACTCCGGCCAGTACTTCACCGCCGAGGAGATCGCCCAGATGCGCAAGGACGCCAACCAGCGGCTGCTGGACCTGAACCTGTCCCTGCGGGTGGCAGAGCAGGAGCTGAAGGAGAAGGAATTTGAGCTCTCCAACGGCGAGGTGCTGTGCACCACCGCGGGCGTGGTCAAGAGCGTCATCACCCCGGAGGAGGCCTTGGCCAGCGAGCAGCCGGTGGTCATGATCTCCGGCGGCGGCGGGTACTTCGTCAGCTGCTACATGAGCGAGTTTGACCTCACGTACATGAACGTGGGCGACACGGTGACCGTGGAGGACTACCGCAGCGGCAATACCCTGGACGGGACCATCACGGAGATATCCCAGTACCCCGCCGGGTCCTCCAACGACACCAACTATTACTACGAAAACGGCAACAACAACGTCTCCACCTACCCCTTCACCATCGAGGTGGGGGAGGACGCGGACCTGCGGGAGGGCTACGGCGTGAGCGTGTACTACGCCCCCTCGGAGAAGGTCCAGCAGGAGATGGATATGACCACCTTCTTCCAGATGGACAACATGTTCATCCGCCAGGAGAACGGCCAGAGCTATGTCTACGCCATGGGGGACAACGGCCTTCTGGAGAAGCGGTATATCACCACCGCCGGCGGCGACAGCTGGTCCACCCGCATCACCGGCGGGCTGGATATGGACACGGATTACGTGGCGTTCCCCTACGGCCGAGCCGTGAAGGAGGGCGCCAGGGCAGTGAAGCAGGAGGATATAAGCACGCTGTATAACGGCTACTGACGCAGGAGGCAGGACCGTGTTCGAGAATATTTCCCTGGCGTTCCAGGGCATCTGGGGCCATAAGATGCGGTCGTTTCTGACCATGCTGGGCATCATCATCGGCATCGCCGCCATCATCACCATCGTGTCCACCATCAAGGGCACCAACGACCAGATCAAGGAGAGCCTCATAGGCTCCGGCACCAACGCCGTGACGGTGCAGCTATACCAGGATAACTACGCCTATACCATCTCCAACTGGAACCCCGCCCCGGAGGGGGTGCTGCCCGTGTCGGAGGAGACGAAGGAGAAGCTGCAGGCGCTGGACAACGTGGTGTCCGTCAGCCTCTACTGCTCCCGGCGGGTGGACAGCTACGACGGGGACGTGTGCTACGGCAACAAGTCCTATTCCGGCGAGATATACGGCGTGGATGAGCACTACTTCGACGCCGCCGGCTACCGGCTGCGAAACGGCCGGGGATTCCTGGCCGAGGACTTTGACAGCTTCCGCAAGGTGGCCATCGTGGACGAGGGGACCGTCACCCGCCTCTTTGGCGGGGCGGACCCGGTGGGCCAGATCCTGGAGATCAAAAACGAGCCCTTCACCGTGGTGGGCGTGGTCAGCGAGAGCACGAAGAGCGACTACGCCATCGAGACCTACCGGGACTACACCATGTACGCCCAGAATACCGGCGGGCGGGTGTTCATCCCCCTGGCCGACTGGCCCATCGCCTACGCTTTCGACGAGCCCCAGACGGTGATACTGAAGGCCGCCAGCACCGACGACATGACGGCCATCGGCCAGCAGGCAGAGGACATCCTCACCGACAGCCAGATCACCACCAATCAGGGCAGTTTCTCCTACAAGAGCGACGACCTGATGGGCCAGGCGGCCCAGCTGCAGGAATTCTCCAACGCCACCAACAACCAGCTTCTCTGGATCGCGGGCATAAGCCTTCTGGTGGGCGGCATCGGCGTGATGAACATCATGCTGGTGACGGTCACGGAGCGGACCCGGGAGATCGGCCTCAAAAAGGCCATCGGCGCCCGGAAGCGGCGCATCCTGTGGCAATTTCTCACGGAGGCGGCGGCCCTCACCAGCATCGGCGGGATACTGGGCGTGGCGGCGGGCCTGGGCCTGAGCCGGTTCATCGCCTCGGCCATGGGCACGCCCTCCGCCGTGAGCTACCCGGCCATCGCGGTGGCGGTGCTGTTCTCCATGCTCATCGGCGTGGTGTTCGGCATGATACCGGCGGTAAAGGCGGCAAATCTGAATCCTATAGATGCGTTAAGGAGAGAATAAAAAATAAGGACCTGCTGAAAAGCAGGTCCTTCACTTTATGTGCCTCCCCTGTGCAAGGGGAGGTGGGCGGCGTCAGCCGCTCGGAGGGGTTGTCAGACAATCCCTCAGTCAGCGCTTTGCGCTGCCAGCCCCCTTTGCACAAGGGGGCCTTTTTACGCCTACAGTTGGCTGGCGAACCACTCGAATATGGCCGCGCCGTCCACGGTGTCGGGGCGGGCGTGGGCGAAGGCCATGCGCTCGGGGTGGAACTGGACGCCCAGGATGGGGAGGGACTCATGCTCGATGGCCTCTATGACCCCGTCGGGGGCGTAGGCCGTGGCGCGCAGGCCCGCGCCCACGCGGTCCAGGCCCTGGTGATGGGCGCTGTTGACAGGAGCGGTATCGCCGTAGAGGCGGTGCAATAAGCTCCCCGGGGCGAGGGCGGCGGAATGGAGGCGGTCGTCATGCTCCGTCGCCATGTGGGTGAGCGCGGTGGGCAGGTCCTGGATGAGGTCCCCGCCGAAGTATATGTTCAATACCTGGTGGCCCCGGCATATGCCGAGAATGGGTTTTCCCGCCTTCACGAACAGGTCAAGGGCGGTGAGCTGGGCCTCGTCCAGGGGAAGGTCTATGTCCTGGGAGCCCCGGTCCGGCTGGCCGAAGCGGGCAGGGTCCACGTCCCCGCCGCCGGGGAGCAGCAGCCCCGCGCAGCCGGCCGCCTCCGCCGGGGAGAGGGTGACGAGGGGCTCCACGCCCACGGCCTGCAGGGCGGCGATATAGTTTCCTACGCGCTCAGCGTAGCCCAAGATGGCGGCCCTCACAGGTCGCACCCCACTATGTCCGCCAGGGTCTCCCGGCGGACGATGAGCCTGTCTTCTCCGCCCCGCAGAGCCGCGATGGGCGGCCGGGGGACGCGGTTATAGTTGGAGGCCATGGAGTAGTTGTAGGCCCCCGTCACCAGCACCGCCAGGACGTCGCCGGCGCGGGCGGCCTGCAGGGGCATGTCCTCCCCCAGAAGGTCCCCGCTTTCGCAGCAGCGGCCCGCGAGGGTGACCCGCTCCGTCTGAGGCTCGTCCGCCCTGTCCGCGATGAGGGCGGTATAGCGGGCGCCGTAGAGGGCGTAGCGGGGGTCGTCCGTCATGCCCCCGTCCAGGGCCACGTAGCAGGCCCTGCCGGGGACGGATTTCACGTTCTGCACGGTGTAGAGAGTTACCCCCGCCGCCGCCACGATGCCCCGGCCCGGCTCTAGGATGATGCGGGGCAGGGGGTAGTCATATTGGGCAAAGTTCTCCCTGAGCCTCCCGGCCAGGGCGGCGATCATCCCGGCGCAGTCAGGGGCGGCGTCGGCCTCGGCGTAGGCCACGGCGAAACCGCCACCCAGGTCCAGGACCGGGGCAATATAGCCCGTCTGGCGGCGCACGTCGGACAGAAACGCCGCCATCACGTCCGCTTCCAACAGGAAGGGGTCGGCGTCGAATATCTGAGAGCCCACGTGGCAGTGGAAGCCCTCCAGAATGATGTTGGACAGGGCCAGGGCCGTCTTCGTCACGGCCAGGGCCTGGCCCGTGGGGATGGGCACACCGAACTTCACGTCGATGACGCCGGTGTTCACGGCAGCGAAGGTGTGGGGGTCGATGCCCGGCGTCACCCGCAGCAGCACCCTCTGGCGCACGCCCATCTCCCCGGCCACGGCGTCGATGCGGTATAGCTCCTCCTCCCCGTCCGCGGCGATGAGGCCCACGCCGCTCTCCACGGCGTAGCGGATATCCTCCACAGTCTTGGCGTTGCCGTGAAGGCAGATGTCCTCCGCCGGGAAACCGGCGGCGAGAGCGGTATAGAGCTCGCCGGAGGATACCGCGTCCAGGCCCATGCCCTCCTCCTTCGCCCAGCGGCACAGCTCCTTGCAGCACAGGGCCTTGGAGGCATAGTAGGGGCGGCTGCCGGCGGGGAGATGGGCGGCCATGGCGGAGGCATAGAGCCCCATCCGGGCGCGGACCATGTCCTCGTCTAAAAGGTACAGGGGCGTGCCGTATTTCTCCGCCAGGGCGACGGCGTCGATGCCGCCGACGCAGAGATGGCCGGCGTTGTTCACGGTCAGGTTCGGCTGTTTCAGCATGGGATGGTCCCTTCTCAAATAAAACGGGCCCTGCCGTAGACGGACAGGGCGAAAAATGGTATACTCCTATCGTGATCTGTCGCTGTCAATATATTACAGCCATCCCGCCGCCATTGCAAGGGTTTTGCGGCGGGGAAGGGAGAAGATATGAATACGCCCAAAGAGATAGCGGCCTCCTACGTGGAGACCGGGTACAACAAGGCAACGATGCCCAAGGGGCGGATGTTCCTGCTGGCGGTGCTGGCGGGGGCGTTCATCGCCTTCGCCGGAGCGGCCTCGACCATCGGCTCCGCCGCCGCGGGAAAGCTGGCGGGGGCCTGCATCTTCCCGGCGGGGCTGGCCATGGTGGTCATCGTGGGCAGCGAGCTCTTCACCGGCAACAACCTCATGGTCATCTCCCTGTGGGAAAAGCGCATTACCCCGGGGCAGATGCTCCTGGCCTGGGCCGTCGTGTACATAGGCAACTTTGCGGGCTCTCTGCTCATCGCGGCGCTGGCGGTGTACGGCGGGGCCTTCGGGGCCTGGTATGAGCCCCTCGTCGCCACGGCGGTGACGAAGGTGTCCATCCCCTTCGGCGAGGCGGTCATGCGGGGCGTGCTGTGCAACATCCTGGTCTGCGCGGCGGTGTGGATGGGCATGGCGGCGAAGGACGCCGGGGGGAAGGTCATCTGCCTCTACTTCCCTGTCATGGTGTTCGTGCTGTGCGGCTACGAGCACTCCATTGCCAATATGTTCTTCATCCCCGCGGGGCTCTTCGCCGCCGGGCGGTACGGCGCGGCGGCGGAGGGGCTCACCTGGGGGGCCATGTTCCTCAAAAACCTCCTGCCCGTCACCCTGGGCAACATCCTGGGCGGCGCGGGGCTGGGGACGGTCCTCTGGGCAGTAAACAGGCCGAAGAAGTAAGGATAAAAATGGCCGGGCGGAAAGTAAATTCCCGTCCGGCCTGTCCGCCGGTCACGCTCCCCTGAGCGTGGCTTTTTTGTCGTGTATCTTCCGGGCGATGTACACCGCCGGGGTGTCCAGAAGGCTGGTCACCACGTAGATGGCATAGCCGGAGAGGATGATGCTGGTGAGGAGCCGGGGGGTGTAGCCCTCCACGCCCGCGAAGGCGGCCAGGTTAAAGAGCACCGTGTTCACCAGCTGGCTTATGAGGGTGGAGCCGTTGTTGCGAAGCCACAGGAACTTCCGGTGGTCGCCGCATTTCTTGTCCGTCAGGTCCCACCACTTGTGGTAGAGCCACACATCCAGAAACTGGCTCACGGCGTACACCGACATGCTGGCCAGCACCATGCGGGGGGTGGTGGAGAAGATGGCCCGGATGGAGGGCATGGCCCAGTCGCTCTCCGCCGGGACATACAGCATCCAGCTGTAGGTGAGCAGCGCGAAGAACACCGACGCGCATATGCCCAGAAATACCGCCCGGTTGGCGGCCTTTTTGCCGGAATTTTCGCTCAAAATGTCCGTGATGAGAAACGTCGCCGCAAAGAGGACATTGCCCAATGTCTGCTCCATGCCGAAGGCCACCACCAAGATCAGGACCTCGATGTTGGACAGAATGGTCACCGTCACCGTCATGCCATACAGGCCCACGTCGCCAAAAAGCCGGTAGGCCAGCAGCACGGCCCCGAAGATGAACACCACGGATACCGCCAGGATAAGCTCGTTCATTCAATTTTCCTTCCCGGAGACGCAACAAGGGAGCGCTACCGCGCTCCCCATGACATGAAATGCTGGTCTCCTCGCCGTAGTTTTGATTTTACGCCGGTCTCCCGGCGTAGGGCAGGATGGTCACGAACTGCCCAGTTAGCCTCTATGAAATTGGCTGTTTCATACTATACATTACGAAAGTGCCGTTGTCAAGAGTCTTCTTCCTCGTTTTCCAGGTATTCGTAGTACTCCGCCTCGCTGGCGAAGAGCATGTACCGGCCGTCCACCAGGCCATAGAATCCGGCAGGAGTGAAATATCCGCGCATCGTGCTGTCCTCCTTGAAGTGTTATTTGTTTTTTCTGACTGTATGATACCGGAGAGGAAGTCCCATAAACCGGACAGCAAAGGGGCTTTACGAAATGGGCAGGATGAAGTATAATCAATCAAGGAATCTTATATTATCGGAGAGAGAGAAAGACGATGATATACATCCTCTACAATCCCCTTGCCAACAACGGTAAGGGCACCGAGGGCCTGGACGGGGTCATCGCCGCCGCGGGCGAGCGGCACAAGGCGGAGACGCCTGAGCTGGTGGACGTGACGAAGGAGGACGAGGCGGCCCTTCTGATGGCCATGGGCCGGGGGGACGAGGCCATTTTATGCGGGGGCGATGGCACGCTCCATTATCTCGTGAACGCCCTGGACGGGCGGGTGCCGGAAGCGCCGCTGTACTTATGGCGGATGGGCACGGGCAACGACTTTCTCCGGGACGTGCTGGGCAAGAAAAAGCAGCAGATGGTGCTTTTAAATCCCTATCTGGAGAACATCCCCGCGGCGGAGGTGGGCGGCCAGCGCCGCCGGTTCATCAATAACGTCAGCTTCGGCCTGGACGGCCAGACCTGCGAGCAGGCGGAGCAGGAGAAGGCCCGGCTGGGCCGGCCCGCCAACTATATCATGGTGGCACTGCGGCTGCTTTTGAAGGACTACCAGCCCGCCAAGGCCTCCGTCACCGTGGACGGGGTCACGAAGGACTATGAGCAGGTGTGGGTGGCCTCCGCCTTCAACGGCCGGTACGTGGGCGGCGGCATGATGCTGGCCCCGGGGCAGGACCGGAAGAGCGATAAGCTCTGCTGCGTGGTGCTCCACAGCCTGAGCAGGCCCCGGGCGCTGGCGAATATCGCAAAGGTCCTGTGGGGCGGGCACGTGAAGATGAAGGAGTGCGACGTGCGCTTCGGCCACGAGATCGAGATCACCTTCGACCGGCCCATGGGCAACAACCTGGACGGGGAGCCCACGGAGCGGGTGACCCAGTTCAAGGCGGCGAAAACGGTCCCGGCGCTTGCGCATTCCGGGCAGGTATGTTAAAATAAAGACGACCATTCCACAGGGAGAGGAGGCGTATCCATGGACGAGCTGAAGCTGGTGGTGGCCAGCAACCTGATCAAGCTGCGCCAGAAGGCGGGCATGACCCAGGCGGAGCTGGGGGAAAAGCTCAACTACTCCGACAAGACCGTGTCCAAATGGGAGCGGGGCGAGTCCATGCCCGACGCCTACAGCCTCACCCGCCTGGCGGAGATATACGGCCTGACCGTGGACGAGCTATTGCACGACGACACGGCCTGGCAGGACCCGGTGGAAAAGGCCAAAGCGGCGGAAAAAGCCGCGGCCCCCACATTCTCAAGCCGGGTGGTCACCATGGTGGCCATCGTGGGCATATGGACCATGGCGGTCATCATGTTCGTGGTGTTCTGGCTGGTGATGGACGCGCGGCTGTGGATCATCTTCGCCTGCGCCGTGCCCGTGAGCCTCATCACGCTGCTGGTGCTGAATTCGGTGTGGAACAAGGGCCGGCACAATATGATCATCGTCATGGCGCTGGTGGCCACCATCATCACGCTCATCTTTTTATTCCTGCGGCGGTATACGCCCTGGCAGCTTTTTTTGATACTCATACCGGCGGAGATACTGGTGGTGCTGTGTTTCCACATACAGGGGCGCAGGGCCTGAAAACAGGGGCATTCTCCGTATCGTAGAATAAAAATAGCCGGAGCGGAGAGCGATTCTCCGCCCCGGCGTTTTTTTGAGAGGCCGTTTTCGGCGGTTTAGGTTGCCTTTTGGAAAAAAGAGGGACTATAATAGGCGCCGGAAACGGACCCTTACAAGGAGGAACTCCATGAGCGATTATATTTTGAGCTGCTGCTCCACCGCGGATCTGAGCCGGGAGCACCTTCAGCGCCGGGATATCCAGTGCGTGTTTTTCCACTACTTCCTGGACGGGAAGGAGTATATGGACGACCTGGGGCAGAGCATGCCTCTGGACAAGTTCTATAAGGCCATGGCCGACGGGGCCATGACCAAGACCGCCCAGGTGAATATATCCGAGTACCTGGACTTCTTCACCCCCTTCCTGGAGCAGGGGAAGGATATATTGCACCTCACCCTGTCCACGGGCATATCGGGGACCTATAACTCCGCCCAGAACGCCGCCGCCATCGCGCGGGAGCGGTTTCCCGAGCGGAAGATATACGTGGTGGACTCCCTGGCCGCCTCCTCCGGCTATGGCCTTCTCATGGACGCCCTGGCCGACAGGCGGGACGAGGGAATGGGCATCGACGAGCTGAAGACATGGGCGGAGGAGAATCGCCTGCGGCTGCACCACTGGTTCTTCTCCACGGACCTCACCTTCTTCGTCCGGGGCGGACGCATCTCCAAGGCGGCGGGGGTGTTCGGCGGGGCCTTAAAGATATGCCCGCTGATGAACGTGGACTTCCAGGGCCGGCTCATCCCCCGGGAGAAGATACGCACCAAGCCCAAGGTGATAAAGGCCATCGTGGACAAGATGGAAAAGTGCGCCGACAAAGGGCTGGGGTACGACGGCAAGTGCTATATGTCCAACTCCGCCTGCCTCGCCGACGCTCAGGAGGTGGCCCGGCTGGTAGAGGAGCGGTTCCCCAAGCTGGACGGAAAGGTGCTCATCAACGACATTGGTACCGTCATCGGCTCCCACACGGGGCCCGGCACTGTGGCGCTGTTCTTCTGGGGCAAAAAGCGGGAGGACTGAGAGAAAATGACCGCCCGGAGGGAACGCCTCCGGGCGGTTTTGCTTGACAGGGCATAGGCGGAAAAGGTATAGTATATAGGCCGCGAGGGCGGCATATCCGGGTGTAGCGCAGTTGGCAGCGCGGGTGGTTTGGGACCACCAGGCCGCAGGTTCGAACCCTGTCACTCGGACAGCGAAAAAAGGACAGCCAAAAGGCTGTCCTTTTTCCTTTATCCGGACGCAGAGCCGGCGGCATCCTTTCGCGGTTCCGGCGCACATCGGGCCGGCCTGCGCTCAATGCCCTGGTCCGGTCCCAATGCAAATTCTCTCTCAATGCGTCACGAAGAACATGACGGCAAAGAGCGCCGCGATCACCCATGTACCCGCCTTTACGTTCTTTGCCTTTCCGGTAAACACGCTGATGAGCGTATAGGAGATCACGCCGAAGGCGATACCGTAGGAGATATTGTAAGTCATAGGCATGATCGCCAGCGTCAGGAACGCCGGGACCGCGTCCTCCGTTTTCAGCCAGTCTATGCTCCTGGCGCAGTTCATCATCATGATACCCACATAGATGAGCGCCGCCGCTGTGGCGCATCCCGGCACCAGCTTCGCGATGGGGCTCAAAAACATGCTGAGGAAAAACAGCGCCCCCGTCACCATGGCGGCCATGCCTGTCCGCCCGCCCTCCGCGATGCCTGTGGAGGCCTCCACATAAGAGCTCACCGTGGAGGTGCCGCAGACCGCGCCGCAGGTGGTGGCTATGGCGTCGGCCAGCATCGCCCTGTCCATGTTGGGCACCTCTCCCTCTTCGGTCAGAAGATTACCCCGGGCACAGGCTCCGTACAGGGTGCCGATGGTATCGAACATATCCACCAGACAGAACGCCAGCGCCGTCGTCGCGATCAGTATGGCGAGCTCTACCCCGCTGTGACCGGCCAGATAGGCCGAAAAATCAAAGCCCTCCGTAAAGACTTTGCCAAAGGCGTACCTGCCAAAGTCCTCAAATGCCGCCAGCGGGTTGAAGTTCAAATTGCCCGTGAACCCCCCCCCGCCATAAAATCCGGGGACCGTAAGACCGAGAAGGTAATACAGCGCCGTTCCCCCCAGGATGCCCCAGAGCACAGCGCCCTTTACTTTCCTGCACGTCAGGACCGCGATGGCGATCAGCGCGGCGATCGTGACGAGCATGGGCATAATGTCCTTCCACGCCACCTTTCCGGAGAGAAGGTTGAAGGAGGCAAGGCCCACATAGGTGGACGGGTCCGCCACCACGATCCCGGAATCCTTCAGCCCGATGAAGGCGATGAACAGCCCCACGCCCGCGGGGATCGCC
This sequence comes from uncultured Oscillospiraceae bacterium, assembly GCA_947626265.1. Classification (GTDB taxonomy): domain Bacteria; phylum Bacillota; class Clostridia; order Oscillospirales; family Oscillospiraceae; genus CAJOIG01. The sequence continues at coordinate 13,303 of CANQRM010000024.1, forward strand.
ACCCTTACCGACGCCGGGATCGCCTCAAATACCTTCTTCCGCAGTCCTGTCACCGTGAGCAGTATGAACAGGATCCCGTCCATCAAAACGAGCACCAGGGCGTTGGCATAGCTGAGCCCAAAGCCCAGGCACACCGTATAGACAAAGAAGGCGTTGGCGCCCATGGCGGAGGCCTGGGCCAGCGGGATATTCGCCAGAAGGCCAATGAGCACCGTCCCGATGCAGGCGGAGATCGCGGTCGCGATATAGATCGCGTTGTAGGAGACCCCCGGCAGCTCCGCGAACATACTGGAATTGACCATGAGGATATAGGCCATGGTCATAAAGGTCGTGACCCCTGCCAGGACCTCCGTTTTGACGGTAGAGCCGGCTTCTTTTATATGGAATAATCTTTCCGGTGACAGCATTCGTCCCCGCCTCTCTTTCTTTTTTTGTTCTATAGTGTGATCGTCAGATCAGATACCGGAGAAATGTCGCCGCCTCCCGCGTTTTCTGTTTCATGTCCGGCTTCTCAGAGTATCCATGTCCAGCATATCCAGCGAGCCGCCCAGGTCCGTCAGCGCCATCTGCAGGCAGAACAGGTCCGACGACGTGGCGATGAATTCCAATATCACGTTCAGGGCCGTCATGATGGCCACGCCCTCCATGGGTATGCCCAGCTGAGTGAACAGCAGCGTGTAGCACGTCAGCGCCGATCCCGGCACCGGCGGGCACGCGATGGCCAGCATCACGCAGATGAAAAGCGCCGTCAGCAGCCACGCCGGCGTTATGGCCACGCCGTATACCTCCGCCATGCAAAGGGCTGCCACCAGGAACATCACCACCCCGCCGGGCATGTAGATGACCTGCCCCAACGGGATGCCGAAGCGGGTGATCTTTTCGCTTATGCCCAGCTGCTTTTCGCAGCACTCCTGGTTGGTGGGAAAGGCCGCCACAGAGGACGCGGTGGTCAGGCCGATGAGGAAGGTGGGCATGGTCTTTTTCAGCATCGTCATAGGTCCCACCTTCCACCGCAGGCACACCGGGGCCAGGCTGCACGCCATCATCACCGCCGTGCCCAGGACCATGATGAGGATGATCTTATAGGACTGGGCCAGGAGCCGGAACTCGTCTCCCAGGAACATCTTGAAGACGCTGCCGAACACGAACACAGGGACCAAAGAGCTGATCGCCTCCATGATGAGCTGCACCACATAGTTGGACTGCTCCACGAACGTGGCCGTCACGGAGACCTTCTCCCCCAAAACCAGCAGGGCCATGCCGATGAGCACTGCCACGAATATGATCTGCAAAGGGTTGCCCTCCGTGAAGGGAGTAAAAAAGTTGGCGGGCACGATGTCCAGCACCATGTCCAGCAGCTCCGACGGATCGAAGGCCTGACCGCCCCCCGCGGCCAGGGGGAAGAAGGGCACCACGGCCGCCCCCGAGATGATCCCCAATACGACGGTGAGAAGGATGAGCTTGGCGATCAGCCGTTTGCCGATGCGGCCGAAGGAGGCCACGTCCCCCATGCAGCAGATGCCCCAGGTGACCGAGAGGAATATCATGGGCCCGGATATGGCGGTGAGCAAGCCCATAAAGGTGTCGAAAAGGGGCGTGACCAGCTTATCCGACAACACGAGACGCACCGTCTCCGGCAAAAGTCTGCACAGATAGCCCAGCGCCACCGCCAGCACCAGGGCGATGGCCAGAGAGACCATGAGGGAGCGCTTTTTCCGCTTGGGGGTGAACAGGACCCGGTTGACCCCGTCCTTGTGCTGCCACAGAGGCGCGAGACCCATCTGGGCCATCATGCCCGTCAGGGCGCCGCTGTCGGGCTGATCCTCCTCCGAAAAGGGGTCCAGGGACGGGCCGGGCACGGTAAGCTCCACCCGCGGGGCGCGGAAACGCCGGCGGCAGCGGAGGGTGAACTCCTCCGCCGTCCCCTCGTCCCGATAGCGCAGCAGCGCCTCCTCCAAGGCCAGACGGACCCGGAGGGCGTCCTTCCGCTCCACCTTGTCCGCCGTGAGGAATTCATAGGCCTCCTCTCCGGCGGCGTCGATGCTAAGGCCTGTCAGGGCATATCTTTCTTCCACGCTTTCCATGGGGATCACTCCTTAAAATACGAAGCCGATCAGCGTGTCTTTCTTTTTCACTTCTTGCTTCGCAGGGTATCGATATCCAGCATCTCCAGCGAGCCGCCCAGGTCCGTCAGCGCCAGCTGCAGGCCGAACAGGTTCAGCGCCGTGGCGACAAACTCCAGTATCACGTTCAGGGCCGTCATGATGGCCACCGCCTCCATGGGCATGCCCAGCTGGGTGAACAGCAGCGTATAGCAGGTGAGCGCCGCCCCCGGCACCGGCGGCGCCGCGATGGCCAGCATCACGGATATGAACAGCAGTGTCAGCAGCCACGCCGGCGTGATGGCCACGCCGTACGTCTCCGCCATGCACTGGCCCCCTACCAGAAACAGCACCGACGCGCCGGGCATGTATATGACCTGCCCCAGAGGGATGCCGAATCTGGTTATTTTTTCACTTATGCCCAGCTGCCGTTCGCAGCAATTCTGGTTGGTGGGATAGGCCGCCACGGCAGAGGCCGTGCTCAGGCCGATGAGGAAGGTGGGCATGGTCTTTTTAAGTATGGTCATGGGTCTCACCTTCCACCGGACACACACCAGGGCCAGGCTGCACACCATCACCACCGCCGTGCCCAGGACCATGATGAGGATGATCTTATAGGACTGGGCCAGGAGCCGGAACTCGTCTCCCAGGAACATCTTGAAGACGCTGCCGAACACGAATACGGGGACCAGGGTGCTGATCGCCTCCATGATGAGCTGGACCACGTAGTTGGACTGCTCCACGAAGGTGGCCGTCACGGAGACCTTCTCTCCCAAAACCAGCAGCGCCATGCCGATGAGCACCGCCACGAAAATGATCTGCAAAGGGTTGCCTTCTGTGAAGGGCGTGAAGAAGTTAGCCGGCACGATGTCCAGCACCATGTCCATCAGCTCCGTCGGGTCGAAGGCCTGGCCGCCCCCCGCGGCTATGGAAAAGAAGGGCACCACGGCCGCTCCCGCGATGACCGTAAATATGACGGTATACAGGATGAACTTGGCGATCATCCGCTTGCCGATGCGGCCGAAGGAGGCCACGTCGCCGATGCAGCAGATGCCCCATGTCACCGAGAGGAATATCATGGGCCCGGATACGGCGGTGAGAAGACCAACGAATGTGTTGAAAAGGGGCGAGACCAGCTTATCCGAGAGCGCGAGGCGGGCAGTCTCCGGCATGAGCCTGCACAGATAGCCCAGCGCCACCGCTACTACCAGGGCGATGGCCAAAGAGACCATGAGGGAGCGCTTTTTCCGCTTGGGGGTAAAGAGAACACGGTTGACCCCGTCCTTGTACTGCCACAGGGGCGCCAGGCCCATCTGGGCCATCATGCCCGTCAGCGCGCCGCTGTCAGGCCGGTCGGGTTCCGCCAGAGGGTCCAGGGACGGGCCGGGCACATTAAGCTCCACCCGCGGGGCACGGAAACGCCGGCGGCAGCGCAGGGTGAACCCCTCCGCCGTCCCCTCGTCCCGGTAGCGCAGCAGCGCCTCCTCCAGGGCCAGCCGGACCCGGAGGGCGTCCTTCCGCTCCACCTTGTCCGCCGTGAGGAACTCATAGGCGGCCTCCCCGGCGTCGTCGATGCCGGGACCTGTCAGGGCATACTTCTCTTCTGCGTTTTCCATGGGGTGTTTCTCCTTGTGTGAGTATTATCTTATAAGACCCCCCCCCGCAGGATTTTTGCCGCTCACCAAGGAGAACAAAATGCCATGCGCAGAACAGTCTGAAAAGAACAGATGTTTCTTGCCAGGAATTCGTATCAGAATACAACGGTCACCGTATTGACCCCGTCGGCATAGGCGTGAGCGCTGCTCTTGGTCTTGCTGAGAGCCAGCGCCCTGCTCAGCTCATCTCCCTGGGTCAGCGGGTCGAACTCCTCCCCGCTCCAGCGGATGACGGCTTCGCACTCGCTCCCGTCCTCACTGCAGAGGGCGTCGAAGCTCAGGCTGCACCCATCGTCCGGCAGGGCCGGCAGGATGCTCGTCACGCACAGCTCCTCAAATATCTGCTGATACTTGAGGGACTGGGGCGCGCCCAGCAGCTGCTTGCGGGCAAAGCGATCGATGTCGCCCGCCGCGCCGATGAAGTCAAACTCCTTGGAGGCGATATCCAGATGGAAGGTCTTCAGGCGATTGACGAATGCCCGGCAGCGGTCTGTCTTCGGATGATCGTACACCTGCTCCGGCGTCCCCTCCTCGTAAACGACGCCTTCATCCATATAAAACACCCGCGTGGATACATCCCGGGCAAATTTCATCTCATGGGTAACGATAAGCATGGTCAGGCCCTGCTCGGCCAGACTGCGGATGACCGCCAGCACCTCTCCCACCATGGTGGGGTCCAGGGCGCTGGTGGGCTCGTCAAAGAGGATGATCTCCGGCTGCATGCCCAGGGTACGGGCAATGGCGACACGCTGCTTCTGGCCGCCGGAGAGCTCGTCGGGGTAGTTGAGCCCCTTCTCCGCCAGTCCCACCTTGGCCAGCAGGCGCATGCCCCGCTCATAGGCCTCCTGCCGGGTGCAGCCCAGCAGCTCCACCGGCCCCAGCATGATATTTTCGATCACGGTCAGATGGGGGAACAGGTTGAAGCTCTGGAACACCATGCCCATGCGGCGGCGCACGGCGCTAAGCTGCGCAGGCTTCACGCCGGTCACCGGCTGGCCGAACACCTTGATCTCGCCCTCCGTGGGCGTCTCAAGGCGGTTGATGCAGCGCAGGAAGGTGCTCTTGCCCGTGCCGGAGGGGCCGATGATGGAGATGACGTCCCCCTGGTCAATGACGGCGTTCACGTCCTTCAGGGGCGTGGCGTTGGGATATACCTTCTTCAGATGGGAAACGGTGATGACCGGGCCCTCACCCCGGGCAGTCTTCTGCTCTTCCGGGGCGTCCGTAATGGCGGCGCTCCGGTCCACGCCCTTGGGCTCACGGCGACGGCGGCGGGGGTCGATCTTCCTCTCCACCAGGCCCAGCAGCGAGGTCAGGCACCACGCCAGCAGGAAATACAGCACCGCCGTCAGTATCAGCGGGAAGAACGCCTCAAAGGTACGGCTGCGGATAAGGTCGGTGACCTTGGTCAGGTCCTGCACCGCGATATACCCCACCACAGAGGTCATTTTCACCATGGAGATGAACTCGCCCCTGTACACCGGCAGGATATGCCGCGCCGCCTGGGGCGCGATGATCTTCGTGAAGGTCTTGACCCGGCCGAAGCCCATGGCGGACGCCGCCTCCCACTGGCCCACGTCCACGGCGTCGATGCCGGTGCGGATCATCTCGGAGACATAGACGCCGAAGTTGACGGTGAAGCCGATGATGGCCACGACGATGCCGTCCAGTCTCGCCCTGGCGAAGACCACGTAGAACAGCACCATCAGCAGCACCAGCACAGGGACGCCCTGTATCAGCCGGATAAAGGCCGCCGTGATGCCGGAGGCGATCTTATTGTGGCTGCGGCGCACGAGGCACAGGCCAAAGCCCAGCACCGTGCCGAACAGAGCCGCGAAGATCGATATGATGAACGTGACGCCCAGGCCGGAGAGGATCATCTGCCACCGGTTCTCCTGGATGAAGTTCTTATAAAAGCTGTCCTTGAGCCCGGCCCAGAAGCCCGTTTCTTCCTCCTGAATGGCCACGCCCATATCCTCGGCCCGGACGACGAGGGTCAGGCCGCCCACATAGTGGGTGATGGGGAAATCGATGCTCTGCTTCCGCTCGTCGGTGATGCTCATGGCGCCGGAGACGATGTCCGCCCGGCCGCTGCTCAGCATCTGTATCAGCGAGCCGAAAGTGCTCTGGGTGATCTCCAGCTCCATCCCCAGCTCCTTGGCGATGAGGGAGACAAGCTCCACCTCATAGCCAAGGGACTGGCCGTTCCCGCCCACATAGCTCATGGGCTCCAGCGTGGAGTCATGGGCATACCGCAGGACGCCGTTGGGCGCGTCATACTCCCCCACGTCGATGGTCTTTTTGCTGTCGTCGGCGCCCAGCCATTTCTCCCGCAGGGCGTCCAGGGTACCGTCCTCTGTATATCTCTCGATGATGGCGCTGATCTTATCCGTCAGGGGGCTGTCCTTTTGTAGGCCCAGGCCGTAGGTGTCCGGCGCCACTATCTCGGGGAACATGGCCAGATCCGGCTGCCGGGCCACCGCCAGCTGGGCCACGGGCATATCGTGGGCCACGGCGTCCAGCGTGCCCGACTGCAGCGCCAGAAGCAGCGCGGAGGCGTCGTCGTAATACTGAAATTCGCAGCCGCTGACCACCGCGCTCACAAGCTGATCGGAGATGCTGCCCGCCATGACGCCTATGGTCGTACCGGCAAAGTCCTGCAGCGTCTGGAAGCGGGCAGCGTTCTGTCCGTGGTTCGCGACCACCGCCACCACGCCGCCGGTGTAATCCGGGTCGGCGAAGTTCACGCTCTCCGCCCGTTCCTCCGTCACGGTCAGGCCGGTGGCCGACACGTCGTACATACCGGTGGCAAGGCCCGCGAAAATAGACGATATCTCCACGCTGCTCATTTCCAGCCCGTAGCCATAGGCCTTGCAGAAGCGGACCATGATATCGACGTCGTATCCGACGATCTGGCCGTCCTTGATATAGCAGAATGGCGCAATGTCCGTTTTTTCCGCCATGCGGATGACGCCGTTGTCCGCCGGGAAGGCCGTCCAGTCCTCTACCACCTTTTTGCTCTCGTCGGCGCCCAGCCAGATGCCGTCGATCTCCTCCAGGGTACCGTCCGCCTTGATCTGCGCCAAAAATTCGTTATACTCGTCCCGCAGCGCCGCGCCCCGCTCGGTCTTTGAAAAAGCGGCGGCGTAGCTCTCCTCCACCAGCACATCGGGCAGATAGGTCACCGCCGGGTTTTCCAGGCACAGGATACGGGCGACGGGCTCGTCCATCAAAAACCCTGCGATCTTCCCCTGCTCCACCGCCAGGGCCAGATCCGGGACCTTGTCGTAATACTGCTTGTCCGCGTCCTCGATCAGTTCGTCGGTATGGACGTCGAAGCTGGAGCCGGTCAGCACGCCGATGGCCTGTCCGTCCAGCTGGCGGACGTCGGTTATCTGCTCGGTTTCCCCGCCGCCGCTCTTCGCGCACCCGCCAAGAAGCAGGCATATGAGAACGATCACCAGGGACAGGCAAAGACAGAATTTCCAATTAAACCGTATCGCCGTTTTCATTTTGTTTTCCATCATGACATGCTCCTTTTCAGCTTATTTTCGTCAAGCATTCCAACACTTTTCGCCGCGAGCGTCACCTGCACCTGCAGGCAGGCAACGCCGGCGGCCGTCATAAAGAAGTCCAATATCGCGTTACCCGCGACCGCCAGGGCCAGCGCCTCGCCGGGGATGCCAAGCTGTGCATACATGATGGTAAATACGGAGAGGGCCCCGCCGGGGATCGGCGGCAGCGCCATGGACAGAAGCCCCGTCGTCAAGACCGACGTGAAGAGGAACATCGGCGTGATGGGGATGCCATAGGATTCCGCCATGCACAGGCCCAGAGCGAAAAGGCCCACCACAAAGCCCGGCTTGTAAAGGACCTGTCCCAGCGGGATGCCAAAATCCGCCACCTTTTTGGGGATGCCCAGTTCCTTTACGCACGTCTCCAGATTCGTCGCGAGGGCGGCGGCCGAGGAGGCCGTCGTCAGGGCGATCAGAAAAGTCGGCAGCATCTTCCTTATCAGAAGGATGGGGCTTACCTTCAGCCGCACCGCCGCCACAAAGACATAAAACAGTGTCAGGATAAAGCACACCGGTATCGTGATCGCGAACACCTTGAACAGACTGGAAAATCCGCTGTCAAAATCGGACAGGATGAGGTTGAACAGGCTCAAAAACACGAACAGCGGAATGATCTTTCCCAATACGCTCATCAGGAACCCTACGGCCTCGTTCACCTGCAGCAGGGTATTCTGGGCTGCCGATACCCGCTCGCCCAAAATCAAAAAGGCGGCGCCCACGCATGTCCCCAGAAAAACGAGCTGCAGCGCGTTTCCGTTCAAAAACGGCGAGACGATATCCGAGGGCACGATATCCAGCACCATCTGATAGATCGCCGAATAATTTCCTTTGATCTCACCCCCCGCTTCCGAAGCGATCGGGAACAGCAGGCAGCCCGCCAATGCCATGACCACCGCCAAAACAAATGTCCCCGCGACCATTCTTAAGATCAGCTTTTTGCCCACTCTGCCTACCATCGTCAGATCGCCGATGCTCACGATGCCGCAGCAGACGGCCAGGAACACCAGCGGGGACGAGACCGCCCGGAGCGCCCCCAAAATCATATTGAACAGGGGCTCCGTGACCGAAAGGGCCGCTGTCTGCATGGACGGGGCCCGCCTCAGGGCGAAACCCAGGAACGCCGCCAGGAAAACCGCGCCTAAAAGCCACGCCAGCTGTCCCATGGACGACTTTTTCTTCCTGGGATTGCAGACCAGGCAGTTTTTTCCGTCTTTATAGGCGTATGTAAACGAAAGCCCAGCCTGGGAGAGCATACGGCTGCTGAGCACCAATGTCTCGTCATTCCATGGGTCTATGGTCGGACCGTCTACGCTTACTCTCAAATAAGCCCGTCCAAATTTCTGCCCGCAGTCCACATGGACCATAGCGCCCGCCAAAGGCTCAAGCCAGACGCCCAGTATCTCCTCCAGCGACAGGCGGACACGGATGATATCCTTTTTATCCGCTCCTGCCTCCGTAAGCGCCTGCACGCATATCCCGGACACCGTGTCGATCGTCTTCGGGGACAGGGGGTAGTTTTCGCTGCGGCTGTGCACCTTTAACCCTCCCCCGGGCCTGATCGTTCCGATCGTTATCCTTTGCATGTTCATGGTCTTGCCTCCATATCAGACCGATAGGTGTTCTTACTGCTGATCAAGGGCCGCGTCCATCCAGTCGCAGGACGGCATAAAGCTGCTGTCCGTATAGGCGCCCGCCGCCACATCCGAAAGAGTTTCCACTGTGATATCCTGTCCGGACATGACCTGCTCCTGGGTCACCACCACGGACGGGATCTCCATCCACATCCCCGGGCTCTCATAATAGCTGGAGGCCGCCTTGATGTCGTCATACTGTCCGGCCATCTCCAGGGCCAGCACCCGGCAGGCGAACTCTCCGTTCAGCATCCAGTTGGTGGTGGCGCAGGCCTTCCAGTTTTCGCCCTCCGCCATGAGCCGGATATCCTCGTCGCAGATATCCACCGACACCATGGGGATATCGCTGCCCAACGCCCGCAGGGCTTTATATACGCCCCGGGCATAGGCGTCATAGCAGCACCATATGGCGTCTATCTCACCGTCACCGTATTTCCCGATGATCTCCTCCGCCGCGTCCTGCATGGAAGCTTCGGGGTCCAGATGATCCGCCGGGGCCATCTGCTCCAGCGTCCTGATCTTTCCCGCTGTTTCATAGGGCTCATAACCGATCTGGCGGCGGTCAAAGGCAATGATGTAGTTCTCCTCCTGTACCTGCAGGATATTGACCGGTTCCTTATTTGCCGCTTTGTCCGGATACATGGCCAGGATCTCCTCCACCAGGGCCGCCGCAAGCCCGGCGTCCTGCTGGAACAGCTGGACCACGCCGTCGATCGTTTTCGTCTTCCCGTCCTCATCCCTGAAAGAGGTGTCAAAGGCCGCTATTTTCAGCTCCGGGTATTCTTCCAGAACGCCCGACAGAAACGCCCAGGCGTAATCCACGCCCCCATGGGACACCAGAAGTCCGTCATAGCCCTCCTCTGCGCACTGCAGAATTCTGTTTTTCCATTCCTCGCCGCTGTCATTGCAGAAAAAGGTATCCGCCTCCATGCCCAGGGCTTCCGCCGTCTTTGTAAAGGACTCCGACCATAGCTCAAAAATGGGCGACGAGGACATGTACATGATATACGCGACCTTTTTCCCTTCTACCGGGCTGGTCCTCCCGGGGGCAGAGCCCGCCGCGCAGGTAACTGTCATGACCGCCGCCATAAGCAGTGTAATGATTTTCCGCACTTCTGATCTCCTCCGTAGTCCTTTATGACTTCTTATAATATCCATCCATGTTGAGCAGATTTTCGCTCTTTGCAACGATCGTGCTGACGGCCACATCTCCCAGACAGTTGCTCTATGATTCTTAAAATTAACATATTGTAACTTAATATATATAATACAATGATTTAAAGGATAGGGATAAATACCGAAATTGGTCGTTTTGATTCCGAAATTGGTCTCCGGCAGAAAAGGAAAAGCCGTCCGAAGACGGCTTTCAAAACGAAATTCTACGGATTCAGTATCACACAGGCGGTACAAATACCCTCCTGGACCTCATAGTTGATCTCACCATGATACTTGACGGACGAGGAAATAATACTGTCGATCCCGATATCCCGCGCGGCCGGCAGTCCGTTTTCCAGCTTCAGATCCGGACTGCAGGGATTGCTGACGGCGATCACCGTTTTATTCCCCACATTTCTGATATGGACCTGAATGGGACCGGGGCTTTTCCGCGCAGCGCAGGCGTTCAGCGCGTTTTCCAGAAGGTTGGCAAGGATCGCCACAAAGTCCACGTCGGCGACCGGCGACTGCGCCGGGGTATCCGCCTGCGCGATATATTCTACGCCCGCCTCTTTTGCCTTCCCCGCGTAAGAGCCCAGGATGCCGTTGACCGTGACGTTGGAGCACCACGCGGGAAAGCTCTCCGACGCCTCTCTGTTCTGCCCCAGATAGGCCAGGATCCCCTCCGTGTTGCCCTCCCGGGCCATAGCCGCGATCTGCTCGTCGTGATGGCGCAGATCGTGACGGATACGCCGGTTCTCCTGCTCAGTCTTCCGCGCATTTTCCACATAGGATATCAGGTACTCAACGTTTTGCCTTACCAGTTCGTCCCTTGCTTCCTTTCGCATCTGATGGATGTTGCTGATGATCAGGATGCTGGCCATGGCAAAAGAACACACGAGCAGCGAGAAAAGAAGTACGGTGTCTGAGTTGACCCCGTTGTCAGCGCTGATTCTTGACAAAAGTATCACGAAAGCGACAAAATATATCATGGAGACGAGGCTCAGCGACATCCAGCTTTTTGTACGGAATCCGCTGATCTCGCGCACGACCGGTCTGCCGTATTTATAGTACACAATAAAGATCACAAAGCAAATGACGCTATAGATCACGCCTCGTATAAAATACACAAACGTCTCTGACCCGTCGGGCATAAGTACATAGCATCCAAGAAACGAACTGGACAGGGAAATACAGAAAACGCAGCCATATGTGATCCATAGATAGCATTTTTTCCAAAACCCGTCTGCCGACACATGTATATAAATTCCCCAAAAGTATAGATACGAAAGCGTCAGGGCAACCGGCATTCTCCATGGCTTTGACAGAAAAAGAAAGCTGAAATAACAATCCAGGAAAAGGAATATACCCGCCGATCCCCACAGCAGCGCCGTCTTTTTTACCGGGTATTTTCCCACCTGCAGCAAAAGTCCCGCCGTCAGATGCGTTGCGAAAAACACCAGGCTGACAAAAAAGGCGATTATGATTATTTTACTCCCCCACATCAGTTTCTTGCCTCATTTAAGTAAAAATCAAAGTACGCCTGCTTCATCTCAGCGCGGCACCGCCTTGGAACAGGGATAAGGGTCCCGTCATCCATAACGAGGTCCGTGCCGGAAAAGCAGCGGACATGATTCAGATTGACGATAAAGGAACTGCCGCACATCGTCATGCCTTTTTTGCCCATGACGGATTCCTGCAGCTTGGCCGGCAGTGACCACACAGAGAGCTTCCTCCCGGAGGCGAGGGAGAACACGCGCCGTTTGTCCTTGGTCTCAATGTACAGAATATCTTCCAGCGCGATGCGGTGCAGCTCCCCCTCGCAGCGGAGAAGGACCCACGTTCTCTGCTCCCGCCTGGCGATGACCCGTTCCAGGGCCGCGTTGAACTGTTCCTGCGTGTAGGGCTTGCAGATATAGTCCGCGGCATGTATGGAAAAGGCGTCGACCGCATAATCCGGGCTGGTCGTCAAAAAGATGATGTCGGTATTCTTGCTGAAACGGAGGATATCCCGCGCCAATTCCGTTCCCAGCATGCCGGGCATGCAGATATCCAAAAGCGCGATATCAGCCGCGCCCGATCTTTCAAATGCCTCCAGCATTTCGATCGCGGACGGATACACGTCAAATTCGACGCCGTGCTCACCGTGCGCCGCTGTGTAGGCCCGGAGATTATCCGCGATCTTTTGCCTCTCTTCGGCCTCATCGTCACAAACCGATATTTTAAGCATGGTTCAGCTTCCTTCCTTGGGACACCGGGGGTCAGTTGGTTTTCGCGGTATATAGGATATCACAGAAGCACGCATTTTCCAAGAGTCTTCATGGGCGGGCTTCCCCTATACAAAGCCCCAGGGAGCGGCGTCAGCTGCTCCCTGGGGTCTCATTTTTGCTCCCGTCACTCCCCCGGGTTGGGGCGGATGACCTTCTGGAAGTTCCAGGTCATGGCGGCGCGGCGGGCGGCGTCCCGGCGCTCCTCCTCGGTCTTATAGCTGAGCTCCGCGGTATGGGCGCCGCAGTCCAGGCACTGGACGTACACGCACCATCCGCCCTCCTCCTCGATGCATCCCACGCCGCCGCAGGCGGGGCAGGCTGCCAGGTCGATATCGTCAAATTGGTCCATACGGGGTCTCTCCTTCATATCACATTCTGCGGTGTTCCCCCTGATTTTATACGACCGCCGCCTCTTTGTCAATCGCCCATGACGCACGAACGCCCCGCCTCCCGGCGGGGTGTTTAACTTTATTGGCCGCCCTATGCCAGTCTGACGCCCGGCGGGAGCCGGCAGTGTGCCGGATGCGGTTGGTGAGCGAAGCGAACTTTAGCAGCAGGCATACTGCCGGGCCCGTCCGGGCTATACTGACATTGTTCTTGGGCGGCCGCGCCACCTCCCTCGTCAGAGGGAGGCTTATTACCGCCTTACGCGCTTTCCCACCCCACGACCAGCTGCTCTTCCTCCATCTGCCGCTCCAGGGCCTGGTCCACGAGCATGGCGATATTGTCCTCGATGGCCTTGCGCCCGGCCAGATACAGCCGCCGCAGGCACCGGGGGCTTCCCTTCTCCACGCTCACCTGCGCCAGGGCGCACAGGTCCCGTATGGACGCGGTGACAGAGGACCGGTTCATGGCCGCGCCCTCCCGGGTGCGGAACACCGGCCCGCGGTATATGCCATTTCTCTCGGCGAAGGCGAGCATCTCCTCACAGAGGCACCGGGGCAGGCGGATATTTTTCCGGCTCTTCCCCTCGCCCACGGTCACCTGGCCGGTCTTCACGGCCTCCACGGTGACCTTCTCCAGCTCCTGCACGGGCAGGTCCGCGCTGGCGAACAGCTTCACCAGCAGATACGTCTTCTCCCGGTCCAGCAGCCGCGCCACCTGCAGAAGGTGCTTATACTCGGCCCGCGTCAGCTCCGGCGGCAGCTTTTCCTCCGCCGGGAGGGTGTCCCGGGCCTGATACTCCCTGTGGCCCATATACGCCACGTAGGAGTTGGCGGCGGAGACGGTGACGTTCACGCTCCGGGGGGCGCATCCAGCCTTGATGAGCGCGTCCCGGCACTGCTCCAGGGTGCCCCGGCGTATCCGCCCGTCCTCGGGCAGGACCTCTGCCAGGCGCTCCAGGCTCCGCCGGTAGCGCTCCACGGTCTCCGGGGCCCGGCCTCTGGCCGTCATATCCGCCAGAAAGCCCTCCATGTCCCCGGCAGTCATGGCGACGCCTATATCATGCTGTCCGGCCCTGGGGGCACGTCTGATCTCCATCGTATCCATGACTTCACCGCCTTTCTAAAAAAGGAGGGCAGGGGATATCCCCTGCCCCCCGTTGGGTATTGCTATTGAGTTTGGTCTAACTTACTTGACCCAAGTGGTGCCGTTCCAGTTGCCCAGCAGCTTGGACCAAGTGCACTTACCGGACTCGCCGTTCTTCTTGCTGAAGTAGCACTCGCCGTACTGGCCGCCGACCCACTGGTAGCCGGTCAGCATCTTGCCGATCTCACCCTTGGTGTTGGTGGGCTGCAGGAAGTACCAGCCGTAGCCGCCGTGCAGGTCGTCGATGTACTGCATGCCGGTCAGCATCTTGCCGTCCGCGCCCACATAGTACCAGTTGCTGTCCCACTGAGAGGCGCCGTCGATCTTGCCGACCCAGTAGTTGGAGACCAGCTTGCCGTTCTTGAAGAAGTACCACTCGTTGTTGTAGTAGTTCCAGCCAGTGCCGGAGGCAGGAGCCTTCGGGCCTTCGGGCTCATCAGGCTTGACCTTGACCAGTTTCGCGAGAGCCGCGTCCAGAGCGGCCTTAGCGGCATCCACAGCGGCCTGGGTAGCATCCTCGTTGGCAGCCACGGTCTTGGCAGCCGCAAGGGCAGTGTCGATAGCGGTCTTGTTGGCGGCCCAGGACTCGGGCGTGTAGTCAGCCTCGACCAGAGCCTTCGCGTCGGCGATGGCCTTGTTCAGGGCAGTCTTATCGACCTCGCCCTCCTTGGTCAGGCCGTTGAGGGCCGCCTGCAGCTTTGCCACGTAGGCATCGACCTCGGACTGCAGAGAGGCGTCGGTGGGCTTGGAGGTGCTGTTGTAGATGTCGTCCAGAGCCCAGTAGGAATCGAAGGTGTACTCATCGTCGCCCTCGGCCAGCTTATCCTTCGCCTGGTTCAGCAGCGTGTTCATCGTGGTCAGATCGGCAGTCTTCGTCTGCAGATAGCCGCAGACCTCGAGCATGCCCTTCAGAGTGTCGATGACGTACTGCTGGTTGTACTTGGAGTTGGCATAGGTGGAGCCGGTGAGATAGGTCCTAATGGTGCTGATGTCGGCATTGATGGTTTGGAAAGCCTTCGCGACGGACTCAACGTCGTTACGGTTGTTCTTCACCTTGTCGTAGTCGCTCTGCACCAGGTCCTCGGCCAGGTCGAGCCAGGCGTTGATGGCCGCAACGGACTTCCAGGAGGACAGAGGTTTGACCTCCAGCATGACGGAGTGCTGCTCCACATAGTCGGTCTCATGTCCAGAGTAACTATTAGAGTTGACGGTGTTGACCATCAGCGCCACCTTCACAGTGCTGCCGGCCACCAGATACTCGTCGTTGGACGGGGTGATCGTCACGTCATTAGCAGCGGAAGCCGCGCTGCTGCCGATCTCTTTCTTGTTGGAGCCGGACACGATGACCATGTTTTTAGCATAGTTGGTCATGTCGCCGGACATCTTGACCGTGATCGTCGCATCACCGGGATTGGTCGCAGTAAGAGAGATCGGGGAAGAGAGGTTCGTCAGCTTCTGGTTGTAAGTGGGAGCGGTAACGCTGCCGTCGGGATAATCGCTGACCTTGGCCTCCTTGATGATGGGGCCGTTGTACTCTTTGCTGACAGTGATGGTCTGGCTGGTGAAGTAATGATCCTCGCCACTCACATAGAGGTAGACGGTGATCTTCTCCTTGTTGGCCCACTCACTCCTGGCAGTGCCGTCCTTGCTGCCGAACTCACCAAGGGTGTAAGTGTTGATGTACTTGTTGGGATACTTCGTCTGATCGGCGCCAGTCCAAGTGGCGTTCAGACTTACTTTCGTCGCAGTGGTCTCGCTGGCTTTGTTGGTCTCGCCGGAGTTATACCACTCGTCGCCGCACTTGAAGGTGACCTCGTACTGGTTGCCGTCGAGGTTGGTCCCGTCGGCCGTGAGACTGCTAGTCTTGTCGCCTTCAACGTTCAGTACGGAGAAAATGATATCAAGATCGCCGTCACTATTCAGCGTCCAGCTCTCGATCTTCAGGGTCTCGTCCTTGCGGACAAGGGCGTTCTCCAGGTCTTCGATAGCATTGGCGCAGGCATAATTAGTCGCGCTGGTCTTGAAACCGTTCAGGCCCTGGCCCCTATCCTTCAGGCCGTTGGCCACGCCGATGAGCGCCTGGATCTGAGCGCTGGTCTTCTTCAGTGCATAATTATCGGCCTTATAATTGCCGGCAAGAGCGCTCTCAGCGTTGGCAATGGCACGGTTCAGAGCGGTCAAGTCGGACTCCGCAGGACGGGAGGCCTTCGCCTCCATCTCCAGCGCGTCGAGCACAGCCGTCAGAGCGGCGCTGTACTGCGCATAAGTGTCGCCGGTGGAAGGATAGCTGTTCACCAAGTCGATGGCCTTCTTCAGCGCGGTCAGGTACTCGGTCTTGTAGGCCTTCGTCCAGGCGGCGTTCTTGGTCACGTCGATGCTGGCGGTAAAAATCGTACTCGCGCTAAGAGCGGCGCTCGCAGTGGTGTCGCTCGTATAGCTGTGCGCAGCATTGTTCGTGATCAGAGCCTTCAGAATGGTATCGGTCATGTTGGTGCCGCCGGCAGCCTTGGTGAGCTGATTAGAATTGGTGGCGGTGCCATCTGCCTTGGGCATGACATTCGACAGCGCGGTCGCAGCATTCTGGACTTCGGAAGTGGTCACATCGTAATTCACTACCTTGCCGTCCACAGCTTCCAGCATCTCTTTGGCCGCGTCGTACTTCTCCAGGAAGTCCTTAGTAGCGCCCTCAAGAGGATCCTCGTCGGGATCGTACTTGTCCCAATCGATGGCGCTGGTAGTGGCATAACCATCCCAATCCTTATCGGTGTACACGCCGGCCTTCACGTCGTCCATGATCTTGTCGGCCTTCTGCACGGCGTCATACAGATCCCAGTGGGCTTCCTTGGACACGACGCCCAGCTTTACCAGCAGGGGCAGGTCCTCGGCGTCCTCGGGCAGGATGGAGGCCATCTCGGGCTCGTCTTCGACGGCCTCGGGAGCCTCCTCGGCGGCGGGCTCGTCAACGACGGGCTCCTCCGCGGGTTCCTCAGCCTCGGGAGCTACAGGAGCTTCAGGGGCCTCGGGTGCCTGCTCCTCAACTTCGGTCACAGCCTCTGCCGCGAAATCGTCAGCCGCAAGGGCCGGGACGCACAGAGACAGAGTCATGACCAGCGCCAGAAGCAGGCTGAGCATACGTTTCGTCATTGTCTCTTATCCTCCTAAGATAAATATTTTCGAGCCCTCCATCGCACCACAGACTTCACATTCTGCATGCCATCGGCCCTCGCCGGACCCGGAAAAAGGGCGATAAACGCGTGATCGCCGGGAAACCGCCTCTTTCCGGCCCTCCAAAAGGGCATGGCAAAGCCGCCTGCGGCCCCAAATCGGGGTTACAGGCTGCTCCGCTATGTAAAAAAATAAAGTTTTTTTGAATTTCCTCTTGCTTTTTTCGCCCCGGGAGCTTATAATCGTCAACGTAAAGTTGGGCTCAAAGGAAGTTTCTTCCGGGTTCGTACCACAGAATGTGAATTCTGTGGTATCTTTGTTTTTATACCTTTATAATAAAAGCGGCAGGGCCTCCATCTGCGCCCGCTGTTCGGTGAAGGAGCGGATGGTGTAGATGCGCGTCGTCTCGATGCTGCTGTGGCCCAGGATGTCCGCCAGGCGCAGAAGGTCCTTGTATACCTTATAATATGTCCGGGCGAACAGGTGCCGCAGGTTGTGGGGAAACACCTTCCCCGGCGCCACCCCCGCCCGCTTTGCCAGCCGTTTCATGGCCTTCCAGATGTTGCTCCGGTCCATGGGCCCGCCCTGACGGCTCAAAAATACCGGTCCGGACGCGATATTCATCTTTTTGCAGTATTTCAGGAGCGTTTTGCATAATTTTCCGGGCAAAACGATGGTCCGGCGCTTTCCTTTGCATATTATTTCAGCCTGTCCGGCCCGCAAACTTTCCGCCGTGATGGCGGAAACTTCGCTCACACGCACCCCCGTGGCCGCCAAAGTTTGCAGCAGCAGCGCCAGCCGCTCGTCCCCCTCCGCGAGAGCTTTATGCACGAGCTTTTCATACTCCCACCGCTTGAGTTCCCGGCTCGGGTCCGCGAAATTCCGGCGCTGTACCCGCAGGAACCGCAAACGCCATTCATCGTATCCACAAAAATGCAAAAACATATTCACCGCCGCCAGGACCCCGTTTACGGTCCCGGCGGCCCGCTTTTCCGCCCCCAATGCCTCCTTGAAGGCCAGGAGCGTGGTCTTGTCATGGACCTCGCCCCCGGCGAAGGCGAGGAGCCTGTCCACCGCCCGGGCGTATTTGGCGACGGTGGCGGGCCCCAGCTCCCGTTCTATCATGTGGTCGCGGAACGCCTCCGCCGCGTGTTTGTCGATGTTCATTCGTATTCCCTCCTTTTTTCCCATATTGTCCACACCGGGCGGAGATAATACAAATTTGGCGACATAAAACCGCCTCCCCATCAAAGGGGAGGCGGTATATTCATTTGACGGGCGGCCTCACTTCTCAAACCGCAGCACGTTCCAGCTCAGGGCGGGGATATGGACCGTTGCCCGGCCTCCGTCCACCGTCCCGCCGGGCCCGGCCATGGGCGCGACCGTGTCGGGATGGGCCTCGGTGTTGGCCGCCTTCACGTCGCCGTGGTGCAGCATGATATGCTCTTGAAGGCGTATGTCCCCGAATGACCGCAGGTCCAGGGAGAGCTCAAAGCCCTCGGCCATGTCCCGGTTCACGCAGAACACCGTCACGGTCCCATCGTCGGAGAACGTGGCCGCCGCGTCGATGAGGGGCACGGCCTCATAGTCCGCGCAGTCGTATACCGGCGTGTCCACCACCGCCCGCAGAGATGTGCCCCGGCCGTATTTTGAGGCGTGGAGGAAGGGCCAGTAGATGGTCTGGGCCCAGCAGCCGCCCCCCGGGCGGGTCATGATGGGCGCGATCACGTTCACCAGCTGCGCCAGGCACGCCACCTTCACCCGGTCCGCGTGGCGCAAAAGCGTCAGGAGCATGCTGCCCACCAAAAGCGCGTCCTCGAAGTTATACACGTCCTCCAGCAGCGGCAGCGCCTCGCCCCACTTCGCCCGGCGCAATATCTCTTCGTCCTGGCCCTTGGAGTGGTACCACACGTTCCACTCGTCGAAGGACAGGTTCACCGTCTTTTTGCTGTGCTTCTTCCCCTTCACCGCGTCGCATATGGACGCCACCGTGTGGATGAACCCGTCCATGTCCATAGTCCGGGCCAGGAAGCTGGCCGTGTCCCCGGCGGCGTTGTCATAGTAGCGGTGCAGGGACACGTAGTCCACGTTTTCGTAGCACTCGTCCAGCATGGTGAGCTCCCAGCCGCCGAAGGTGGGCATCTCGGAGCTGGAGGAGCCGCAGGCCACGACCTCGATGGTCGGGTCCACCCACTTCATCAGCTTCGCCGCCTCGTTGGCGGTGCGGCCGTACTCAAAGGCGGTCTTCCGGCCCATCTGCCAGGGGCCGTCCATCTCGTTGCCCAGGCACCAGAGTTTGATGTTGAAGGGGTCTTTCCGGCCGTTGGCGGCGCGCATGTCGGAAAACTTGCTGCCGCCGGGGTGGTTGGCGTACTCCACCACGTCCCGTGCCTGCTCCGGCCCCCGGGTGCCCAGGTTGACGGCGTACATGACCTCCGCCCCGGCCCGCCGGGCCCATTCGCAGAACTCATGCAGCCCCACCTGGTTGCTCTCGGTCGTGGACCATGCCAGGTCCAGCCGCCTGGGGCGCGCATCCCTCGGCCCCACCGAGTCCTCCCAGTTGAAGCCCGAGACGAAGTTGCCGCCCGGGTAGCGCACGATGGGCACGCCCAGCCGCCGCACCATGGCCAGCACGTCTTTGCGGAAGCCCAGCTCGTCCGCCTGGGGGTGGCCCGGCTCATAGACGCCGCCGTACACCGCCCGGCCCAGGTGCTCGATAAAGGAGCCGTACAGCCGCCTGTCCACGGCCCCGATGCGGTAATCCCTGTCCAATATGATGCTCGCTTTTTTCATGGCCGCACCTCGCAAAACGCGTATTATTGCCCGCTTTTAGCGAAAACCCCGCGATCCGTTGGGATCACGGGGTTTTCTTTTGGAGCTGCTGGGCAGATTCGGACTGCCGACCTCGTCATTACCAATGACGCGCTCTACCGACTGAGCTACAGCAGCTGGCGACCGAGAAGGGACTTGAACCCTCGACCTCCGGCGTGACAGGCCGGCGTTCTAACCGACTGAACTACCCGGCCGCGAAACATCGCTTGCTCGCGAGCTTTTTGATTATACAGATTTCTGCCCGGCCTGTCAAGACTATTTTCGCCCCAGGCCCGTTTTTTCTTGCCAAAACCGCCCCCGCCGGGGCCAATGGTTAACCAATTCTTAATATTCGTAATTTTTTGTTGCCTTTTCACGGGAAATCATATATAATGAGGAAAATCCAAATGATAAGGTAGTGATCATATGGCTGGAAGTCATCTGGCACCGAGTTCCTCGTCCAGATCCAACAAGAATACCTCCCGTTCCGCCGAGACTGAGCGCCGGGCGCGCAGCCGCGCCGCGGAGCGGGACTATGAGCGCGACTACGACCCCGACCTGGGCGGCGGCTACGACGACCGGGACGAGGACTATACCCCCCGCCGGACTGCCCACACCCCTGAGCGCAGCGCCGGCCGTGATACCGGCCGCGCCCCCCGGCAGAGGGACTATGACTATGACGACTATGACCGCGGCGGCAATGGCGGCGGCGGAGGCGGCGGCTGGAAGACCGCCGTGCTGATCGTGCTGCTCATCGTGGTGCTGGCGGCCATCGGCTTCCTTGTCTGGAAGCTCTTCGGCGCGCAGATCATGGGCCTCTTTGGCGGCGGCGGCAAGGACTCTCCTCCTCCCGCGGCCAGCGTCGCCCCGGGCATCACCACCCAGGTCACCGCGGAATATGAAAACGGCAAGAGCGTCTCCGGCAATATGGCCATCTCCCAGGGCACCCAGCGGCTGCCCGATGAGCTGGCCGGCAGCACCACCGCCCAGGTGCTGGATGTGACCTGGGCCGACGGCAAGGAGCCGGAGGAGCCGGTGTACGTCACCGTGTCCGACCCCAGCTTCCCCAACGACGAGGGCCTGGCGGTCTATAACTACGTGGAGGACGAGCTCATCCCCGGCGAGGGCCAGTGGAATCTGGTGGGTACATACGCCATCCGCGACAACTCCGTCACCTTCCTGTCGGACACCCCCTCCGCCATCGCCCTGGAGGTCATCAGCGCCAATCCCGCCACGCCCACCCCGGCGCCCAGCACGGAGCCCGCGCTGACCCCCACCCCCATGCCCACGCCCTCTCCCACCCCCGCACCCATCATGGCGGTGGATTACGGCGCCTACGGCCAGGTTCAGTCCGGCGTATACGCCCAGGTGGATGAGATCGAGGATGACCAGGTCTACATCGTGGCCCTGGTGCGGGATATGCCCACCGACGCCGACGAGCAGCCTGAGGACACCGCCGACGCCGATACCGCGGACGAGGCCGACACCGCCGAGGACGGCGGCATGACCATCTCCTATGTGGACGCCGGCACCGGCGCCGATGTGCCCGTGCCGGACACCTCCGCTCCCGCGGAGGCCTATACCGGCCCCACCGCCTCCGTGCTCATGAACCTGGACGGCGTCAATATGCGCACGGTGGAGATGAACATGTTCCAGACCGACGACGGCACATGGTGCCTGGACGGCGACATCACCGCGGGCATGCTCTGGACCGCCAACCGGGACTACTATAACGGCGGCTACCGCTACTCCCTGGGCAACAACGAGGTGTTCATCAACCTGGCCGACGACGGCACCAACATGACCCTCAACGACAACCACGTGAAGACCCGCTTCCTCATCGAGGACGCGGAGATGGCCGACGGCTCCACGGTCCAGACCCTGACCTACGCCGACAACGGCCGGCACTATATCAACAACATGCAGATGATCGCCGACGCGGTCACCCCCGACGACTTCCCCGCCACCGGCAATACCAGCGGCGACGACGTCCAGGGCCAGGTCATCCCCAGCGGCCACGTGCTGTATCTGGGCAGCGGTCTGATGCCCGAGAGCGACGCCGTGGCCCGGGAGGTGCTGCAGTTCACCGTCTCCGACAATGAGGCCGACGCCCTGCAGGTGATGCTCTTCAAGCTGGACAGCTCCATCGCCGCGCCCGCTTCCAGCACCGCCCCCGCCGCCAGCCGCATCGTGGTCCCCACGGTGGACGAGACCACGAACCTGAGCTTCCTGGAGGTCCGGGACGGCGACAAGATCCTGCAGAACGGCGTGGACTACACTGTGAACGCCCGCGTCTATAACGACACCGTGGTGGTGGTCGTCCGGTTCATGGGCGACTACACCGGCCAGGTGGTCCGGACCTATCCGGGCACGAAGGTGCTGTGCAACGACGTGTTCACGGAGGCTTCCCCCTCCCCGTCCACCAGCCCCTCCCCCAGCCCCACGCCTGCCGTGACGCCGGAGGGCCAGGCCACAGCCGCGCCCACCGCAACGCCGCCCACGACCGGCCAGGAACCCGGTCCGGTGCAGCCCACGGATAACCCCGCGACCAACACCCCCGAGCCGCCTCCCTCTACCGTCACGGAGGCGCCCAACATCACCGACGCGCCTCAGACCAATCCGCCCAGCACCGACCCTGAAAGCAGTACGAATACCGGCTCCAGCGGCGGCAGCTCCGGCAGCAGCGACACCAACACTTGATACGCATAAAAATACCGCACCGTGAACACGGTGCGGTATTTGCTTTGTCTTTTTTTATTCCTCCGGGGTCTCTAAAAGCCCCCAGACCACCCACAGCATGGGCTCGGTGAGGCTCAGGCCCAGGCCGAAAAAGTCCTGGATGAGGAAACACAAAAACGCCGCCCCCAGGGCCGGATACAGAGCGTTCTCTTTCCGCCGCCTTATCCATGTCACCAGGGAGCACACGATGGCGGCCAGGTACAGCCCCGCGCCGACGACGCCGGTATTCATGAGATAGCCCAGGTACACGTTGTGGGGGTTGGCCACATTGGCGGTGGAGTTTCGGACCTCGCTGTACCAGTGGATGTCGAACCGCAGGCCCGTGGTGCCCGGCCCCGCGCCCAGCCAGGGCTTTTCCCTGAAAAGCGCCCAGCCCTGCTTCCATATCTGCCCCCGGTGGGAGCCGAACTCATCCGCCAGATGCCCGTGGAGCACCTGGCTCATCTCATAGATGGTCCCGCTCTTCCCCGGCCAGAACCACAGCGTCCCCAGGCCCAGGGCCGTGACCCCGCCGCTGACGGCGCCGGCGAGCCGGGCCGTCCGGTCCCGCCGGATGCACACCGGGATGGCGACGAGGGCGCACCCCGCCACCGCCACCAGCCCCGCGTCCACGTCGCAGGAGGCGATGACGCCAAAGGATAAGGCCGCGGGCAGGAAAAGGAGCTTATCCCACTTTTCCTCCGACAGCGCCGCGAAGGCGGCCAGCAGGGGCCCGGCAATGCACAGGTACGCCGACAGCAGCCCCGTGTTGCCGATGGTGCCCAGAAAGGCGCTGTTGTAGGCCACGTACTTATCATAATAGTTGGTCCCCTCAGGGTAGAACCAGAAGGGGTCCAGACCGAACAGCTGCAGCACCGCGATGACGCAGCACACCGCCGACGAAAATCCCAGCGCCCAGGCATACCGCCGCCGGGGCCGGGCCAGGGCCGACACCCCGAAAAAGCAGGCGGCGTACATCACCGTGGTGAGGTACCCGTCGTTCCTGTCCGCCCCCATGAGACAGGCGGCGCCGTAGTCGGAGAGCATGGCGGACACGCCCCCCGCCGCCAGGAACGCCCCCATCAGAAGATGGGCGGGGCGCACCCTGGGCCGGTACCGCTCGCCCTGGATAAGGCCGACGAGCAGCAGCGCAGCCACGCACCCCAGCCAGAGCCCCACGGCCCAGGCGAAGAACCGGTACTTGGAGCCGGTGATGTCGTCGTAGCCCTGGAAGCCCACGAACAGGGGAAACACCCCCAGCATGGCCAATATGAACTTGTCCGTGACCCACCGGGCCCTTTGAAGCTGTTTCATAGGCCTCATTATAGACCAGGAGGCGCCATTTCACAAGGCATTGAAAAGTTGGAAATAATATGATATAGTGAGTGATACTTTAGCGGAGAGGGGGCATAAGCGGCGCATGGAGAATTTTTACGCCCTCATCGCCCGGATGAAGAACATCGACCGCTGGGCCCTGATGCGCTCGGTGACCCGTGAAAATGTCCAGGAGCACAGCCACATGGTGGCGGTGCTGGCCCACGCCCTGGCGGTGATACGCCGGGACGTGTTCGGCCTGGACTGCGACGTGAACGCCGCGGCGGCCGCGGCCCTCTTCCACGACGCGGGGGAGATATTGACCGGGGACCTTCCCACTCCCATCAAGTACCGCAACCCGGACATCATGACCGCCTACCGGCAGGTGGAGGCCGAGGCGGCGGAAAAGCTTCTGGCCATGCTGCCGGAAGCCCTGCGCCCGGCCTACGAGCCCCTGCTTGCCGAGCCGGACCCGGAGCTGAAACCCCTGGTGAAGGCCGCCGACAAGCTGTCCGCCTACATCAAGTGCATCGAGGAGCGCCGGGCAGGGAACGACGAGTTTTTGCAGGCGGAGCAAAAGACCCTGGACGCCCTGCGGGGGTATGGCCTTCCCGAAGTGGACTACTTCCTGGAGCACTTCATCCCCGCCTTCGAGCTCACATTGGATGAGCTGGGGACCATGGACTACCGGGAGCCGGAGCTGAATAAGTAATAAACTGTCTCAAAGGAGATCAACGATATGCGTATGCACGCCGAAGACAAGACCATGGAAAAGATCGTGGCCCTGTGCAAGAACAGGGGCTTCATCTTCGCCGGCTCCGAGATATACGGGGGCCTGGCCAACTCCTGGGACTACGGGCCCCTGGGCGTTCTGATGAAGCAGAACGTGAAGAACGCCTGGTGGAAGAAGTTCGTCCAGGAGAGCCCCTACAACGTAGGGCTCGACGCCGGTATCCTCATGAACCCCCGGGTGTGGGAGGCCTCCGGCCATGTCACCAACTTCAACGACCCCCTCATCGACTGCAAGGCCTGCAAGCGCCGTCACCGCGCCGACAAGCTCATCGAGGAGTGGGCCAAGGAGACGGACACGGACATCAACGTGGAGGCCCTGACCAACGACGAGATGGTGGACTATATCCGGGAGAAGAAGATCCCCTGCCCCGGCTGCGGCGCCACGGATTTTTCCGACATCAAGAAGTTCAACCTGATGTTCAAGACCCACCAGGGCGTCACCCAGGAGTCCGGCACGGACGTGTATCTCCGCCCCGAGACCGCCCAGGGCATATTCGTGGACTACAAGAGCGTGCTGCGCACCACCCGGAAAAAGCTGCCCTTCGGCATCTGCCAGATCGGCAAGAGCTTCCGCAACGAGATCACCCCGGGCAACTTCACCTTCCGCATCCTGGAGTTCGAGCAGATGGAGCTGGAGTTCTTCTGCGAGCCGGGCAGCGACCTGGAGTGGTTCCAGTACTGGCGTGAGTTCTGCCACAAGTGGCTCCTGGAGCTGGGCATGACGGATGAATATCTCCGCCTTCGCGACCACACCCCCGAGGAGCTGAGCTTCTACTCCAAGGCCACCACGGACTTTGAGTACCTCTTCCCCTTCGGCTGGGGCGAGCTCTGGGGCATCGCGGACCGCACCGACTACGACCTGACCCAGCACCAGACCTTCTCCGGCGAGAAGATGGAATATAAGGAGGAGGGCATGGCCGAGGGCTTCATCCCCTACGTCATCGAGCCCTCCCTCGGCGCCGACCGGGTCATGCTGGCCTTCCTCATCGACGCCTACGACGAGGAGCAGGTGGGCGTGGACAAGAAGGGCAGCCCCGACGTGCGCACGGTGCTGCACCTGCACCCGCAGCTGGCGCCCTACAAGTGCGCGGTACTGCCGCTCAGCAAGAAGGACGTGCTCGCGGGCCCGGCCAAGGAGCTCTATGCCCAGCTTTCCAAGGAGTTCTCCTGCGACTATGACGAGACCGGCTCCATCGGCAAGCGCTACCGCCGCCAGGACGAGGTGGGCACCCCCTTCTGCGTCACCCTGGACTTCCAGACCGTGGGCGATGGGGAGATCCCTGCCGACAACTGCGTCACCGTCCGGGAGCGGGACAGCATGGAGCAGGTCCGCATCCCCATGAGCGAGGTAGCGGACTACATCGCCCAGCGCATCAAGTATTAAGACGTGAACGGGGAACAACGGCCCACGGAGGGGAAGCCCGCCGCGGGCCAGGCCTTCGTAAAGAGCATCCGCCCGGCGGGCTGCGCGCTGTTCCTTATCCTGGCCGTGCTGGTGACGGCGATATGCCTCACCGCGGGCCGGGACCCCATCCCGGGCTATACGCCCCCGGAGCGGGCCAGCTATGAAAACGATCTGAGCCGGCTGGAACAGGTACTGGAGGAGCAGGTGTTCCCGAAGCTGCCCCAGTACGGCCTGGACGCCGAGGTCACCGGGGACACGGTCACCGTCACGGTGACCGGGAACCTGGCCGCCGCCCGGTCCGCCATTTTGCGCTACTTCCCGGAGGACCTGATCACCTTTGAAAGGGGCTGAACATCGGTGAAGATAAAGCTCGCCGCCGCCGCGCCGGAGATTCTCCCCGGCCAGCCGGGGCGGAACATGGCCAACGTCCTGGCCGCCATCAGCCGCGCCAGGGACGACGGCTGCTCCATCCTGGTGCTGCCCGCGGACCTGCCGGAGGACATGAACCGGGGCGCCATCGAGCGCCAGGCCGGGAAGATGACGGTCTACCCCCTCATGGAGCCGTCCCTGCCCCGGGAGGAACTGCTGCACCACCACGATCTGGACATCATGTGCTGCTCCTCCTCCACCGCCGCCACCGTGGCCTCCCACTATGAAAACGTGAACCTGGCGGGCCTTGCCAGCCACGAGAACATGTCCGTGGTGGTCATGGCCTGCCCCATGGGCGGCGACGGGGGCACCCTCTACACCGGCCAGTGCATCATCGCCCAGAACGGCGCCATTCTGGAGAACGCTGACGGCTACGTGATGGCCCGGGTGTCCATCCCCAGCCGGGAGACGAAGGCCCCAGTGGAGGAACTGGTCTCCGACCAGCCCCACACGCCATGGACCCCCCTGCCGGAGCTGCTGCCCCGGGTGCTGAAGCTGCAGAGCGAGGGCCTGGCCCGGCGGATGATGTCCGTAGGCGCCACCCAGCTGACCGTGAGCATCGGCCGCACCGCCTCCTCCCTGCTGGCCCTGGCGGCCTGCGTACAGGCGGTGGATAAGCTGAAGCTGTCCCGGAAGAACATCCACGTCACCGCCGACGGCAACCGGGCCAACGCCATCGCCGCGGCCCTGGGCGTGACGGTGGGCGGCCAGGGCGGCCTCACCGTGGACGGCACGGACCTGACCGTCCGGGTGTTGGACGGCACAGAGCCCGCCGGCTACGCCGTGAACGCCACGGTGCCCCGGAGCGTGGCGGGTCTCGTCATGCGCCATTACGCCAACACCTGCGGGGACATGGCATTGTCGGTGCCCATCCGGTCCATCTGCCTGGACGACACCGCCCGGCCCTGGAAGCTCTATGACTTCCTGCTCCACTTCTCCCTGGTCTATGACCTGCCCAAGTGGAGCCAGGCCCGGCTTTTGGAGGACACCTTCGAGGAGGAATACGACCTGGAGACCATCCAGAAGGTGCTGGATGAGTTTTTCGACGTGTACCGCCGGCCCGCGCCCTGCGACGGCCCCGCGGTGTTCTCCCTGGACGTGCATCCCCCGGTGACCAACGTATGAATATACCGCTCCCGCCCGCCTGCCGGCGGACGGGAGTTTTCTTTTTTAAGACCGATTTCGCGGCCCTGTCGTGATAAAGTGAAGAAAAAAGGAGACAAACATGCTCCAAAGCCGAAAATACAACCTATACGCCCTGGGGACCGTGCTGGTGTGCCTGGGCTGCATGGGCCTGGCCGCGGCGCTGGACAGCGCGGCGAGGCTCCTGGCCGCCCAGTTCGCCGCCCCGGCGGCGGGCTGGACAGAGGACATGCTCCGCCGGCCCGCGGCGGCTGCTGACTGGCTGACGGCGGCCGGGGCTCTGCTGGGGGCGCTGCTCCTCTATAAGGGTGGGCCCCGGGCGTCTCTGGCCGCGGGGGCTGCCCTGGGGGCCGTGGGGTGCATGGCCCTGGCCGCCTGCCATAGCGGGGCCTATATCCTCTACCTGATAGGTGAATATCTGCTGCCCGTGGGAGCGGCGGGCCTGCGTCTGGGCGGTTTTGCCCTCTGCATGAACTGGTTCGTCCGGCTCCGGGGCCGGGCCATGGGCGCGGCCGCCCTGGGCGGGACGGTATACCTGGCCCTGGGGGCCGGGGCCATAGGGCAATTCATCGCCACCCGCCTGAGCGGCGTGTTCACGCCCCTGGCCGGGGGCGCGGCGGCGGCATTGGGCCTGCTGGCCCTGGCGGCCTGCCTTCTCCGGGACGAGCCGGAGGACATAGGCATGTACCCCGACGGGGCGGGCACGCCGCCCGCTGGTGAGACGGAGGAGGAACTCATACCCCTTGGAAAAGCCCTCTCCCAGCCCCGGCTGTGGCTGGCATTGGTGTGCCTGGGCGCCCTCGCGGCGGCCGCCGCCGGGTGGACGGCCTTCCTGGCGCCCCGGCTCATGGCCCGGCACGGGGGCGGGGACGCCCTGGTGGTCCAGGCGGGGCCCTGGCTGGCGCTGGGGGCCATCCTGGCCCTGCCCGCCGGGTACCTGTTCGGGTGGCTGTGCGATAGCCTCGGCGCCATGAACGGCGTGCGTGTCCTGGCCCTGGGCGAGATGGCCGCGGCGGCGCTCCTGTGGGCCTTCCCCAAGGAGCTGGGCGCCTCGGAGGGCATCCTTATCGCCCTGTGCGAGGCGCTTTTGATCGGCGGCGGGCCTGTGGCGCTGCCCTGCGCCATGGCCCAGGTCTACGGCCGGCGGCAGGTGTTCTCCGCCGGGCGGGTGCTGTTTCCCGCCCTCTACCTGGCCGCGGCCCTCATGGGCCCCGTGGGGGCTCTCCTTGGCGGCGGGGCGCGGGCGCGGCTCTACATCGTCCTCCTGGCCCTGGCCGGGGTGGGATTTTTGCTCTCCTTCTTCCTGCGGCCAGAAAAGAAATAAGAAGACGAAAAAGCCTCCCTCATTGTGCAGTAGTAAGATAAAGGTAGACACATGGGAAACAACCATGTGCCTACCTTTTTCATTATGCTAAAATATGAAGG
>CANQRM010000025.1 GCA_947626265.1 uncultured Oscillospiraceae bacterium
AGCTGTCCGGCCCCACCATGACCAAGGTGGACGACGCCATCGCCGTCAGCTTCGGCCTGAACCAGTCTCTGTCGTAAAATACCGCCCTCCGTCATAGAGTTTCCTATGACGGAGGGTTTTGTTATGGACATACCGATCTACATCGACGGAAAAAAGCAGGGCATCCTTACCATTGAGCGGGAGGGGCCCGTCACGGTCATGACCGGGGACATGGCCGACGTGGGGCGCGTGGTGCGCCTCACGGTCTACGGGGAGAGGGCCGGGTACCTGGGCGTGCCGGAGCCCGTGGACGGCCGCCTGCGGCTCGTCAGAAGGCTTACCCCGGCGCAAATGCGGTCTTTCCCCCAGACGCCGGAGTATGCCGCCGAACGGCCCATGGAGGGGCAGAAGACCCCGACTCCGGCCCCATCTGCGCCAAAAGAGGCGGAGCAGGGGGAGCATGTGCTGTGGATGGGGGGAAAGCCCCATTATTTCTGATAGCCAAAATGGAAAATGTGTGCTATAATAGGGTCAATATCTGAAAAACAATTGCGCAATATGCACAAATGACAGGAGGCGGCCCCTATGCGGATGAGCGACCTTATCATGAAAAAGCGGGACGGCGGCGCGCTGGACCGGGACGAGATACGCTGGATGATCGAGGGCTATACCAAGGGCGACATCCCCGACTACCAGATGAGCGCCATGTGCATGGCCATCTACTTCAAGGGCATGACGCCGGACGAGACCTTTGAGCTGACCATGGCCATGCTGGACTCGGGAGACAAGATAGACCTCAGCGGCATCAACGGCGTGAAGGCGGACAAACACTCCACCGGCGGCGTGGGGGACAAGACCAGCCTCCTGCTGTGCCCCATGGTGGCGGCCTGCGGCGTGAAGATGGCGAAGCTGTCCGGCCGGGGCCTGGGCCACACCGGCGGCACCATCGACAAGCTGGAGAGCTTCCCCGGCTTCTCCGTGGAGATGAGCGAGGAGGCATTTATAAAACAGGTCAACGAGGTGGGCTTCGCCATCGCGGGCCAGACCGCGGACCTGTGCCCGGCGGACAAGAAGCTCTATGCCCTCCGGGACGTGACGGCCACGGTGGCCTCCATGCCCCTCATCGTCAGCAGCATCCTGTGCAAAAAGCTGGCGGTGGGCGCGGACGTGATCGTGCTGGACGTAAAGTGCGGCTCCGGCGCGTTCATGCAGACGGAGGACGACGCCTTCGCCCTGGCCAGGGCCCTCACCGATGTGGGCCGCCGGGCGGGGAAGAAGGTGGTGGCCGTGGTGACGGACATGGATGAGCCCCTGGGCGTCACTGTGGGCAACGCCATCGAGGTCCACGAGGCCCTGGCCACATTGCGGGGCGAGTACCGGGGCGAGCTCATGGAGCTGTGCCTGGTGCTGGGGACCCAGATACTGAGAGAAAGCGGTGTGGCCGCCGATGACGATGCGGCCCGGGCCATGCTGGAGCATGCTGTGGAAAGCGGCGCGGCGCTGGAGAAGTTCGCCGCCTTCGTGAAGGCCCAGGGGGGTGACCCGGCGGCGGTATATGACCCCAAGAAGCTGATCTTGGCCCCGGTGTGCCTGGACGTGAAGGCGGACAGGGCTGGATACGTCCGGCGCATCCAGGCGGAGGACGTGGGGCTCGTCAGCATGCACCTGGGCGGCGGCCGGGCGGCCAAGGGCGACAGCATCGACCCGGGCGTGGGCCTGGCGCTGGGTAAGAAGGTGGGCGACCCGGTGGCCGTAGGCGACGTGCTGGCGACCATCTTCGCCCGCACGGAGGAGGCCGGCGAAAAGGCCGTGGAGATGCTCCGGGACTGCTACGAGATCAGCGCCGAGAAGGTGGAGCGGGGCCCCTTCGTCAAGGGCGTAGTGAAGTAAAAGACCATGTAAGAAAAAGTTTTGCACCGCGCTCTTCTTCGGAGGGGCGCGGTGCTTTTATGCCTTTGTAACGAAATCGCGGCTCGGTTGTCTAACGGGCGTACATGTACGAAAGGGGGCGGGGCCATGGGCCGGAGGAAGCGGCCGCCGGACATATCGGAAAAGGCGCTGTGCGCGGAGTATGAGGCGGTGTACCGCTACGCCCTGACCCTGTGCCGGGATGAGGCGGAGGCCCAGGACGTGACCCAGGAGACGTTCCTGAAGGCCATGAGGGCCCGGGGCTCCTTCGCCGGGGAGAGCAGCCTCTACACCTAGCTCTGCGCCATCGCGAAGAACCTCTGGCTCAACCGCTGCAAAAAGCGGGGCCGGGAAGCGGAGCTCACGTGGGACGCTGCGCCGGAGGCGGGCGGGGTGGAGCAGACGGTGGAGGACCGGGACATGTCCATGGCGGTCCACCGGGCCCTGCATGGGCTGGACGAGCCCTACAAGGAGGTCTTCTCCCTGCGGGCCTTTGGAGAGCTGGCCTTCGCCGAGATAGGGGAGCTGTTCGGAAAGACCGAGGGCTGGGCCCGGGTCACCTACCACCGGGCCAAGAAGACGATATTGGAGACGCTGCGAAAGGAAAGCATGATATGAACGAGTATAAAAATACGCTGCCCTGCGCCGTGGTGCGGGATATCCTGCCGCTGTATCACGACGAGGTGGTGAGCGCCGAGACGCGCTCGGCGGTGGGGGAACATTTGATGGGGTGCCAGGCCTGCCGGGCGGAGTACGAGGCCATGGAAAAGGCGCTGGCCAAGCCCGCCAAGGGCGGCCAAAGCACCCTGGCCCGGTTCCGGGGCATGATGAAAAAGCAGAAGCGGAAGAAGATAATAGCCATCATCCTGGCGGCGGTGCTGGCGGCGGGAGCCGCCGTGGGAGGCGTCGTGGGGCTGAGCGAGTGGTGCGTTGTGCCGGTGAAGGATTCCCAGTGGGAGGTGAAGGATATCTGCCGCATCGATACGGACCAGGGCCCGCAGATATTCATCCACTACGCCGACACCTACGGCGGCAGGGCGGCGACGCGCATGGAGACGGTGGAGAAGGACGGCAGGACCACGTTTGCCTTTGAGATGCGCCATCCGGTGCTGTCCTGGCGGCAGCCGGACGGTCACCTGGAGCGGCCTGCCCTGTTCTTCGTCCCCGACGAGACGGCGGGCGGTATGGACGAGGTGACCTTCAACGGCGTGACCGTGTGGACGGCGGAGGAGAACGATGTGCCCGGCTATGTGGACGCCCTTTGGGACTGGGAACAGGCGATGTGGGAAGACGGCGGCGGCCATGCCGGCGGCTACGGCTTCGAGGACGACTATGTATCTATCCTCTGGCCGGACGGACACGAGGAGTATTATACCTACGATGGCGAGCTTTTGGAGGAGGCACCGGTTGCGGAATAAGGAAATGCCTCCCCTGTGCAAGGGGAGGCATACTTCTTGGAGGCTCCCTTGTGCAAAGGGAGCTGGCTCCGGCGCTAGCCGGAGACTGAGGGATTGTTACCATGCTGAGATGTTCTCCCAGACTGGTAACAACCCCTCCGAGCGCCGCAAGCGGCGCCCACCTCCCCTTGCACAGGGGAGGCTTCAAATGGGTTCAATACTTTTCCTTACTCTTAAAAATCGTAGCCACCAAAATGCCGAAGAAGATGGCGGCGCATATACCGCCCGCCGCGGCGGTGAAGCCACCGGTGAAGGCGCCCAGGACGCCCCGCTGGGCCACCGCCTCCCGCACGCCCCGGGCCAGGAGATTGCCAAAGCCGGTGAGGGGCACCGTGGCTCCCGCCCCGGCCCACTTCGCCAGGGGCTCATAGAGCCCAACGGCCCCCAGTATCACCCCGGCCACCACATAGCCGGTCAAAATGCGGGCGGGGGTGAGCTTGGTAAGGTCTATTAAAAGCTGGCCCACGAGGCAGAACGCCCCGCCCACCAGAAACGCTCTCAAAAACTGCATCCAATCCATGTTAACACCTACTATTCTCTAATGCCACCGCGTGGCAGATGGCGGGGATGCTCTCGCCCTGCTGGTTGGTGGTGGGGCTCATCATGGCCCCGGTGGCGGCGAACAAAAGCCGGTTCCAGTTGCCCTCCAGCATCCCATGCAGAAGATGGCCGCACAGCACCGCCGCAGAGCACCCGCACCCGGAGCCGCCGGCATGGGTGTCCTGGCCGTTGGCGGAATAGATGAGCCGGCCGCAGTCCATATACCGCACGCCCAGGTCCACCCCGTCCCGCAGAAACAGGTCCGCCAGGATGTGGGAGCCCACGATGCCCAGGTCCCCGGTCACGATGGCGTCGTAGTAATCTGGTCCACGGCCCGTGTCGGCGAAGTGGGCCTTCAGCGTCTCATAAGCCGCCGGGGCCATGGCCGCGCCCATGTTGTTCATGTCCGTCACCCCCGCGTCGGTGATGACGCCGGTGGTGATGTGGGTCACGTAGGGGGCGGGGCCGTCGGCTTTGAGTATCAGCGCGCCCGCGCCGGTGACGGTCCGCTGGGCCGTGGGGGGCCGCTGGTTGCCGTATTGGAGGGGGTAGCGGTACTGCCGCTCGGCGGAGCAGAAATGACTGCTGGTGGCCGCGGCGGCAGTGGCACAGAAGCCCCCGTCGATCATCATGGCGGCGAGGCTGAGCCCCTCGGCCATGGTGGAGCAGGCGCCGTAGAGGCCGAAATAGGGAACGCCGCACTCCCGCATGGCGTAGGCGGAGCCCGCGCATTGGTTGAGAAGGTCCCCGGAGAACACATATTCCACATCGCTGGGGCTGGTCTTGGCCTTGTCGCAGGCGATGGACCAGCACATTTTGAGCATGGCGCTCTCCGCCTTCTCCCAGCTCTTGGCCCCAAAGCGGGAGTCGTCGC
Organism: uncultured Oscillospiraceae bacterium; assembly: GCA_947626265.1. Taxonomy (GTDB): domain Bacteria; phylum Bacillota; class Clostridia; order Oscillospirales; family Oscillospiraceae; genus CAJOIG01. The sequence goes on from CANQRM010000025.1 coordinate 4,759, forward strand.
TCAGGTAGTCAAAATACTTGCGGAGCGGGCCCTCGCTCTCTTTTTTGCCGCCCACGCACGCCGCCGCGGCCACGCCGGGCTGCACAGTGAGGCGGACGGTCTGTTTACCAATTCGTTTCGTTTCCATGGTGCTATTGTGCGCGCCGCGGACAAAAAAATACGCTGTGAAGCGCTCTTCACAGCGATTTTTTATAGATATATCTCCGTTTCCAAAAATGTCCGGTCTTTCCGCGACTGGCCGCCCAGGGACACCACCGCGCCCTTGCCCTTTCCCCGGAGGGAGATCACGTCCCCCTCGTGGATGGGCGCGTCCACGTGCAGGCACTGGACATAGTTCAGCGTGGCCGCGCCGGCCCGGATGAGCTCCGCCGCGGCGGTGCGGGAGAGGCCGAACATGCCGCTGGCCACCGCGTCCAGGCGCAGGCTCTTCACCGTGAAGGTCATCTTTTTCACCTTCCGCTCCGGCACGGGCACGTCGGAGAGGGGGATGGGGGCGGTCTTCAGGCTCACCCGCCCGGCCTGCTTAAGCTCGTCGCAGAGGAGCTTTTCCACCGTGGGCAGGCAGAAGATATAGGCCGCGTCCTCCGCCACCCGGAAGTCGCCGATCCACTCCCGGCGGATGCCCAGAGCCAGCGCCGCGCCCATATAGTCCCGGTGGGTGGGGGTGCCGAAGAAGGCTGTGGCCTTCACGGCGCGGATGTGCTCGGATACGTCAAACCCCGCTTCGTCCATCCAGTAGGGGAGGAAGAAGGCGCACTTGCGCTCGCAGGCCCCGCCGCCCCCGTCCATATGGAGCGTCACGTCGGAAAGCCGCTTCGCCCAGGCGGCGACCTCCATCTGCTCGGCCATGGTGAGAAAGCCGGTGGCCGTGACCACGCTCTGCCTCTCACACCGGGCAGCCAGCTCCTCTATGCGCTTTTCAAGGTCTTTATCCATTAAAACTCAAAACTGCGACCGCTTCACCGCGTCGGCGATCTGGTCCAGGACCCACTCCACCTCGGTTTTGAACTCCCCGGAGGAACAGCGCAGCACCCCGGAGCGGAGGGCGCCCACCTGCACCATCCTGTCGGAGGTGACCACCCGGACGGTCTCGTTTTTGCCGATCTCGTCCACCAGCCGCTCGATATACATGTCCGCCGTCTCGCCCTCCTTGGTGTAGGCGACGCGAAGATTGCCGTGAGATTCCCGGCTTCCCTGGCCGCCGGGGACCTTGTAGGCGTCGAAGACGACGATGAGCTCGCTTTTGGTGTAGCCCTGGTAGTTGGCCAGCATGTTGAGGAGCTTCGACCGGGCGATGTCCAGGCTCTCCGCCGCGAGGACTTTGAGCTCGTCCCAGGCGAAGATGACGTTGTACCCGTCCACGATGATGTGCTCGTGGTCCTTTCGTACCTGCATCTGGATGCCCACGGCGCTGTTGACCTGGGGGGCGGAATACTGCTTTCGCCGGATGGGGCCGAACTCCCGGACCATGATGGCCTCCAGCTCCTTGTCGTCGATGTTGAGATTCTGCCGCCGCACGGTGGGCGCCGCCGCCTCCGGGGCGGCGGGGTCTTTAAGGCCGCTGTCCAGGTGCATGTACTCCGGCACCTTGTCCCACTTCACGTTGAACCCCGCCCCGTGGGCGCAGAACACGCTGTCCGGGGTGTTCTCCACGTCCGCCTCCGGGTCGTAGCCCATGGCCTCGATGACGGCGTCCGCGTCGTGGCAGGGCCGGTATCCGGCCACATGACAGGTGAAGCGCCCCCGGCCGCCGGTGTAGGCGGCCACCTGTGCGGCGTAGTCGCCCATGGCGGACACGGGGGCCTCCCCGGTGAGCACCATCTGCTCCCCCTCGGGGACGGGGCTTTCATGGGTGCCGCCCATGGCCCGCACGTCGGTGATGGCCCGGCCGATCTGCTCGGCGGGGACGGAAAGGCGGAAGGCGTACCAAGGCTCCAAAAGCACGCTCTCGGCCTGCATCAGTCCCTGGCGCACGGCGCGATAGGTGGCCTGGCGGAAATCCCCGCCCTCGGTGTGCTTCAGGTGCGCCCGCCCGGCCAGGAGCGTTATTTTCACGTCGGTCAGGGGCGAGCCGGTGAGCACGCCCAGGTGCTGTTTTTCTTCCAGGTGCGTGAGGATGAGCCGCTGCCAGTTCCGGTCCAGAAGGTCCTCGGGGCAGACGGTGGCCAGCTCTATGCCGCTGCCCGGCGCGCCGGGCTCCAGGAGAAGGTGGACCTCGGCGTAGTGGCGCAAGGGCTCGAAGTGGCCCACGCCCTCCACGCGGCTCGCGATGGTCTCCCGGTAGAGGACCTGGCCCGCGTCTATGTCCACGTCCACGTCGAAACGCTCTTTTATGAGGCTCTTGAGTATCTCGATCTGCACCGCGCCCATGAGCTGGACGTGTATCTCCCCCAGGCGCTCCTGCCACAGGATATGCAGTTGGGGCTCTTCCTCCTCCAGCAGTTTTAACTTCGGCAGCATGGTACGGGCGTCGCATCCCTTGGGCAGGCGGATGCGGTAACCCATGGCGGGGGTGAGGTAAGGCTCGTCCCCGTCCGGCTCCGCTCCCAGGCCCTGGCCGGGCCAGGTGCCGGAGAGGCCCGTGACGGCGCAGACCTGCCCGGCGGAAACGGCGTCGGCGGTGTCGTATTTGGCGCCGGAGTAGAGGCGTATCTGGCTTATCTTCTCTTCCACGGGTTCGGAGGCCCGCAGGGGCAGGTACCGGATGGGCATACGCACAGTGAGCTGCCCGCCGGTGACTTTGAGATAAGTCAGGCGGTTGCCCTGGCTGTCCCGGCCGATCTTATAGACCCGGGCCCCGAAGGGGGTGGGATAGGCAGGCTCCGCCGTATACCGGTCCAGGGCGGCCAGGAACTCCTCCACGCCGTCCAGCTTGAGGCCTGAGCCGAAGAAGCAGGGAAACAGCTTCCGTTCCCGTATGAGCCGTATGACAGTATCGTCGGCGAGAGCGCCGGCGTCCATATATTCGTCCAGGGCGGCCTCGTCCAGCATGGCTATGGCCTCGTCCCGGCCTGCGTTGTCGGGGGAGAAGTCCACGCAGGCTTCGCCGAGACGGGCCTGGACGTCCCTCATGAGGGCGGCCCTGTCCGTGCCGTTCACGTCCATCTTGGTGACAAAGAGGAACGCGGGGACCCGGTAGCGCTGCAGCAGCGCCCACAGCGTCTCCGTGTGGGCCAGGACGCCGTCGGTGCCGCTGATGACCATGACGGCGCAGTCCAGCACCTGCAGCACCCGCTCCGCCTCCGGGGAGAAGTCCACGTGGCCGGGGGTGTCCAAGAGCGTTATATCCGTATTGCCTACGGTGAACAGGGCCTGCTTGGAGAAGATGGTGATGCCCCGGGCCCGCTCCAGGTCGTGGGTGTCGAGATACGTGTCCCGGTGGTCCACCCGGCCCAGCTTTTTGATCTTGCCGGCCAGGTACAGCAGGGCCTCGGACAGGGTGGTCTTGCCCGCGTCCACATGGGCCAGGATGCCGACGGTCAGTTTCTTCATAGGGTATATGGCCTTTCCAAAGCATAAAGAGGCCGCCGGGGGTCAGCGCGGCGGCCTATCGTTATCAGTCCAGGGCGAAGCCCCACCAGAGCCCGGCGGGGATCTGGTCCTTGGCGGCGGGGCCCAGAGAGGCCATCATGAAGGGCCGCTCATGCTCCGGCCCCGGGAAGAATACCGGCGAGCGGACAAGATACTCCTTGGCGGGGAACCGCTCCGCCACGGCCAGCAGCACCTCCATCCAGTCCCCCTCGGGGGCCAGCAGCTCGACGACCCGGCAGGTGTCGCCGTCCATCTCCACGGCGGCGATGTCCCCGTCCACGGAGAGATACCCGCCGCCGAAGCGCTTCATGTGGTAGGACTCCATGGCCAGGAAGCGGGTGGTGACCACGGCGTAGGGAAGGCCCCGGAGGATGGACTTGCGCCGCAGGTAATATTCCCCGGCGGAGATGTCGTCCCCGCGGGGGGCGGGGCCGGTTAGGTCCGCCTTGGGGATGAGCGCCTCCCGGGCCCAGCTCACCGGCACGCTGCCGTCGGCCTTCTCGTAGAAGGCATAGAGCTTATCCTCCGAGGGCAGCACGCATGCCGCGTCCACCAGCTGCAGCGCCTTTTCCACGCAGGCCCGGTATACCGCCGAGCCGATGCCCCGGCCCCGGTAGGCGGGGTCGGTGGCAAGGGAGTAGGCGTAGGCGGTGGACAGGGAGGTGCCGTCCGGGGGGAAGAGGATGGGCCCGTCCAGGATGTACATGGCCGACACGGCCATGCCGTCTGCCTCCGCCACCAGGCAGCCGTCGGGGTTCATAAAGTTTGCGCGGAACTTGCCGATGTAGTCGGCGTCGTCGCCGAAGGCGTCCATCCACAGCTTCTCCAGCCGGGGCAGGTCCTCCGCGCGCCAGGGTCGGATGATAAAGTCAGCCATCTTTCAACTCCACCTTATATTTTTCCACCATCCTGTCCGGATGGTAGCTTTGCTTTGACCGGCGCAGGCTCTCCCGGCCTGTGTCGTCCTCCCGGTTGATCCACCGCACTTCGGGGTGCAGGGCACGGATATGGCGGACGAATTCCCGGTTGATCATGGGGTAGGCGCCGTCCACAGCGGCGTCCGCCTTTTCAAAATGCACGTCGAAGGTATCGGGGCTCGTCATCTCCCCCAGGGAGAAGGCCGCGAGATTTTTACCCACCCAGAGGGCCCCGCCCTCCAGGCCCAGAGCGTCCCAATATTGGAATGCCCGTTCAATGGCCCGGTGCTCATCCTCCACGCCGTCATGCTCATCCTCCCCGCAAGAGGCGAGCCACTTATCCAGCAGCACCCGGCAGGCGGGAAAGTCCGCCGCTGTCAGGGGCGCGAAGCGCCAGTCGTTCTCCTCCTCGAAGCGGTGGATATGGTTGCGCTTGGCGTGCAGGTGCTTGCCGGAGAGGGTGTCCAGCTTTTCGGCGGAATATAGGTAATCCCATAGGTCCCGCTCTTCTGTGACCTGGGCGGCGGAACCGAATATCGCCTCCACCAGGGACAGGTGATCCGCCGTCACGCCCCGGAGGATGAAGGGAAAGTCCTCCCGGGCGGCATAAGCGCCCATCTCGTCCAACACCGGCCGCACGTCACCGGAACCTATGGGCCAGACGAAGAAGGGGGCAATGCCATAGGTGAGCAATGTCACCATCCGATCGCCGATGCGGCCGATCTGCTGGTGAAAGGTCTCATCCCAGAGGAATATGTTGCCGAAGTTGTAGTCCGCGCTGGGGGAGGCCTCCGCCAGCACGATGGGGTCCACCCAGGCCTTGTCGGCCAAGGTGACGGGGTGTAGGTCAAACATGAAGGGCGTTTATCTCCCGCTGCAAAGTCTTTAAGTCCACGAAGGTCTCCGGCCGCTTGGAGGGGTCCCGGAGCAGGGCGGAGGGGTGGTAGATGGCCATGGCCCTGCGGCCATTCACGTCGAACCACTGGCCGTGCTCCTTCGTGATACGAAAGTCCGGCTTAATGAACGCCATGGCGGCGATGCGGCCCAGGAACACGACGATAGCCGGGTCCACCAGGGCGATCTGCCGGTGCAGCCACCCGATGCAGGCGGCCTGTTCGTCGGGCAGGGGGTCCCGGTTTCGGGGCGGGCGGCATTTGACGATGTTGGCGATGTAGACCTTCGTCCGGTCCAGGCCGATGATCTCCATCATGATGTCCAACAGCTTTCCCGCCGGGCCCACGAAGGGCTCGCCCTGCAGGTCCTCCTGCTCGCCGGGGCCCTCGCCGATGAACATCACCTCGGCGTGCTCATTGCCCACGCCGAAAACAAGGTTCGTGCGGGTCTTGCCCAGCTCGCAGCTCATGCAGCCCGCGCAGTCGGCCTTCAGCCGCTCCCAGGTATCCGGGGAGCGCTCCGGCTCATCGTCTATTATGCTGTTTTCCAGTATCCAATCCATAACTCAATCCAGCTCGCTCTGACCGGTGTAGAGCATGTAATACCGGCCCTTCTGGTCCAGCAGCTGCTCATGGCTGCCACGCTCCACGATCTGGCCGTGCTCGATGACCACGATGGCCTGAGCATTGCGCACGGTGGACAGGCGGTGGGCGATGACGAACACCGTCCGGCCCTCCATCAGCGCGTCCATGCCCTTATCGATGAGCTTTTCCGTGCGGGTATCGATGGAGCTGGTGGCCTCGTCCAGGATCATCACCGGGTGGCGGGCCACGGCGGTGCGGGCGATGGCGAGAAGCTGCCGCTGGCCCTGGGAGAGGTTCTGGCCATTGCCGGTGATCATAGTGTTATACCCGTCCGGCAGGCGGCTGATGAACCCGTGGGCGTTGGCGGCCTTGGCCGCGGCAACGCACTCCTCGTCGGTGGCGTCCAGCTTGCCGTAGCGGATGTTGTCCATGACCGTGCCGGTGAAGAGGTTGGTGTCCTGCAGAACGATGCCCATGCTCCGGCGAAGGCCCGCCTTTTTGATGTCCTTCACGTCCAGGCCGTCAAAGAGGATGCGGCCGCCGTCGATCTCATAAAAGCGGTTTATGAGGTTCGTCACGGTGGTCTTGCCTGCGCCGGTGGAGCCCACGAAGGCGATCTTCTGGCCCGGGTCGGCCCAGACGGTGAAGTCCTGCAAAACCGGCTTGCCCGGCACATAGGAGAAGCTTACATCCTCCAGCCGGACGCTGCCCTTCACTTCTCTGAACTCAAAGGTGCCGTCTGCTTTCGGTATCTTCCAGGCCCAGAAGCCGGTGCGCTCGCCCTTGGCGGTCTCCGTGAAGGTTCCGTCGGGAGCTCTGTTCACGGTCACCAGGGCAATATTCCCCTCGTCCGGCTCCGGCTTGTGGTCGATGACCGCGAAGATGCGCTCGGCGCCGGCGATGGCGGAGAACAGGTTGATGGCCTGATTGGACATCATGTTGATGGGCATGGTCACCTGGCGGATGTAGTTGAGGTATACGCCGAGAGAGCCGATGGTGAAAGAGCCCGCCACGGTCATGAACCCGCCCAGCACGGCGGTGACCGCGTAGCAGATGTTCATGACGGCGTTCATGCTGGGGAAGATGATGCTGCCCAGGAAGTTTGCGAAGATGGCATTCTCCCGGTACTCGTCGTTTCGCTCATCGAAGCCCTTCTTGGCCCGGGTCTCGTAGTTGAAGGCCTTGACCACTTTGAGGCCGTCCAGCATCTCCTCAATGTAGCCGTTCAGCTCGCCCAGGGAGGACTGCTGCTTTTTGAAGAGGATGCGAGAGTACTTGCCGATGCCCCGCACGAGACCGAAAGAGAGGCCGATGGTGAGCAGCGTGATGAGAAAGAGCTTCCAGCTGAGGCTGATCATCAGCGCCACGGTGCCCACGAAGGTGATGATGCCGGAGAGGAACTGGACGATGCCCTGTTCCAGGCACATCTGCACGTTGTCCGCGTCGTTGGTGAAGCGGCTCATGAGCTCGCCGTGAGTGTGCTCGTCAAAATAGCTGATGGGCAGGTCCTGCAGCGCGGCGAAGAGGTCCCGCCTCAGGGCGTTGGTGGCCCACTGGGCCAGGGTCATGCAGGTGCGGGAGGTGAAGTAGGTGGCCACCGCGCTGGCCAGGTATATGCACGCCAGGATGGCAAGCTGCCGCGCCAGGGCGGAGAAGTCCTTCTCAGGGCTTGTGATGAGGGGGACGATGTAGTCGTCTATGAGGGGGCGCAGGTAGTAGCTGGCCGCGAGGGAGCAGCCGGTGGAGACGAGCATCATCACCAGCACCAGCACGAACAGGCCCTTATTTTTCCCTGCGTAGCCCAGGATGCGGCCCAGGGTGCCCTTGGCATCCCGGGGCTTGCGGAAGTCCCGGCCGCCGCCGGGGCCGCCATGGACGTTTTTATAGATATTTTCGTCGTTGACATCCACGCTGTCCACGGCGAGGCGCTCTTTTAACTGTGCCCAAATGCTCTTCTTCTCAGCCATTGGAAAGCGCCTCCTCCACCTGTGAAGTGTAGATGTCCCGGTAGATGGGGCTTCGTTTCATCAGTTCCTCGTGGGTGCCCACGCTCTCCACGCCGCCCTCGTCCAGGACCACGATCTTGTCCGCGCCCACCACGGAGGATATGCGCTGGGCGATGATGAACACGGTGGTGTTTTTAAGCTCCCGGGAAAAGCTCTCCCGGATGCGGCCCTCGGTGTCGGAGTCCACCGCGCTGGTGGAGTCGTCCAGAATGAGGATGGCCGGCTTTTTCAGCATGGCCCGGGCGATGCAGAGCCGCTGCTTCTGCCCGCCGGAGACGTTGGTGCCGCCCTGGAGGATCTGGGTGTCCAGCCCCTCGGGCATTTGGGAGACGAAGTCCCAGGCCTGGGCGTTTTGAAGGGCGGTGATGATCTCCTCGTCCGTGGCGTCTTCCTTGCCCCAGCGCATGTTGTCCCGGATGGTGCCGGAGAAGAGGACGTTATTTTGCAGCACCATACCCACGCCGTCCCGCAGGTCCTGGATGCGGTAGTCCCGCACGTCCACGCCGTCCACCAGCACGGCCCCCTCGGACACGTCGTAGAACCGGGGGATGAGGTTAACGAGGCTGGACTTGCCCGAGCCGGTGCCGCCCACGATGGCCACGGTCTCGCCGGGCCGGACGGAGAAGCTCACGTTTTTCAGCACGTCCTCGCCGTTGCCGGTGCGGGAGTAGCGGAAGGAGACGTTTTGAAATTCCACGCTGCCGTGGTCCGGGGCGATGGTCCGGGCGGGGGCGCCGGGCTTATCCTTGATGTCCGGCTCGGCGTTCAGCACCTCCGCGATGCGCTTGCCGCAGGCACGGGAGCGGGTGTACTGCATCAGCACCATGGAGAACATCATCACGCTCATCATGATCTGGTTGAGGTAGCTGATGACCGCGAGAAGCTGGCCGGACTGGATGGTGCCATTGGCCACCATGCGCCCGCCGAACCAGTAGATGCATAAGGTCACCGCGTTCAATACGATGGTGGCCAGGGGGCTCATGGCGATGATGACGCCCACGGCCCGCAGGTTGGAGCGGGTAAGCTCGTCGTTGGCCTTTTTGAACTTCTGCTTTTCGTACCGCTGGCGGACGAAGGCCTTCACCACCCGAATGGCGATGAGGTTCTCCTGGATGTCCGCGTTCATGGCGTCCAGCTTCTGCTGGACCAGAAGAAAGAGCTTATCCACCAGCGTCATTACCGTGATGACGCCGATGAACAGCACCGGCACTGCCACCATGTAGATGAGGGCCAGACGCCAGGAGTAGGTGATGACGATGGTCATGGCCACCAGAAGCTGGAACGGCGCCTGGATGAAGGTGCGCAGCATCATCTGCACCGCCGTCTGCAGCTGGCGCACGTCGCTGGTGGTGCGGGTGATGAGACTGGCGGTGGAGAATTTATCGATGTCGGCGAAGGAGAACTCCTGGATATGCCGGTACATGGCCTGGCGCAGGTTGGAGCCGAAGCCGTTGGAGGCCCGGGAGGCGTTCCACGTGCTGATGAACCCCGCCGTGACGCTCACGAGGGCCAGCGCCGTCATGAGAAGGCCGCAGACGATGATATAGCTCTTGTCGCCCTTGGCCACGCCCTGGTCCACGATATTGCTCATCAGCGTAGGCAGGGCCAGTGTCACCACCGTCTCCAACAGCACGAAGATGGGCGTTAAGATCAGCGAGTTTTTGTACTTTCCCCAATAGCCTGTCAGGATCTGCCGCATCAGCCAAAAGGTCTCCTTTCTAAGTCCATACATACTAAATAAGCCAAATAATGTTATCAGACCTGGCAGGTAAAGTCAACATATCGGTGTGAACAGAGTGTTAAAACTTCCGTGGCATATCGGCCCGGACAGGCTCATAGACATGTCCTGAAAGGGGGCGGGCGCATGGAAGGATATCTTGCGGCGGCGGCGCTGCTGCCCGCAGACCTCCGGCGAACGGCCATGGCTTTGCCGGAGGAGGACATGGGCCGGTGCGAGGAGCTTAGGCTCCGCCGGGGCCGGGAGATGACCGCCCTCATAGCGGGCCGGGAGTACGGCCTGGGCGGCGTGATAGGGGAGAACGATCTGCGCGCGGTTACGGAGGCCGCCACGTCCTCCAGCCTCCACGCCGCGGGGGAACAGCTTCGCCGGGGCTTTCTTGCTGGGCCCCATGGGGTCCGGGTGGGTGTGTGCGGCACGGCGGTGACGGATGAGCATGGCGTGACGGCCATCCGGGAGATATCCTCTCTCGCCATCCGGGTGCCCCGGGCCATGCCCGGCTGCGCCGACGGTGTATGGGGGGAGCTCACCGCCGGGGGCTTTCGCTCCGCGCTCATATCCTCCCCGCCAGGCGTGGGCAAGACCACGCTCCTGCGGGAGCTCATACGCAGGCTCTCTGTAGAGGGATATCGCGTGGCGGTGGCCGACGAGCGGGGGGAGCTGGCCGGGGCATGGAACGGCGAGTCCGCCTTTGACGTGGGGCCCCGGACGGATGTGCTCACCGGCGCGCCCAAGGCTTTGGCGGCCGGGATGCTCCTGCGGGCCATGAATCCCCAGGTGCTGGCCATGGACGAGGCGGCGGATGAGGGGGAGGCTGGGGCGCTGCTGGCTGCTGCCGGCGCGGGGGTGCAGGTATTGGCCACGGTCCACGGGGGCCGGGGAATGAAGGAGAGCGCCCTTTGCCGGGCGCTTCTGGCGGCGGGGGTATTCCATAAGCGCATATGGGTGGAGCTGCGGGGCGGCCGGCGGGTCTACACCGTGGAGCGGGTGCCATGCGCCTGACGGGGGCGGCGCTCATCACGGCGGCGGGGCTTCTCATCGGCCTTATCCAGGCCCGGCAGCTCCGGGACCGGGCGGAGCGGCGGGCAGAGCTGTGCCGGATGCTGGACGGGATGGAGTTTGAGCTTTCCCGGTTCCGCACGCCCATGCCCGCGCTGTTCGCCCTTTTGGCAGAGCGGCTTGCCGGGGACGCCGCCGCCCTCTGCCGGGATATAGCGGACGGCTTTGCCGCCGGGGACGGCCGGGATATGGCGGCCCTCTGGGCCGACGGGATAGGGATGCTGCCCGAGCCGGAGCGGCGGATACTGGCGCCCCTTGGCCCGGTGCTTGGCCGGTACGGGGCGGAGGAGCAGCTAAGGGCTCTGGAAAGCTGCGCCCGGGACATGGAGCGGGCCCGGGACGAGGCCCGGGCGGAGCTGCGGGAGAGGGGACGGCTGTGGATAGGGCTGTCCGCCGCGGGAGGGGCGGCGCTGGCGGTGCTGCTGTTGTGACCAAGGATGAGGGACATGGACGTAGATCTGATCTTCAAAATAGCGGCGGTGGGGATACTGGTGGCGGTGCTGAACATCCTTCTCAGCCGCTCCGGCCGGGACGAGCAGGCCCTGATGACCACCATCGCGGGGCTGGTGGTGGTGCTGGTGATCCTGATCCAGCGCATCGCGGACCTCTTCGACCTCATCCGGGAGCTGTTTGAACTGGGATGACGCTGTTGATGAAGGCGGCGGCCCTGGGGGTCACCGGGGCAGTGGCGGCGCTGATTATCAAGCGCAGTGCCCCGGAGCTGGGGCTTGCCATGAGCATCGCGGCCACGCTGGCCGCGGCGGCGGTGGCGGTGGAGCTCTTCGGCCAGCTCCGGGATGTGGTAACAATGGCCCGGGAGCAGACGGGCCTCAGCCCCGCGGTGGTGTCGCCGGTGCTCAAATGCGTTGGCATCGGCGTGGTGACCCGGCTGGCGTCGGACCTTTGCAAAGACGGAGGCCAGGGGGCCGCGGCATCGGCGGTGGAGCTGTGCGGCGCGGCCTGCGCCATGGGGGCGGCTCTGCCCCTGGTGCGGTCCTTATTGCAGATGATAAGCGAGCTTACATGAGAGTATTGACCGTTATTTTGATATTCGTTCTTCTCCTTCCCGTCCCGGCTCTCGCCGCGGACACGGGGGCCGTGGAGGAGGCCCTGCCGCCCTCGGCCCGGGCCATCCTGGGGGACGTAAAGGTGGAGGGCGCGGCTGGAGGCGGCCTGTGGCATAAGCTGGGCGCCTGGGCGCTGGGGGCCCTGGAGGGAGAGGCGAAGACGGCAGCACGCAGCGCGGCGGTGGCCCTCGCGGTGACGCTTCTGTGCTCCGTGGGGGCGGCGCTGTCCCCCGACGGGAAGGCGCCGGGGTATATCCTTCTGGGCGGGGCAATGGCCATCATGGCGGTGTGCGCCGGGGACATGCGCTCCTTCCTGGCTCAGGCACGCACCGCGCTGTTGGAGCTTTCGGACTTCTCCAAAGCGCTGCTCCCCGCCATCGCCGCGGGAGCCGCTGCCGGGGGCAGGGCCGCCTCCGCCGCGGCGAAATACGCCGCCTCGGCGCTGTTCATGGACATTCTCATCTCCGTGGGCATACGGCTGGTGCTGCCTATGATCTACGCCTACGCCGCCGCGGGGGCCGCCCACGCGGCCTTGCCCTCCGGAGCGCTGGGCGGGCCGGTGAAGCTGATGGGCTGGGCCTGCTCCACGCTTCTGACGGGCCTCACCACCGTGTTCACCCTGGCCCTCACGGTGACAGGGGTGGTGTCCGGCTCGGCGGACAAGGTGGCGGGCAGCCTCGCGAAAAGTGCCATCTCCGCGGCCCTGCCGGTGGTGGGCTCCATATTGGCGGACGCGGCGGACACCTACCTCGCCGGGGCGGCGCTGGTGCGGGGAGCGGTGGGGCTCTTCGGCCTCGCCGCCGTGGCGGGGGTGTGCGTGGGGCCGGCGCTGACGCTGGGGCTTCACTACCTGCTCTATAAGCTGGCGGCCTGCGTGGCGGAGCCCTTCGCAGAGGGGCGGCTGGCGGGGCTCTTAGGCGTCATCGGAAAGGCCTACGGCATGGCCCTGGGCCTGGTGGGCTCGGCGGGGGCCATGCTCTTTATCTCCGTCGTGGTGGGGGTGGAGGTGATGAGCCCGTGAAGCAGTGGATATCCGGCATCGCCGCGGCGTCGGTGCTCTCGGCCATGGCCATGGCCCTGACGCCCAGGGGCTCGGTGCGGCAGGTGACGCGGCTTTGCTGCGGGCTTCTGTGCGCATTGGCGGTGGCGGCGCCCATCCTGCGGCTGGACTATCAGGCCCTGGGGGCGTCCATCGCCCTCTATAAGCAGCAGGCGGACGCCATCACGTCCCAGGCAGAGGAGGAGGGGAAAATGTTGGAACGGACATACATACAGGACAAATGCCGGACATATATTCTGAGCAAAGCGGCCCAGCTGGGCGCCCAGACCGGAGAGGTCACCGTCACCGCCCGGTGGGACGACGGAGACGGGGTGTGGTATCCCTGGACCGTCTCGGTGGAGGGGGCCTATCACGCTGGCCTCGCCGCGGCCATCGAGGGCGAGCTGGGCGTACCGGCCGAAAGGCAGGATTGGCATGCCCGATGACGAGCGCAGGCGGGCTCTGGCCGACGCCTTCGGGCGGTACAAATACGTGCTGCTGGTGGCGGCGGTGGGCCTGGCGCTGCTGCTGTGGCCGTCGGGGAGCGGAAGCAATGGGGCGGAGCGGACCTATGCCGCCCGGACCGGAGAGACGGACCAGGAGCGCCTGGCGGCGCTGCTGTCCCATATGGAAGGAGTGGGGCGGGCGGAGGTACTGCTTTCGGAGAAAGGCGCGGCGGTGGTGTGCCAGGGGGCGGACAGCGCCTCCGTCCGGCTGGACGTCACCAACGCGGTGCGGTGCTATACCGGGCTGGGCGCCGATGAGATCGTAATTTTCAAATCAAGTGAAAGCTGGAGGGATGATCCATGAAGAGGAATTTGAAGCGCAATATCGTGATCATGGCGGTACTGGTGTTCGTGGGGGCGGCGGTATATCTGAACTGGTCCTACAACAGCCGCTGGGGCACGGCGGACCCGGCCATGGTGGCGGCGGAGGACGAGGCCATGGCCCAGGCACAGGAGGAATATCTGTCCGCCTCGGCGGACGCGGATACCGGCGCCGTGGCCACGACCGCCTACTTCGACGAGGCGAGGCTGACCCGCCAGTCCTCCCGGGACGAGGCGCTGAAGCTGCTGGAGCAGGCCTGCTCCGCCGAGGACGCGGCCCAGGACGTCATCGACGAGTCCATGCGCCAGATCAACGCCATGGCCGCCTGGAACCTGCAGGAGAGCCTTTTGGAGAACGAGCTCATGGCCAAGAACTTCACCGACTGCGTGGTGATGGCCTCCGACGAGGGGGTGACCGTGGCGGTGCCCGCGCCGGTGGAGGGCCTTACAAGCACCCAGGTGGCCCAGATCACCGAGGCGGTGGTGTCCAACACCGACTACACCGCCCAGGCCCTGAACATCATCGAGGTCACGGAGTAAGATAATGCCAATAAACTGGCCCTTTTCTTTTTGAAACAGTTGTGTTATAATGAATCCAATCATGTTATCGGAGGAAAAGGCGATGGCTGAGAATTACATCACCAAGCAGGACGGAAAGGGCTCCGTCAACATCTCGGAGGACGTGATCGCCGCCATGGCGGCCGCCGCCGTGACCGAGGTGGAGGGCGTGGCCGGGTTCGGCAGTCCCACGACGCCGGAGCTGGTGGACCTGTTCGGGAGAAAGAACCCCGGGAAGGGCCTGAAGATACGCTTCCTGGACGAGAAGATCACCGTGGACGTGCTGATCGTGGTGCGCATCCCCGGCAGCATCACCGATACGGCCGTACATGTGCAGGACACGGTGTGCAGCGAGGTGGAGTCCATCACCGGCATGAACACCGTGGTGAACGTACACGTCACCGGCGTTTCCTTCGACAAGTGACCTATACCGATACTTTACTGGAGCCCCGTTCCGGGGCTCCGCGCTGTATTTGGAGGCAGTTATGACAAGATCTGCTGCAAGAGAGATCGCCATCCAGCTGGGCTTCTCCGTGGCCGGCACGGGCCTGGACCCGGAGACGGCGGTGGAGGCCTTCTTCGAGCCGGAGCACTATGCCTCCCTGGCCGCGGAGGGAGAGCTCTATGCCGAGCGGCCGTCCAAACGGGATATGGACTTCATCCGCCGGAGCGTGTGCGGCGTGGCGGCGCATAAGGACGAGCTGGACGGCTTTATCGGCAAGTACGCCAGGGGCTGGCGCCCCGAGCGCATCAGCCGCAGCGCCGCGGCCATCCTGCGCCAGGCCATCTATGAGATGCTCTATATGCCCGAGGTGCCCCCCGCCGCCGCCATGGACGAGGCGGTGGAACTGGCCAAGGGCTACGAGGACGCCGACGTGGTGGCGTTCATCAACGGCGTGCTGGGCGGCTTCTACCGGGGCGAAAAGCAGCAGGACAAGCCCGGGGATGAGACCGATGGATGAGCATGTCTTTTCCGTCACCGACCTGAATGAGTACATAAAGGGGCTTATAGACACGGACCCCTTTCTGGGCCGGGTGGCGGTGAGGGGCGAGCTTTCCAACTACAAAGTCTATCCCTCCGGTCACCACTACTTCACCCTGAAGGACGGCCAGTCCAGCCTCAAATGCGTTATGTTCCGCTCCAGCGCGGACAAGCTCCGCTTCCGGCCGGAGAACGGCATGGCCGTCATCGCCGCGGGCCGGGTGTCGGTCTTTCCCCGGGACGGGGCCTACCAGCTCTATGTGGGCTCCCTTACCCCCGAGGGGGCCGGGGACCTGCAGGTGGCCTTCGAGCAGCTGAAGGCAAAGCTGGACGCCGAGGGGCTTTTCGACCCGGCCCACAAAAAGCCGCTGCCGGCCTTTCCGCGCCGGGTGGCGGTCATCACCAGCTCCGCCGGCGCGGCGGTGCACGACATCATCCGGGTGCTGGGAAAGCGCTGGCCCATGGCGAAGATCCTGCTGCTGCCGGTGCGTGTCCAGGGCGTGGAGGCGCCCCCGGAGATCGTGGGGGCCATCCGGTACGCCAACCGGTATCAGGTGGCGGACCTCATCATCACCGGCCGGGGCGGCGGGTCCATGGAGGACCTGTGGTGCTTCAACGACGAGCGGGTGGCGAGAGCTATTTATGAATCGGAGATACCCATTATCTCCGCCGTGGGCCATGAACCGGACGTGACCATCGCGGACTACGTGGCGGACCGGCGGGCGGCCACGCCCTCCAACGGCGCTGAGATCGCGGGCCCCGACGGGGCGGAGGTGGCGGCTTACGTGGCCCAGTGCGGCATACGCCTGGACCAGGCCATGAAAAAGAAGCTGGACATGCTCTCCCGGCGGACGGAGGAGCTGGCCAAACGCCCGGCGCTGACGGACCCGGAGGTGTATCTGGGCGCCAAGCGCATGATGCTGGACCGGATGCTGTCGGACCTGGCCGGCGCGGGGGAGAAGCTGGTGGGCGAGAAGCGGCGGGCCTACGTGGCCCTGGCGGCCAAGCTGGACGCCATGAGCCCCCTAAAGGTGCTGAGCCGGGGCTATGCCATGGCGGAAAAGAATGGACATGCCCTGCGCTCCGTGGACGACGCGGCGGCGGGGGACAGGATAAGCGTGCGGCTGACCGGCGGAAGGCTGGACTGCGCCGTGGAGGAGGTACATCATGGGGAAGAATGAGCCGACGTTCGAGCAGAAGCTGGAACGCCTTGACCAGATCGTGAAGCTCCTGGAGAAGGGGGACGCGCCCCTGGCGGAGAGCCTGGGCCTGTTCGAGGAGGGGACCGGTCTCATCCGGGACTGCTCCAGGCAGCTGGACGAGGCCGAGCAGAAGGTTGTAAAGCTGCGCAAGGGACCGGACGGCGCGCCGGTGGAGGAGCCCTTCGAGTAAGGGCGGGGAAAGGAGAGAGCCATGGACCCGTTGGAGAGATATGAAAACTACAAGGCCATGATCGACCTGTGGCTGGCGGGCCGGTTCGTCCCGGCGGGGGACGGCGCCGACGGCCTGAGGGAGGCCATGGTCTACACGCTGATGGCCGGAGGCAAGCGGGTGCGGCCGGTGCTGTGCCTGGAATTCGCCCGCCTGTGCGGCCTGGAGCCGGAGGACGCGGTACCCGTGGCCTGCGCGGTGGAGCTTTTGCACACCTACAGCCTTATCCACGACGACCTGCCCTGCATGGACGACGACGGCGAGCGCCGGGGCCAGCCCGCCAATCACGTGAAGTTCGGTGAGAGCACCGCGGTGCTTGCCGGGGACTGCCTGCAGGCGGAGGCCTTCGCTGCCGTGTGCGACGCGCCGGTGGACGAGGCGAACCGGTACCGCTGCTGCCAGCTGCTGGCTGCGGCGGCAGGCGTACGGGGCATATGCGCCGGCCAGTTCATGGACCTTGCGTCCGGCGAGGTCACGGCGGAGAGCCTGACCGCCACGGACGTATGCAAGACCGCCGCCCTCATGGCGGCCGCCTGCGCCATGGGCGCGGCCGCGGCCGGGGCGGACAGTGAGACGGTGGCTGCTGCCAGAGACTACGGCGCGGCCCTGGGCATGGCGTTCCAGTGCCGGGACGACATGCTGGACGGCGACGGCTTCGCGGCCCTGCTGGGGCCGGAGCAGTGCCAGGCCATGGCCGATGGCTATACCCGGGACGCCTACCGGCTCTTAGAGAAGTTCGACGACACCCTGTTCCTGCAGGAGATGACGAAAAAGCTCTGCGGCAGGACGGTATGAGACATCGGGAGGATAATGCTGTGAAAAAGAGAGTATTCAGTTTGCTGCTGGCCGCGTGCACGGTCCTTTCCCTGTGCGTGCCTGTTATGGCCGCGGAGGAAGGGATATTTGAGCCGGAGGCCCCGGCATTTCTGGCTCCGGAGGAGGAAGTTCCCGCGGCGCCTGTGGAAATGGAGGAAGCGGCGCCCGCGGATGCGCCGGAAGAGACCGTGGTCGACTCGTCGGTGACGGCGCCCGACGAAGAGGACGGGCCCACGGCCGCCGCCTCCGGCACCTGCGGGGCGAGCGTGACCTGGAATCTGGCAGGCGGCGTGCTGACCATCAGCGGCACCGGCCCCATGAAGGACTACATGGGCCGGAGCGAACACGCCCCCTGGTATCAGGAATACATCACCACCGTCACCATCGGCAGCGGCGTGACCACCATCGGCAACGAGGCCTTTTACGAGTGCACCGGCCTGCGGAGCATCAGCATCCCCAGCACCGTGACGGAGATCGGCGACGGGGCCTTCGAGGGCTGTACCAGCCTGCCCTCCATCAGCCTTCCCGGCGGTCTTAAAAGCATCGGCTCCCGGGCGTTCTATGACTGCCATGGCCTTAAGAGCATCAGCCTGCCCGACACCGTGACCACCGTCAGCATCGACGCTTTTGCCTTCTGCACGGGCCTGACCTCCGTAAAGCTCTCCAGCGGCATGAGAAGCATCGCCACCCGGGTGTTCGCCGGGTGCGCCGCCCTGCAGACGGTCACCCTCCCCGGCGGGATGGCGCTCACCACCATCGGCGCCAGCGCCTTCGACGGCTGCGCCAGGCTCCAGAGCATCACCATCCCCGGCACCGTCACCTCCATCGGCGCCAGCGCCTTCCAGGGCTGCGCGTCTTTAAGGAGCGTGACCATCCCCGCCTCGGTGCAGACCATCGGGGGCTATGCCTTCGCCGACTGCACCAGCCTCTCCAGCGTGACGCTCGTAAGCGCCGCCACCGCGGCGGATACCACCACCTTTGAAAACACCCCCTGGCGCAAGGCCCAGGGCAGTTTCGTCATCGACGGCGGGTATCTCGCGGCCTATCAGGGCCCCGGCGGCAGCGTTTCCATCCCCAGCGGCGTGACCACCATCGGCGAGCGTGCCTTCGCGGGCCGCTCGGACGTCACCGCCGTGACCATCCCCGCCGGCGTCACCTCCATCGCCCCTTATGCCTTCGCGGAGACGGGGATCAGAAGCGTCACCATTCCCAGCGGCGTCACCTCCATCGGGGACGACGCCTTTGTGGGCTGCCTGAGCCTTTCCAGCCTCTCCATCCCCGGCACGGTCGCGGAAATAGGCAGCGAGGCCTTCAGCACCTGCGTTTCGCTGACCAGCGTGGCCATCCCCGAGGGCGTGAAGACCATCGGCAGCTACGCGTTCATGGGGTGCACGGCGATGCACACCGTCACCCTTCCGTCCACGGTCACGGACATCGGTCTTGAGACCTTCCGGGACTGCCTCAAGCTGCGCAAGATCGTCATCAACGGCGCGACCTTCACCTATAAAACGAACGCGTCCGGCGCCGGGCACGACGCCTATGCCGAGTTCCTGTCCCCGGCGCTCATCGTCTACGGCAGCGGTACGGGCAACGCCCAGGCCTATGCCGTGTCCATGGGCGTGAACTATGCCAATATAAGCCAGCAGCACCGCTCCGGCTGGGTCAGCGAGGGAGGCTATACTTACTGCTACGAGGACGGCAAGAGGGCGGCCGACGAGTGGAGGACCGTCGACGGCGCGCGCAGGCGCCTGGACGACCAGGGCCACATGATGGTGGGCCTGCAGGAGGTCCATGCCGGCGGCCCTGACGACGGGCTTTACTACTTCAACTCTCTGGGCGCCATGCAGGTGGGATGGCAGAACATCCGCGGCTCCTGGTATTACTTCAGCCAGACCCAGGACAGCCGCTATGGCGCGGCCATGACCGGTTGGGTGAAGCTGAGCGGCAGCACCTATTACATGGACCCGGAGACCGCCGTCATGTATACCGGCTGGCACAATATTGACGGCAAGCGCTATTACTTCAACGAGGCTGACGCCGGCACCGAGGGCGTCATGGCCATAGGCTGGAAGCAGATCGACGGGGTGTGGTACCTCTTCAACGGGGATGGCTCCTATGTGCGCCAGGCCCAGCCCGGGGAAAACCCCGTGGAGATCAAGCCCCCTGCGGGGGGCACCGGCTGGCGGTACGTGCCGGAGACGGGGGATTATTACTACTTCAAGGACGGCGTCCGTAAGGGCGACTACTGGGTGGGCTTCGCCGACGGCGCGTCCGCCTGGGCCAACAACTGGTACTATGCCGACGCCACGGGCAGGCTGCTGACGGGGCTGCAGTACCTGGACGACCTCAAAGGCGGCAAAGCCTGGTACATGCTCCAGACCACCGACGACCGTGGGGAGATCGGCAAGATGCTCACCGGCTGGCAGTGGACCTACTCCGACGCCGGAACGGGCTATTTCAGTCCCAAGTACGGCTCTCAGGGCATGTGCACCTACACCGAGAAGTGGGGCGAATATAACGCCTCCACCGGCCTCTGGGGCGACGGCCTGACACATATAGGCAGCTGATACCAGGGCGGCCTCGCCCGACAGTGCCCCTCCCGCTAAAGGGCGTCGGAGCACGCAGGCCAGGTCTCCCTTTGCCGCAAGCGGCAAAGCTCGAGTGGCCCGCGGCTCCTCCTTTTCCCCATGAAACCCGCTTCCCTGGGCTTTCATGGGGACCCATTACGCTCACCGAGCGCGTGCGGGGCACTGCCGGTTCTCGCCGCCCGTCGGATATGGCAGCCCCTCCGGGGGCTGCCATTATTTTCTGCTTGCATGCAATTGAAAAATAGTGTACAATACGGCATCATGATATGTTTGCGAAAGGAAAAGCTGAGAATGAAGAGATGGCTATCCCTTATGTTGATATTTATCCTGGCTCTGGGTCTCTGCGTCCCCGCTTTGGCGGCGGAGGAACTGACAGGACCCGACGCGCCGCTGCCCGCGGAGGAGGAGACTGTGCCGGAACCGCCGGAGGAGGCCGTGCCGGAAGTCCCGGAGGCCGCTGCGGCGGAGCTGTCGGAGGAGACTGTGATGGAAGCTCCGGAGGAGGCCGCCCCGGCTGAGGACGAGCCCATGACCATAGCATCCGGCACCTGCGGGGCGGGCGTCACCTGGGACCTGACCGGCACGACGCTGACCATCAGCGGCAGCGGCGAGATGCGTGATTACCCGGCCGGCGACAGCGTAACGACTGCCCCGTGGAGCGGACTGTCTATCACGACCGTGGTGATCAATGACGGCGTGACGAAGATCGGCAGCTATGCCTTCACCCGCTGCACCAGGCTCTCCGGCGTCAGGATCCCGTCCACCGTGACGAATATCGGCGAGGGAGCCTTTGCCCAGTGCCGGGGCCTCACCTCCGTCAGCCTGCCTCCAAACCTGCAGACGATCGGCGCCAGCGCTTTTATGGAGTGCCTGACTCTGCGGAGCATCTCGATACCCAATACTGTGACCAGCGTGGGCCATGACGCGTTTGCCTACTGCTATGCCCTGGCCACCGCCAGCCTATCCTCCCGGGTGAGGAGCATCCCCCAGCGGGTGTTCGCCAAGTGCCGTAACCTTGTGTCGGTGACCATCCCCGGGACTGTCACCTCCATCGGCGACAGCGCCTTTGAGGGCTGCGAAAAGCTGGGGAGCATCACCATCCCCGGGACTGTCACCTCCATCGGCGCCAGCGCCTTCCGGGGCTGCGCGTCTCTCAGGAGCGTGACCATTCCCGCCTCGGTGCAGACCCTCGGCGGCTATTCCTTCGCCGACTGCACCAGCCTCTCCAGCGTGACGATCGTGAGCGCCTCCACCGCGGCGGAGAACACCGCCTTTGAAAATACCCCCTGGCGTGAGTCCCAGGGCAGTTTCGTCATCGAGAACGGCTATCTTGTGGCCTATCAGGGCCCCGGCGGCAGCGTGACCATCCCGTCTACGGTGACGGAGATCGGCGGATATGCCTTTGCCGACCGTACGGACGTCACGTCGGTGACCGTCCCCTCCAGTGTCCGCCGCATCGACGACCGGGCCTTTATATCCTGCGGCCTGCAGCGCGTGATCATCTCCTCCGGCGTGACGGCCATCGGCAGCGAGGCGTTTTTGAGCTGCGCCAGCCTTGCGCGCGTGACCATCCCCTCCACCGTCACGGCCATCGGTGACAGGGCGTTCTTCGGCTGCCGGGCGCTGGAGAGGGTGACCATCCCCGAGGGCGTGAAGACCATCGGCGCCGGCTGCTTCCGGGCGTGCGTGGCCTTGACCACGGCCATTGTCCCGTCCACCGTCACCTCCATCGGCGAGTATGCCTTTGCCGAATGCCGGGGGCTGGAGGACCTGGTCATCAACGGCGCCGTATTCACCTACGGGGATGATGAGCTGGCCAACACCGTGACCGTCTACGGGAACGGGACAGGCACCGCCCGGCAGTATGCCGCCGATATGGGCGTGCGCTATGCCGAGGGCTGGTCAGGCGAACCGGAGGAGCCGGATGTCCCTGATGAGCCCGCGGAGATCCAGCCGCCCACGGGTGGCACCGGCTGGCGGTACGTGCCGGAGACGGGGGACTATTACTACTTCAAGGACTATGTCCGCAAGGGCGACTACTGGGTGGGCTTCGCCGACGGCGCAAGCGCCTGGGCCAACAACTGGTACTATGCCGACGCAACGGGGAAGCTGCTCACCGGGCTGCAGTACCTGGACGACCTCAAGGGCGGCAAGGCCTGGTACATGCTCCAGACCACCGACTATCATGGGGAGATCGGCAAGATGCTCACCGGCTGGCAGTGGACCTACTCCGACAAGGGCGAGGGCTATTTCAGCCCCAAGTATGGTTCTCAGGGCATGTGCACCTGGAACCAGGCCTGGGGCAGCTATAACGCCTCCACCGGCCTCTGGGGCGACGGTCTGGCGCACAGGGGAAGCTAAACCAGGGCGGACGAGCCCGACAGGGCCCCTCCGCTAAAGGGCGTCAGAGCACGCAGGCCAGGTCTCCCTTTGCCGCAAGCGGCAAAGCTCGAGTGGCCCGCGGCTCCTCCTTCTCCCCATGAAACCCGCTTCGCTGGGCTTTCATGGGGACCCCATTATATAATACACAACGAAGACAGGAGATCCTACGGGCCCTCCTGTCTTTTTGGTTACGGATATTATTCATTTTGTAATGAAAATATGCAAAATCGGTCTTGAAAATTCAAAAACGGTTTGCTATGATATTTAAACGCGCGATAAACGCCGATGTTACTGTACCTGGAGCGTTATATGGGCCTGTTGGACAACATTCGTTCCCCCGAGGACGTGAAGGCTCTCCCCGCTGAGGCGCTGGATGAGCTCTGCCGGGAGATAAGAGAATATCTGGTGGCGTCCGTATCGGAGCACGGAGGGCATCTGGCCTCCAACCTGGGAGCGGTGGAGCTGACGGTGGCGCTGCACCGGGTCTACGACACCGGCCGGGACAGGCTGGTCTTCGACGTGGGCCACCAGTGCTATACCCATAAGCTGCTCACCGGGCGGAAGGACTTCTCCGGCCTGCGGGAGAAGGGGGGCCTGTCCGGCTTTCCCAAGCCCTATGAGTCCGTCCACGACGCCTTCATCGCCGGCCACGCCTCCAACTCCATCTCCGTGGCCCTGGGCATGGCCCGGGCCCGGACGGCCCTGGGGGCGGACTATGACGTGGTGGCGCTCATCGGCGACGGGGCTCTGAACGGGGGCATGGCCTTCGAGGGGCTGTCCGACGCCGGCCACAGCGGCGAGCCGCTGGTGGTGGTATTGAACGACAACGGCATGAGCATCAACGAGGGTGTGGGAGGTCTGGCGGACATGCTGGGCCGTATGCGCACCCGGGTGGAATATATCAAGTTCAAAAAATGGTACCGGGGCTCCGTGCTCCCCAAAATTCCCGGCGTGACGCCGGCATTGGGGGCCATGAAGAGCTGGCTCAAGGAGCGGATCATCCCGGAGAACATCTTCGACAACCTGGGCTTTGAGTACATCGGGCCCATCAATGGCCACGACATCCATAAGGTGGAGAACGCCATCCGCTGGGCCAAGGAATACGGCTCTCCGGTGCTGGTGCATGTGATCACCCAGAAGGGCAGGGGCTACGCCCCCGCGGAACAGGCCCCGGAGGCCTTCCACGGGGTTGGGGCCTTCGACGTGAAGAGCGGCGTGCCCAAATATACGGGGGAGGACTTCTCCTCCGTGTTCGGCCGGGCGCTGACGGAGATCGCGGGCCAGGACCCCACTGTGGTGGCCATCACCGCCGCCATGAAGGAGGGCACCGGCCTCATCGGCTTCCAGGAGGTGTACCCGGACCGGTTCTTCGACGTGGGCATCGCCGAGGAGCATGCCTGCGCCATGGCCGCGGGCATGGCCGCCCAGGGGCTCAAGCCCGTGTTCGCGGTGTACTCCACGTTTCTGCAGAGAAGCTACGACATGCTCATCCACGACGTGGCCCTCATGGGCCTGCATGTGGTGTTCGCCGTGGACCGGGCCGGCATCGTGGGCCGGGACGGCGAGACCCATCAGGGGGTGTTCGACCTGTCCTTCCTCTCCACCGTGCCGGGCATGAAGATATACGCCCCCGCCAGTTTTGCCGAGCTTCGCAGTATGCTGCGCAAGGCGGTGCTGGAGGATACGGGCCCCGTGGCGGTACGCTATCCCCGGGGCGGGGAGGGGCCATTTACGGAGGACACCTCGGCCGAGGCGTCTTTGACCGTGCTGCAGGGGGACGACGTGACCATCGCCGCCTATGGCACGGAGATCAACGAGGCCCTGCTGGCTGCCCGGATGCTCCGGGAGGAAGGCGTATCCGCCGAAGTCGTGAAACTCAACGTGCTCTCACCGCTGGATGCGGAGCCGGTGCTGGCGTCCCTGCGCCGGACCGGGGCTCTTATCGTGGCCGAGGAGGCCTGCGCCGCCGGATGCGTGGGGGAGCAACTCCTGGCCGCGGCGGAGCAGGCGGGGGCCTTAAAGGCGGCCCGGCTCATAAACCTGGGCGAGGGTATACTGGAGCACGGCGACCCGGCACTTTTGCGCCGGGAGAGGAAGCTGGACGGCGGCTCTCTGCGGGCGGCCGTTTTGGAGATGCTGCATGGGAAAGACGAGACTTGACCAGATCGTGTTCGACCAGGGCCATGCCCCCAGCCGGGAGCGGGCCAAGGCGCTGATTTTGGCAGGGGACGTATATGTGAACGGGGAGAAAGTGACCCGGCCCGGGGTGACGGTGGACGACGCTGCCGCCGTGGAGGTCCGGGGCGCCAAAATGCCCTATGTGAGCCGGGGCGGCTTAAAGCTGGAAAAGGCCCTGGATACCTTTGACCTGGACCCCGCGGGGCTCATATGCGTGGACTGCGGCGCCTCCACGGGGGGCTTCACCGACTGCCTGCTGCAGCGGGGCGCGAAGCACGTCTATGCTGTGGACGTGGGCTACGGGCAGCTTGCCTGGAGCCTGCGGAACGACGGGCGGGTGACGGTGATGGAGCGGACCAACGCCCGAAATCTGACGCCGGATATGTTCCCCGGTCCCATGGATATGGCGGTGATGGACATGTCCTTCATCTCCCTGAGCCTGGTGCTGCCCGCGGTGAAGAGCCTGCTCTCGGAAAATGGGCAGGTCATATGCCTTGTAAAGCCCCAGTTCGAGGCGGGCCGGGAGAAGGTGGGCAAAAAGGGCGTGGTCCGGGACCCGGCGGTGCATCTTGAGGTGCTGGAGAACTTTGCCCGGAGCGCCGATGAGATGGGCTTTGTCCTGCGGGGCCTGACCTTTTCCCCGGTGCGGGGCCCGGAGGGGAACATAGAATATCTCGCCTGGCTGGGACTGGACGGCCCCGGCATAGAGCCAGACTTTGTCGGCGTGGTGGGCTCGTCCCATCAGGCGCTGGACGGAAAGGGGAGCGGAACATGAAAAAGATCGTGCTTTGTCCCAACGTCCAGCGGGACGGGGACTTTTCCTGCACGGCGGCCGTGAAGGCCATGCTGGAGGCGGAGGGCTGCCGCGTGGCGGTGAGCCCCGTCTGCGGCGAGCCTGACATGGCCCCGCCCTTTGCCGCCGAGGAGCTGGACAGCGCTTTGAACGGCGCGGACCTGCTGGTGACATTGGGCGGCGATGGCACCATATTGCGCATCGCGCCCCAGGTCATGGTCCACGACGCGCCCCTGGTGGGGGTGAACCTGGGCCATACGGGGTTTTTAACGGAGCTGGATCGGGATAACACCGACCTTTTGAAAAAGGCGGCGGCGGGCGAATTTCGCATCGTGCCCCGGATGATGCTGGACGTGGAGATACGCCGGGGCGGCCAGAGCGTGTTTTCCGACACGGCCCTGAATGACGCGGTCATCTCCGGCATCGTGCAGAACATACGGCTTTTGGCCAAGGGGGACGGAGACCGGATACTGTCCTTCTCCGGGGACGGCGTCATCGTCTCCTCGCCCACGGGCTCCACCGCCTACTCCATGGCGGCGGGCGGACCCCTGGTGGAGCCGGGGGCGGAGGCCATCGTGCTGACGCCGGTGTGCGCCCATATGCTGGCGGCACGCAGCTTTGTGCTGGGCCCGGAGCGGGTGGTGACCATCCTGCCGGAGGACGTGAGCGAGGGGCGGCGGGTCGTGCTGAGCGTGGACGGCCGGGGGCTCATCGACCTGGCCGACGGGGACCAGGTCATCGTGAAACGATCGAAGTATAAACTGCTCATGGCCGATTTGGGGACCAGGAGCTTTTATGAGACGGCATTCGATAAATTGGGGGAGAGAGCATGAAGACTTCAAGACAGAGCGTGATCCTGGACATCATCGCCCAGGAAGACATCGAGACCCAGGGCCAGATGCTGGAGGCCCTCCAGGCCCGGGGTGTGAAGAGCACCCAGGCCACCGTGTCCCGGGACATCAAGGAGCTGCGTCTGGTCAAGGAGATCGGCCCCCAGGGCCGCTACCGCTATACCCAGGCGGAGCAGGACGAGTCCAGCGAGGCCAGCCGCCGGCTGGAGGAGATCTTCCGGGAGGGCTGCGTGGGCTTTGACCACGCCCTGCACACCGTGGTGGTGAAGACCCTGCCCGGCCTTGCCAGCGCCGTGTGCGCCTCCATCGACGCCATGGGCGACGACACCATCCTGGGCTCCGTGGCCGGCGACGACACGGCCATCATCGTGCTGCGCAACGCCGCCGCGGCGGAACGGCTGTGTGCCCAGCTGCGCCGGGCCTATAAGCGGTAAGGGAGAGACAGGGGATGCTCAGAAGCCTCCACATCGAGAATATCGCGGTGGTGGAGCGGGCCGACGTCCAGTTCCGGGAGGGACTGAACGTGCTGACCGGCGAGACGGGCGCGGGCAAATCCATCGTCATCGACGCCCTGTATGCCGTCACCGGCGGCCGCACCAGCCGGGAGCTGGTGCGTTCCGGGGCGGATAAGTGTCTCGCGGCGGCGGTGTTTGACGCGGACGCGGCTATGACCTGGTGCGGGGAAAACGGCGTGGAGCCGGAGGATGGGGTGCTGGTGGTCCAGCGTTCCGTCACCGCCGACGGCCGGGGCGCCTGCCGGGTAAACGGCGTGCCCGTGGCGGCCAGCCAGCTGCGCTCATTGGGGGCGCTGCTGGTGGACATCCACGGCCAGAACGACGGCCGGCAGCTGCTGGATGAGGGGCGGCACATTGATTACTTGGATGCCTTTGCCGCCGATGATAAAGAGCTGGCTGCCTATAAGACTGCCTATGAGGCCTACCTCGCCAACGAGCGGGAGATCGAGCGCCTCACCATGGACGACGATTCCCGCCGGCGCCTGGCGGAGAGCCTCACCTACCGGGTCCAGGAGCTGGAAAAGGCCGCTCTCAGGGCCGGAGAGGAGGCGGAGCTGGAGGAAAGGTCCGCGCTTCTTCGAAACGGCGAAAAGCTGCGGGAGGCGGCGGAGGGGGCGTTCACGGCCCTCTACGGCGACGAGCAGTCCGCCGTGGACCTGACCGGGTCCGCCCGGGGCTGGCTCAGCCGGGCCAAGGGCTGGAGCCAGGGCCTGGCGGAGGCGGATAAGCTCCTGGCGGAGGCGGAGGCCCTCTTACAGGACGCCGCCGAGCACGTCCGGGACGTGCAGGACAGTCTGGACTTCTCCCCGGAGGAGTTTGACCGGGTGGAGGGGAGATTGGCTCTTCTCCGGCGGCTGGAAAAGAAATTCAACTGCGCGGACGAGGCGGAACTGATCGCCCTCTATGACGAATCGGCAAAGCGCCTTGCCGAGATAGAGTACGGCGGCGAGGCGCTGGAGCGGCTCTATGAAAAGCGGGCGGCGCTGGAAAAGAACTGCCGGGCCGCGGCAGAGAAGCTGACCCGGGCCCGCCAAAAGGCGGCCCAGGAGCTGGCGAAAAGGGTGGTGCAGGAGCTCAAGGATCTCTCCATGCCCTCGGTGCGGTTCGTCACCGACATGCGGCCTCTTTCCGGCAAGCCCGGATTTGGGCCAAAGGGCGCCGACGAGGTGCGCTTTCTCATGAGCGCCAACGCCGGCGAAGAGCCGGGGCGCATCGCCAAGATCGCCTCCGGCGGCGAGCTGAGCCGCATCATGCTGGCCCTGAAGACCGTGTTCGGCCGGAACGACCCGGTGCCCACAGCGGTGTTCGACGAGATCGACACCGGCGTGTCCGGCGTGGCGGCCAGCCGGGTGGGGGAGAAGCTGGCCCTCACCGGCATGCACCGGCAGGTGCTGTGCGTAAGCCACCTGCCCCAGATCGCTGCCATGGCCGACAGCCAGTACCTCATCGAAAAGTCCGAGCGGGACGGGCGGACCTATACCACCGTCACGGAGCTGGACCGGGCCGGCCGGCGGCGGGAGATCGCCCGCCTCACCGGCGGCGACAATATCACCGAAACGACGACCGCCTCCGCCGAGGAGCAGCTTGCCGCGGCGGATGCGTGGAAACAAAAACAGCATTGAGGAGAACGGGAACATGACACTGTACGACGAACTTGTGGAGCGGGGCCTTATCGCCCAGGTGACGGACGAGGACAAAATAAAGGACCTCATCAACGAGGGCAAGGCCACCTTCTATATCGGCTTTGACTGCACGGCGGACAGCCTGACCGCCGGTCACTTTGTGACGCTGACGTTTATGAAGCGGCTGCAGCAGGCCGGCAACAAGCCCATCGCCCTTATCGGCGGCGGCACCACTATGATCGGAGACCCCTCCGGCCGCAGCGATATGCGCAAGATGCTCACCCGGGAGGCCATCGACTACAACGCCCAGTGTTTCAAAAAGCAGATGGAGCGGTTTATAGACTTCGGCGAGGGCCCGGGCAAGGCGACCATGGTCAACAACGCCGACTGGCTTTTGAGCCTCAACTATGTGGACCTGCTGCGGGAGGTGGGCGCCTGCTTCTCCGTGAACAACATGCTCCGGGCGGAGTGCTATAAGCAGCGCATGGAGAAGGGCCTGTCCTTCCTGGAATTCAATTACATGATCATGCAGTCCTATGACTTCTACCACATGTTCCAGACCCTGGGCTGCAACATGCAGTTCGGCGGCAACGACCAGTGGAGCAACATGCTGGGCGGCACCGAGCTCATCCGCCGGAAGCTGGGCAAGGACGCCTACGCCATGACCGTGACGCTGCTCACAGATTCCAACGGCAACAAGATGGGCAAGACCGCCGGCAACGCCGTGTGGCTGGACCCCAACAAGACCTCGCCTTACGATTTCTACCAGTATTGGCGCAACGTGGGGGACGAGGACGTGATGAACTGCATCCGCATGCTCACGTTCCTGCCCATGGAGCAGATCAGGGAGATGGACACCTGGAAGGACCAGAAGCTCAACGAGGCCAAGGAGATATTGGCCTATGAGCTCACCAAGATGGTCCACGGCGAGGAGGAGGCCGCCAAGGCGCAGAATGCCGCCAAGGCCCTCTTTGGCGCCGGTGACCATGGGGAGATGCCCGTGACGGAGCTTTCCGAGGCCGACCTCACCGACGGCGGGATAGACATCAAGGTCCTGCTGGTGAAGGCGGGGCTTGTAAAATCCAACTCCGAGGCCCGGCAGAACATCGCCCAGGGCGGCGTAACCCTGGACGGGGAGAAGGTCACGGACCTGTTCCTGGCCGTCCCGGCGGAGAAGCTCAGGGAGGGCGTGCTCCTGAAGCGGGGCAAGAAGAGCTTCCGCAAGGTGGTTTTGAAATAAGTTTCAGGCAATTTAAAAGGTAAAATTGTTGAAGATTCATGATGTCAATGGGCGGTTTTTGGAGGAACTGTGCATTGACATCATTGTTTTAAAGTAATAAAATTTCAACGTACATAATAGACGGGCACGTATGCCCGCCGGAATATGAGTTGAAAGGAAACACCGCAATGAAGAAGACTCTTGCTATCGCTCTGGCTCTCGTCATGGTCCTGGCCCTGTCCGTCACGGCCTTCGCCGCCGAGGAGCCCTACAAAGTCGGCATCTGCCAGCTGGTGCCCCATGTGGCCCTGGACGCCGCCACCGAAGGCTTCCAGGACGCCCTGAAGGAGATCCTGGGCGAGGACGCCGTGGAGTTCGACTATCAGAACGCCGCCAATGACCCCGCCACCTGCGCCACCATCGCCAACGCCTTCGTGTCCGAGGGCGTGGACCTGATCATGGCCAACGCCACTCCGGCCCTGCAGGCCGCCGCTGCCGCCACCGCCGACATCCCCGTGCTGGGCACCTCCGTCACGGAGTACGGCGTGGCTCTGGGCATCGAGGACTTTGACGGCACCGTGGGCACCAACGTCTCCGGCACCTCCGACCTGGCCCCTCTGGACCAGCAGGCCGCGATGATCCAGGAGTGGTATCCCGACGCTGAGAAGATCGGCCTGGTCTACTGCTCCAACGAGGCCAACAGCCAGTACCAGGTGGACACCGTCCAGGCCTTCCTGGAGGAGATGGGCTACACCGCCACCCAGTACGCGTTCTCTGACTCCAACGATATGGCCGCCGTCGTGCAGACCGCCGCGGACGAGTCCGACGTGCTCTACATCCCCACCGACAACACCGCCGCCTCCAACACCGGCATCGTGGACAACATCTGCCACGGCAAGATCCCCGTGTTCTGCGGCGAGGAGGGCATCTGCGCCGGCTGCGGCGTGGCCACCCTGTCCATCAGCTACTATGACCTGGGCTATGCCACCGGCGAGATGGCTGCCAAGATCCTGACCGGCGAGGAAGACATCACCGAGACCCCCATCGGCTATGCCGCCACCTTCACCCCCAAGTACAACGAGGCCATCTGCGCCGACCTGGGCGTGACCCCTCCCGAGGGCTATGAGGCCATCGTGGTCGAGGACGCGGCCGAGTAAGGCAGAATAAGACAACACAATTTTGCGGAATAACAGCGGAAAAGGTCTTTCCTTTTCCGCTGTTTTCTGATATAATATTGACACTTGTACACCTCATTTGCGGGCACACCCCCCGCGGAACAAAAATAAGGGGGAATATTCCATGGGCGGCTTCATCAGCGCCTTGCCAGGCGCCATCTCCCAGGGCCTTATCTGGGGCATCATGGCCATCGGCGTTTACATCACCTTCAAGATACTGGACATCGCCGATCTGACGGTGGACGGCTCCTTCTGCACCGGCGGCGCCACCTTCGTGGTGCTGTTCGGCTCCGGCGTGCCGGTCCCCGTGGCGCTCCTGGCCGCCTTTGGCGTGGGGCTGCTTGCCGGCCTCGCCACCGGCCTTCTCCACACCCTCTGCGGCATCCCCGCCATCCTGGCCGGTATTTTGACCCAGCTGGGGCTGTGGAGCGTGAACCTTGCCATCATGGGGATGAAGGCCAACGTGTCCATCAACGTGATCGACGTCAATAACCTCAACAAGCTGTGGGTGTCCCTGCGGTTCGTGCAGGATGTTGCAAAGGGTTCCCGGCCCTTTTACCAGCACCCCATCTTCGTGGTGGGCCTGTTCACCATCGGCGTCATCCTGCTCCTCTACTGGTTCTTCGGCACGGAGATCGGCTGCTCCCTGCGGGCCACCGGCGCCAACGGCAATATGGCCCGGGCCCAGGGCATCAACACCGACGTGGCGAAGGTGCTGGGCCTGATGATCTCCAACGGCCTGGTGGCCCTCAGCGGCGCGCTTCTGAGCCAGTACCAGAGCTTCGCCGACTCCAGCATGGGCAAGGGCGCCATCGTCATAGGCCTGGCCGCCGTGATCATCGGCGAGGCGCTGTTCTCCAAAATATTCCGCAACTTCGCCCTCACGCTTCTGAGCGTATCCCTGGGCGCGGTCATCTACTACGCCGTCATCCAGGCGGTCATCAGCCTCAGCAATATCAACACCAACTACCTGAAGCTCATATCCGCCTGCATCGTGGCGATCTTCCTGTCGGTGCCCTATTGGAAGGGCAAGTACTTTGCCAAGCCCGTGAAAAGGGAGGAGGTGTCCACCGATGCTTGAACTGAAAGGCGTCTATAAGACCTTCAACCCCGGCACGGTCAACGAAAAGCGTGCCCTGCGGGGCCTGGACCTGAGCCTCAAGGAGGGCGACTTCGTCACCGTCATCGGCTCCAACGGCGCGGGCAAGTCCACCGCCCTGAACGCCATCGCGGGCGTGTGGCCCATCGACGCCGGCTCCATCGTCATCGACGGCCAGGACGTGACGGGCCTGCCCGAGTACAGGCGGGCCAAGTTCCTGGGCCGGGTGTTCCAGGACCCCATGACCGGCACCGCCGCCACCATGCAGATCGAGGAGAATCTTGCCCTTGCTCTGCGGCGGGGCGACCGGCGCACCCTGCGCTCCGGCATCACCAAGAAGGAGCGGGACATGTTCCGGGAGATGCTGAAGACCTTGGACCTGGGGCTGGAGGACCGGATGACCACGAAGGTGGGGCTCCTCTCCGGCGGCCAGCGCCAGGCGCTGACGCTGCTGATGGCGACCCTCAAAAAGCCCAAGCTGCTCCTGCTGGACGAGCACACCGCGGCATTGGACCCCAAGACGGCGGAAAAGGTGCTGGCCACCACCGACCGGGTCATCAGGGAGCACAACCTGACTGCGTTCATGGTCACCCACAACATGAAGGACGCCATCGCTCACGGCAACCGGCTCATCATGATGAACGAGGGCAAGATCATCCTGGACATCGGCGAGGAGGAGAAGAAGGGCCTGACCATGAAGGACCTGCTGGACAAATTCGCCGAGCTCTCCGGCAGCAGCATCCAGAGCGACAAGGTGCTTTTGGCGTGAGCAGGAACTGATCTGCGGGCCGCCTGACGGCGGCCCGCGTCATTATGATTTACAGGAAGGACCATTTATATGGACCAATTCATCGTCAACATCATCCACAGGCCGGAGATGGTGCCGGAATACGCCGAAAAGGTCACCGGCCAGGGCAAGGCCGAGGACATCGGCCGCAAGGCTTTGCTCACCGAGAGCCTGGACATCTTCAAGACCCAGCAGCAGATCGCCCACGACAACGGCCTCAAGACCACCATCCAGATGACCTACGCCAGCCTCTTCAACGACGAGGCGGTGGCCCTGGCCAAGGAACACCATGAAAAATACGGCGACGAGATCGCCCTCAGCCTATTAGGGCTTCCCTGCGAGCAGTTCCGGGAGAAGTATAAGACCAAGGACTTCTGCATCTGGATGTTCTCCATGGAGGACAAGAAGGCCATCGTCCGGGACGTGTTCGGGAAGTTCCACGAGCGGTTCGGGTTTTACCCGGAGTCCACCGGGTCCTATTACATGGACGCGGACCTGATAAACTTCATAAAGGCGGAGTACCCCAGCGTGAAGTGCGCCGTGGCCACCTGCTGGGAGGAGGGGCCCAAGGCCTACCACACCTGCAACAATTCCTGGTACACCCTCATGGACGGCGGCCCCTGGGCACCATGGATACCGTCCAGGCAGAATACCCACGCCCCCGCGGCGAATGCCGAGGAGGACAGCGGCATCGTGGCTATACCCCATTTGAGCCGTGATCTGCTGGCCTGCTACGACGGCAACGGCTCCAATTTCGGCACCCACCCCCAGAACGTGCTCCGGGGCATGATCTACGACGCGGATACCTGGGAGTATCCCTATCTCTACAACCTCATCGACCAGTACCGGCATCTGGCCAAGTTCAACAACGGCTATGCCTACAACATGATGTTCGTGGGCCCGGGCTGGATGAA
This sequence comes from uncultured Oscillospiraceae bacterium, assembly GCA_947626265.1. Taxonomy (GTDB): domain Bacteria; phylum Bacillota; class Clostridia; order Oscillospirales; family Oscillospiraceae; genus CAJOIG01. Next base: position 38,331 of record CANQRM010000025.1, read on the forward strand.
CAAGATGGGCCGCTGGGAGGCCCCCTATGAGCTCTTAAAGAAGTCCTATGAGGACGGCTGCGCCTACTACGGAAAGCTCAAGAAAGAGGGAAAGCTCCTGGATATGACCATGAGCGAGTTTGCCGATTTCTACCGGGAGAAGAAACACTACACCGAGCCCGAGTGCGCCCTGTGGCGGGACATCCTCTACGGCAGCGACAAGCAGCTTTTCTGGTACTGCGACCCCTATATGCGCGCTTGCGTCAATATGGACCAGGGCGGCGCCATCGTGGATCTGCGTCCCTATGCCGCGAAGCTGGAATGGCCCGTGGGCATCGGTACCAAGCATGTGCAGGACGCCAGCTACCCCTTCCTCATCCAGGAGAAGTACCGGGCCGGATACTTCACTCACTACGCCGGGGAGGGCACCGTCCGCAGCGCCAAGATATGCCACAACGGGGAAGAGGTGGACCTGTGCCTGTGCCGGACCCATGCCCATTTTTCCGAGGAAAAAGGCGTGCGCACCCTGACCCTGGACCCGGTGGATATAGAGTTTGAGGACCTGACCGTGACGCTTCATACCGTTATCTCCTTCCCGGAGGGGACGGGGGATATAAAGATCGAGCGGAAAGTGCTGGCCATGAGCGACCCCAATGCGGAGGTCACCATCAACGAGTACATGGTGGCCTGCTACGGCACCACCGAGTACCCGGAGGATATGACGGGCCTGACCCTCACCGTTCAGGCAGGGGAGAAAAGCGAGAGCATCAACTATGAGTACAAGTGCCGGGAGGCATCCGCGACGGGGGCAGAGAGCGTATCCTGCACGCTGCCGCCCATTAAAACAAAGGTGTCCATGACCTGCGAGGGCCGGGACAAGGCAGGCTACATCCGGGAGGGCTACGCTTTCAGCCCCATGTTCACCCTGGGCTATCAGGGCACACTGCAAGAGAAGGAGGTGTTCACCACATGGCTCAGGCTGGAAAGGGCCGGCTGAACTACCGCTGCCCCTCCTGCTTCATGCGGGACCTGGACATCGACATGTTCTATGACAAGGATAAGGATGAGTATTTCTGCATCCGCTGCCAGTACCGGGGCAATGAGGCGGACGTGCTGGCGAAAAACCAGCTGGCCCGCTTCCGCTACGGCGCCATGATGCGCCGATTCACGGATTTTGAGGACTTCTCCCGGGAGGGAAAAGAGACCTGATGGGCTTCATCAAGGGAATGGACCTTTCGAGCCTCCGGGAGGTGGAGGCCTGCGGGGGACGTTTTTCTGATGAAAACGGCCCCGGCGGCGCCATGGAGATACTCCGCCGCCACGGGATGGACCTGGTGCGGCTGCGGCTGTGGAACGACCCCTATTCAGAAGAGGGGGAGCCATACGGGGCGGGGACCTGCGATCTGGAGACAGTCAGCATCCTGGCCCGGCGGGCAAAAGACCTGGGCTGTCAGTGGATGCTGGACCTTCACTACAGCGACTTCTGGGCCGACCCGGGCAAGCAGATCGTCCCCAAGGCCTGGCGGGGCCTGGATGCGGATGGACTGGAAAAGGCCATAGGGGCATACACCCGCGACGTACTTACAAAACTCACGGCTCAGGGCCTTGCGCCGGATATGGTGTCCGTGGGCAACGAGATCACCAACGGCCTTCTGTGGCCCATAGGCCAGGCAAGCATGGGCAATGCTGCCCGGTTCGTCAGCGCGGGGCTGGGGGCCGTAAAGGAGATCTGCCCCCGGGCGGAGACGGTCGTCCACCTGGACAACGGTCCCGACAGGGGCCAGTACCGGGCCTGGTTCGAGGCTTATTACGCCGCCGGCGGCGCGGACTTTGACGTCATCGGCATGAGCTACTATCCCTTCTGGAACGGCCCCCTGGAAGGCCTGGCCCGGAGCATGGCCGACGCCGTGGAGTACTTCGGCAAGGACGTGCTGGTGGTGGAGACCTCCATGGGCTTCACCCTGGAAGATTACGGCGATTATGAAAAGCTGGCCCCCGATGAGCGCAAGGGCATGGCCGCCACGGCCAAACTGGCGGCGGGGATAGAGTACCCTATGACGCCCCGGGGCCAGAGCGAATTCATCCGGGACCTGGCGGCGGCCATCAGAGCCGTGCCGCAGGGGAGAGGAAGGGGCTTTATCTGGTGGGAGCCCGCCTGGATACCGGTGCCCGGCAGCGGCTGGGCCACGGAAGCGGCCCTGCGCTATACCGGCGAGAAGGGGCCTGGCGGCAACGAGTGGGCCAATCAGGCGCTGTTTGACTATGAGGGCCGGGCGCTGCCCGCGTTGGAGACCATACGCGCGCTGTAACGCGCAGCAAAAAGGACACGCTTTCAAAGCGTGTCCTTTTTCTTCCTGTTGCCTTATCAGCCGCCCAGGTAGGCCTTTTTGATGTCGTCGCTCTCGGCAAGCTCCCTGCCGGTGCCGGACAGGGCGATCTTGCCGGTCTCCAGCACGTAGCCCCGGTCCGCCACGGACAGGGCCATGCGGGCGTTCTGCTCCACCAGAAGGATGGTGGTGCCGGCCTTGTGCAGGGAGGCGATGATCTCGAATATCTGCTCCACCAGGATGGGGGCCAGGCCCATGGAGGGCTCATCCAGCATCAGCAGCTTGGGGTCCGACATGAGGCCGCGGCCCATGGCCAGCATCTGCTGCTCGCCGCCGGAGAGGGTGCCCGCCACCTGGCGGCGCCGCTCCTTGAGGCGGGGGAACTGCTCGTAGACCCGCTCAAGGTGGTCGGCCACGCCGCTGTTGGGCCGTGTGTAGGCGCCCATCTCCAGGTTCTCCTCCACCGTCATGGAGAGGAACACCCGCCGCCCTTCGGGCACGTGGGCGATGCCCCGCTCCACGATCTTGTGGGCGGGCACACCGTTCAGAGGCTGGCCCAGGAACTCGATGGAGCCGGTCTTGGACTTTAAAAGGCCGGAGACCGTGTTCAGGATGGTGGATTTGCCCGCGCCGTTGGCGCCGATGAGGGTGACGATCTCTCCATCGTTGACCTCGAAGGAGACGCCCTTGATGGCGTGGATGGCGCCGTAATAGACGTTTATGTCGTTGACTTTCAGCATCATATCCCGCGCCTCCTCACTGCTGCTTGCCCAGATAGGCCTCGATGACCGTGGGGTTGGACTGTATCTCCTCGGCGGTGCCCTTGGCGATGAC
>CANQRM010000026.1 GCA_947626265.1 uncultured Oscillospiraceae bacterium
GAGGACACGCCCTCCTCGTTGGCCTTTTTGATGATCTTGTCGTCCACGTCGGTGAAGTTCTGCACGAACGTCACCTCGTAGCCCCGGTATTCCAGATACCGGCGCAGCACGTCGAACATGATGATGGGCCGGGCGTTGCCCACGTGGATGTAGTTGTACACCGTGGGGCCGCAGCTGTACATGGTGACCTTGCCCTCGGTGATGGGGACGAAGTCCTCCTTCTGCATGGTCAGGTCGTTATAAAAGCGCATGGTTTAGTTCTCCTTCTCCTTTGCGGAAAGTTGCTGTTCCAGGTCGATGACCCGGCTGCGGAGAGCGCACAGCTCCTGCACCACCGGGTCGGCCACGCTGATCTGGTCCACCCGGGAGGCGAAGTCGGTCCTCTCCCCGGCGATGCGGGCGATGTGGGCGGGCACGCCTACGGCGGTGGAGTTGGCCGGCACCTCACTGAGCACCACGGCGTTGGAGGCGATGCGGCTGTTGTCCCCGACTTTAAAGGGGCCCAGAACCTTGGCGCCGGAGCCGATCAGGACGTTATTGCCGATGGTGGGGTGGCGCTTGCCGTGGTCCTTGCCCGTGCCGCCCAGGGTGACGCACTGATACAAAAGCACGTCGTCGCCGATCTCGGCGGTCTCGCCGATGACCACGCCCATGCCGTGGTCGATGACCAGCCGGCGGCCGATGGTAGCGCCGGGGTGTATCTCGATGCCGGTCTTTTTCCGGGTGCGCTGGGAGATGGCCCGGCCCAGGAACTTCAGGTTATGGGTCCAGCACCAGTGGGCCCGGCGGTGGCGCATCACCGCCCGCACGCCGGGATATAAGAGGTATACCTCCAGGGCGGAGCGGGCCGCGGGGTCCCGGTCCTGGTAGGCCTTTATGGTCTCTTTCAGATAGTCGAACATCTAATCAGGGTCCTTAAACTCTGGTTTGAATTTCTCCTTATACGGCCGCGCCTGTGAGACAGCCATCTTCCAATGCGTCGATGCGCACCTGGGCAAACTGGCCCGGCACGGCCTCGCCGGTAAAGAGCACCTGCTCGTCCACGTCCGGGGAGTCGGCATAGCGCCGGCCCGCCCAGCGGCCGTCCTCGCCCTTGCCCTCGCAGAGGACTTGGAACACCTTCCCGATCTGGGCCCGGTCGTACTCGTCCATGATCTGCTCCTGCAGGTCCGTCACCGTCCGCTGCCGGGCAAGGGCCTCGGCCTCGGAACATCGGTCCGGCATATCCGCCGCCGGGGTGCCCTCCTGGGGGGAGAAAGTGAATACCCCCGCCCGGGGCAGCCGCTGGGCCCGGAGGAAGTCCAGAAGCTCCTGAAACTCCCCCTCGCCCTCTCCGGGCAGGCCCACGATGAGGCTGGTGCGCAGCACTGCCCCGGGGATGCGGGCCCGGAGCTTCGCGAACAGTGCCTCGATGCTGGCGCGGGTCTCCGGCCGGCGCATGCGGCGCAAAATGGCGTCGTTCACGTGCTGGATGGGCACGTCCAAGTACTTGAGCACCTTGGGCTCCGCGGCGATGAGGTCGATGAGCTCGTCGGTGATCTCGTTGGGGTAGAGGTAGTGGAGCCGTATCCATTCTATGCCGGGGACCTTCACCAGTTCCCGCAGAAGGGTGCACAGGGTGGTGCCGTCACGGAAATCATGGCCGTAGCGGGTCACGTCCTGGGCCACCAATATGAGCTCCTTTGTGCCCGATTTTGCCAGGGTCTCCGCCTCGGCCAGGACGGCGTCCATGGGCCGGGAGCGGTATTTCCCCCGGATGGAGGGGATGACGCAGTAGGCGCAGCGGTTGTCGCACCCGTCGGCGATCTTCAAATACGCCCAGCCCGGGCCTGTGGTCACGGTCCGGTCCAGCTCGGGAAGGGGCGCGTTCTTGTCCGCGAAGCGGGCATAGTGCTCCTCGCCTGCTTCCAGCGCCGCCACGACATCGGGGAAGCTCCCCACGCCCAGCACCGCGTCTATCTCGGGCATCTCCCGAAGGATGTCCTCCGAGTACCGCTGGGCCAGGCACCCGGTGACCACCAGCCGCTTGAGGCTGCCGGTCTTCTTGAGCTCGGCAAGCTCCAATATGGCGTTGATGGCCTCCTGCTGGGCGGCCTCGATGAAGGCGCAGGTATTCACCACCGCGGCGTCCGCCTGGGCGGGGTCCGCCACGATGACATGGCCGGCGGCCTTCAACAGCGCCAGCATCTGTTCGGAGTCTATGAGGTTCTTGGCGCAGCCAAGAGAGGTAAAGTGGATGTTCATAGAATATACCTTTTGGGAGCCTCCCCTGTGCAAGGGGAGGTGCCGAGCGGCGCGAGGCGGAGGGGTTGTTGTGCCGGGGCAAACAATCCCCCAGTCAGCGCCTTTGGCGCTGCCAGCCCCCTTTGCACAAGGGGGCCTTTGCCCACCCGACGGGCGGCGAGAACCGGCAGTGTGCCGAATGCGGTTGGTGAGCGAAGCGAACTTTAGCAGTAGGCATACTACCGGGCTCGTCCGCCCTTTGCCAGAGCCTTATTCTTCATCCTCCGCCCCATACCGGCGCAGGGCGGCGCGTATCTCGTCCCAGGAAAAGCCCCGGCGGAAGAGGGCCGCCGCGGCCTTGTCCCGCTCTTTGCGGTCGCTTACGTCCCGGCCCCGGAGACGGGCGGCCAGGAGCCGGTCGATAGTATCCGTATCGCCGGGCAGCTCTTCCAGCGCCTCGTCCCAGTATTCCGGGGGCACCCCCCGGCGGCGCAGCTCCGTGCGGACCCGGCCCGGGCCGTAGCCCTGGGCGGCGTAATGACGGGCGATCATCCCGGCGTACTCGCCGTCGTTCACGAACCCGTAGTCCAGGCACAGGGCCGCCACGGTGTCAATGTCCTCGGGGGAACAGCCCTTCTGGGCCAGCTTGTCCCGCAGCTCCTTCTCGGAATGGGGGCGCTTTAAATAGTCCATGGCCCACTTCTTGGCCCGCTCCAGGGGGGACTGGGGCGTCTTTTTGGGCGGCTCCAGCTCCCCCGCCGGGTCGTTCATCACGGACCGGACGGTGTGTTTATACTCGTTCTCATCCATAGCGTTCACCGGCCCGCCCGGGCCCGCGCCTCCGCCCGGGCCACCTCGCCCAGCCTTGCCTCGGCATGGGCGAAATAGCGCCGGAAGGCGTCGCAGTAGTAGTTGTGGGGGGCGCTCTCATGGCCGGTCCAGTCGTTCCTGCACCCGCCGTTGCAGAGCCCCCGCCACCGGCAGGAGGCGCACTCCGCGGGCTTTTCCGCGCCCCATTGGAGGAACCGCCGGGCAACGTCGCCCCCGGCCATATCCGCGAGAGCGTCATGGCCCAGCGTGCCCATGCGCCAGTCGTCCATGGCGTAGAAGTCGCAGGGATACACGCCCCCGTCCGCCTCCACGACGAAATAGCTGCCGCACTGGCCGCAGGCGGCGCAGGAGCTGGCCCCGGCCCCCAGCAGCAGGTTCACGTGGTCCTCAAAAAACCGCACGCTGTGCCAATCGCCCTTCGCCCAGTCGGCGTACCACAGGTCGAAGAGCCGGCAGAGAAACGCGCCGTAGGCCTCCGGGGTCAGGGACCAGGGCCGGCCGCCCCGGGCCTCGCCGATGGGGTCCAGGCAGGGGATGAACTGCATGTAGCGTGCGCCCAGCTTTTTGAGCTCGTTGTACAGGCTGTCAGGCCGTTTGGCGGCCTGGGCCGTCACCACGGTGAGGATGTTTGTCCGCACATTGTGGCGGGAGAGCAGCCCCAGGGCCCGGCGGGTCCGGGCGAAGGTATCGTGACCGCCCGCGTCCCGGCGGTAGAGGTCATGCAGCTCCCGGAAGCCGTCCAGGGACAGGCCCACCAGGTAGTCTTCCTCTTTGAAGAATTCTGCCCAGGCCTCGTCCAGGACCATGCCGTTGGTCTGGATGGCGAAGGAGAGGGATGCCCCCTCGGGGCAAAGCTCCCTCGCCCGGGCGGTGAAGCGCCGGAAAAACCCCAGCCCCGCCAGGGTGGGCTCGCCCCCCTGGAACAGGAAGCTGACGGTCCCGCCCGGGTCCACAAGGGCGAAGCCCTCCCGAAGGAGGGTCTCCGCGGTGGCGTCGGTCATGAGGCCGTAGTTATGCACAGAGCGGCTCTCCGCCTCGTCCTCATAAAAGCAGTACCGGCAGCGCATATTGCAGGCGCTGGAGGCGGGCTTTATGAGGAAGCTCACATACCGCATGGGGCTCTGTCAGTCCTCGGGGCCGTCGTCAAAGTCCTCGGCGGACACGTCCACCGCCCGGCCCGCCGCCTTGGCGGCCTTCAGAGCCTGGGGACTCATGAGCTTATGGGCGTTGGCCCGGATCTGGGCTTCCAGCTCGTCGGCTTTGTCAGGGTTTTCCATGAGGAATTCCTTGACCCCGTCCCGGCCCTGGAAGCGCTCGCCGCAGCAGGTGAACCAGGCACCGGCCTTTTCGATGAGGTCCAGCTGCACGCCCAAGTCGATGATCTCGCCGATCTTGGAGATGCCCTCGCCGTAGATGATGTCGAACTGGGCCTCCTTGAAGGGGGGCGCGACCTTGTTCTTCACGATCTTGACCCGGGTCCGGTTGCCGATCATCTCGTTGCCGGACTTGAGGGTCTCCACCCGGCGCACGTCCAGGCGCACGCTGGAATAATATTTCAGCGCCCGGCCGCCGGGGGTGGTCTCCGGGTTGCCGTACATGACGCCGATCTTCTCCCGGAGCTGGTTGATGAACACCACGATGCAGTTGGTCTTGGATACGATGCCCGCCAGCTTCCGCAGGGCCTGACTCATGAGCCGGGCCAGCACGCCCACGGTGGAGTCGCCCATCTCGCCCTCCAGTTCGCTGCGGGGCAGCAGCGCCGCCACGGAGTCCACCACGATCACGTCGATGGCGCCGGAGCGGACCAGGGCCTCGGTGATCTGCAGGGCCTGCTCGGCGGTGTCCGGCTGGGAGATGAGAAGGTCGTCGATGTTGACCCCCAGGGCCCGGGCATAGGCCGGCTCCAGGGCGTGCTCCACGTCGATGTAGGCCACCTCGCCGCCGCCCTTCTGGGCAGAGGCGACGAGATGCAGGGCCAGGGTGGTCTTGCCGCTGGCCTCGGGCCCGTATATCTCCACGATGCGGCCCCGGGGCAGGCCCCCGATGCCCAGCGCCAGATCCAGGCCCAGGGAGCCGGTGGAGATGGCGTCCACGTTCACGGGGATGTCCTCGCCCAGGCGCATGATGGCGCCCTTGCCGTAGTTTTTCTCGATCTGCGCCAGAGCGGTCTCCAGCGCCTTTTTCTTGTCCGCCGCCTGGCCCACGCTGGGCAGGGGCGCCGTCTTTTTCGCCGCCATAGTGAGTATCCTCTCTCTAGTATATTTGTTCGCGCCCGGCGCGGTCAGTTCCGGCGTATGCGGGCCGCCACCACCCGGTCGGTGCCGCCCGTGTCCTTGAAGAAGGTGACGGCCTCGAAGCCGGCCTGCTCCAAAAGCTGGCCCACGGTGGGGGCCTGTCCCTCGCCTACCTCCAGCATAAGCACGCCCTTGTCCCGTAAAACGGACTTCCACAGGCGGATGACCGGCCGGATGATGTCCAGGCCGTCCTCGCCCCCGTCCAGGGCCTGGACGGGCTCATAGTCCTTCACGGAGGCGTCCAGGGTCTCCAGCTCCGCCGTGGGGATATAGGGGGCGTTGCAGGTGATGAGGTCGAAGTCCCCCAGAAGCATAGGGGGCTTTTCGGTCACGTCCGCCTCCACGCACAGCACCCGCACGTCCAGGTCGTTGCGGTGGATGTTCCGGCGGCAGAGGGCCAGGGCCCTGGGGCTGTTGTCCACCATGACCACCCGCGCCCCGGGCATGTGCACGCCCATGGCCACGCCCACGCAGCCGGACCCGGCGCACAGATCCAGGATACGGGGCCGGCCGTTCCGGCCCTCAAAAAGGCCGATGGCCGCCTTCACCAGCACCTCCGTGTCCGTCCGGGGAATGAGGGCGTCCCGGGTTATCTCCAGGGGCACGCCGTAGAATTCCCACAGCCCGGTGATGTAGGCCACCGGCTCCCCGGCGATGCGCCGGTCCACCATGGCCTGCACCTTCCTGTCCAGCTCGTCGGTGGAGTACAGGCTCAGGTCCTGCATCAGCTTTTCCACGGTCTTTCCCGCCGCCTGGCTCACGATGAGCCGGGCCTCCAGGCTGTGGGCCTCGATGCCCGCGTCCCGAAGCCGCTTCCGGGCCTTGATGTAAATGTCGTTATACGTTTTAGCCATATCTCAATCCGCCCCCAGGTGTTTACCAAGTGTCTGCGCCCTTCTTTTCGGGGATGACCAGCTTTAAGGATTCAATAGCTACCTCCATCATGCCCTCGTCCGGCTCCCGGGTGGTCAGATGCTGGAGCATCCGGCCGGGCCAGGACAGGACCTTGGCGATGGGCAGGTCGTCGTGGCGGCCTATCCAGCGGTTCAGCTCGTAGCTGAGGGACACCACCACGGGCAGCAGCGCCAGCTTCACCAGCATCCGCAGGAACACGTTGTCCACATGCAAAAAGGCGTTGGCCACGATGAACACGAACACGCTCAGGATCACCACCACCAGCAGAAAGCTGGTGCCGCAGCGGGGGTGGAAGCGGCTCTCTTTGCGCACGTTCTCCACGGTCAGGTCGTGGCCGTGCTCATAGCAGAAGATGGTCTTGTGCTCCGCGCCATGGTAGGCCCACATGCGTTTCATCTCCTTCATCTGGCTCACAGCGCCCATGTAGCCCAGGAAGATGACCAGCTTCAATATGCCCTCCAGGAGCGTGCGCAGGCCGTCATGGCCGTGGCGCAGGGGCGGGATGAGCCCCACCAGCAGGGTGGGCAGGAAGATGAAAAGGCCCACGGCCAGGGCGATGCCCAGCACCACGGCGACGCCGATGATGATCTTCTCGGCCTTGTCGGAGCTGAAATGCTTTTCGATCCACATGTCCAGCTTCGAGGGCTCCTCCTGCTCCTCCTCGGGGAGGAAGCTGGCGGAGTAGGTGACGGCCTTCATGCCCTTGGCCATGCTGTCGATGAAGCTCACCACGCCCCGGATGAGGGGCCAGCCAAGGAAGGGGTGCTTCTCCTTCAGCTGGCTCATGGGCTCCACCTTGGTGACCAGCTCTCCGTTCTGGTCCCGGATGACGATGGCCTGCTTCTCCGGGCCGCGCATGAGGATGCCCTCTATGAGCGCCTGGCCGCCGATGGACGTGCGAAAGGCGCAGCTCGCATTATTTTTGGGGTTTTGCGCTGTCATGGCTCTCCTTTCTAATGAGTGGCACAATGGCCCCCTTGTGTAAAGGGGGCTGGCAGCGCGAAGCGCTGACTGGGGGATTATCTGACAACCCCTCCACCGCACTTCGTGCGGTCCCCCTCCCCTTGCACAGGGGAGGCTATAAGGTACTAAATAGTCAATTCCTCTTCGTTCATGACCGGGAGCATCACCGTCACGATAAGGCCCGTGCGGCCGTCGGCGGCGTTCTCCAATTCCAATTTTCCCTTGTGGCGGGTGACGATCTCCTCGCAGACCGCGAGGCCTATGCCGCTGCCCCGCTCCTTGCCGCTGCCCTTATAGAACTTCTTCTTGATGAAGGGCAGCTCCTCCGGGGGCACGCCGGGGCCGAAGTCCCGGAAGCGGATGACCACCCAGGAGCCGGTGGCGCCGATGGTGACCTGGATGCGGCCCGCGGCCCGGCCGTATTTGGCGGCGTTGTCCATGATGTTCAAAAACACCTGCTTCAGCCGCTCCGCGTCCCCCAGAACGAGGGGGATGTCCCCGCTGGGCGGGTCGTATTCCACGGTGATGCCGTCCTGCTCCAGGAGCTTGCCGTAGGTGAAGATGGCGTCCTCCAGCTCCCCGGCCACGTCCAGCTTTTCCACGTTGAGGTTGAAGCGGCCGTCCTGGATGCGGGTAAATTCCAAGAGGGACTCCACCATTTTGGTGAGCCGTCCGGATTCCTTGGATATGATGGCGATGCCCCGCTGGGCGTCGGGGGAGATGGACTCGTCGTAGGCCAGGGTCTCCGCCCAGCCGGTGATGGCGGTCAGGGGGGTGCGCAGCTCATGGGAGATGGAGGAGATGAACTCGGTTTGGGTCCGCTCCGACTCGCCGATCTTGGCGCTCATCTCGTTGATGGCGTCGGTGAGGTCGCCGATCTCGTCGTCGTATTTCTTCTGCACCTGGATGCCGTAGCTGCCCTCGGCGATGCGCCGGCTCATGGCGGTCAGCTCCACCAGCTGCTCGGTGACGGGCCGGATAAAGTAGAGGTTGGAGAGGACCACCGCAAGTATCACCAGCAGCCCCACCCCCGCCACGGCGGCGGAGATGAGCCCGATCTGCCGGGAGACCAGCTTTAAGCTGGTCACGTACCGCATGGCGCCCACCACGGTGCCGTCGGCGCTCAAAAGGGGCGCGGTGACGGCCATGATCTTCTCGCCGGTGGCGCTTCTCCGGCCAGACCAGGAGCCGATGGTGCCCTCCTCCAGGGCCTGGCGCACGTCCTGAGTGTCGGCCACGGTCCCGGCGGAGACGCCGTAGCTGGATACCTCCACCACGCCGCTGGTGTTGACGAACTGCAGCTCCAGGATGTCCTTGTCCTCGAAATTCTCCGTGTAGCGGTAGGCGCTCTGGTAATACTGGGAATAGGTCCGGGAGATGTAGCTGGTGAAGAAGGTGGAGGCGGACTGGGCCTTGGCGGCCAGGCCCGTGCGCACGGCGCTGTAGTAGTAGCTGCGCACCCCCAGGGAGAACACCAGGGTGAACAGCACCACCACGGCGACGGTGAGCAGCACGCCGGACCTAAGCCAGCGGTTCCTCAGCCCCCGCACATGCTGTTTTCCCAGAAGTTTACCCATTCAAAAGCCTCTCAGAAACCCCATTTATACCCGTAGCCCCAAACCGTGGTGATGTAGGTGGGGATGGTGCTGTTGTCCTCGATCTTGATGCGGAGCCGCCGGATATTCACGTCCACGATCTTCAGCTCCCCGAAATAGTCCCGGCCCCAGACGGCGTTCAGGATGTCCTCCCGGCTGAGAGCCCGGCCGGGGTTATCCATGAACAGCTTCATGATGGAATACTCGATCTGGGTGAGCTTGATGCGCTCGCCGTTCTTCTCCAGGGTGCGGTTGCGGGTGTTGAGGCGGAAGGGCCCCTGGCGCAGCTCCCCCTTATCCTCCTGGGGGTCCTCCGCGCCGGTGCGGCGGAAGAGCGCGTCAATGCGGGCGGTGAGCTCGGCGGGGGAGAAGGGCTTGGTCACATAGTCGTCCGCGCCGGTCATCAGGCCCGTGACCTTGTCCATCTCCTGGCTCTTGGCGGTGAGCATGATGATACCGATCTTCGCGTCGGAGGCGCGGATGCGGCGGCAGACCTCGAACCCGTCGATGCCGGGCAGCATCACGTCCAGCAGTGCGACTTTGATGTCCGGGTTCTGCTTCAGCTGCTCCAATGCCTGCTCGCCGGTCTCGGCCTCGATGGGCTCATAGCCGGAGCGTTTCAGGTTGATGACCACGAAAGAGCGGATGCTGGACTCGTCCTCCAAAACCAAAACTTTCTTCATATCTTCATGGCGCCTCCTCTTTTAAAGGTCTCCCGTTTGCCATTGGTCGTACAGGATGTAGAAGTTGTTCAGGATGTCCTCCTGGGTGAGCTCGTCGGTGAGCAATTGGGCGGCGTAGACCACGTCCTCGTCCTGCCGGAGGATAAACCGGCTGTCCACCTCCGCCCGGTCCAGGCGGTTGGCCCCGGTGAGGGCGTAGATGACAAGCACGCTGCGCTGGGGCGCGGAGGCGTCCCCCTCCTGGAGGAACACCACCGCCCGCTCGTCGCCGCCCGCCCCGTGGCGCTCGGCGGTGACGTTTTGACCCATGCCCCGGGGCAGGGCCAGGTACCAGCCGTCCTCGGCGTTGTGGTAAGTAGTGGCCGTCTGGACCATGCCCCCGCCCGCGTCCATGGCGTACCAGGGGATGAAATCGCCGCTGCCGGCGGGTATCTCCATGGACCCGTCGCCGTTGAGATCGGCAGCAAACAGGCCGTCGGGCCGGAGCAGGGCGCTGCGGCCGAGGCTGGACATGGCGATGTTGGTGAGACGCCGGTCCCGGGCGATGAATATGTCGGTGACCAGGCCCTGGTTGCCCATGTCGCCCTCCACGAACAGCGCCGCCGTGCCGTCGGCCAGCTTTCCGGCCACGGCCCGCCGTATGGCGGACACGCCGGAGGATAGTCCCGCCTCCGCGGAGCCGGCCCGGCCCTGTTCGTCCAGGGTGTACATGATGAGCGAGCCGTTGCTGCCCGCGCCCATGCTCAGGTCCAGGAGGTCGTCCACCCCGTCCCCGTCCAGGTCGAAGACCACGAACCGGGTGCAGTCGGCGCTCAAAAGCCGCAGGCGGGTCTGGCCGTCCTCCTCGGCATGGCTCAGGGCGTATACGGAAAGCTGCCGCAGATCCCCGCCGATCTGCCAGGCCACGATGAACTCATCGATGCCGTCGCCGTTCAGGTCCGCGTAATCCACGCTGTACACCGCCGTGCCCTCGGCCAGGATGGTGACGTACTGGTAAAAGCTGCCGTCCTCTCCCCGGCGGTAGACGCATATGACGGGGGAGCGGTCCTCGTCGGCCAGGAAGGCCAGGGCCTCCGCCGTGCCGTCCCCGTCCAGGTCCCGCAGCTGCACGCTCTGGCGGTTGCTGCCCCCGGTGGGGGCGGCGTAGGACCCGCCCGCGTCCAGCTGGCCGGCGATGAGCTCCTGCAGCTGGATGTACTCCTCGCTCATCTGAGGCAGGGAATAGAGCTCGTCCACGCTGGCGGGCAGGCACCCGGCCAGCAGGGCCACCATGGCCGCGGCCAGCCAAAGCGCCGCGGCGCGCCGTATCCGTCCCGTATCCCCTCACCTCGCCTGTAATTATTTGCCACTTGGGCTTGTAACCTTTTTCTCCATCTTTAACATGCCATATCATGTCGCGCGGTTTCGGCCTGCGGCCGGGAGCGCGACCGATATCCATGTGATATAATGTACCTTAGACTGTAACATTTTTATCTATCCTTAACATTATATCACATTTATTACGAAATGCCTAGAGAAAAGTTACAAAACGCGGCAGAAGTTTTCCCTCTTGTGTCGAACGGCCCGGCGGTTGGGGAAAAGTTTGCCCCTTTCCGGGACAGGCACTTGCAGTCCGGAAAAAATGAGACTATAATATAAAAACTTACATATGACGGCCGCAATGGCGCGGCCGATTTTGGCAGGAGGCAGCATCACCATGGATATCAAGATCGAAAAAACGACCACCCCCCGGCAGAAGCCCCAGACCGACAACATCCCCTTCGGCTCCTTCTTCTCCGACCACATGTTCGTCATGAACTACTCGGACGGCCATTGGCACGACGCCCGCATCGTCCCCTACGGCCCCCTGACCCTGGAGCCCTCCGCCATGGTCCTGCACTATGCCCAGGAGGTATTTGAGGGCCTGAAGGCCTACCGCACCGCGGACGGCCATATCCAGCTGTTCCGGGCCACGGAGAACATCGCCCGCATGGCCCGCTCCTGCGAGAAGCTGTGCGTGCCCCCCGTGCCCGACGAGGACTACCTGCAGGCCATCAAGGCCCTGGTGGAGGTGGATAAGGACTGGGTCCCCACCGCGCCGGACACCAGCCTCTATATCCGCCCCTTCGTCATCGCCACGGACCCGAAGCTGGGCGTGCACGCCTCCAGCACGTATATTTTCTGCATCATCACCTGCCCGGTGGGCAGTTACTATCCCGAGGGCATCAACCCCGTCCGCATCGCCATCGAGGGCCGCGAGGTCCGGGCGGTCCGGGGCGGCACCGGCTTTGCCAAGTGCGGCGGCAACTATGCCGCCAGCCTCCACGCCAGCGAGATCGCGGAGAAGAACGGCTTCTCCCAGGTGCTGTGGCTGGACGGCGTGGAGCAGAAGTACATCGAGGAAGTGGGCTCCATGAACGTGATGTTCAAGATCGACGGCAAGGTCATCACCCCCTCCCTGGCCAGCGGCTCCGTGCTCCCCGGCGTGACCCGCAAGAGCTGCATCCAGCTTCTGAAGGACTGGGGCTATGAGGTCCAGGAGCGGAACATCTCCATCGACGAGCTCATCGACGCCGTCAAGTCCGGCAAGCTGGACGAGGCCTGGGGCTGCGGCACCGCCGCGGTGGTGAGCCCCATCGGCGAGATATTCTTCGGCGGCCAGGATTACACCATCAACGGCAATAAGATCGGCCCCGTGACCCAGAAGCTGTACGACACCATCACCGGCATCCAGTGGGGCAAGATCGCGGACCCCTACGGCTGGGTGATCCCCGTCTGCTGAGGAGGATAGCATGACCATACTGCTTACCGGCGCCGCCGGATACATAGGCTCCCACACCGCCGTCGCCCTGGCCCAGGCGGGCTATGACGTGGCCATCGTGGACGACTTTTCCAACTCCAGCCCCGAGGCGGTGCGCCGCTGCGAGGAGCTGACCGGGGAGAAGATGCCCCTCTATGAGGCGGATGTGGCCGACAAGGACGCCCTGCGCAAAATATTTGCCGAGGTGAAGCCCGCCGCGGTGATGCACTTTGCCGGCTACAAGGCGGTAGGGGAGAGCGTGGCCAAGCCCCTCATGTACTACCGCAACAACCTGGACACCACCCTGTCCCTGCTGGAGGTCATGGCGGAATTCGGCGTGGGCCCCTTCATCTTCTCCTCCTCCGCCACGGTCTACGGCGCCAAGGCCGCCGTGCCCTATACGGAAGAATCCGAGACCGGCGGATGCACCAACCCCTACGGCTGGACCAAGTTCATGATCGAGCAGATCGCCTCCGGCGCGGCCAAGGCCGACCCCAACATGAGCGTGGTGCTCCTGCGGTACTTTAACCCCGTGGGCGCGCATGAGAGCGGCCGCATCGGCGAAAATCCCTCCGGCATCCCCAACAACCTCATGCCCTATATCACCCAGGTGGCCGTGGGGCGGCTGCCCCACCTCAATGTGTTCGGCAACGACTACGACACCCCCGACGGCACCGGCGTGCGGGACTACATCCACGTGGTGGACCTGGCCGAGGGCCATGTGGCAGCGCTGAAATACGCCCTGGAGCACAAGGGCACGGAGGTGTTCAACCTGGGCACCGGCCACGGTGTCAGCGTCCTGGAGCTGGTCCACGCCTTTGAGAAGGCCTCCGGCGTGAAGATCCCCTATGAGATCGCCCCCCGGCGGCCCGGGGACCTGGCCAGCGTGTACGCCGACTGCTCCAAGGCGGAGCGGGTCTTGGGCTGGAAGGCGACCCGCACCGTGGAGGAGATGTGCGCCGACTCCTGGCGCTGGCAGAAGAACAACCCCCAGGGTTACTGATAGCACCCCGCCCGCAAACCCCCGAAATATGGGGGTTTGTGGCTGACGATATGGTAAAGATTTACAAAAGCCCCCTCATTTTGAGGGGGCTTCATTAGCTTTTTGATAGAATCGACGGGATTTTGCAAAAGACGCTTACGTTACCTGGAAAAAAGTGTTATAATACGTATAGTATTATAAAGTGGCGAGCAATATGACCTGGACCGGCCAGCGAGCCGAGAGAACAAGGAGCGTGGCGATTTTGTATCAGAAGGGAGAGCTCATAGCCTACGGCGGCACCGGGGTGTGCCGGGTAGTGGACGTGGTGGCGAAAAAGCCCAGCCGGACGGAGCCGGAGAGGATGTATTACATCCTGGAGCCGCTCTATCAGACCGGCACCATCACCACGCCCGTGGACAACGGCAAGGTGGTCACCCGCCCGGTGATCACCCGGGAGGAGGCCATCGACCTCATCGACCGCATCCCCACCATCCAGCCGGAGGTCTACTACAACCAGAACCTGCAGCAGCTGGAGAACCACTATAAGACCCGCATGGAGGCCCACGACTGCATGAGCCTGCTGCGGCTGACCATGTCTACCTACCAGAAAAAGGTGGAGCGGGAGGAGAAGAAGCTGAAGTTCGGCGCCGTGGACCGGCGGTACATGGAGCGGGCGGAGAACCTGCTCTATGGGGAGCTGGCCGTGGCCCTGGGCATCACCCGGGACAGCGTCCGGGACTTCATCGCCCAGCGCCTGGAGGGCCGTGACGCGGACCTGCAGGCGGTGTAAGACACCACAACAAAACGACCCGCCGGGGAGTTCCCCGGCGGGGTTTTTATAAGCCTTGGGCCAGCATGGCGTCGGCCAGACGGCGGAAGGCCAGCGCCCGGGCGGCATGGGCCAGGTCGTTCCCCTGAGCGGGGTCCCACACCTGGCGCAGCAGCGCCTCCATGGCCGCCCGCAGCCGCTTATCCGCCTCCCAGGGGCCCGTCTTCGGCTCCCCGGCCATGAGCGCCGCCCCGGCGCCGGAGAGGATACCGGGGGCGTATACCGCCGCGCCGGAGAGGATGCGCCCGGCGAGAGCCGTGGTGACCAGGGGAGCGGTCTCGAATACCCCCAGGGGCCGGTGGGCCATGAGCCGCCGGGCCCCGGCAGAGCCCAGCCTTGCGCCGCCCTCGCCCAATATCACCACGTCCGCCGGGATGTCCCCCAGCGCGGGCCCGGGCCGGTACTCCACCCCCGGGCGGCGGATGGCCCACAGCAGCAGGGGAAGCCCCGGCTTTTCCGCCATGTCCCGCAATAGCGGCAGGGGCAGGCCCTCCTCCGCACAGAGGCAGCCCGTCTCGTCCCCGGCGGCCACCACCCGCGCCCCGGCCCGTACCGCCATCTCCCCCGCCCAGGCGGCGGAGGCTCCGCAGCCCGCCAGGAGCACGGTCATGTCCTCCAGCCGCTCCCCAGCGCAGGCCTGCAGGGCCGCCCGGGCGAAGTGGCACAGGCCGTGGCCAACGGCCTTGGCCCGGCCCATGGCAGGGCGGCTCCGGCTATGTACGGCGCCGCCGGTGAGGGCCGCCAGGCGCTGATGCTGCCCCGCCAGCAGGGCCAGCTCCCGGGCGGGGGCCTGCCCCTCCCAGTCCCCGGGCCGGAAGGCGGGCCCCAGGTGGGGGTAGAGCCCCTCCATGAAGGCCCGGCAGAACCGACGGCTCTCCCCGTCGGACAGGTCCGCGGGGGATATGTCCGCTCCCGCCAGGGTCCCGCCCCGGGATAGCCCCGCCAGCGCCCGGCCCAGGGTCAGCTCCAATGCCAGGGCCTTGGCCCCGGACAGGTCCAGCCCAGGCCGCAGCATAAGGGCGCACCGCCCCGGGCCCAGGACGGTGCTGTGGCGGATGTATAGGCCCCGGGTCAGCTGCTCCCGGCCTCGGTCGTCGGTCCAGACCACCGGGAAGAGGCTCGTCTCCTCCGGTTCGGCCAGCCGCTCTGGCAGGCATTGGGCGGCGTAGACGGGCTGCTCCTCCAGGCAGGGGCCGATGCTCTCATAAAAGAGCTCCAGCGTCTGGAGGAAGGATGTCTGGCCGGGGTCGCGGCCGGCCGCCGCGGCATAGGCCCGGCGGATATAGGGATGCTCGGTCATAGGTCCCTCCCACATGGATGCGTTTTTCAGCATCCTATGCGCCGGGCGAGATGTCCTATGCCCCGCAGGACAGGCGCTTTTTCTATTTTACCCGTTGACAAGGGGAGAGTTTTATGCTATAGTGCAACGGCTGGGAAGATCAGCTGGTATAGCTCAGTTGGTAGAGCAGCTGATTTGTAATCAGCAGGTCGGGGGTTCGAGTCCGTCTACCAGCTCCAACGTCGAAAGAAACTCGCTACACTCCGTTTCCCGCTGACGCGGAAAACTGCGTATCCGCTCCTTCCTTTCTCCTTTTTCAAATCAAAACCACTTCGTTGGGTTTTGATTTGAGTAGCGGGGGAGAGGGCGCAAAAAATGAATATGGGGGAATTCCCGAGTGGCCAAAGGGGACAGACTGTAAATCTGCTGGCAATGCCTTCGGTGGTTCGAATCCACCTTCCCCCACCAAGATTGAGAAATCCGAACCTAATTCCAATCGGAAACGGGTTCGGGTTTCTTGTGTATATCGAGGACATAGGGATATGAAACGGAGGCGGGCACAATGCCCGCCTCCTGGTATGATGATGTCCACTAAACGTTTATCTCTTTCGACATTATTTCTTTTAGTCTTTTTACTGCGTCATTAAATCCACGTTTGTACCCTGTCTTGCAACCGACCAACCAATTTTCTTCGGCGATTCGCTGAACACCGGCTTCCATGCTCTTGCCGCCTCCATACTCTTTCAAGAAGTGCGTAAATGCGGCGGCCCCTTTAAGCTTCTTCATAGTATTGCCTCCTTCCGAGATAAATTGAGTACATGAGCAATAGTCTACCATTTGGTGTTTGCCTTGCTCTGTCTCGCTTTGAAATATTTTATTTTAACACAAAAATAATTATTGTCAAGAGTCTTTTTGCTGATTCGTACTTGAAATCTGCGAAAACCATGATAATATGTAGATAGTGTCAGGCTGGAAATTGTGATGACGGATAATTAATACATTGGTTCAGCTGAATGGCATAAAGGGACATTGAAAGCGAGGAAGAGTGCTGTGAATTTCTCTTTTGGGGTGTTAGAGTATTATCTGATTGCCGCTAACATCATTGGCTTCATCTTGTATGGGGTCAATATGTTTCTTTACAATCATACGGCGAACGGTCAGATCGATGCAGTATTAACAATCGTTTCATTTTTGGGCGGCTCTCTGGGTATTGTCCTGTTCATTCTCTTATTTGATCGAAAATCTGTAAAAGAGAATATGATGTCTCGCGTGTTTGTTGCATCTCTTCTTGTCATCCAGGTTGTTGCATACTTGTTTTTCAAAAGCAGGCACGGGCAGGAACTTCACTTTGCCTTTTGGGAATTCTTTGCTCAGCATAAGGTTTTGACACTTTACCTCATAACAATCAATATTGTTACATTGATTGCGTTTGGCATTGACAAAATCAGAGCGTTAGAAAAAGCAATCAAGACTTTAGAGAATAAAAATAGTGATTGGATTAGAAGAATCCGGATCATCACATTACTGGGGTTAGCATTTGCTGGGGGATCAGTTGGAGCCCTCTTGGCCATGTATGCATTTCGACACAAAACAAAGATAGATTATTTCACTGTGGGCATACCGTTGATTATGATAATGCAGGCAGTTGTTATTTTCTATTTGATGAATCTGTGAATACGTAATTTGACTAGTAATTTGGTGTTGCCGATACTACTTACCACGATAAAACCAAGAGGCGGGCGCGATGCCCGCCTCTTGTGCGTTAATGCTCCATGTCTTGTGTTTTTTGCTTGGTCGGATAGGTACTCGGCTGCGGCGAGGCGTCTTGCAGCTTGGCAAGTACAGAGGAACGCTCCTGTTTCTGTTCGGCAGGGTCCGGCAGGAGACCGGGAATGACCTTATCGACCCAGGTGCGGATCTCCTTTAGCTTGCGCAGATCGTCTTGGATGGCCGCCAGCCGGGTTTCCTTGTCCTGATTCTGTTCCCGCAGAGCGGCATATTCCGCTTGCAGAGCTTGGACGGGAATATCGACTGTTCCACCGTGGTGCATGAGATAGCCATACGCCTTTTTCATGGCGGCAAGCTCATCCTTGTGCTCGGCGGCGTATTTCTCCTTGGCCCGCTTGAAGCCCTTTTTGCTGTAAGCGTCATACACAGGCTTGAGCTTTATGTATGTCTCGTATGCGTCCAGCGTGGCGGCGATGATCTTCATCCGCTTTTCGTTGGCCCGCATATCCTTGCGGATCGTGTCGGCTTGGCGCTGCGTCGCAGACAGCTTGGCCCTGAAAACGTCCACGGAAATCAGGCCGTTTTCTTTCAGATACGATATGGCTTGCATCACCTTATCGAAATCTGTAGCGGTGCCTTTGAGCTGCCCCATAGCGGACCAGCTGGCACGCTCGTCCTCCCGCATCTCCATGTACCGAGCCAGCAGCGCCGGGACGGTCGGCTCCTTGCGCGTTTCCAGAGCGTTCGCCAGCGTGTCCAGCCACGCTTTCAAATGCCGGATGTGGGCGCGGATGGATGCCATCAGACTGTTGGCGGCTTTGATGTCCCGATTGAGATCACCGATGTTGGTCCGTATGCCCCGCTTTTCCATCTGGAAGACCGCCGGACCCATGTGGACAGTCGGAATTTTATCAACGCCCTGTCGAACATACGAGCGCAGGTCCACGCGCTCCGGGCGGCCGTTTCGCTCCAAGTAATCGTTCTGCACGACTTCCCAGGCGTGCCGCCAGATCTCACCGTATTTCCGGTCGTTCCAGTCAACGGTGTCCTCCTTGTGGCTGGCCCAATAGCGGCTGTTGGGACATTTATATCGCTGGCCGTTTTCGTCCAGATCATAGACCTTCCTGGTCTTTGGCAACCATCGGCCATGCTCGTCCATCGGCCGCATGGTCAGCATGACGTGGGCATGGGGATTGCCGGTCCCCTTGTCGTGGATGGCAAAATCCACGCACATCCCCTTGGAGACAAATTGCTCCTGGCAGTAATCGCGCAGCATCTGCGGATACTGCTCCGGCGGGACCTCCCGCGGCAGAGCCATGACGATGCGGCGGGCAAGCTGAGAGTTCCACTGATTCTCTTTCCGTTCCACCGAATTCCAAAGCGTGTTCCTATCTGTAAATTCCGGCGGTGCGTTTGGCGGGAGCATGATCTCCGTATAGACGATGCCGCGCTTCTCAGAGTAGGATTTCCGTTTTCCGTCGTATTCAGAAAACAGTCGCTCGCCGCTCTGATAAGCGGCACCGGCGACAGCGGATTGGCCCAGGCTTCGCTGGGTGATCGTGAGCTTAAAATGCGGACATGGGATTGGCAAAACCTCCTTCAAAGATAGGGTAGACAGCGCAGCTGGCGCAGGGGAAGTCGGCTTCCCCTGTTTTTGTGCGGCGGCGCCCGCACAGTACCCTCGCCCTTCGGAGAACGCAAACTCCCCGGGACGGGGGTATAATTGCGCCCTTGCCTAAAGTCAAGGGTTCGGATAGTCGGCTTCTTCCAGCATTTGTGCCAGAAGCTGCCGCACTGGCGGCTGACGGAACGCGGTCTTGAGCAGGTCCATGACCTGGTCGTTGGACAGCGCCTCCGGGTGCCGGAGAAAGCTCTCCAGCATCCCCGCCCGTGTGCACAGGCGGTTTGTCCGCTCCCTGCGCGTCAGCTCGCTGATCTGCCGGGCGATTATCTTCTGATGATCTTCCGTATATTGCAGCTCGCGCTTTGCCCTTTCCATGCTCTCCCGCAGTTTGGCGATTTTTGCAAGGTTATCCATGCCGGACCTCCTTTACCTGCCGCCGGGCCTCCCACTGCCGCAGCTCTCTCTGACCTTCTTCGCTCTCGTAGTAGCGCTGGATCATGGGAAGCAGGCAGCGAGCCATGCGCTCAATGGCGTAGTCTGGGATCGGCATGGATTCGGTTTTGCCAGGGTTATTCTTTTTTGACATCTAGTTCCTTTCTCAAATGTTCAATCGCATAAGAATTCCTCCTTTGGTTCTTGATGATGTCTTGGCGTCTTGCAAAAAGAAAAGCTGCGTCTCATAAACGGAGACACAGCTCTTGGTTGGTATTCAGTTTATATCGTTTCCGTCCGTGATGGGATTCCCTGGTGCAGCGGCGCTCAGACATCTTCCTGCATTGCCAACGCTCCGAAAAATGGGGATACTACTCCCTCGGTCATCGGACGGGGCTGAAAAACTGAATCAGGCTGTTGGTATAAATCATCCCGGTATGTTTGTGCCGGGTCCGTCGGGTTTTGTCCTCACTTTACAAAAGGACCGTACAATATGATGTCTTAAGCGCCGCTTCACCGAAATCCGTTCCTGCCCCGGCGTCTCACCGCGGCGTTTTGCTCCCTTGGCGCGCTGATGCGTTCGCTTCTCCAGGAGCATATCCATTTCGGACGGTCATTCACTTGTGATCATGGGCCAAACCTGTGTGCTATCTGCCTCCCTTCCAGAATTATTCACCTATATCATAGCACTGCAGATTTGAGGTGTCAAGAGAAATAATGAAAAAAGTTACAAAATCAATACGAATCAGAAACAGCAGGGGAGCAGGATCGCAATATTGCTGGCATACTGGATTCCAAAGAGAAGAAGTTGTCCTGACACATGGAAACGCGGGATGTAATGGTAAGGAGAAGTGATGGTCGATGTACGCATTTAGAGGGTCTGGAAGTCTTGCGGTGCAAGAGATTCAGAACGGAAAACCGGCAGGGGGAATGATACTATACGGCACCCCTCGAAATCCGGGTCTATTGCGTTACATACTTCAAAAACTTTATGGAATTGATATGGCAGAAACAAAACAGGTACGGAGTTCATCTGTGAAATCCGCACCTGTTAATTGCTGTCAGGGATGTATTCAGCTATGTCCTCCAGCTTGCAGTCCAGCACCGTACATAGTTTGTTGAGCGTCTTGGTTTCCATGTTGTCGTTCGCCCGCAGGCGTCGGACCGTCTTGCTGTCAATGCCGCACTTTTCTCTTAACTGGTATGTGGTGACGCCCTTTTCTTTCATTACGCCCCACAGCTTATCGAAAACGACTGTCTACGCACACTCAAATTGCCCCCATTTAATGGAGAAGTTATAACCTCAAGACGTGCAATAGCAGTATAGTTTAGAATTGGCTCTGTTTATTCGCAGAGAGAATAGATTTTCGGCATACCACCAGTCTCTATAACTTTACCGATTTCAAGAAGGCCATAAACAATCAAAGCCCGAACATAAATGTATGGAGTGTCTGTATCAGGATATAAAACCTTTACATAGGGAGCGAGATCATCAAAAGAGCCTACACTGTAGTTGCTGCCATTGCTGTCGGGGACAACATATGTGGCAGGGTCAAATTTGCCATAGAAATTCTTAACTGCATATGCAAAAGCAAATTTTGCAGCAGATGTCCCGTGGTCGAATTTTCCTGTTGCGACCAGTTTGTCAGCAACATCATTGGCGGTTTTTGATAGGCGGAAGTTTGTTATATCGTTCATACCAGTCATCTCCAATTACTGCAATTCTATCTCTGTATGGAAAGAACCATACTTTTTTAGGCGGTACTCTTTTTTCAGTGTGCTTTCCAAAACCTGTCTAGCGGTCTGTCCATCGATTTCATCTGTGTATGCTAGAAGGATGATCTGATCAGACATTAAGGGAAGCGCTTTCGTTATATTCTTCTTATGGGTTGGGTCAAGACGTCCAAAAGGTGAATCCATTATAATGGGTCCGCTCAAAGGGGCATTTTTGTGCAAAGCTCCAATCAATGACAACGCCACAATATGCTCGAATCCAGCGGAACGGAATGGTATCATTTCACCTGAACGATGCTGTATGGAGAGACCATAGTTATCGTTGATCTTCAATGCGGTATAATCGGGATCGCTGCTAATATTACGGAAGAGCTCGGTAGCATCATTTTCAACGTCCGCTTTCAGTTTATCACGATATGCGGCAATGCCGTCGTTGAACAACTGATGAAGCGCTGCGCATATCTCGACCTTTTTTACTGCAAGATTTAAATCGGCATCAGAAGTTCCCGCCTTCCTAACTCTTTCTTCAAGGCCTGCCAAAGCAGTGTCTGCTTCTCGTATTTTGTCCTTAGTCGCCTGAATGCCCTCTTTGAGATTCTCAATCTTTGCGTAGCATTTAGCCAAGTTCTGCGCATTTTCTTTTGCGGCAGCGGTAAGGTCGCGTACGTTCCCATAGCGGCTGATATCGTCCCGCAGATCTTTGAGTTGACCATTTGCGTCATCGATTTGAACTAAGAGATCAGCCAATTGTCCTTCATAGACCTTGAGAACCTGGACGTCTACGGAGCTCTGCATACTTTCCAAAGATACCTGCTGCATTTGAAGGGCCTTCATGCGCTCGCTTTCTTCAGGGGACAATCCGACAAACTCTCCGGGTTCTTCGTCAAGCCGCTTTTTGAGCGCAACTACATGAGCCTCATCCACATCCTGATCGCAGCATTCACAATGATGCGTCTCCACAATATGCTGAATGTAGGCGATAAGCCGTGCGGCTGATTCGTGGGTATTGTGCTTCTTCTGGAGCGCGGAAAGTTCATCCCTAACCTGAGATAGTATTCTAGAGGTCTGCTTGCCAATCACATATTTCCAGACATCTTTTGTCTCAGAAACGATTGACTGTAGAAGACCGTCGCGCAAAGCTTCTTTTGCAGCAATGTCGCTCTCCAAGTGTTCTTTATTTTGTATCAATGTCCTGAGATGCTCGTTCTGCTTTCCCTTATCCTCAAGCTTAGCTCTGAGATCCTGCTCCTCTTCATATGCCTTCTGAAGCCGGGCCAATTCTTTGATCTGCTCTTCTTTCTTTGCAGTTTCCGATTCAATCTGTGCAGCATACTTTTCTGTCTGTTTATTTGCTTGAGCTGCTTTTGTCTGCTCCTTCCGGTACTCGTTTAGCACAAAAAGAGTATCATTTGCGGCGTTTGTCAGAATAGGGACCCCTAAGATTGACTCAATGGATTTCTTGATTCTCTCGCCGACAGAGGTCTCATCCTTTACAAGCTCTTCATATTCCTGTAGCAGTTCGCCGTCAAACAGAAAGAAGCGGGATACTTCCTCCGGCATTATCATTGCGAGCTCATGCTCTTTGTTAGGGGGGAAATGCCCATCGACCTTAAGAAAAACATCCTGGACATAGTCGTCGTTTCTGGAAGGAACTGTTACTCCGGAGCGAACGCTGTATTGACGGGTAAGTTCATATCTCTTTCCATCAAGGAGCATTTTCAATACGACCTTAAAGTCGTATTTACCCGCTTTCATCCCTTCCCTGTTTACCAGTTTAAGGATATCGTCTACTGTTTCGTGGCGATATTGGAATCTTCCGAATAAGGCGTAACGAAAGAGATTAAGGAGCGTGGTTTTTCCATGACCGTTGTCTCCCCAGATGAGAGTGACACCGTCTCCATCACCGAAGTCTATCGTCTGCTCGCCTTCATAAGGGCCAAAATTGCTGACAGTCATACTCGTGAACTTCAACATAACGAACGACCCTCCTTATCGAACAGTCACCGTATTTAGAAAAACATCTATAACTTTCTGCGTATCGTACCTTGCTTTTGTTCTATCGTCCTGGGCCGAGAATTCAGCTGCTACTATCTCCTGGATTAAATGCTCAGGTATTTCGGGATGCTGCTCGGTTCGGAGATGCTCTAATACAGAGATCAGTTCGTTGATTTCGACGTTAGTCATTGTCATCTTCCTCCATTCCGGTGTTTTGCAAATTTTGATAGTCGATCTGGTAATCAACAGCTATATTTTTTAAATCAGTAACACAGGCAGGGTTTTCTGCACCTAAACCGAACTGAATGGCCCTTGATAATTCACCGATAATAATTGACATAGATTTTGGCGTTTCCTTAGTTTCGATTACGGGAACCGTAATCGCATCATAGAGATGAGCGAAGAGCTTGCCGGGCGAATTTCTTAAGATTCTGCCTCTGCGTTGGATGAATTCTCTTGGGTTCTGCGAAGATGCAAGAATCAAAGCGTGAGTGACAGAGGGGATGTCAACGCCTTCATCCAAGCACTTGATTGAGACCAGAATGCCACCGTTCTTGGAAAAGTATCGGAGCGTCTCGTCTCGATCACCTTCCATATCTGCGTAGTATTCAAATGCATCAAGACCCGCATTGATTGCACTGTTCAATACTTTTTTCAACTGCGTAATATTGTCACAATAAATTATCCAACTCTGACCTCTTACATATTCTTTCAACAAAAGGTTGATAGCCAGCGGGACCTTGCTAGAAGCGGTCTTGACAATGTGCGCTCTTTTAATCAGTAACTGCTTGAGTCGTGTGTTAGATGCAATGTTTATATCTGCATTCTCGCCAGAAGTCAGATGAGCCACAAGATGGCCTATCTGTTCTGTTATAGCATTCCATTCTTCCTGTTCCTTTTGCGTGAGGGTAATAGTCAGTGGGTTATAAAAATATCTTGTTAAAACGCCACTTTTAATAGCGTCATCCAATGTATAAGGCGGGGGAACTATGCCACCAAAATAATCAAAAAGTGCGGCTGTGCCTTCGGGATCTCCGTATCTGCGTGGCGTTGCAGATAGGCCCAATCTTGCACCTGCTTCTATGTTCAAAAAATTACGTCTGCGCGGACTGCCCAATCTATGGACCTCGTCAGCTACGACGAAAAGATGCTCGCCCTGCGATATATTTTTTGAAAAGTCATCTGAACATGCCGTATCTATGGTAGCAAGTATAATGCGATGAGTTGAACTGCCGTCGCTCGTCCAAGCTGCCAAGGAATCGGGCTTTTTCCATTCGTTGTTTTTATCTCCGCAAAGGAGATAATATATTATATCTTCGCGTAAGGTCTCTCTTAATTCCCGATCCCATTGTTTTAGGAGATCTCTGGAGGGGACTAAAATCAGCACGACTTCATTTCTTTTGAAAGCATCATGAATCGCACACATGGCAGTAAAAGTCTTTCCGCTGCCCGTTGCGTGTTCAAAAATACCTCTTCGACCATTCTTTACCCAAGCTTCGAGTGCATTCACTTGATGAGGTCGAGGTGTGCGACTTCCGGCATGATTGCTGGGTTTCCACCGTTTTGCCTTGCTTTCTTCAACGTGAATCTCATCCAGTAATTCGTGCCATTTTACTCCTTCGGCTTTAGTTCGCAATATTTCCTTAGAGGCACGTGGGAATGGATATACAGTGATGCCGGGAACAAACCCTGACCATAATCTTTCAAAAAATGTTGAAGCGTCATTGACCCGTTCGGCATCGCGGTTGTCGAGCCAATTAGGAAACACATCGATAGATTCCATGTTTCCATCGGAGGACAGTCCTTTGTACGTTTCATTCATCGAACCACGGAAGCCTACTTTATTACCATCCAAATCAGTGAAAATTCCAACTTTGTCGTGAAACAGCCTTTTTGCGTTTGGTGATTCATTGCCGGTTGGTACAGCAATTTTAACATCGATGATGCCTTTTGAAACCATATATGCCAGTAGTTTTGCGGGTGCAGTCAAAAATGGGTCATCAAATAATGCCTGTACTTCTTTTACGAGTGCCTCCGCAAGCAGCTTATCATTTTTTGCAGAATAGCCGTTAGCTAATGCAGCAGCATCCTCGTCAGATACATACGGCGAGCATATCAAACGCATCTTACCATCATTATCAATAAACTCTCGTAATGCATCCCAAGCAATAATGTAAATCGTGCTTCCAAAATACCCGGAGATTCTGTCGTAATAGCTTGCATGCCTCATGCATGGAAGATAAAACATTTCGGCTATGTCATGCTCGGCTTTGTTGTAAGACGTCAAATAGACTTGTTCCTTAAGGCCCATGATCAACCCCCAGCAAATCTTCGTGCATTATATCCATCCGTCGAATTATTGCGTCATACAAGTATTGCGGTCGAGCACAAACGATTCGCTCATTGTTATTTCTGACCGACTCAGATATTCTCGTACACAGCGATTCAACAATCGCATCCACTTTTACCTGCATGTTGCCGCTATATGCAAAATCGCTGTGTTTATCTGCATCCCAAAAAGCAAAAGAAATATCGTCACCATCCCGTACTAATGCACCAATAATGGGAAGCCGTCCGTCGGAGTAGTCAAGTTGCCCGCGTTCTCCTCGTTGTTGACCAGGAAGGATCACCTGTATCTTGTATTCATCTAATGTGCGACCGCCAGGTGGATTTGTACAGTTCCATAAATATACGCGCAAATGTAGATTTCTTGGCTGCAAATCTACAAGTAAAGGAAATGATGATATATCACTATGCCAAACGATGTGATCACCGAGCCCTTCGATGAATATAGTATTCAGCGCCTGTTTACTTAGTCTTGTGCCCTTCGTCATTACCCACTCCTCCAGCAATAGAGAGCAGTCGGATGTTTGCCTGTGCTACATATTCCTCTACGACATCGAAGCCGGCAAAATACCTTCCAAGGGAGAGCGCGGCATATCCCGTCGTTCCGCTCCCCATCCAGGGATCAACTACCAAATCATTCTTAGACGTTGTTGCCTTGATATATTTCTCTGGCAAATACAATGGCTGCATTGCAGGATGACCGTCTATTCGAGAAGAAACTCCACCGCATATGACGTTTTTGGGTAATGCTCCTAGCGGATTAGGAGATATTCTTTTATTTTTGCGAACGTAGGTATTCCCGTTTGATCGAGGTTTATATTCATATGACTCGTATGTCTGTACACTATGAGATTCGTATGGTCTGCGTATTGCATCAAGGTTGATATTCCATTTTGGAGACTTTGAAAACCACAAGTTCTGTTCGTATGCATCTTGGCATGCGACGCGAAGACCTGTTGGCACTGGGTTTTCCTTTATCCATATTTCAATGTCAACACAATGAAATCCCCAAGTCTCTTCCATCTCTATTGCGAGTTTTTCTATAATCAAGGATCGTTTAGATGCAAACTTAGCAGAGGCTTTTTCTCTATTTGCCTTAACATTTATGACGATAAAACCATCATCACGCAACTTTGTGTAGCCAGCGTCTAAAAAAGGAGCCATTTTCTTAATATATTCAGACGCCCGCCATACACCGTAATCACGTTCTGCATTTGGATATGGTGGAGAACCATAAATCAGCTTTATGGATTTGTCTGGGAGAAGAAGCATCCCTTTGGAACCATCCATCTGCCGGACGCAGTATTTGTTTTCACTGATCTCCTGCAACATCTGCGTTAACCTCTTCGTGTAAACCTTGTTCATAATCCAATCTAAGGGTGGCGAGCTTGCAATACTCTGCATTGGCATCAATGCCAATCCATATGCGGTTCAACCGTTGTGCCACCGCGGCCGTTGTGCCAGAGCCGGAAAAAGGATCAAGGACAACATCTCCTTCGCAACTTCCAGAAAGAATGAAAAATTCTGCGAGTTTCTCGGGAAAACGTGCCGGGTGTCCGATCCCGTGTTCCTTACAAAGTTTCATAAAATAGTCATTGCTGCTCGTATTTGCTATTTCAATCACACTTCCAGGATCGGAGCCACCATTATCAGCCCAAGTCTTTTCGCAATCAAAGTTATGTGTGCTTGGGCGGATATTCTGGTTTCTATCACCTTTACCTTTTCCCTGGAGATACTTCTGCATATCTTTGCTGTATGGTTTTCTGATTGGATCTATATTAAATTCCCAAGAATCACCTTTTGCCAACCAAAAACAATACTCATGTGATTTCTTTGTTCGACCATAGCCGCCTCTTGAGTACACGTTAGGCGGAGTTGCAGGATTATACCAGATGTAGTCTCGCACAAGATGAAAGCCAACATCCTTACATAAGTTAAGTAAAAGCTCAAAGACATATAAATGCTGATAGTTACCCACAATTTTGTCGCTGATATTCAAAACGAAACTGCCGTCGTTCTTAAGAACCCGGTAAATTTCCTTTGCTTTTGGAATAAACCAGTCAATATATTCATCTGGGGGGATTGTCCCATCAACCTCACCGTAATCTCTTTTATCAGCATACGGAGGTGATGTAAGAACCAAGTCTACGCTCGTATCAGGCATAGTTTTAAGAATGGTCTCACAATCACCGCATATAAATTTATTTATAAATGTCTTTAGCGTCCGTTTCTTTCTCATCATTAATTATACCTTTTTGTTTTCGTCGTCAGATTGCACTTCGGCATCGAGTGAAACTTCCATGATATCTGAAATATCGCATTTAAGAGCATCACATATTTTTAGAAGAACATCGGTAGTTAGGTTTTCATTTTTAGAAAGTTTTGCCATGGAAGCAGTACTTATTCCGGTTGCTTCCCGAAGGTCTTTCCTTTTCATATCTTTATCAATGAGAAGTTTCCAAAGTTTTTTATAACTGACAGTAGACATTCAGGGGCCTCCTCAATATGTACATGCGCATTTTTGAAATCAAATCGTAAAACAATTCTTTGCAACCGCATAAATATTATATCGGCTTTCTACTTCTATGTCAAGGCCAGTGGTGAATCATCTTAAACCTGCTATATCATATACGGAACTGTATGATTTGCTAAGTTGTAGTAAGAGAAGATCAGAAAATGAAAACCAACGCCAGATGATTGAATGTTCAGGAATAGACAAAGATTAAAAACACTCACGCATATTTAAAATCCGGGTTGACAGCGGCTCGGATTTTAATTATAATAGGACTACCATTCTGTAAGGCGGTAATGCTATGAAGTTGCTTGGTAGCAGGCTTCGCGCTTTGCGTGAGAGCGTCGGGATGTCGCAAATCAAACTGGCGGAGGAGATCGGCTCCACACAGTCCAGCATCAACCGCTATGAAAACGGACAGTCTGCCCCACCGATTCGGTTGATGCGGAAGTATGCGGATTACTTTGATGTGTCTATGGACTACATTTACGGACGCTGTGATGATCCGCAAGGCAAGCTGTACAGTGCCAAGCCTCCGGTAGCAGCAAATAACCCGGAATTGCGGAAATTCATTGATATGTGCTTTGACCCGGAATCGCCTATGAAGGAGAAGCTCAAGGCCGCTCTGCTTCAGATGTTGGAGGAAAACTCATGAGTGAGGAAATGACACCGAAACTCCAATTTGATGAGATTTTATCTATTATTGACAGTGCTCGTAATCGTGCCTTAAAGGCCGTCAATGCAGAACTGATCCATATGTATTGGGATATTGGCGCTTACCTCTCTAAACTGTGTGCAGACTCTTCTTTCGGCGATAAGGTCATTGATGAAGTGGCAGCCTATATTGCAGACCGCGATCCTGAGGTGAAAGGATTTACCCGCCGTGGGTTATACCGTATGCGCCAGTTTTATGAGACTTACAAGGACGATGAATTTGTGTCACCACTGGTGACACAAATTAGCTGGACAAATCATTTACAAATAATGTCTGGTTCAAAGACGGCGGAAGAGCGACATTTCTATATGGCATTGTGTGCGAAAGAGCGGTATTCCAAGCGCGAGTTAGAGCGCCAGATGGAGAGCGGCTACTATGAGCGGTATATGCTCTCGGAGCAGAAACCGCTGCCAAAGCTCGTGTCCAAAAACGTTCGACACAGCATCCTGGACACCTATGTGCTTGAATTCTTAGACTTGCCGAAGGATTATACCGAGCGCAATCTCAGGAAGGCGATTACCAGCAATCTGAAGGACTTTATTCTGGAATTCGGCAAGGATTTCACTTTCATCGGCGAAGAGTATCGTATACAGGTTGGCGGCGAGGATTACTATATTGACCTTCTCTTTTATAACCGGGCGCTGGCCTGTCTGGTTCCGGTTGAACTGAAGATCGGAAAGTTCAAGCCGGAGCACATCGGCCAAATCAATTTCTACCTGGAAGCATTGGACCGCGATGTGAAAAAGCCCAACGAAAACCCCAGCGTGGGTGTTGTTCTGTGCGCTGCCAAGGATGATGCAGTTGTGGAGTACGCGCTTAGCCGCAGTACGTCCCCTACACTTGTTTCAAGCTACACGAGGTATCTGCCGGACAAGAAATTGTTGCAGGACAAGCTACGCGAACTCACTGAGCTTGCATTGAAAAATGAAGAAAGCGAAGAAGGTTAATAGATGAGGCCTGCCTATGATAATGACCTGACGTTTCTCCGCGACTGGATTCGAGATACCAATAATCTGTTATTAGGTGGACAAACTGTTGTAATATACCCCCAGACATACTTACAGGTTAAGACTGCAATACAGAATGTAGAATTTAGCATTCAACATGAATATCCTTACTTTAGTCAGGAACTAGAGGCAATTGTTAATAACTTGTTTGTCCCTATGGGGAATTTAATGACAATCAACACCGCCGCCTTTGGTGAGGTCTTTATTATCATCAATCAACTTATAAAGGAACCGATAAACATGCGTTTTTGGAGCGACATTCACCCAGGCATAGCACATGTCTCTAAGGCGCTGTATTGTGATGGTCATTTTGGAGTTGCGGCTGAAAAGGCAATGGTTGAAGTCGAAACAAAAATGAGGGCGTTGTTCAAGGAATGCAAACCCAATACAGGTGTTCCCAAAGATGCGGCAGGTCTTATTGATGCACTGTTGTCGGAGAATGGGTGTTACAGCTTTTGTGATACTTCAGAACGAAGCGGACAGAATTATCGAAAAGGAATTCATGAGCTGTTCAAAGGTGCATTCTTGGCATTTAGAAATCCAAATGTACACGAGAACATAGAATGCACGCAGAAAGAAGCATTTGAAAGAATTACCCTTGCTAGTCAGATGATGTCAGTATTAACACAGGGAGACAGGGGAGGTGAGAACCATGAAAGCGGTGATCTATGCCCGGTACTCGTCGGACAATCAGCGGGAAGAGAGCATAGAGGGACAGATACGCGAATGCAATGAGTATGCCGAGCGCAACGGGATCACGGTCCTGTGCAGCTATATCGACCGGGCCTTGTCCGCTCGCACCGCCGACCGTCCCGATTTCCAGCGAATGATCCGGGACAGTGAAAAGGGCCTGTTCGACGTGGTGCTGGTGTGGAAGCTGGATCGATTTTCCCGTGACCGCTATGACAGTGCCCACTACAAGCACATTCTGAAAAAGAACGGGGTCAAGGTGCTGTCCGCCAAGGAGAATATATCCGAGGGGCCGGAGGGTATCATCTTGGAATCCATGCTGGAGGGCTACGCGGAGTATTACTCGGCGGAGCTGTCGGAGAAGATCCACCGAGGGCAGAAGGAAAATGCCCTGAAATGCAAGAATAACGGCGGCTGGCGGGCGTTGGGCTATGCCGTGGACGCAGACGGCTCCTTTGTGATCGACCCTCTGACCGCGCCGATCGTCAGGGAGATATTTACCCGGTATGCCGACGGCGAAACGATCACGGACATTGCGCAGTCACTCAACGACCGGGGGCTGACGACGACCCAGGGAAGGCCATTCCGGTGCGCTACGGTGAGCATCATGCTGAAGAACCGGAAGTACATAGGCGAATACCGCTACAGCGGCGTGGTCGTGCCCAACGGTGTTCCGGCCATCATCGACGAGGAGACCTTTGCGCGGGTGCAGGAGCGGCTGGAAAAGAACAAGAAAGCTCCCGCCAAGGCGAAAGCGGCGGACGAGTATTTGCTGACCACGAAGCTGTTCTGTGGGACCTGCGGGCGGCTGATGGTAGGCGAGAGCGGCACCAGCGGCACGAAGGGCGTCAAGCATTATTACTACAAGTGCGGCGGCGCGAAGCGGCATCTGGGGTGCAAGCGAAAAGCTGTCAAAAAACAGTGGATAGAGCGGGCTGTCGTGCTTTGTACGGTGAAGCGGGTGCTGCAGGACCAGGAGATAGAGCGCATCGCGGAATCCATCCTGAAGCTGCAAAAGCAGGAGGATACAACTCTGCCGGCATTGCAACATCAGCTTCAGGAGTGTGAAAAAGGCATAGAGAATATGCTCGACGCGATCCAGGCGGGAGTGCTCACATCGTCCACCAAGGAGCGGCTGGACAAGCTGGAAGCCCAGCGGGACGATTTGAAGATCGCCATCCTGCAAGCGCAAATGCGAAGGCCCACATACACGAAAGAGCAGATCGTCAGCTGGATCAGCCGATTCAAGTACGGCAACGCCGACGACCCGGCCTATCAAAAGGGCATCATTGATACGTTCATCAATTCGGTCTACGTCTTTGACGATAAGCTGGTATTCACCTTCAACTACCACGACGGGACGGAGACCATCACGCTGAAAGAGATCGAAGAAGCGTTCGGTTCGGATTTAACGCAACATGCTCCACCAAAAAGAGACGGTGATCGTGATACGGTCACCGTTTCTGTTTTCTGATATATGATTTACTGCTCAAGATTAGAATCGTCGTTGGTAATCTTCTTTGTCCAATATATTTACTCTTTCTCGCGCGAACATGACCGCCGCGGCGTTTTGAGGCGTAAGTTCCAGTTGCGCGACGGGCCGCCAAATGTCGGCCTCCCGTATACGTCTTTTGTCCCTATAATCCGCGGAGCATTCGATTGAACAGTCGTAAAACCGCCCCAAAGTTCCCACCTGTTTTTGTACAATAGCTTCACAGGCGTCTGCCATGGTGTCATATTCTCCTAAAATGTCAGCACGCGAAGCACGTGCGTATTTTTCCATCAGATTCCAAAGTTCTGTGTTGACGATCGTCTGTAAATCCGTTAAAGCCTGTTGTATGTTGTCATCATCATACAGTGTAGCGTCAAATGCGTCTAATCGTGATGAATGTATCTCCTCACCGGACAGCAAATGAACAATGGGAATAATAAGCGCATTCGCCCTTTTTGCGACTCTAATGATACCTGGCCAGTAAGGTAATGTGAGCTGGTTCGAGGTTTTGTTGATAACACCTTCCGGATAAATAATAAGATTTGTACCAAGCTCCAAAGCATGTACCGCTTTTTCTATTGAAGCTTGCCGACTGGCTTTATTTTTTCTGTTAATGAAAATAGCCCCGTTCAAATGAGCCGCCACGCCATTAAAAGTGTTGAAGAATTGAGGCAGACTTCCAAACAGCAGGTACGCATGCCGTTCGGCCATGAGGACCGAACACATGGGATCTTGGATGAAGCCGTGATTTGGAGCAAAGATCAATGGCCGCCCACTAGGCAGAGGAGCCATTTTTTCTCGAATCAGTTTCTTACCGCTGAGAAAAAGCGGTCCTATGCGAAGAATGATGTTGTGAATGTATTTTCGGCGAAACAATATGCTGTTCTTTGACAAAACATCGTTCGGATCGTTTTTGAGCAGCCGCCCGTACAACTTGGGAAGAAGATAAAACAAAATGGAACAGTCACTGGCAACGCCATTACAATTTTGACCAAGTAGGTCTGTAATGCCTTCAATGTTTGGAACATGGTTTATTATCCATGATTCGTTACACTGTCTGAGGCCGCTCGGCCGCTCAACACTTTCGCCTTTCAAAATAACACCTCTCAACATGAAAACTTATCCACAACCTGCCAACGAGTTATGAAAATATAAATTATAAAGGCAACAATCTGCCTATATAGTTTATGTAATGGTAGCATAATAGCCCATATAATTCAAGTTAAAATGAATTATATGGGCGGGAATGCGTATGGATTACTATGCGATCGGGCAGAGGATACGGAAAATACGAAAGGCGCGGGGGCTGTCACAGGAGGAACTGGCAGAGCAGGTGGGCATCTCCACTACCCACATGAGCCACATAGAGACGGGCAACACGAAAATGAGCCTCCCCATCTTCGCGGCCTTGGCCGCAACGCTGGAGGTTCGGACAGACGAGCTTCTGTATGATGAGGCGCCGGTGGGGCGGAGCGCCGCGCTGGCGCATATCACGGAGCTTTTGGACGGATGCACTACGCCACAGGTGCGCGTTATTGAGGATATTGTGAAGGCAGCAAAGGAATCATTTCAGGCAAATATGTAAAGATAAAAGCAAGGCACAGAAAAGGAGTCGTCATTCCTCCATTTCTGTGCCTTGTTTCTGTTGTATGCTCTCGGATTGGCCGGTTTGCGTGTCACGGGGTTGAT
This sequence comes from uncultured Oscillospiraceae bacterium, assembly GCA_947626265.1. Taxonomy (GTDB): domain Bacteria; phylum Bacillota; class Clostridia; order Oscillospirales; family Oscillospiraceae; genus CAJOIG01. The sequence continues at coordinate 33,338 of CANQRM010000026.1, forward strand.
GGTCCAGGTGCCACGCCGCATGGCGTCCAACTCCCGCTTTTTCTTCTTCGAGAGCTTGGCATACGGTATGAACTTTTCCATGATGAACCTTCCTTTCTTATCCTGCTGTAGATTGCATCTCGATGGTGATAGACAGTCGCCCGCCCAAGGCAGTGGCAATGCGCTCCAGCGTCGCCACGGAGGGATTCGCCACGCCCCGCTCGATCTTGGAGATATCGGACTGGTCGATGCCGGTCAGGGCGGCCAGCTGCTTCTGTGACATCCCCGCCAGAGCACGGGCGGACGCGACGGCGCGAGAGGACGCATGCTGGATGGGTATGTTCTCCGTTCGGACGGTCTCGCCGTCCTCGTAAATGGTCTCGGCTTCGATGTCCAAATCGTCGTTCCAATAGATGCCGTATGCGCCCATCAGCTTGCCGGAGAGGAATAGCTCCCGGTCCTCCAGCGCCTTCAGCTGGGGGTACTTGGAAAACAGCGCCCGCATGTCGTACTTCTTGACAGCGCCATCCTGGAAGGTCACGGCCAGGGCCGTCCCGTCCAAGAACTCCATGTCTATCGCTTTATGAAACATATCGGTCACCTCCCGGATACTGCTATTATTTGAGCGGCGGCAGCTTTACATACTTCTCGGTCTCCCACATCTCCAGGAGCTCTTTCTGGTAGTGCATGATGAATTCTTTCACCATGTCCTGAGCCTTCGGCGGGAACTCGCCCTCCATCAGCTCCCCTGTGAGCACGGAGAACGGCGCGTCAAAGTCTTGGGTGATCGCGTGGATGTGCGGGGGATTGTGCTCTTTGTTGCGGAAATACATAACGATGATAATTCCATAGAAATGGCTTATTGTTGGCATGACGGTTTCCCTCCCGTATATGTTCACGACCATTATAGGGGATAAATCCCCTAATGTCAACAGAGAGATCAGTAGCTTCACAACTTGCTATTTCATGGTGTTCGTGCTATTATATCGGCACAAACTGATACTTAGAGAGGAGAGGAATCATACTTACCGCAAACAGAGCATCAAAGATCATTGGTATCATTATTGCCAGCCTTTGCCAAACGCACACCGTCGATGCGGTGTGCGTTTCTTTTGGTATGGGCCTTCTTTCCCTTGCCCCGGCCCGCAGGCGGGCGCGATTCGGGGCGCGAATATGCCGTTTCGCGACAAAGCAGTTGACAACGGCCCCGAATCATTTGATACTATAACAACAAACAGAAAAGGAGGATCATGCCATGAACGAGGAAAAAAGACTGGACGAGAAGGTCCTGGAAAAGGTCACCGGCGGGGAGATATCGGTCGAAGAGCTCAATGCAGCCGCAAAATTTTACGAAAGCTTTAAGGACAATTGCAAACGCTGTGCGAAACTGGGCGGGGACTGTCCCTGTCATGACGACTCACGGGAGATATATCATCGTTATAAAGGCTTGACGAATTGCCCGGATTTCATCACCGACCCGATCAGAGGCACATGGTGACGGCAATGTTAAAAATGAGGTCATCCATTGATTCTTTGGATGACCTCTTTTTTTGCTTTGACGCTCTCAAGGGAAGTTTTTGTTGTCTGGCCCGGCGGGGCGCGGTATAATAACCCTTGACCATATAAACCGAGGGGAGGGAGCGGCCATGGCGGCGTTCGAGCGCATAGCCTCCGGCATACCCATGATGGACAGGGCCCTGGACAACATCCGTCTGGGGGACAACGTGGTGTGGCAGGTGTCGGACCTGGACCAGTTCCGGGCCCTGGCAAGGGTGTTCGCGGCCCAGGCGGTGAAGGACGGCCGGGACCTCGTCTATTTCCGCTTCGCGGAGCACGCGCCCATCCTGGAGCCCATGGAGGGGCTAAAGATCATCCCGGTGGAGCTTTCCCACCGGTTCGAGACCTTCACCATCGACATCCATAACCTCATCGAGCGGGAGGGCCGGGACGCCTTCTATGTGTTCGACTGCCTGTCCGAGCTGGAGGAGGCATGGGCCACGGACCTGATGATGGGTAACTTCTTCCATCTCACCTGCCCCTACCTCTTCAGCCTGGACACGGTGGCTTTCTTCCCCATCATCCGGGGCCGCCACTCCTTTGACGCCATCGCCCAGATACGGGATACCACCCAGCTGTTCCTGGACGTGTTCCCCGGGGGCGAGGGCTCCGGCGACCTGTTCATCCGGCCGGGCAAGGTCTGGAACCGCTACTCCCAGACCATGTTCTCCCCCCACCTCTATGACCCCGCCACCGGTGAGTTCCGGCTCCTTTCCGAGGGCGTGGATATCAGCCGCTTCTACCGGCAGATGAACGCCGCCGCCCAGCAGACCCAGGACCAGAATATGGACAGCTGGGAGCGGTTTTTCCAGGCCACGCGCTTGAAGCACCAGAGCGGGCTGGACGTGTCCGCGGAGTGCAGCCGCATATGCGACGTGATGCTCACCCGGGACGTGCGCCTTCGGGAGCTCATCAAGGCCCACTTCCGGCCCCAGGACTATTTCGACATCCACGCCCGCATGGTGGGCACGGGGCTCATCGGCGGCAAGGCCTGCGGCATGCTCCTGGCCCGGAAGCTCATCGCGGACCTGCGGCCCGATCTCTATGAGCGCGTCGAGCCCCACGACAGCTTTTACGTGGGCTCGGACGTGTTCTATGCCTACATCGTGGACAACGGTTTCTGGGACCTGAAGATTCGCCAGAAGACCGAGGAGGGCTACTTTGCCCTGGCGGAGGACTTCGCCGAAAGGATCATGGCGGGGCGCTTCTCCCCCCGCATCGAGGCGGCGTTCCGCAACCTCCTGGAATACTACGGCAACGACCCCATCATCGTCCGCTCCAGCTCCATTCTGGAGGACGGGTTCGGCAACGCCTTCGCGGGCAAATATGAGTCCGTGTTCTGCGGCGGCGGGGGCGATATGGACCAGCGGCTGGCCGCCTTTGAGCAGGCGGTGCGGACCGTATACGCCAGTACGGTGAGCATGTCGGCGCTGGACTACCGCAAGCGCCGGGGTCTTGAGAAGCTGGACGAGCAGATGGGCCTTCTGGTCCAGCGGGTGTCCGGCTCCCGGCACGAGGGCTTTTTCATGCCCGTGGCCGCCGGGGTGGGCTACTCCATCAGCCCCTACCGCATGGGGGTGGAGCACCCGGAGGAGGGGATGCTCCGGCTGGTGGCGGGTCTCGGCACCGCGGCGGTGGATCGGCGCACCGGCTCCTATCCCCGGATGGTGAGCCTGGACGCGCCCACGAAGATGGTGCTCACGTCGTCAGCGGACCGGCACCAGTTCTCCCAGCGGCTCATCGACGCGGTGTGCGACGGCCCGGAGCCGGTACAGAGCTTCCAGGCCGAGCAGGTGCGCAAGGCCCTGCCCGCCTACCAGGCGGGGCTTTTGTACTCCCACGACTGGGACGCGGAGCGGGAGGCAAGAGAGCGAGGCCAGCGGCGGGAGGTGTGCTATGTCTCCTGCGAGGGGCTGGTGAAAAACGCCGCCCTCATGGAGGACATGCGGGCCATCCTGCGGCTGCTGCAGGATACCTACGACTACCCCGTGGACATCGAATTCACCGTGAACACCGCCCCGGACGGGGCGTATGTCATCGACCTTCTCCAATGCCGGCCATTGCAGCTCACCCAGGAGGGGGAGGCAGTAGCCATGCCGGAGCTTTCTGACGACGGCCCCGTCCTGGTCCAGACCGAGGGGGTGTCCATGGGCTTTTCCCGTAAATTTCCGGTGGACGTGATCGTATATGTGGACCCCATCGCTTATTATCAGATGCCCTACCGGGAAAAATACCGGGTGAAGGACGCGGTCTCCGCGGTGAACTGGCGCTTTAGGGGCCAGGACAAGCGCCTGGTGCTCATCACCCCGGGACGGATATGCACCTCCTCTCCCGAGCTGGGCGTGCCCTCCGCTTTCGCGGACATCAGCCAGTTCGACGCCATATTGGAGGTGTCCGAGCGCCGGGCGGGGTACGTGCCGGAGCTGAGCTACGGCAGCCACATCTTCCAGGACCTGGTGGAGGCGGGCATCCTCTACACCGCCGTGTTCGAGGGCAGTTCCACCCGCTGCTACCGGCCGGAGGCCGTCAAGGCCATGCCCAACACCCTGGCCGACTTCATGCCGCCGGAGGGGCTGGAGGACGTGGTGTGGGTATGCGACGTATCCCATAAGGGCGTGGAGCTATATTACGACATGGTGTCCGAGCGGCTGCTCATCCTGAGCGGCGGAGAGGGGGCCTAGGGCATGGAAAAGCTCCCTGACCATATCGCCGGAGCGCTGCTGCCCTGGTACGATAAGCATGTGCGGGACCTTCCCTGGCGGCGGGACCCCTCCCCCTACCGGGTGTGGGTGTCGGAGATCATGCTGCAGCAGACCCGCATCGAGGCGGTGAAGGGCTACTTCGACCGCTTCATGGCCGCTCTGCCCACGGTCCGGGACCTGGCGGCGGCGGATGGGGAGACGGTCTTAAAGCTGTGGGAGGGGCTGGGATACTACTCCCGGGCCCGGAACCTGCACAAGGCCGCCAAGGTGATAATGGACCGGTACGGCGGGGAATTGCCCGCCGATGAGAAAGCCCTCCGGGCCCTGCCGGGTATCGGGGACTACACCGCCGGGGCGGTGGCCTCCATCGCCTTCGGCCTGCCCGCCCCCGCGGTGGATGGGAATGTGCTGCGCATCTGCGCCCGGCTTACCTGCTGCCCGGAGAGCATCGGGGAGGGGCGGGTGAAGGACGGCTTCCGGGAGCAGCTCCGGGCCCAGTACCCGGCTCAGCGCTGCGGGGACTTCACCTCCGCCATTATGGAGCTGGGGGAGACGGTGTGCCTGCCCGGCACGCCGGACTGCGAGGCCTGCCCCCTGCAGAGCCTGTGCCGGGCCTATGAGGCGGGGACCCAGACCCGGTACCCCGTCATGCCGGAAAAGCGGCCGAGAAAGATACAGCAGCGGACCGTATTTATATTGGAGCACGAGGGCCTGGCCGCCCTCATCCGCCGGCCGGACAAGGGACTGCTGGCGGGGATGTGGGAGCTTCCCAACATGGAGGGTGCCCTCACGAAGGAGGAGGCCCTGGCCCGGGCGGCCGCCTGGGGCTGCGAGCCTATAAACGCCGCCCCCTGCGGGGAGGCGGTGCATATTTTCACCCACTTGGAGTGGCATATGACCGGCTGGCGCATATCCTGCGCCGCCGCCCCGGGGCGGTTCACCTGGACGGGCCCCGCCCAGCGAGCGGAGCAGTACCCTGTGCCCGCCGCGTTCCGGGCCTACAAGGTCCTTTTATAAGGAGGAACTATGAGACGTGTTTTGATATTGACCCTTGCCGCCTGCCTGACGCTGCTGGCCGGGTGCGGCGTGGAAGACGTCATAGGAGACATGATGGGCCCCCGGGAGCCCACGGCCACGGCGGTCCCCAGCCCCACCGAGGTGCCTATCTGGACCCCGCCCGCGGCCACGGACGCGCCCCCGGCGGAGGCCCCTGCCGACGGCGGCCCGGCCCAGGCCGGGGGCATAGCGGACTACGGCTCCCTCACCGTGGCGGACTGCGTGGAGGACGGCTGGACCTATCCCAACGTCATCCCCCGCATCAAGCTGGACTGCCCCGGGGCGGAGAGCATCAACGCCGCCATAGAGGGGACCTTCATCGAGCTTGCCGAGGACCCCATGTTCGAGGTCCACTACGAGTGCGCCATCGGCGCGGGCCGGTATCTGAGCGTGCTCATGGTGGAGAAAATAAACGACAGCCTCTTCCACACCGCCTATAACCTGGACCTGGCCACCGGCGAGCAGATCACCGGCTCGGAGATGCTGACCCTGCTGGGGCAGGACGAGGGTGCGCTGAAGAGCAAAGAGCTGGAGCTCATGGGCGAGGAGTTCACCCGCCAGTACGGCGCCCTCATCGGCCAGATGGACCAGAACTTCTACGACGCCCAGTACGCCCGCACCACCGCCATCGACAACGCCGAGACGGAAAACCTCTGGTTCGGCACGGACGGGCAGCTGTACTTTGCCGGGAAGCTCTATTCCATGGCCGGGGCGGAGTATTACGAGTACCCCATCCCCACGGGCCTGTTCTTTTAACCGGTTGTAACAAGGCTTTTTGTGTGCTATAATGGCCCAAAACTAATGACCCGAAAGGACACTATGCCATGGCCCTCATGACCGGCGAACAGTATGTGGAGAGCATCCGCGCCTTGAAAACGCGGATATACATGTTCGGCAAGAAAATAGACAACGCCGCGGATGACCCCATCCTGCGGCCCAGCCTCAACTCCGTGAAGATGACCTACGACCTGGCCCAGGACCCGGAATATCAGGACCTGATGACCGCGACGAGCCATCTCACGGGCGAGCGCATCAACCGTTTCTGCCACATCCACCAGAGCCCCGACGACCTGGTGAAGAAGGTGCAGATGCAGCGGCTTCTGGGCCAGAAGACCGCCGCGTGCTTTCAGCGGTGCGTGGGGCTGGACGCTTTCAACGCCGTGTACGCCACCGCCTACGAGGTGGACAAGGCCCACGGCACCCACTATTTTGAGAACTTTGAAAAGTTCCTGCGCTATGTGCAGGAAGAAGACCTGGTGGTGGACGGGGCCATGACGGACCCCAAGGGGGACAGGAGCCTGGCCCCCCACGCCCAGGCGGACGCGGACATGTTCCTCCGGGTGGTGGAGCGGCGGCCCGACGGCATCGTGGTCCGGGGGGCCAAGGCACACCAGACGGGCGCTTCCAATTCCCACGAGATACTGGTCATGCCCACCCAGGCCATGAAGCCGGAGGATAAGGACTACGCCGTGGCCTTCTCCGTGCCCATCGACGCGGAGGGCGTGTTCATGATCGTGGGCCGGCAGAGCTGCGACACCCGCAAGACCGAGCCGGGGACCATGGACCGGGGCAACCCCTGCTTCGGCGGCATGGAGGCGCTGGTCATCTTCGACGACGTGTTCGTGCCCAACGACCGCATTTTCCTGAACGGCGAGACGGAGTTCGCCACCGTGCTGGTGGAGCGGTTCTCCAGCTACCACCGCCAGAGCTACGGCGGCTGCAAGGTGGGCGTGGGCGACGTGCTCATCGGCGCGGCGGCCACCGCC
>CANQRM010000027.1 GCA_947626265.1 uncultured Oscillospiraceae bacterium
TAGACGGTCTGTGCCATGCTTTTCGTCATTCCCGCCGTACCCACGCATTCGAAGGACGCCGTGCCGGACGCGCCGTTTTCCCCGTCCGCCTCAAAGCCGGAATTCACCCAATAGGCAAGCCCATCGTCGGCGCGGGAGTTTCGGAGCAGATTGAACGGCACCATTTCACGGATATCATCGTTGGAAACCATGCTCGTGCCTTCCAGCGCATCGGCGGCGTTGTCCCACTCGCTGGCGGAATTGCCCAGGTTCTTCAGCGTGGTGGAAAGCTCCAGCACCGTGTTCCACGGCTCCTGCAGATTGTACTCCCGCCGCACCACCCGCGTGGTGACCGAAAGCCCTAATTCCTTATCTTCCACACGGACGTAATCGCCAAGCTCCCAGGCTTCATGCTCATAGCCCGTCAGCACGGACAAATCCATCGCGTTCAGCACATAGGAGATGGACGGCTTTGCGTACTGCGCCAGCCGCATCTCGGTATATTCCTTCATCTGGTACGGATTCGTGAAGGAAGAACAGTCCAGCGTGGAAATGCGGATGTCCTTTGTGTAGCTGTAATCCTCCACATAGGGCTTGCCGCCGTTGATGTCGGCAAATGTCAATCCATCTTTGCCGTATGCGTACAGGCGAGTGACAAGGCTTCGTGTATCTACGACGCGCTCTATGGACTTCATATTCTTGCGATATGCGAATAACGCACCGCTGTCCTTCCCGCTGACCGTCAGCAGATGCACCAGCCGGTTCGGGCAGTCGAATACCAGATCGCCGCCGTGCAAATCGGCTACATTCCGCAGAATGGAAAGGGCGTTCTTCTCCGTACTCGTCCAGGTGCGCTTGGTGCGGACGTTGACCGTCCCCACGCTCCACTCCGTGCCGGACAAGGCGTAGCGCATGGCTGTTTCGGGATATTCCGCGTCAAATGTCCGCTCCTCCTTGCGGACAGAAAAGGTCAGATCATAAAACTCCGCTTCGGCATACACCTCCGTGACGGAATTGCCGCTGGTATCCTTTGAGTCCGTGACCGTGCGGATTTTGTAGACATCATCCACAATCTGTATCTTCTTTTCGCTGTCGATGTACTTCCGCTTGCTGTCCCGGTACGGAATTTTGAAAGAAAGCGTATCCTCGCCGTTGATTTCACCCGTGACGATGATGTCATAGGCGTTCTCCAGCACCGCCTCCCATGCACTGTTCCCGTCAAGCACCACAGGCCGCGCATAGCCGATTTTCTCATAGGGAGACTTCGGTATGTCGTAAAGCCGGATGTCCGTCAGCTTCGGTGTTTTGGATGTGTCGCTTGTGGTGAGCGTCACCCGGAAACGGATATATGCCCGGTTCGGTGATGCCAGCTTTCCATCGGCGGGAACAGCCGCCCAATCGCTCCAGCTTTCCAAATCATCGCTGGTGGAGGTTTCAACCAGGCTGACCGCCGTTGTGCCGGAGATGTATTCGCTGGTCACAGACACCCGTCCAGTGCCGGACAGATTGCATCCCGCTGCCGTTGTAGTCAATATACCCTCAGTCGGATATGTTCCTCCCGATGAGCGGAGAATAACGGCATTTTCTTCTGTTAGAGCGTCCACGTTTCCGCTGGTATCGCCGCCGTTGGCGCAGACCGAGGAGCGGAAGTAGTTCACCAAATCGTCCGCCGTCAGCGAGGAATCGCAGTCCAGGAACCAGTCGTCAAAGCCGCCCGCGTACCAGTAAGAATCGGCGTGCATCCCTAAGATAAGGTCTGCCGTGCAGGAGCGGTTCAGTTCTCCCGTGAAGGTCAGAGCGGAGGATTTCCACACTTCGCCGCTTTCCTTATCGCCGACCACATACCACGCCTTTTTGTTGTCCGGCTCTATGACCGCCGCGATGAAGTACCACTTGGCGTTTTCCAGCGAAAAAGGCGACGTGACCGATTCATCCAGTATCAGAGAGCCGGAGGAATTGTAGAGCATGAGCCGTGGTTTGCCGCGAATCAGCGACAGGTAGAAAATCGGCTGTCCCGGACCGTACCTTGTATTGAAAATCGGGCAGTAAGTATTCCCAACAGAGTAGGTAGTGGGACGCATCCAGCCGCCGCAGATGATTCTTTCTCCAAGGTTTTGAAAAATGCTGCCGTCGTTCGTGACCTTCAGATAGGTCTGCTCCGAGGACGGATTGTTGATATTCATCCGAAAATAAGAGCCGAATATGCCATCAATCAGCGAAGCGGTCGTGCCGCTCCAGTTGTTGATGTACGCTTTCCTGCCCATGCCGGAGGAATCCAAAAGGCAGTCGTCCCCATCCGGCGCAGCTTCATTGAACCGCCACAGGCCGCCCTTTGCGTACTCCGCCGGAAACTCGCCCGTGAAATCCGTCTGCTTATTGAGTATCGTTTTGAGAGCCATCCGCTCACCTCCATCTGCTCTTTGCGTGTATTTCCAGTTCCGTAAGTGTTGCATTGTTCGCCGCCACAGCGATTGTATTGCCGCCGACAGAAAGCGTCGGAAAGTTCAGTTCCGAAAGATACGGCAGAGCGTTCCGCAGGACATTTCCATTTGTGTCCTCCACCCAGGCGGTCATCATCTCCGTATCCACCACCAGCGTTTCGGATGCCGCAAGCGCGGCGTTCACGATTTTCAGTTCCATTCCGTTGGTGGTAATCGTGATGTACCGGCTTGTGCCGGAGGAAATTACTCCTTTGATACGGTACACAGGATTGGATTCAATGTTCCCGATATGCCGCGTCACCGTGTGGCTGCCTGTCGATGTAATTGAAAATTCCTCGTCATCAATGGCATATGCGAAAGGGTCAGAGCAGAAGAATTTCAGCGAAAAACTCCCCGCCGAGCGGAGCAGACGCTCACAATCAACTCTTGCGTTCAGCCTTGCCATGAAATACCTGTCCGGCACATCGTCAAAAATGAGCTGCTTCAAGCCGTTGACCGGATCAAGCCACAGTGCGATATCGTCCAGCGCGGAAACCAGAGCGGAGAACGTCCGCTTGGGGTAGATGCTGCACTCCACCGTGATTTCGCGGCTGTCAAAATCCGCTCCGAAGTCCGCCACGCCGTATTTGCCGGGGACGGTCGTGGTAAAGTTCCGCAGGTCCCCGCAGACCTGCCAGGAGGTAAGACGCGCTTTCAAGCCCATGCTATTCGAGGATATATCGTTGTAGGAAAAGCCCATAAGCCCACCTCCTTACGCTGTGCTGAACCGTCCCTGCGCACGGGAGCCGGTCTGAATCAAGTTGTACAGTTCCTGCGAGATTTTGCGGATATCGTCCTCGCTGCGGACAATCATCTGCTGGACGGTCACCAGCGCACCATAGGACGCACCGCCTGTTCCTGTCGCCCCGCTCATGGCGGAATTTACGGCGGCATTAGCGTTTATGTCAAAATCGGTCGGTACGGCGTTCTGCATATCGTCCGCCAAGCCGCCCATCACATCCATAATGCCCCGGTTCATATCTTCGGCGGCGTCGATAGCCACCTTCGCCGAATCGTCAATACCCCCGGCAAGCCCCTGCGTGAGCATATCACCCACCCACGCCATTTCTTTGGACGGGGAGGAGATACCGAAGAAGCCCTTGATTTTGCCCATCAAATCGGAGCAGAAGCCGCTGACCTTGCCCCACAGCCAGGACGCGGCGTCGCTGATGCCGTTCCAGATGCCTTTGATGAGGTTCAGGCCGATGTTCGCCATTTCGGACGCGCCGCCCGCGAAGCCCTTCACGATGGCGGAAATAATCTGCGGCACGGCTTTCACGACTTCCGCGATGATTTGCGGAAGGTTCGTAATCAGAGCCACGAAAAGTTGTACTCCGGCTTGGATGATTTTATCCACATTCCCCACAATGGCGCTCACAAGCGATGTCACGATTTTCGGAATCGCCGCCACCACTGTGGTGATGATTTGCGGCAGGTTCTGAATCAGCGAAATCAGCAGATTTACTCCCGCGTCTATGATTTGCGGGATGCTTCCGAGTATCGCCGTCACCAGCCCGTCAATGATCTGCGGTATCGCCGCCACGATTGCTGTGATAATTTCCGGCAATGCGGAAATCAGCGAGGTAAGAAGCTGTATCCCCGCATCGATGATCTCCGGTATCGCGCCGATGAGGAAATCCACAATGGCGTTGATGATGTCCGGCAGAGCCGCCACCAAAACGGGAATTGCATCCAGAAGCCCCTGCGCCAGCCCCGTGATAAGCTGCAGAGCCGCGTCCAGAATCATGGGCAGATTTTCAACGAGCGTCTGCACGATTTGCGTGACCACAAGCACCACTTGGGGAATCAATGTCGGGATTGCGCTGGCGATGCCCTCAATCAGCGACACGATGATCTGCATTCCTGCGTCCACTATCTGCGGCAGGAGCGTCACCAATGCGCCGATAAGCTCTGTGATGACCTGCGTGACCACGGGCATCAAGGTTGGAATCGCCCCGATAATGCCCTCTGCGAGAGAGGAGATGATGGACGGCGCGCTTTCCAGAATTGCCGCCGCAATCATGCTGATTAGTTCCACCGCCTGCGGAATCATGGAATTGATGGTCTCTATCACATCGGTGACGCCGTTCTTGATTTCTTCCCCAGCCTGCTCGTTCCCCGCCACAAGGTCGGAAAGTCCGTCCATGATCTGCGTGATGCCGGGGAGCAGTTCGCCCACCATGCGGTTCTTCAGCCCGCCCATCGTCCCCTGCAGCCTGGTCAGACTGTCCTCGAAAGCGGCGGATGCGGCCACGGCTTCGTTGCTCATGACCATGCCGTAGTCCTGGGCTTCCTGCTTTAACGCTTCCGTCTCCTCGGCGGTCATGTTCAGAACAGCCGCCATGTCCGTTGCCGACTTGCCGAGTAAATCAGTCGCGGCGGAAGTGCGCTCCGCGCCGGAACCCATGTCCTGCAAAGCGGAAATCACAAGGTCGAGCTGCTGCTCCTGAGACAGCCCGTTCAAATCCTCGATGGAAAGCCCCACCGCCGACAGCTTTTCCGCCGCCGTCGCGGAGCCGTTCGCCGCGTCCGTGATGACGCCGGACAGGGTTTTCATGCCCGCCTGCAGGTTATTGACGTCCGCGCCGCTCCGTTCAAAGACATAAGACCATTCCTGGTAGGCTTCCGCGCTGATGCCGATTTTCTGCGACATCTTGTCGATTTCGTCCCCAGCGGAAGCGGTATCGTTTGCCATGTCCCAGATGGCTTTCCCGGCGGCTACAGCGGCGGTCCCAATGGCGGCCACCGCCGCTGCCGTAGCCTTGCCGACCGTGGAGAGGACGCTCTTGAATTTCTCGAATTTGTTTCCGGCGTCCTCCGCTTCCTCGCCGCTGTCCTCAATCGCGTCGGTGAAATCATCCGTCTGGTCTTCGGCGTCGTCCATCTCATCGCCCATCGCGTCGATGGCCTTTTCGTTGTCCGAAACCTCGCGCTCCATGTCATTGAGAGCGGCTTCGGCGTTGTTAAGCTGTATCTGCCAGTTCTGCGTCCGCTTGTCCGCTTCGCCGAAGGAGTCCGTGGCATTCTGGAGCGCGGCGCGCAGGGTTTCGATTTTCTGTTTCTGCGCTTCGATTTCCTTGTTCAGCACCTGGTTCCGAGCCGTGAGCGCCTGGACGGAATTGTCGTTCTTGTCAAACTGCGAGGATACCAGCTTCATCTCGGAACCTAAGACCTTGAAGGACTGGTTGATATCCGACAGCGCCTTTTTAAATTCTTTCTCTCCCTCGACGCCGATTTTCAAGCCAAAATCATCAGCCACAAATGCCACCTCCTCCCGTTAAATGCCATAGGGGATCACATCGTCAATGCACAGTTCCCGCTTCGGTTTGGCAAGCCCCAGGAACTGCTTGTGGCACTCCCAAAGGTCGAGCAGCAAACCGAAAGGCATCAGCCATGTCTCTTCCTGGGAAAAGCCAAGCTGCACCGTGCCGTAATAGAAAAGCCGGGTAAACAATTCCTCATCGCTTACCCGACCTGTACGTTTTTTGATGTATCCTCGCTCTCAATATTCCGCTTGGTGCCTTTGTACATCGCTTCCATGATGGCGTCCTTGTAGCTTGCCAGTTCCAGCGGGGAAGTCAGAAGCTCCACCTCCTCGGCGGCCAGTTCCGGCTTCTTGTCATCCGGGTTCTTCAAATTGTGTACCAGAATCGGCTGGTTGCATAAAAGCGTGATAAGCCACACGATTTCATCAAGCGCCATTTCAAAGTTCTCGGATTTCATCAGTTGGTCTCCGAGGTTCTCCAAGCCACCGTACCGCCCGGCGATTTCCTTCGTGGCTCTGGTGGTCAGGAGCATTTCGTATTCCTGGCCGCCGATGTTCACAGTTGCGGTTCTCTCATCCATTTGTCATTACCTCCTTAACCTTCGCCGCCCGTTTCCACAGCCGCATAGGACGGCTCGTAGACCGATGTGTACCAGCCGCTGATGGTGGCTGCGGAAACGCCTGTGTCGCCCTCGGACACCTCCGCTTTCCACGGATGCTTGCCCTGGCTGTCCACCTTGTTCCGGCGCAGCACCGTCCCCTCGATGGACGGCGTGGAAAATTCAATGCTCTCGCCCTTCGTGGTGAGGTTGGTGGCGGGGATGCCGAATTTCACGCGGTAGAGCCAGAAATAGCGGTATTTCCCATTCGCTTTCTTTGCCCGGAAGCCCACCGCCACGGGATCGCCGCCGTCCTCGGAGCAGGACACAAGCACATGGTTATTGTCGATTTTCGCGCCGGTCAGGTCTTCCGCCACCGCCGCGCCGATGTCGTCCACGCCCAGCGTCAGCGTACCGCTCTGGAATTCCTTCACGATCTCCGCCGCGCCATCGTCCGCATACAGAGTAGCTTCCGCCAATTCCACCGACAACTCTGCGGTCATCGCTTTGGCAAGCTGCGTAGGCGTGGCGTAGGTTTCATTCCCGTCCTCGTCCTCGGTTATCTTGGCATAATAAAGTCTGTCAAGGCCAATCGTAGCCATAATCATTCCTCCGTTTCACATTGATATAGTTTCGCCACGTCAATGGCATAGTGGTGGAGGCCGGTATCGTCCTCGTGACCGATGTACCGCCTGTCCGTGATGGTAAAATCCGCCGCAAGAAGAGACTTTACCAGAGCGTTTTTCCATCTGGTGTAGCTGCCTTTCACAAATAGGGATAGCCTTGCTTCCTGCGTTTCGTACCCCGGAGCGTTGTCCGCGTGGAGTGCGAATGTGTCCGCAAGCGGCGTCACCACCACATATTCGTCCGGCGGCGTATCGGAGAACACCCCGGTTTCCACTTTCAGCCCGCAGCTTTCCGCGGCGGACTTGATTTCCGATAAAAGGCTCACAGGCTGTTCACCTCCTGCTCCAGCTTATCCTTCATGGCGTTGATTGCCGCCGACTTGCTGGACGATTTCGCGGGTTTCAGAAACGGCTTCGCGGGCTGCCCGCTTTTGCCGTACTCCAGAACAGACGCGATTTTTGCGTTGCTGTCGCCGTCCGAGCGCGGCTCGGCAAAGCCGACCTTCACATTGAAATTGCCGTCCCTGTCCTGCAATGCTTTTGACGTGCCGAGGGAAGAGAGCAGTTCGCCCGTGGAGCGGGACGGCTCCTTCGTGCCCTTGCCGATGACTGACTGGAGGTTGGAGCGCACCTTCGATTCCACGACTTCCGCGCCCGCCTCCAGCACCCTCGGCAGAATCTCATCCGTCTTTTCATTCAGCCGGGACACCTTCATCAGGAAGTCCTCCGGCATTTTCCATGTCGCTTTAGCCACCGGGCTTCACCTCCGTCCCCAATACCTCAAGATACATTCCTCTGCCTTTCACATCCTCCACGGAATTGATTTCAAATGTGTGCCCATCACAGAGGATACGCATATCCGTGGTCACTTCCAAGCCGGGTATGACGCGGAAGCGGAAAAGGTCGGTGGCGGCCGAGAACGCCGCCATGTTCGCCCACTTCTCGCTGCCGTGCCGCCCTTCCCGGTACGCCCGGACGGACGCGAGGACTTCCTCGGTTTCCGCCTTGAAGCCCTCGTCATCGGTCGTGATTACCTTCCTGGTGATTTCAATAAAGGTGTTCATCTTCCCAAAACTCATCCGCTACACCTTCCATTCCCGGTCGAGACGGAGCAGCAGGTTGACCGTGTTCCAGACCTGCTGCCCCGCCTGGACGTTATCCGCGAAAAAGCCGCCCGTGGAGCCGTCCCTCGATTCGTAGAAATGGCTGGCAAGCACGATGACCGCCTGTTCCGTGGTCGGCGGCATCTCCTTTTCGCTGTATGTCCCTTCCGGGATATGCTGATAGCTCTCCGCATAGGAAACAGCGGCGGCAATGTACATCGTGAGAAGCTCATCATCCGCCGAGTGTTCCAGTATCAGGTTTTTCTTGACTTTCTCAAGCAGAGTGTCCATCGCCGTCACCTCCCATTTAAGACGCGCTGCTGTTGATTTTCAGAATCTGCACCGCCTCCGCCAGCACCAGCTTGCCGTCCACGCGCTCCTTCGCCACATAGCCGATCATGCCGTTGCCCGCGAACAGCTCACGCAGTTCGGAGAAGGAGCGGCTGCCACGGTCGCCGATGTTGTAGTAGCTGTAATCGCCGAATGCGATGGCGGTTTCGGGAGCGTAGGCGGAGGTGTACACGGGGTATCCCAGCAGTCTGTCCGGCTCTCCCGCCTGGTAGGACGGCTGCCAGATATACGCGCCGTTGGTGTCTTTCAGCTTGCGAAGAACCGCAAGGTTTTTGTCGTTCAGGATGAACGCAGCGTTCTTCCTGTAAGGACGCTTCAGCGCGTACACAAGGCCAATCATATCGTCCGCCTTGATGCTGGTGACCGTGTCCGCCACAGTCCCGCCGCCGGTCGCCGCGAACAGTCCCAGCGGCTTGCCCGTGCCGTTGCCGTTCAGGAAAGCATCCTCCTCGGCGTTTGCCAGCGCCTTGCCAAACTGCGTGAGGATGTAGCTTTCCAGGTTGAAGGCGTTGTCGTAGAGCAGTTCCTCCGTCACCTTGATTGCCACATGGAGCTTGTGTGCGTCCAGCAGAATCTGGCTGAAGGTGGCGTCCCCGAAAGTCAGCGCGCCGCCTTCCTCAATCCACGACGCGGCGGGCTTGGTGGCGGCGATGTTGATTTTATGCTCGCCGCTGGTGGTGATGGTGGTGGCGAGCTTGCGCATGATGTTCTCCTCGTCCAGCACATCGATAAGGCGGGAATCGTACTCATCCGGCACGAGGTAGCCGCCGTCCGCGTCCACGCCTTCCTGCAGGACGTTGCTGACCTGCTTGAAATTGGAGCGAAGAGCGGTCAGCATCGCCTTGCGGTATTCATCGGACGCCCTGCCCGTCTTGGGCTTTTCCTCCGGGTTCCCCGCCTGCGGACGGGACACGATGGGCGTGTTGACCGGCTTGGAAAGCTCCTGCTCCATCATTTCCATCGCCTGGAGCCGCTCGATTTCCGCGCCGTAGTCCTTCACCTTCTTCTCCATTTCGGAGTAGGTCTTGGCGTCCTCCTCGGAAAGCAGCCCATCCTTGTCGCGGCGGCTCTCCACGAACGCTTTCGCGGCGTTCCACGCCTGGTTCCTTTTTTCAATCATTTCAAGAATCTTGCTCATGGTATTACCTCCAGTTTTTCAATAAATTAAGCCGCTCCATCAGGGAGTCGGCTTTGATTTTGGTTTCCGGTTCGGTTGGTTTCTGCTGAATCCTGCACTTGGCGGCGATTTTGTCCATTAAGGAACCCGTCACCTTCGCCTCGGAAAACAGCATGGACGCTTCCGGCACGGAAATGTCCGCCGCGTCCTCATCAGAGCGTTTCATGATTTCGTCCGCAAAGCCAAGCTCCACCGCCTTGTTCGCGTCCATCCAGGTTTCCGCATCCATAAGGTGGGACAGCTTGGCGCGGGACAGCCCCGTCTTGATTTCGTAGGCGTTGATGATGGATTCCTTGACTTCGTTCAGCATGGAGATTGCTTTCTCCATCTCCGCTGTGTCGCCGAAAGCGACCGTGGCGGGATTGTGGATCATCAGCATGGAAACGGGGGAAACCAGCACCTTCGTCCCCGCCATCGCAATCACGGAAGCCGCCGATGCCGCGATGCCGTCAATCTTGACGGTCACGTTGCCCTTGTAGTCCATCAGCATATTGTAAATTTGTGCCGCCGCCACGCAGTCGCCGCCCGGAGAATTTATCCAAACGGTAATATCTCCGCTGCCGCTGTTCAGTTCGTCCTTGAACATCTGCGGAGAAATCTCATCGTCATACCAGCTTTCCTCCGCGATGGTGCCGTTGAGGAACAGCGTCCGTTCCACCGTTTCCGTCTGATTCTCCTGATTCAGAACCGTCCGGTTCTTCCACACCCAGAACTTCTTCATCCGAATTTTCCTCCTTTCCGTCCGCGGCAAAGATGCCAGCGTCCTTTAATTTTGTCATGTTGCCGTTGATAAGGTACAAATCGCCGCCATCCTCGGCGGGGATGCGGTCGAGGTTTTCAAGTTCCCGGATATCGTTCGCCGACATCCAGCCGTTCTGCCGGCCGATGGCGTAGCCGTTCATGCGGCTCTGGTAGTCGCCGCGCAACAAGCCGTCCACATTGAACTTGACATAGTATTTTTTCTTCTCCTCCGGCGTGAACAGCCGCCGCATGATTGACTGCTCCCAGCGGCATACCCACGGGTCCAGCGTGTATTTCACGAATTCCAGAGACTGCTGCTCGATGTTGGAGAAGCTCGATTTCTCCAAGTCCCCGACCATGTGCGGAGGAACACGGAAGATACGCGCTATCTCATTGACTTGGAATTTACGGGTTTCGAGGAACTGCGCCTGTTCCGGCGAGATGGAGATGGGCGTGTATTTCATGCCTTCCTCCAAAACCGCCACCTTGTTTGCGTTGCGGCTCCCGCCGAAAGTAGACTGCCAGCTTTCCCGCACCTTTGCCGGGTCTTTCAGCGTCCCCGGATGCTCCAAAACTCCAGAAGGCTGCGCGCCGTTGGCGAAAAACTTCGCCCCGTATTCCTCGCAGGCGATAGCCATGCCGATGGTGTTCTTCGCCATCGCTATCGGGGAGTAGCCCACCAAGCCGTCAAAGCCCAGCCCCGGAATGTGCAGCACATCGGACGGCTCCAGCTTTACGGTCGCCTGTTTCCCGTTGATGGGAGCGTCGTCCGTGCTGACCGTGTATTCGTAGTAGAGTTGGCCGTGTTCGTCCCGGTCAACCTTCATCCTGTCCGGCATCAGCGGGTAAAGAGCGATAATCTCGCCCTTGCCGTTGCGGATCACCTGCGCGTAGGCGTTGCCCCAGAGGAGCAGATGCGTCATCAGCGTTTCGCGGAACACGAAGGAAGTCATCTCCGGGTTCGGCTCGTCATGCAGAAGGAAATACAGCGGATGTTCCGTCGCCTTCCTGCCGCCCGTGTCCGTGTATTCGTAGACATGGAGGGGTAGCTGCGCGATGGCTTCCGACAGTATCCTCACGCAGGAATACACCGCCGTCATCTGCATGGCGGAGCGTTCGCTCACCTTTTTGCCGGACGTGCTGTTCCCCATAAAAAAGCTGTAGGCGCTGCCGCTGGTTCGGTTCTGCGGCTTATCCCTCGCCTTGAAAAGTCCTGATAAAATTCCCATAGAATCACCTTCCCTCTAAAACACAATCAGCCCACGGCTGTCGTAGACCGATGCCGCCGTATCGTTCCCACAGCGGATTGCCCGGTCAAGCCCCATGATGGTCGCCACCGCGCCATCTATTTTTTCTGTGGATTTTTCCTTGTCCGCCTTGATGTTCCCGGCGGGGTCCGTGCGGATGAAGATGTTGTCCATCATCCACCGAAGTACCGGATGCCCACCGTGCGCGATTTTCTTCTCCAGCACCAGCTTCATCAGTTCCTTTGTCGGCGGGGACATATCCTTGAAGCCCTGCCCGAACGGAACCACCGTGAAGCCCATTCCCTCCAAGTTCTGCACCATCTGCACCGCTCCCCAGCGGTCGAAGGCAATCTCGCGGATGTTGTAGCGTTCTCCAAGCCGCTCGATGAATTTCTCGATGTAGCCGTAATGCACCACGTTTCCTTCCGTGGTCTGCAAAAAGCCCTGCCGCTCCCAAACGTCATAGGGAACATGGTCGCGCTTCACACGCAAATCCAGCGTCTCCTCCGGTATCCAGAAGTAGGGCAGGACGCTGTATTTGTCCTCCTCGTCCAGCGGTGGGAACACCAGAACGAACGCCGTGATGTCCGTGGTGGAGGACAGGTCCAGCCCGCCGTAGCAGACGCGCCCTTCCAGGTCATCCTCGGAAACAGGGAAGGCGCAGGCGTCCCATTTGTCCATCGGCATCCAGCGCACCGCCTGTTTCACCCACTGATTCAGGCGTAGCTGCCGGAAGGAATTCTCCTCGCCGGGGTTCTGCTTTGCCGATTCACAGGCGGCTTTCACCTTGTCGATACCCACTGTGATGTCCAGGGAGGGGTTCGCTTTCTTCCACACCTTCGGGTCCGTCCAGTCGTCCGATTCGTCCGCTCCGTAAATGACAGGGTAGAATGTCGGGTCAATTTTCCTGCCCTCGATGATGTCCTTCGCTTTCTGGTGTGTTTCGTAGCAGATGGAATTGGTGTCCGTCCCCGCCGTGGTAATCAGGAAGTAGAGCGGCTGCATACGGGCATCCCCGGAGCCTTTCGTCATGACGTCAAACAGCTTGCGGTTGGGCTGGGTATGCAGCTCATCAAACACCACGCCGTGGATGTTGAAGCCGTGCTTGCTGTAGGCTTCCGCCGAAAGTACCTGGTAGAAACTGTTGGTGGGCTGATAAATAATCCGCTTCTGTGACGCGAGGATTTTCACCCGCTTGGAAAGCGCGGGACACATCCGCACCATGTCCGCCGCCACCTCGAACACGATGGACGCCTGCTGGCGGTCGGCGGCGCAGCCGTACACTTCGGCGCGCTCCTCGCCGTCCCCACAGCACAAAAGCAGAGCGACAGCCGCCGCAAGTTCGCTCTTGCCCTGCTTTTTCGGTATCTCGATGTATGCCGTGTTGAATTGGCGGTAGCCGTTGGGCTTCAAAATGCCGAAAAGGTCGCGGACAATCTGCTCCTGCCAGTCGATCAGTTCAAAGGGCTTTCCCGCCCAGGTGCCTTTGGTATGGCACAGGCACTCGATGAATGCCACGGCGTAGTCCGCCAGTTCTTTGTCATACACGGAATCCTCCGCCTTGAATTTCGTGGGCGTGTATTTCTTCAGTTTTCGCATTGCCATATCCATCACCTCCGAAAGGCATGAAAAAAGCACTCAACCCAGATGTGGGTTCAGTGCAGTCCTATCCGCTCGGCGCAAATCTGCGCCTTCTGAAAATCTATCGGTACAAGATACAGAGCCGTCCGGCTCTGCTCTTGGGATATTCTGTTTCGGTTCTCTTATGCGTTCATCGCCCAAGCAATGGCGTGACCGTCATCTTCAAACTCGACCTCGCTTGCCGCCGACAGGCCAATGGCGCTTTCGCAGTCGTGCCTGCCATCTTCGAGGCACTCGTAAACCGCCCCGAAATAGCAGGGCTTGTTCTGCCCATTGTAGTGGTACCCTGCAAGGAGAACCTTGTCCCCGAAGTTCAGCACCTTGCCGTTCATGCCGGAAAAGCGCATCTCCAAATCCTCGCTGGTGGCTGGGTTCGGCAGCCCGTATTTTCTCATCGCGTCGTTGATTGTCATGGTCTTGTCCTCCGTTTTCTTTGTTTTCCCTTTCGGTAGTGACATATTCGCTCTTTTCGCCCGAAATAGCAAGTCAATTCTGCGAATAATGTACACAATCTTTGGGGCTGAGTTTTGTGTAGATTATGCCCTTCCTTATCTGTCAGTCACAGCGTTCAGTTGACCGCCGCAATCGCGGAATTCTGGCATTCAAGAATCGCCGTAGCCATTTCCGGCGTCAGCTCGCCGCTTTTCGTTTTCTCTTCAAGAAGCGCCTGTGTTGCCTTCAAAATGTTCTGGATTTTCTGTTCCCTCGTCATGGTGTGTACCTTCGTTTTTTTCTAAGCCCTGCGGCTTTGTTTTCCCTTTCGGTATACACATATTCGCTCTTTTCGCCCGGAATAGCAAGTCAATTCAGAGAATAATGTACACAAATATCTGCGGGAGAATATGTGTACATTATGGCTGTTTACTGTCCGTCCGAGCCGCCGTAGCAGCGATGGATGGTCTCCAGAATCTGTTCCTGCTCGTCCTTGCCCACGCCGATGCTTTCCAGAGCCTCCCGCGTCCCGCAGTCCGGGCAGATAAGCGTTTCGTTGTCCGCCCTGGACAGCGCAGGTCTGCCGTGGTAAATCCTGCCGCACTTGGGGCAGGTTCTTAATTTGATTTCATTCGTCTGCATAACGTCCTCCTCATCCTTTCCACTGTGCGGAGCAGTATCCGCTTGTCAAAACCGAACCGCTCGTAGCCTTCCAGACAAGTCTGGAGGTAGAAGTCTGTCGGCAGCCCAATCGGTCTGCCCTCGTTCATGATGTAGGCAAAGCACTCCAGGGAGTGGCTTTCTCCGCCGCCCAGCGGCGTCACGTCCAGCGTGAAGTCCGCCTTGTAGTAGAAGTTGGGGTAGCCCTCGTAGCGGTCGAGAGCCGCCTCGTCCGCCGCCGTAACCGCCCAGATCGCCACGGGCACCTTGCCGCCGATTTTCGGCTCGATGGTGAGGTAGGAGCCGGTCTGACTGCCGCGGAAGAACAGCGTGTGGTTCTCCAGAACCGCCGTGCCGACCGCCTCCGCGCCTGGGCAGCGGAAAGCCATCTGCTCCACGTTGAGGTTGCTGCCGTAGGCGATGTAGTATCTTTTTTTCATTTCGCATCCGTCCTTTCCGAAGGGGATACCCTTCTACCACCTTAAGACCGCTTTCGCGGTCGGTGTAAGGTGGCAGGAGGCTATCTCCTCCCGCGGTTCCTTCAAGCGGCGGCTCTGCCGTTGCGGAAGGCTGCGTCCCCGCTGAGCCGTCTGGTAAGGATGTCCCTTGCGGTCGCAAACTCGTCGCCGATGAATCCGAGCCGGAGGAGCCAAGTCCGCATCGCGTACTTCGGATTCTCGTTCTGCTGGGGCTTGGGGCTTGCGGTTTTGACCGTTTTCGCCATCTGGCTCAGTGCAAGGCAAAGCTGGATGTAGCTTTTCAGTTGCCCTGCGTGAAGCCCGCCTTTGCGTTCCGCTGTCGGCTCGTCGAACTGGAAGAGCCGGAATTCAATCGTGCCTTTTGTGAAGGTCGCATGGTAGTTCAGCATATGGTAGCGGCTGTCGTTGTAGTGCTGGTCGCGTCCGTAGTTCGCGCCGTGGCTGGTGTACCAGATGTCCGCAAGCTGTGCCATCGTGGTGGGCTTTTTCTTGTTGACCTGCTCCAAAAACCTGGGGTCAACCGTGCGGCAGTAGCGGCTCATGCGGCGGCTGTCGAGGTCGAGCGCCTCGGCAATCAGGCTCTCGTGGCTCGCCATGATGTTTGCGAGGTTGCGGAGCGTCTGCGCCGTGTGTCCCTGCGCTCCGATGTGGATGTGTACTCCGCATCCCCGGCTGGCGTCGCTCTTCGCTCCGGCGTGGCGAAGCTGGCGGATGAGCTCCTGCAAAATCTCGATGTCCTCGTAGTGGAGGATGGGCGTCACCAGTTCGCACTTCTCGCTGTCGGGTCCCGCGATGGAAACGTCCTTCTGGAATTTCCACTCGCGCCCGTCGCCGTCCCAAGCCGACCAGGTGCTGTATCCGTTGCGGCTCGCCGTGTTCTGGCTCCTGCCCGTTCCGAAGTAGTCGGCGGCAATCTGCGCTGCCTTTTCCCTCGTGATGCTGTTCATCTCGATTTCAACCCCGATGGTCTGCTTTTTCATTTCGCTGACCTGCTTTGCAATCTTTTCGTTCATGGTGTGTACCTCCGTAATTTCGTTGTTTTTTCCCTTTCGGTAGTACACATATTCGCTCTAAAAGGGGATAATAGCAAGTCAATTCGGAGCATATACTACACAATCTTTCGGGGCTGATTTTGTGTATTTTATGGCGGTTATGATACGTCATCCGAGCAGACTTTTTCGCCGGAGACCAGCTTGGCGTAGATGGTGGTGTAGCGTTTGCATTCCGCTCCCTCGCTCCCCGCGATGGCTCGGAGGAAGAAGTCGGCAGCTTCCTTCCGGCTGTCCCATACCTCGGTCTTGCCGTAGCAAATGGTGGTGACGGGATCGAGTTTTTTCACGATGTCTTTGCCGCAGACCACGTTCAAGCCGCTGCCGTTGTCCCACTTCATCAGAAGGCTGCCCGTATCATCCACGCCCTCGACCGTTCCCTTTGTCCCGATGGGAGGAGCCTGGGAATCGTCCATCTGAACAAGCTCCACCCGTGTCCCGGCGGGGTACTCTCTGCGGAGCCGCTCCACCGTTTCTTTATTCGGAAACCGCATCGCTGACCGCCTCCTTCCGCTCACCGCTTTTGAATGCCGAAGAGCCGGAAAGGTTCTTCAGCAGGATTTTCCGCTCGGTCTTGTATTCCGCGCCGATGAAGCCCAGCCGGAGCAGGAAGCAGCGGAAGGCGTACTTCTCGTTATCGACTTCCTTTTCAGTCGCCGTCACCCGCTTGGCGTTCTTCGCCATTTCGCAGAGTGCGCTGATGAAGTGCGTGTATGCCTGAACCTCGTCTGCGTCCGGCAGTTCGGAGAACCAGGGGAAGGACACCTTGTCCTCGCCGATTTCAATCGGCAGTTCGTCAATGCCCAGCGCCTTTTTGATAAGCCCGCCCTTTGCGTCCAGCAGCTTGGTGAGGTTTCCCACCGCCACGTTCTCCAGCGGGATTGCTACCGTAAGCCCCACGTTTTCGCCCTGCGGCTCAGTGTCAGCGACTGCCGTATCGCTTGCCGTCTCTTTTTCCGGCGCGTCCTCGGCGGTTTCCTGCGGCTCTGCGACAAAGCCACGGTTTGCAAGCGCCTCCAGCAGATTTTCAATTTCCTCGCTGTCGGCGCGGTCGTCAAACTCAACCGTGCCGTTCCTGTCGATGGTAAAGTAGTCCACCTCGTAAGCCGCCGTGGGCATTCCCAGGTATCTCGGCTTGACTTCCAGAATCTCGCCCATCGCCGTTACCAGAGCCTTGCGTTCCGCTCCCGTCCTGTTAAATTCAATCCTCATTCTGAGTACCTCCTTTGTTTTTCGGTACTGTATTAATCACTCTAAACGGTGGAAATAGCAAGCGGTTTCGGTGTAGAATACCTCACAATAAAAAGTCCGGGAATTGTGAATAGTACACAATGCCCGAAAGTACAAAGTAAACATTCGGAAGAGCCACACCGTTTCCCCACATCTTGTACTCGGCGGAATCGGAATGTGGCTCTTTCAGCCATTTCAGAATCTGCTTATCTGTTTTCGGCTTCGAGGAAGTTCCCATGATTTTCCTGTGCGTCTCGAACACCTCCCGCCAGAAAGAAAGTTCCTCCTCGGTCGGGTTCTCCGTACCGAGGTCATCGCACCACCAGTCGGGGAAACCCTGCAGTCTCGCGCACTCGGTCGGCGTCAGCCTGCGGACGATGTACTCCATCTGCACCCCGTTCGTGACAGGCGGGTCCTTGTAGTCCCGCGCCATCAGCGTGGGGGACTGCTCCTTTAACACCTGTGTGTAATCCCCGGTGGTCATGCAGTACGCCGCGCCATCGGCCGGTTCCGCGGGATGCGCCACCGCACCGGGGCCTTTCGCCACCAGCGTAGGCTCGACTTCTTCCTCAACGGCGATATTAAACTGTGCGTTCTGCCCCATGTTATAGGTGGCTCGGTCAATGCCATAGGCCACGGCGTGCTGTTCGGTCGCGTTCAGCGTGTACATCGTTTCGCTTTCGCTGTAGCCATCCCCTTGATGGGAAGGACGGGAGCCGTTGCCCTCGATCACCACCATGCCGCCTTGATTGCAGGACGGATTCCCGCCGTTCGCATCCAGCGTCCGGGAAGTTTCGGCTTCGTAGAAACCGCTGTGTGGATTATCGGACTTCATGGCGTTGCTGTCTTTGGAGCAGATGCCGTAAGCCTGCACCACCAGTTCATTGCAGCGGCTTTCGCCCACGTCAAAAGCGTTCAGTGTGTTCGCCACCTCGCCGTCTTTCCAGGTCGGCGCTTCCTCCGCCGAATGCGGCCGTGTCCCCTTGCAGAACGGCACGAATACAGTCTGGTCATTGTTGCAGGAGAGCGTTGCCGATTTGTTGTCCTGCACCAGCGCGCCCTTGCCGCCGCCCTCACATCCGGAGCGGATTTTCAGCGTCTTGGGCGTTTCCACCACAAAGGGCTGGTTATTTCCGCCCGTGCCATAAGTCGAGGATACGGTCGGAGCCGTGTCCAGCGGTCCCGTGTATCTCGCATCCTGCGAGTGGTTCTCAAACATCACCGCTGCGGGAACTGTCCCGGCACGGAGCGTGGGGGACAGTTCTTCCTCAAAGCCGATGCTGCGAGACTTCGCAGAGTGTTCCGTGCAGAAGCCCGCCGCCTTTTTCTCCGTGACGAAGGTCTGCATCTGCTCGTTCCGTGTCGCCATCAGCGCACCGGAAACATCGTGCAGGTCGATGCCCTCGCCGCGCTGGTTGATATGGAACGCGCCCGTGTATTCCGCCTGTTCCATGACCACGGGAGGATGCCCGTGGTCTTCCGCCCGGAGCGTCGCTGCGACTTCCTCCGTCACGTCCATGCGGCTGCCGCCCTGGTCGTTCAGGCAGATTCCGCCTGATGTTCCAGCGCGATCCGCAGCACCTCCGGCAGTTCCTTCCCACGAGCGGAAGCCCTGCGGAGTATACCCAGACACGCCTTCGGACTCAAATAATATCTTTCCGGCACTCCCGCCTGCAAAATCTGCGACAAGGTAGATGCGTTTTCTGCGCTGGGGGACTCCCCAGTATTGCGCGTCAAGTACCCGCCATGCGACGGAGTAATCGTCTGCCAGGATTTCTCCCGCGTTTGGCCACTTCGCATATCGAGGAATATCAGCTTCACCGTCTTTGACGGAGCAGACCGCTTCGAGGACGGCTTTGAAGTCCTCGCCCTTGTTTGAGGAAAATGCCCCAGGGACGTTCTCCCACACGATATATCTTGGATATCTGCCATTGGTGGCGCACCTCATTTCTTTTACGATTCGTATTGCCTGATAGAAAAGGCAGGACTGACTCCCGTCAAGCCCCGCTCGCTTGCCCGCCACGCTCATGTCGGTGCAAGGCGAGCCGAAAGTGATAATGTCCACAGGTTCTATCTCCGCACCGTTTACCGTGGAAATATCGCCCAGGTGTTTCATCCGCGGCAGACGCTTGGTGGTCACCCGGATAGGGAACGGCTCGATCTCCGAAGCCCAGACCGGAGTGATGCCGCAGGGCAGACCGCCCAGCGGAAATCCCCCGGAGCCGTCAAACAGGCTGCCGAGCGTTAAGTTGGTGTTATTCATCCGCGCCCTCCACCTCTTTCACAAGGTCGGAGTAGGGAATCCTCTCTCCGTTTCTTTCCACAAAAACATCCTCCGGCGCGATGCCGTTCTCCACGGCACGGCGGAGGATGACCGATGCGTATTTCTCATCCAGCTCCATCATGAAACAGATGCGGTTCGTCTGTTCACACGCCATCATGGTCGAGCCGCTCCCGCCGAAGGTGTCCAGTACGATGGCGTTCTCCTGGGAGGAATTGCCGATGGGGTAGGAGAGCAAGTCCAGCGGCTTGGAAGTCGGATGGTTCTTGTTCCGCTTGGGCTTGTCGTAGTTCCAGATGGTGGTCTGCTTGCGGTCGGAATACCAGGAATGCTTGCCGTTCTTCAGAAAGCCGTAGAGTACAGGCTCATGCTGCCACTGGTAGTCCGAGCGTCCTAAGACGAGCGAATTTTTCACCCAGATACACACGCCCGCCAGATGGAATCCCGCGTCAATGAACGCCTTGCGGAAGTTCAGCCCTTCGGTGTCGGCGTGGAAAACATAAGCGGAGCCGCCCGCTTCCAGATGCTCCGCCATGTTCTTAAACGAGTTATACAGAAAAGTGTAAAACTCATCGTTTTTCATGCTGTCGTTCTGAATGGTCAGACCGTCCGAACTTTTGAACGATACCCCGTATGGGGGATCGGTGACGATGAGGTTTGCTTTCTTGCCGTCCATCAGAGCGGAAACATCCTCCGCGGAAGTCGCGTCCCCGCACATCAGTCTGTGTCTGCCCACCGTCCAGATGTCGCCGCGCTCCACGAACGCCGCCTTCTCCAAAGCGGCGGACAGGTCAAAATCATCATCTTTCACATCTTTCTCTCTGTCTGCGCCGAAAAGGTCGGAAAGTTCGTCCTCGTCAAATCCCGTCAGCGACACATCAAAGTCCTCGCCCTGCAGGGACTCAATCTCAATGCGCAGAAGCTCCTCGTCCCATCCCGCGTCCATCGCCATACGGTTGTCCGCCAGAATGTACGCCTTTTTCTGCGCAGGCGTGAGGTAATCCACGAATACACAAGGCACCTCGGCGATGCCTTCCTCCTTCGCCGCCGCAATCCTGCCGTGTCCGGCTATGACGTTAAAATCCCGGTCGATGATGACCGGGTTAATGAATCCGAATTCGCGCAGCGATGAGCGGAGCTTGGTGATCTGCTCCGGCGAGTGTGTCCGTGCGTTGTTGATATACGGCACCAGCTTCGCAATCGGAACAAGCTGCATTTCGGTTGTCGTTTTTCCCATTCTCTATCACATTCCTTTCCGGGTTCTGAGCAGCCGCTCCATCACATCGTCCTGCGGCGTGTTCCCCTGGTAGTCCACCGAGCAGTTCTCCTTCACGATCTGGTAAATCTGGTACCAGAGCTGGTTGACCTGCTTCATATAATTTTGGCTCATGGAAACATACGGGGAAGCGATGGCGGCTCCTGTGGTGGGATGCTTTGCCAGGAATCCAAACTCGGAGATTGCCTCCTCGCACTGAATCCAGCGGCTGACCGACATCGCATATTGCTCCACAAGCTGTGGGCTGACGAAACGGTCACACCCGCGCTCCTTCAGCCACTTCCATGTTTCCTCGTAAACCTCCGCCGCGCAGAGGTCTTTGCCGTTTTTCTGTTTCGCTTTCAGGTATTCCCTAACAGGCGGGACGTCCGCGCCGTCAATGTCCGGCGGCTCCGGCAGTTCCATCACCGTGGCCGGGGAGCCGTCGTTGATTTTATCCGCCAGCGGCTTTGATTTGCGCCCCGCGCCCACGCGCTGGCCGCCCCTGTTTGTGCCGTCTTTCGCCACGGCGATCACCTCTTTTCCCGTCCGGGGTTAATTCCCCGTTTGATTTCCCATTTTCGCGCACGAAGCCCCAGGCCGCTTGCCCGATAATTTTCCCGCAGAGATTTCTACCGCCCCTGCCGGTCAGCGGTCGCCGCGCTCCCTGTGAATTTTTTCGTGGCACGAATAACACAGCGACATCAGGTTGTTGTCATCGTTGCTCCCGCCTTCCGACAAAGGTTTCTTGTGGTGAACCAGGTCGGCGGGGATATATCTGCCCTCAGTCAGGCACCGTTCGCAAAGCGGATGCGCCGTGATGTACCTGTCGCGGATTTTTCTCCAAGCCTTGCTGTACCTTTCGTTGCTGTCGTAGCCGCGGGAGAATTTGTTGTAGTGCGCGTTCATCAGCTTTGCGTGTTCTTCACAATAAACGCCGTCCGCCAGCTTGGGACAGCTTGGGTAGCGGCATGGGCGTTTCGGTTTCTTGGGCATTCGCTTCACCTCGCTTTCGGGCATAAAGAAAGCCCCACAGGATTTCTCCCGCAAGGCTCCCGGATGTTTCATTCTGTCCATCATAATACTAACATAAGAGCCGACTCTCATTCCCTCTCATTTACTCTCATGATGTCCGCGACACAGGAAAGCGCCTCGTCATGCATCCTATAAATGTGCTGGATGCTGTAATGCATTTCAACCGCAATCTTCTCCCAGGAGAGGAAACAGAGGTAACGCTTCTCCAGCAGGGTCTGCAGCTCCACATCGGAAACGGCGTGGATGGTCGCCATGATTTCTTTCTTCAGTTCCACCAAATCCTCCACATCACGCTTGAGACTGTCCTCGACTTCGATAATCTTCAATACGGCGCGTTCCACCTTAGAGCCGCCGTGATTCGGGTTCCTCGGCATATCGCTGTAAACAACGGTGCAGGATTTGGCCAGTTCGTTTAAGGATTCAATCTGCTGGAGCTTGGACTTGATCCGCATATCCAGCGTCCGCGCCTGTGACAAATATTCTTTAGCAGTCATGCATCTTCTCCTTCCGTAACTGTCTGATGAGATACTCCGGATCGACTTTTGAAAGAACACCAAACCAGCCGGAACGGAAGAAGCGTTCGATTTCTTTAAGTTCCCGCTCATCATCGGTCAGGCGGTAGTCCTTGACCGCCTGCAGGACGATGGCGTTCGCCAGGTTCTCGTATGGGTTCAAAGTCTCACCTCCGAATTTGTGGTTCTCGGATTGACTCTGATTGTCATTGATTCTCAAAGGTTTGCTTTCACGGCTTCAATCAGTGCGGACTGCGTGGCGTCCTTTTCGGAAAGCGCCTTCATGATCCGCCCGTCAATGGTGCCGTCCGTGACGATGTGCTGCACCACCACGGTTTCCGCCGCCTGTCCCTGCCGCCAGAGCCTTGCCACAGTCTGCTGGTATAACTCAAGGCTCCATGTCAGCCCGAACCACACCAGCGTGTTCCCGCCGCTCTGGAGGTTCAGTCCGTGCCCAGCGGATGCTGGATGTATCAGGGCTACGGGGATTTCGCCATTGTTCCACCGCTGGATACTGCTGTCGGTATCCAGTTTGGAGAACGGGACGTGCAGTTTGTGCAGCCGTTCCGAAATCCGCTCCAAGTCGTGCTTGTACCAGTACGCCACCAGCAGCGACTTCTCATTTGCCGCCTCGATGATGTCCTCCAGGGCGTCCAGCTTGCGGTCGTGGATTTTCAAGACAGTCTCGTCATCGGAATACACCGCGCCGTTCGCCATCTGGCAGAGCTTCCCGGAAAGGGAAGCGGCGTTGGCGGCTGTGATGTCGCCGTCCGGCAGGTTCAGCACCAAATCCCGCTTCAAATCCTCGTACCGCGTTCTTTCCCGCTGGTCGAGATACACCGTGTATTCCGTGCTGACCAGTTCCGGCATTTTCAGGTGGTCGGCGGACTTCATGGAAATGGTGATATCGGAGATTTTTCCGTATATCGCCTTCTCCGCTCCCGGCAGCGGCTTGTAGGAGAACACCACCTGCCCATTCCGCTTGTCGGGAGTAAAGTAGGCGGTACGGTACTGCCCGATGAACCGCCCAAGCCGCTCGCCCATATCCAGCAGCCGGAATTCCGCCCACAAGTCCATAAGCCCATTTGAAGATGGCGTCCCCGTCAGCCCCACGATGCGCTTCACCTTCGGACGCACCTTCATCAATGCCCGGAAACGCTTTGTCTGGTGGCTCTTGAAGGACGAAAGTTCGTCAATCACCACCATGTCAAAATCAAAGGGGATGCCGCTTTCCGCAATGAGCCAGTGGACGTTCTCGCGGTTGATGATGTAAATATCCGCCTGTTTCCGAAGCGCCGCCAGCCGCTCGGTTTCTGTGCCGACCGCCACGGAATAAACCAACCCGCTCAGATGCTCCCATTTTTCGATTTCCGCGGGCCATGTGTTCCGCGCCACCCGTAAAGGTGCTATCACCAGTACCCGACGCACCTCGAAGCGGTCAAACAAAAGGTCGTTTATGGCGGTCAGCGTGATTGCCGTCTTGCCAAGCCCCATATCAAGCAGGACGGCTGCGATTGGATGGCTTTCGATGTACTCCGTGGCGTATTCCTGGTAGTCATGTGGCTCGTATCTCATCAATAATCCCTCCAATCTGCTCCTCGTCATCAAGGACATATGCCTTGAAGCCCATCTTCCGCAGGAGCCGGAGCCGCGCTTCCTGCAAAGGGCGTGTGTGTTCTCCCGGTGCTTTTACTTCCACGAATCCCACTTTCCCGCCGGGGAGAAGTACCAGCCTGTCAGGAACGCCGTCAAAGCCCGGACTTACGAACTTCAGTGCCAGACCGCCGACACGCTTAACTTCCATCACGAGATTGTGTTCCAGCGTTTTTTCACGCATTATTTTCCTCCTTTATGGGATGCGGGGAGAGGTCGGAGAAGTCGTTCCCTAAACCTCACTATAGAAGATTTTCAGCCTATAAAAACTGCCCTAAAGGGGGTTTTATACAAGACCTCTCCGACCTCTCCCATTACTCCACAAAATCACTCTCCAGCAGCATCACGCCAAGAATCCACATACTGTGTTTTTTCTTCACACGCTGGAATCCGCGCTGTTCCACGGCGTTATAAAACTCCGTTGTGCTTCTCGCAAAATCTCCGACCTTCGCACAGTAAGCGCGGTATGCGGAATAGAACCTTCCCGATCCCGTTTCATAGGTCTCCCCAAGTTCGCAGCAGTCGGCAAGGAAATGCGACAGCCAGTCATTGTCAGAACGGTATTTCCCGATGGCATCCTCCACACACTTAGGCGGAGCCAGCCTGAAATTGTTTTTGATGGCTTTCTCCGCTCCCTCGATCACCCACTTGAGGATGTACGGCCCCGCGTGTTTCAGGAGGTATTCCGAATAGTTCTTGATGTCCGATTTCCCCTCAATCTTCGCATTGAAGGGGATTACGATAAGTCTGCGCCAGATGCCGGAGTCCATTGCGCCCACCCTCGGAAGGTGGTTCGTGTACAGCACCAGCGTATGGCTCGGCGTAAAGTGGAACGGGTCCTTGTACTTTTTCTCCGCCGAGATCTCGTCTGTGGAGCATAGCTGCTTGACGATGGACGTGGAGAGCCGCATCCCTTCTTCCAGTTCCGCCGCAATCAGCAGACGCTTGCCCTTCGCCTCCGCCAGTTCCGGCTTCACGTTCCGCTTGCACCCGACCGTCAGCGTGTCGGCGGAGATGTTCCCGCTGTAGCTTCCAAGCACGCCGGATATGGAATTCCAGAATGTCGATTTGCCGTTGCTGCCCTCGCCGTAGGAGATGATAAGCGCCTCCATGTACACCCTGCCGATTGCGCCAAGTCCCGCTATCTGCTGGACATAGTCAATAAGCTCCCTGTCCCCGCAGAATGTGCGGTTCACGGATTCCAGCCATAAGTCCCTGCCATCATCGCCCGGCGCTACAGCGGTCATTTTTGTGATAAGGTCGGCGGGATCATGGCCGCGGCGGCCAGCCATGCCCTGCCGCAGGTCGTATGTGCCATCCGGCGTGTTCAGGAGGAAACCATCGCTGTCAAGGTCGGACGGACTCATTTCCAGCATGGGTTTCGCCGCCTGGAGCGCCGACACCACATATTTCATGTCCCGCCGCTTCATCACGAAAGCCTTGTACGCCAGTGCGGACAGATAGGCGAGATAGGCGTCCGACTGCTCCGGCTGGATTTTCTTTTCCAGTGCCTTGCCGCCGGAAAAGATGTCGTTTTCCGAAACGCCCTTGTCCATGAGCGCCTGTTTGGTGCGGGAAACCTCGTCTTTCGCGTCCTCAAGCTGCAGGTCGAGGAATTCCTCCATCGCGCCCACGGACTGCTGCCTTGACTCAATCCAGTACTGTCCGCCGAAACGGAGGTAGTCCGTAGCGGCCGTGTATTTCAGTTCATTCCCATACTCCCGCGCCAGCACCTTTGCCTGTCCGATGTCGGAGTAGTCGGCGGGCTTTAAGGACTCGCCCGGAAACTCGTATTCCTCCGGCGGCACATACCCGTCCTGATTCTGCACCTTCCTTGCGAATCTGCAGGCGCTCTGCCAGATGGTGTCCAGTTCCTCATCATCGAGCGGGGGACTGCACTTCGCCGCCTCCTCCAGGAAAATCCCGTGCGCCTTTTCCGTTGCGCCGTATCGTTTCGCCACCCGACCGGCGAAATGGGACATGGTGGAATTCCTCTGCCCCTGCGGGATCGATTTCCCCTGCGGCTTCAGGATGCACTCGACCGTCACCTCGCCCTCGTGCCAGATGACATCCTCCGTGGGATGGCCGAAGATGAACCTCGCCGCATCCAGTGCCTTGCCGTCAAAGAACGGGAATTTCTCCCGCACCGCCTTTTTCAGCGCCGCGCACTCAGCCGCGCCGGTGATCGGCTCATGCGGGAAATACACATGGAACCTCGGTCTTGCGGACTTCCCGTCCTTCGGCTTCATGTTGTTGCGGCTCGGCACGGCGATATAGCTGACGTCGGACAATTCCTTTTCCAAGTCTTCCGGCCGCACCCAATCTTCGGGATTGTCTGAGTGGTCGTTGTCGCAGTCGAACACATCGCAGTCCGATTCCTCGAAATTATCCACGTTTCGGTAGCCGCCCTTAAATTTCCCGCACACATGGTCGAAAGCCATGACCGCCAGAAAGTCCTCCTCGCCGCTGACCACGCATTTTTTGGGGTAGATGCAGTTCTTGGCGTTTCCCCGGCAGTTCGCCCTGTAAAGTGTCAGTCTCATTCCGTAACCTCCTCCAGTCCTTCCGTGAAATAGCGGATTTTCTTGCGCTGCTTTTTCGCCCTCGCAATCTCCGCCGCCATCCCCTCCGATATGGTACCGCCAAATACCCACACCTCATCACACTTGCCCAGCAGGACGATGCCCATGAACAGGGCAAGCTCCCGCTCCGTGTCCTCGTCCACAAACTGCGGAAAAAGCAGGTGCGGCGCAATGGGGATGCAGTGCTTCGCCACGGCAAAGCGGCTGTATGCCCGCGCCTGGTAGGTGTTCCTCTCGATGTCCCCGGAGTACGGGGAGCAGATGTACACCAGCGGACGGTAGGCGGCCGCTTTCCTTGCCGCCCGTTCCTCTTTTTCAATCTTTGTCAGGGCTTCGTAAGTGGTCGGGTCAAAATAGCCCTCACTGTTGAACCTCTCAATCGTCATTACTTTCCCTCCTCCATTTTCGCCTTGTACCACTCAAGGTGGCGCTTGCGCTCCTCATAATCGGGGAACGCCACAAGCAGCCCCACGTCCACCTTCTGCAGGGTCTCCAGCATATCGATCTGTTCCTTCGTCAGGTATGGGCGTATGCTTTTGCCCTTTTCGATGCCGTTGGCAAGCCGGAACTGCTTCGCCGTCATTCCGAGGACGATGCGGTTCAGCATATCGCACTCGTTGCTGAAGTGGTAGGGCTTTGGATTCTCGTGGAGCAGCTTGATGTTTTCGGTCAGCAGCGGAAACTCCTGCCTTGCGGACACCAGCGTCTTGATGAACTGCTCCATTTCATTGAATCGTTTGATATACAATTCCTTGAACCGCATCGCTTTCGCGCCGGTGTAGCCCATGACAAGCATAGTGAAGCCATCCCGCGTCATCAGGTAGCAGGTGTTCTTCCTGCCGCTTGCGTCCTTGTAGGCGGACTGCGCAAAATTGCGCCGTCTGAATTCCTCACTCAACCCAGATTTGGGGTCAGTGATTTTGGCAATATCGCGCAAAACATGGTCATGCCGTTTCTCAAAAGCGTCCGCCACAAACCTGCTGTCCACCCTTGCCGTATCGTGAGCATCGGCAAAAACGCCGTACTCGTCTTTTGGTATCAATTCTTTCATAGAAATACCAACCTTTCTGTTAAAGTGAGACTTTCTGTGTCTCCTACGGCTATAGGCAAACGGAAACAGGGGAATCCGAAGTCCTCCACGACATTTTTTCAAAAAAAGAGGACTGGTTTCAGCCCTCTTCAAGTTTCAGTCCTTTTTGTAAAAATCACATTCATACCCGTCCGCACGGAGCTTCAAGCCATCCGCCCACGGCGGCGTCCTGCCCATCTGCTCACAGACCGCATCCAGCGAAACGCCCTTGCTGCACTCAATGATAAGCTCGTCATGGACGTGTCCGCAGATGAAGCAGTGGGAAAGCGTCCGCATGGCGTAGCAGAGGATATCCCTGCTGATCGCCTGGACGATGTTCTCCACGAACTTGGGACCGTAGCTTTCCAGCCGTTCCCATTTCTTTGTGCCGCCTACGCCCATGTAGGTCACGGATTCCCCGCCAAACTGATTCAATCCGATGCGCGGCTTCACATAGGAAAGCCGCCTGCCGGAGGGGAGCATGATGAACATCATACCGCTCTGGTAGGTGAAACGGATGCCGTGTGTCTCTGTTGGGATTCTCTTCTTGACGCATTCCTTCACCGCGCCGTCCACGTCCCACCAGAGCGTGGTGATATGCGGATTGGACTCCCGCCAAGCCGACACCAACGGCTGAAGCTCCTCCTCGGAAAGCCCCATCTCCAGAGCGCCCATAGATTTCAGAGCGCCTACCGAGCCGCCGTAGCCGAGCGCCAATTCAGCAATCTTGCCTTTCTGCCGCAGGTGGCCGTTCACGCCGTGCTTCTCGACCGGGACATGGAACATCTGCGATGCGGACGCGCAGTAGATATCCCCGCCGTCCTCGAACACTTTCAGCCGCCACCGCTCCCCGGCAAGCCACGCAATCACTCGTGCTTCAATCGCTGAAAAGTCCGCCACGATGAATTTCATGCCCTTCCTCGGCACGAACGCCGTGCGGATAAGCTGGGAGAGCGTGTCGGGAATGTCGTCATAAAGCATTTCCATAGTGTCGTAGTCCCTGGCTTTGACCAGTTCCCGCGCCTGTTCCAAATCCGGCATATGGTTCTGGGGTAAATTCTGAAGCTGGATCATGCGTCCGGCAAACCGCCCCGTCCTGTTGGCTCCGTAAAACTGGAACATACCCCTTGCACGGTTATCCTCACAGGCGGCGTTCTTCATTGCCTGGTACTTCTTGACCGATGACTTCGCAAGCTGCTGGCGGAGCGTCAGCGCATCCGCCAGTTTCGGGGGAGCGGTCTTTAGCAGCTCCTTCACTTCCTTCTTTCCGAGGGAATCCACCTCCATGCCGTTTTCCGCAAGCCACCGTTTCATCTGCTGGACGGAGTTGGGGTTCTCCAGTTCCGTCAATTCCTTCATTTTCCCCGCAAGCGCCGCTTTTGACTTCTCGTCAAAGGCTATGGCGTTCTCCACGACTTCCATATCCAGCGCAATGCCCCTGTCATTTATCTCCTGGTCGAGGTGGTATTCCTCCCACACAAGGTCGGGGACAGGGAACTTTGAGAGGCGGCTCTGTATCTGCATCTCCACCTCCACGTCCCGCTTGTTGTATGCCTTGAAGGTTTCCCATTTCTCCATATCATGTTCCGGCAGGTTCCTTGTCCTGCCGCCGTTTGCTTTGGTGGGCTTGCAGGGTACGCAGAAATAGCGGATCAGTTCTTTGCCCTCCGTCAGTTTCTGCTTTTCCAGCCCCAGCGCCGCGCCCACGTCCGCGAGGGACAAGGGCAGCCCCATGTACGCCGCCCATATCATGGAGCATTTCCACGCCGATGGGTCAAGGTAATCCCCGACCGTGTCCTCGTTGATGCTGTAGCTGTAAAAATGCGCGGGATAATTCCGTCTCATCCATGACGAAAGACAGACTCTCTCGAACGCCGCGTTGTACGCCCATTTCGTGACTGTATCATCCGTCAGGGCTTCGATGATTTCCATCGGCACCTTATCGCCTCGTGCCAAGTCATATACCTCAACCTCTCCGCCGTTCACGGACACGCCGAACAGCAGTATCTCAAAGGCGGGGGACTCCGCGTATTTATATACGCCGCACTTGTTCAAATCCACATCGCTGTAGGTTTCCAAGTCCAGCGAGAGCGTATTGATTTTTTCCATGCCATCACCTCTTCTAAATCGGAAAAGCGGCGGGAGATATGCCTTGATTCGGTCACGCTCCCGCCGCCAATCACCATTATGTTAGCCGCTTACGAAAGAAAATCCTCTTCGTCCTCGTCCGCAAAATCGTCCTCGGCGCGAGACTTGCCGCCCAGCGGCTCGCCGTCGCGGATTTTCTGGAGGTTGTTCAGCCCGCAGGCGATGCCCTTGTTTCCGTTGCTGTTAAAGGCGTAGAAGTTGATGCTCGCCCTGCCGTATACGCCGCTGTACACCTCCGAGGTGTCGATGATGGGCTGGCGGTCGGCGTACACGATGCCGGGAGCCGTGGAGCTGTTGGCGTTGACGAAGTACGCATTGGCATAGGCTTCATCGTCCGGGCGTTCCAGGTCGCCGTCACGCAGCGGGGTTTTCAGGACGGAGAGAGCGGGAACGGTCTTGCCGTTGCCCTTCAGCTTCGCCTCGCCCTCGCGGTAAGCCGCTTCAATCGCCGCCTTGATCTTGGCGATGGTCGCCGTGTCCGACTTCGGGATAATCAGGCTGACGCTGTACTTCGGAGCGCCGCCGTTGATGGACTTGGCCTGCCAGACGTTGCAGTAGCTCCATCTGGTGTTGGGGCCGGTGATGACCTTCATGGGATTGTTCACTTTCTTTGACATGGTATTGTCCTCCTTAATTTTCTTTGAAATCTTCAGCCGCCGTGTTCATCGGCGGGCGTTTGTCCGTGAGCGGAACCAGAACCGGCTTGCCCTGCGGCTTCTCCACAAGGCCGCCGAGAAGTTCCGCGAACTTCTTCTTGCCGAGCATTTTCTCCATCGCGGTAATGCCCAGCACCTTCTTTTCG
Organism: uncultured Oscillospiraceae bacterium; assembly: GCA_947626265.1. Taxonomy (GTDB): domain Bacteria; phylum Bacillota; class Clostridia; order Oscillospirales; family Oscillospiraceae; genus CAJOIG01. Next base: position 30,397 of record CANQRM010000027.1, read on the forward strand.
TATGGATCGTATCCTGCGGCGGTAACCGCGTCCGCCGCTGCGCCCTCGTCCGTGTACTTCCGGTTGGAGCGGCCTTCCACCACTTTCCAGCCGTCATATTCCACGCCGGAGAGCGCCTGCTGGAGCGCGTATTCCTTCACGTCCGCCGCCCAGGCGGAAAGCTCGTCCGCTTTTGCGAGGATGGCGGCAATCTCCGCGTCCTCCAGCGTGGCGGGCGTCTCGAAATCGTACCTCGCAAGCTCCAAGTTGTACTCCGCCCGTTTCCGGCAGTTTGCCTTCGCCTTGCAGAACCGGCACCAGTCACCGCAGGCAAACTCCCCGCCGCCCTCATAGGCCAGCTTCGCGGTTGGGGAAAGCGTCTCCTCCGCCCATTTGTAAAGGTCGGATTTTGACATCGTGAACACGCTGATGTTTTCCCGGCGCGGCTGGAAAATCGCCATGCGGACGGTGTCGATGTCATAGATGCCGTCAAATAACTCCAGCGCACCGAGTGCGTAGAGCATCATCTGGGGATTCGCATCGGCGGACACCTCCACGCCCTTGCCGTGCTTGTAGTCCACGATGTACAGCGTCCCGTCCGCGATAATCACGCAGTCGCCCGTGCCGAAGCCGTCCGGCACAAAGCGGGAGAAGTCCAGCCGCTGTTCGATAAGAACCACCGGGTCTTTGCAGGTTTTCCTTGCCTCCGCCACAAGCTCCATCACATATGCGGCGTAATCATTGGCGCACTGTTCCATTTCCTCATTGTAGAAGGAGAGGTTTTCGGTCGGGTCTGTGGTTTCCATACCCAGCGCCAGTTTCAGCTTGTGTTCGCACAGGCTGTGCGCGTCCGTCCCTTCCTGCGCGTACTCGCTGCCCTTGTCCTCCAGGTCGGCGCAAAATTGGGCCGACGGCGGGCAGTTCAGCCAGCGATGTGCGCTGGAAGCGGAAAGCAATGCGTGTTTTCCCATCACAGCACCTCCGCTTCCGCAAGGAGCGCATAGTACTCCGCCGGATCGATGTCCGACAGCTTGTCCGCGCCATGCTTTGTGAGCAGTCCCTTTACCTCCGCCGTGTGTCCGGCGCGGGACTTCTCCGCCAGCACCGCCCGCACTTCCTCCAGCGTCAGCGGCTTTTCTTCCGGCTTCGGCTTTGCCGCCGCTTTCCCCGCGGGCTTCTTTTCCGCTTTCTCCGGCTCGGAATCCGCCGAGGAGAACATCTCCGTCAGCGTCTCGGAGATACCGATGAGGATTTCCCCGCAGTGCTTCAGTTCGGCAAGCTCCGCCGCCAGTTCGCTCATTTTGCCCATTACCCTTTGCCTCCTTCCTTGACTTCGTGAACCTCCACCGACTCGACGCTCTGTCCGGGAGACAGAAGATATACCGTTGTGAAATCTCCGAAAAGAAGTCGGAGCAGTCTCATCGGCAGCCTTCGGTCAGCGCCTTCGAGGACTCTTGTCCTGGATTTTTCATCCGTGACATTGATGCGTATCCGGTGTTTAAGTGCCATCTCAGTTACCTGCCTTTCCGCAAGGGCTGTATCGTTTTCCCTTACACCCCTATAGGCAAACGGAAATCGGCAAATCCGAAGTCCTATCCAAAAAACTTTTTCAGGACTTCGTCCTCCGCGATGGCGGCGTTGATTTTCCGCACAAGCTGTCCGACACGGACATCGCTGATACCGATAATCCTTCCGGCTTCCGCTTTTGACCGACCTTCGATAAGTACGAGCCGATACACTTTCTGCCACTGCTCCGGCATCGCCGCGACGATTTCCCGCAGGCGGTCAATGGTATCCGGGACATCTTCTCCGTCATATACGGCAAGGTTCTCCTCCAAGCGGCTGCTGTCCCCAAGCTCGTCTCCATCAGAATCAGCCTGTCCGTCCAAAGACTCCAGGACACGGTGCCTGCCGGGCAGCTCGTCCGTAAAAGGCTCCCTGCCGTGCTGCTCCTTAAAATCAGAGATGATTTTTTTCTTCCATTCGTCATAGACAGGCTGGTACCACTCCGGCAGCCTGTTCTCTTTCGCGTTGATGTACACTTCATGGTCGTCCACCTTGTGGAGGTTGAGGATGTCCACTTCCGTAACCCCATTCTCTCCGGGCTTGTATTCGGTGACGAAGTTGCCGTCATCATCGAACAGCTTGTAGGTTTCTCTTTTTGCCTGCGGCGTTTTTTTGTACTTCATACCTTGACTCCTTAGATTTTCAAAATTTGAAATCCTCAGAGCCGATTTGCGCCATCCTGCAGAGCTAAAACGCAAAAATGGCCGGAACGATGCCGTAGAGAACTACAGCATCCTTCTGGCCATCAAGCAGCTCTGAGGATTCAGTGACTTTAGTTATTCAGTTGTTTTGCAGGATTTTGTTTCTTGCATTCGTACTTGGAGCGTTCTTCCCTGACACAGTACGAATGCTTGTCGAGATGGACTTTGTAGTACATATCCTTGCGGATCAGGTCTACGGTCTGCGTTTCGGGGTCCCACTCAAACAAGAGAGAGCCTTTGCCGTCCTTTGCGCGAACTTCCATACGTTCTGCCCCTCCTTTCTTCCAATCTCATAGGCACCACCTCCTTCAAAAATAACTCTTGCGTTCATCTGTAAAATGTGATATGAACTTATAGGTTCAATCAATGGCGAAAAATAAACCGCCAGCGAAGTTCAGGCGGCAACAAGAGGCTGAACCTATAAGTTCAAACTTATTATACAGCTTTTATATTGAAAGGTCAATAGGTTTTCGCACTTTTAGGTGTAATTTTTTTATGAACCCTCTTGCTTTTAGGTTCAATATATGGTATAATAGGTATAGTCAATGAGTGGAGGTTGAATTATGACACTGGGCGAATTCATAAAAACAAAGAGAACCGAATTAGGCATGAGCCGAAACTTGCTTGCAACTAAGACGGGCATCAGCCATACAGAAGTTCAGCGCATAGAGACGAATGAAAGGAAAATGCCTTCACTTAAGGTTTTGTGCGCCTTAGCTGATGCTCTGAATGTTCCGCAGGAGGATTTGCTTAAGGTTGCCGGATATGCACCGGGCGATGATATGTCTGCTACCCAGCGGGCATTTCCGGGACTTAAAAGCAAAAAGCAACAGGAAACAGTCGAAAAGATAGCGGATGGTCTTTCAAGAAATGCAGACTTGAAAGACGAAGATTTGGATGACCTATACAAGCAAGTGGAGATGTTTATTGAGTATGCCAAGAGAGAAAAAGATTCCTGACAAGCCGCGATTTGATTATGTGACACAGACAGCATATAAGTTCCTGCTCGAATGCGGCTATACCAGGTTTCCGATTTCTCCTTACGACGTCCTCGATGAACTGAAGGATTATGTTGTATGCCTTCCGTGGTCGGAGGCAAAGAAAGTGCTGAAATCAGAAGACCCTTTTCATCTGCGTCAACTGCAGGCGGAAGGTCGAACCATAAGGATGCGAGGAACAGGAATGTATTACATCGTTTATGATGATGTCACGGTCAACAGCCCTGACCGAATTTCATGGACGATCATGCATGAGATAGGTCATATCATCCTCGGACACCTTGTCGAATTCAGCGAAACGGCATTGAACCGAGGCGGAATGACATCCAAGCAATATGGCGTCCTGGAAGTCGAGGCGCATTACTTTGCGGCGGAATTCCTGATGCCGACAGCCATTTTGAAATATTTTAAGGGGATTACCGTCGATGAGATAGCTCTTCTCTTTGGTGTTTCGGATAAGGCTGCAGAGAAAAAATATAAGCGAGTATTTGAAAATGACTATTTGCCGAATGGCGAGTATGACAAGCAGGTAATAAGGAATTTTTACAAATTTCTTATTACTGAAACGGATGAGGCAATTTACAGAAGTATTTATCGGACATGGGGAATACCGTGGAAGGCTAAGTATGTATCCGTATTTCGCAAGTGCCCGGAATGCTATTCATACATTGATGACCCGAAGGCGCAGTACTGTTCCTATTGCGGTTCGGTCATCGAACGCTCCGAGATGTATAACAATATGTTCGAGAGAATGAAGGCTCGAAGCGAATTCACGAAGATTCCGGGGACAAAGCACTTCGGATATCCATATTCGGATGCGCTGGCTGTCAACGGCTTGCAGTATACGAAGATTACGGTCTGCCCGGTGTGCTTGAACCATGAATTTTCAAGCGATGCGGCACATTGCCGGATATGCGGCACTCCTCTAATAAACGAGGCAGACCGCATAGAGGACTGCTTTTCAAAGGAGAATGGATGGGAAACAAGTGCAAATACATGGTATCCGGCTTTTGAAAAGCGATATAAACGGCTTATTACATACAGAGGGCTACTCTTCAATGAGAACTGGGTAGATTACGACTATTGGGAATTTACGAAATTTATGATGCGGGGCGTGCGTTCCGGGGTATCAATGGAGTTACACTCAGCAATCCTTTACTCTCACGCATTTGCTGATGATAATGATGATGTATATATTGTGACCGATACTGCAATGGCAGCGGAAGTCATAAAATCTGAAAAAGAAACCGTATTGTCCTTTTTGAAAGAGACAGATGACATAGAAAGAAGTCGGCTGGAGGTGTTGGTGGCAAATGATTTATAGAGATGGTTATGAGACTGACAGCAATTTAAGATTCGTGAGTTGCCCCAGATGTGGCAATGAAGAATACTCGGAAGATGCGATTTACTGCCGAATTTGCGGCTTTTCGGCATATAACGAATGCGAGGGGCACTATGACCATGACCAAGATGAATACATAACCCACAGGAATGTCGGTAACGCCAGATATTGTGAGTACTGTGGTCAGCCGACAATGTTGTTTAAAGAAAAACTGCTGAAGCCTTATACGGAAGTTCAGTCCTCACAAGATGTGCAGGAAGATGAAGACCTTCCCTTTGATACAGATAATTTTCCATTTTAGGCTTTAGTAAGAAGAGGTGAACACACATGGCAAAAAAGAATGATGACTTTTTCGTAGAAAAGAAACCGTGGTCTAAGGTAAAAGACGAGTTGCTCGGATGTTACTTGAAGCCCTATGTGGCTAAGATTCTGTATACTCGCAAACCTTTAGCATATGTGGATTGCTTTGCGGGCAAGGGCAAATTTGACGATGGCAATCCGGGTTCGCCTCTTATTGCACTTGATATTTTTCGGCAGAGTCTTGCTTCTACAAAGATAGATGGGAATGCACGGATTGGAGCCGCATTTATAGATTTAAACTACGCCTCTGATTTGGAGACGAATTTGAGTGCCTATAAAGGGATAAAAATTGTCTCTGGAGCATATGAGGATACCATCGATGCCCTTTTGAAGTCCAAAACCGGGTGTAATGTATTTTTGTACATAGACCCGTATGGAATAAAGGCTCTCGACTGCACAAAATTTGATGCTTTTGCAAATGGACAGTTTAACACCATTGAACTGCTTATTAACATGAACTCGTTCGGCTTTATACGAGAAGCCTGTAACGCTATGGGAACGAAGTTCAAGATTGATGATAGTGGCTTTTTTGATGACCTCGTTGAGTATGATCCTACTATTTTAGATGCTACAGATAAATCAATAGAAGCCTTGAATCGCATTGCCGGGGGCGATTACTGGAAGGATATCATCGCACGGTACAAAAGTGGTGAGATTGATGGTTATAAGGCTGAGGAATATTTCTCGGAGCAGTATTGCCAGCGTTTGAGCGAGAGCTATAAATACGTTCTGAATATGCCAATCCGCATCCAGCAGAATCAACATCCCAAATATCGTATGATTCATGCCACAAACCATCCAGATGGTTGCGTTTTGATGGCCGACAATATTTGCAATCGTTGGGAGCTATTAAAGAACATCCAAAACAGCGGACAGCTGACGTTGTTCCAGGAGACCTTTAACAATCAGATTATCGATGAATCAAAAATAACCGAGTATGTCATCGAACATTTTTCTCAATGTTACGGCTGGACATCTCTCACGGAAGCGCAGGCGGTATTCTTCGTAAAATACGGCGCGATATGCAAAACCGGAGATATTGCTAAAGTCTTGAAGAAGTTGGAGAAGGACAAGCGGCTTGAAGTTATGCGAAGTCCGAGCTTAACGGAAAAAGGTAAGCCGTCGACCTTTATGACAGAAGGTCACGGCAAGACCGTATCAGTAAAGTGGGTGAGATAATGAAAGTGGCAGGATACATAGAAAGAAAGAGTATGCTCTATCAGACTGGTGTCGAGTACGGAGATTATACAATGAATCACGTACTCGGCTGTTCGCACGGCTGCAAATATCCGTGCTATGCCTTTTTGCTTAAGAAGCGATTCGGTCAGGTCAAGACATATGAAGAGTGGTGCCGCCCGTTTCTTGTATCCAACACGCTTGAACTGCTCGATAAAGAGATACCAAAGTTGAAAGATAAGATACAGTCTGTTCAGCTTTGCTTTACTACCGATCCGTTTATGTACGGATACCCGGAAATCCAAGA
>CANQRM010000028.1 GCA_947626265.1 uncultured Oscillospiraceae bacterium
ACAAATCCAACCCGGAGGGAGGTGATAGACCTTTTCTTTCCTTTATCCCGGCGTACAAATCTAAAAAACAAGGAGGATAACATTTGAAATCTATGACGCGCATCCTGTCTCTGGCGCTTGCCGTGATCCTGGCATTGAGCCTGTGCGCCGTGGGAGCCTTCGCGGACGACGCCCCGCCCAGCGGGGAGCCGGAGGACGAGACGACCAGGTCGGCCACGCCCGCGCCGGAGACAGCGACACCCACCCCGGAAGAAACCGCCGCGCCCACGGCCACGCCTGCCACCGCACCCACAGCAGAGCCCACGGCTGCTCCTACTGAGGCCCCGCAGGACTCGCCCGGAACTTCCCCGGAAGTCGATCCCCCCACCGAAAACGAGCCGTATTTTGAAGAACCGTGGGGCGAGGGTATTTTCGAGGGGCCGAATAATCCCCCGGAGGGAAGTCCGTCGATGATGTCCATAGCCGCAGGCACCGCGACTATCGCGGTAAGAGGCTGCTATAATTCATCCGGCAGCGTTATCAAGTATGTAAGCTCTTTTTATTACGATGGGCGCTGGGTCGGCGGCAACGGCAGTTCCAGGCATATCATATATGCCAACGAGGAACCGGCCTACTGCCTGGAGCCGGGTAAGTATCTTGTCGGCGGCAACACCGTGACCACCAACGCCGCAACGATTTGGAACGGCTTTTCCTCTGCCAAGCGGGACGCCATCAAGCTGGCAATCTTGTGCGGGGCCGAGGGAAATGCCTCCAACCTGTCCGGCAGCTATGGCAGCCAGTACACCGCCACACAGATGGTCATTTGGGAGTTTGTTGTGGGTGTAAGAAGCACATCCTCGCCCTACTCCCTGTCAGACAGCAAAGTAATCAATTCTGTATGCAGCGGCGGGGCTAATAGTGAAGTCAAAACAGTCTATGATCAGATTGTCGCCGCTATGCAGTCCTACAATACCCTGCCCAGCTTCGCCAATCCCCTGGCGGCTCCGCCTCCTCAGCAGGAAATGTCTTATAGCGGTGGGAAATACACCGTTACCCTAACGGACAGCAACGGCGTCCTGGGCAATTACAATGTCACGTCCACAGACGGCAATGTAAAGGTGAGCGTTTCCGGGAACAAGCTGACACTGACATCCTCCGTGGCCGTAAGCGGCGCAACCATAAATCTGGAGCGTAAAAGCGCCGTCTCTGCCAGTTCGCAGATCACAGCATACGCGGCAAAGGATTTGCAAGAGACGATCATCGGCATCGAGGCCGTGGGCGGCACTCCCGGTTACTTCGGCGTTTATACTACGGGCGGCCCCACGCCTACACCCGCACCGACTCCCACTCCCAAGGGGAATGTGAAAATCGTTAAAACTTCGGATGACGGGAAAGTAAGCGGTATCACATTCACAGTCAAAGGCGGTTCGGTGAATCAGACCGTTACCAGCGGCTCGGACGGCACCATTACCATCCCCGGCCTCACCCCTGGAAGTTACACCGTGACTGAAACCGTGCCCGCCGGATATACCGCAGATAGGGCCTCTCAGTCTGTCACCGTCAGAAACGGTGAAACCGCAACCGTCAACTTTCATAATACCCGCAAGACCGGGAGCGTGAAGATCATCAAGACCGCAGACGACGGCAAGGTGAGCGGCATCCAGTTCACCGTCAAAGGCGGCTCGGTGAATCAGACCGTCACCAGTGGCTCGGACGGCACTATCACCGTCCCCGGCCTTGTTCCCGGCCAGTACACTGTGACCGAAACCGTCCCGGAGAGCTATGTGTGCGACAATCCCTCTCAGACCGTCACCGTGGAATACGACAAAACCGCTGAAGTCCACTTTGAAAATAAGCTGAAGCAGTGGCGCGTGGCCGTGACCAAGGTGGACGCGGAGGCCAATGTGCGCCGGAGCAGCGATGTGACGCTGGAGGGCGCACAGTACGGCGTTTACAAGGACGGCGCACTCCAGGACACCTATACCACGGACAGCAGCGGCCACTTCACCACCGACTACTACCCTTGCGGCTCAGGCTGGACGCTTCAGGAGATCAGCGCCCCCACGGGCTACACCGTAGACCCCAACTCTTATCCCATCGGGGCCGAGCCGGGAACCGTGGAGCTTGCCGCCAATGACACGGCCATCACTGTAAAGGAGCGGATCATCAAGGGCAAGCTGCTTATCGTCAAGCAGGACGCCCTCACCCAGACGCCCCTCGCCGGAGCCGTGTTCTCCGTCATGGACGAAACCGGGGCCACCGTGACCGAGGCCACCACCGGGGAGGATGGCACCGCGACCGTGGAGGAACTGCCCTATGGAGCCTACACCGCCAAGGAGACAAAGGCCCCGGACGGCTACCAGCTGGACGAGACGGTTTTTGACTTCGCCATCACCGAGGACGGCCAGACCATAACCCTGACGAGGGAAAACATCTATTGCGTCGGCTCTATTTCCGTCCATAAGGTGAACCTCCAGGGACAGGATCTCTCCGGCGCGGTGTATCTGCTGGAATGGTCCGAGGACGGCGGCACATGGAATCCCGTCACGTTCCGGGACGGAGCCACGCCCACCATCGGCGGCTGCACCACCCTGGGCCTTGAAAACGGCCAGCTTACCACCGGGGAAGATGGAACGGTGCTTTACGACGGCCTTGTGGCAAACGGCAAAGTCCAATACCGCTTGACGGAAATCAAGGCCCCGGAGGGTCTGTCTCTACTGAAAGACCCGGTATATACGGGCGGTCTGCCCGCCGAGGGCGAGGCCGGACCGCTCTATGAAGTCACCTTTACTGTCACCGACACCCGCACGACCACCCTCCCGCAGACCGGCGCATCCGGCCTTGTGAAGCTCGTTACCTTTGGCACCGCCCTTGTGGGGCTGGCCGGGGCAGCGGGCATTTTCTATACCTACAACAATAAAAGGAGAAAGCACGAATGAAGTATCTGAAAACCCTTGTCTGCCTCGTTATCGTCCTGGCGCTGGCCCTGTCCATGACCGTGACCAGCTACGCCGCCGACGCCACCATCGACACCAACCAGTCCGGGAGCATGGACATTTACAAGTACGACCTGACCCGCGCCGCCGCCGATAAAGTGTGGGACGCCTCCGCTTACGTTTCCTCCGGCGTCTATGACGACGGCGTGATCAACGCCCTCGGCAGCGGCTATGCCATCCAGGGCGTCGTGTTCACTTATCTGCGGATCGCGGACATCTGCACCTACACCAGCACCTCCGGCGACACCCGCACCAATATGGTGCTGTACGGTATGCCCATGGGCGGCGAGACGACCGAACTGCTTACCGCCCTGGGCCTGACCTACGACAACGCCCACCATAACGACCAGGACGTGTACTATTTCGCCAGCGACACCCTTATTACGGCGCTGGAAAAGAGCCTGTCCAGCAACGCCACTACGACCAAAAACGCGCTGGAGGGCTATATCACCGCCCACGGCGGCGTGGCCCTGCCCGAAACGGACAACTACGGCCACACCAGCGCCTCCGGCCTGCCTTTGGGCTTGTACCTTGTCGTGGAAACTTCCGTCCCGGAGAACGTAACCTGCACCACCGACCCGTTCCTCGTTTCTCTCCCCATGACCACCATTGACGGCTCCGCGTGGATGTACTCCGTCACCCTGTACCCCAAGAACAACACGGGCAGCCCTACCCTCGAAAAGACTGTCCGGGAGGCCCAGAGCAGCACCGGGAAACACAATGGCTCCACGGACAATATCGCGGACGGCTACGCCCACACTGCCTCCGGCTCGGACGGCGACGTGATGGACTATCAGATCATTTCCACCCTGCCCACCATCACCAGCACCGCCTCTCAGCTTACTACCTATACTTTCGTGGACAATTTGAGCAAGGGCATCGCCTATAACCGGGGCGACGTGGTGATCGAGTTTTTCCGGGACGCCAACTGTGCGGAGAAGCTGGCCACCTGGACGGAGGCCGACGGCAAGTTCAACGTGGCCTACGCTGACGCCGAGGGCGGCGGCAGCACCATGACCATTTCCATGTCCGACACCGGCCTTGCGGAGATCAATACCAGCGAAAATGTATATGGTATGTCCGGCGTCCAGCGCGGCTATTCCGGGTGTACCTTGCGTATCACCTATGCCGCCACCGTCCACAGCGACGCCTCGGTGGTCTACGGCGACGGGGCCAACCCCAACGACGTGACCCTCACCTGGAAGCGCACCAACACCGAATACTTTGACACCCTCCAGGACGATTGCCACGTCTATGTGTACGGCATTGACCTGACGAAAGAGTTTTCCGACGGAGCAGGCAACTTCGACAATGTGAAGTTTATCCTGCACAACGACACGGACGGCTACTTTGTCCAGGCGGCCCTTGTGGACAGCACCTACTATGTGACCGGGCATACCGAGAACGAGGCAGACGCCACCGTGTTCGCCCCGGTCAACAAGCACGTCATCGTCAAGGGCGTGGAGGACGACGCCTATTCCTGGACCGAAACCGCCAGCGACAAAGGCTACACGCTACTCAAAGAGGCAGTCAAGGTGGTCATCACCACCGCCGAGGGCGGCACCTGTGACGTGTGCCACAAGTCCCTGCTCACCGCCAGCGCCACCGTCAACGGCAACGCGGCGGAAATGACAGCGGACGGCGACTCTGTAAATGCCGTGGCCCAGCTGACCGTCGTAAACACCAAGGGCTTTGACCTGCCGCAGACCGGCTCCAACGGCACCTGGATCTATACCACAATCGGCATCGTGGTAATGGCCGGGGCCGCCGCCGTGATCTTCTTTATCGTGCGCCGCAAGAACGGCCATAGATGAGGCGACTCCGGCTGGCCCTGTGCGTCCTCGTGTTCATCGGCGCGCTGGGCCTGACCCTTTATCCCCTGGTGAGCAACTATTGTGCTGAAGCATACCAATCCACCGCCATAGCCGCCTATACCGCCAACGTGTCCAGCATGGACGACACCACCCTGGACAGCGCGAGGCAGGCGGCGGCAGACTACAACAGCACCATCCGGGCCGTCCCTCTGGACGGCCCGGACGCCATAGCCGTACTTAATCGCATACCGCCCGGATATGACAGCTATATGAATGTGAACGGGGACGGGATCATGGGCTATATCCATATCCCGGCCATCGGGATCACCCTGCCAATATACCACGGCGTAGAAGCTGAAACTTTGGAACACGGCGCGGGCCATCTGCCCGGCTCGTCCCTGCCCGTGGGCGGCGAAAGCACCCATGCCGTGATTGCCGCCCACTCCGGCCTTGCCAGCCAGAGAATGTTTACCGACCTGGAGCAGCTGAAGCAGGGCGACACCTTTTATTTATCTGTGCTGGACGAGACGCTGGCCTATGAGGTAGATCAAAGCCTTGTGGTGGAGCCGGACGACGCCTCGCCCCTGTCCATCGTGCCGGGCGGCGATTTTGTGACGCTCATCACCTGTACCCCATACGGGGCCAATACACATCGGCTGCTTGTCCGGGGCAAACGTATTCCATACACTCCGGCCCAAGAAGAAACTATCCAGGCCGAGGAAGAAGCCCCAACCGCCCCGTCCACCTGGCGGGAGCAGTATGTAAAGGGCCTTGCCCTGGGCTTTGGAATCCTGGCCGGGAGCGGCGGCGCGGGCGTTATCGCATGGAGAATATATCAGACCCGGCACCCACGCAGACGGTATGGCAGGAGGTATGGCAAACATGAAGCACATTAAGGCGCGCCGGAGAAGCAGCGCCAGGACACGGGCGCTTATCGCCCTTTTTTGCGCCGTCTTTCTGGCGGGGCTTGTCATAGTCCTATGGCCGCAGCTTGTGGGCGCACACCTGACCTATCAATCCCATATAGCTGTGAGCGAGTTTTTTGACATGAGCAACGCCGCCAGCACCGGGCCGGACGTGACCTTTGAATATGTGGACGGGCCCATGCCGTCCCCATCCCCCCGGCCATACCCGGAGCTATACGAAGCCATGCGGCAGTACAACGAAAATATCTATGCCAACGGGCAAAGCGGCCTGTCCGACGCCTGGGCCTACCAGCAGCCCTCCTTTGACCTTGCGGCATACGGCATCGAGGACGGCGTGATCGGCGTTATCAATATCCCCGCGATGGACATTGAGCTACCCATCTACCTGGGGGCGACCTATGACAATATGGCGGCGGGCGCGGTGCATTTGTCACAGACCAGCTTGCCCATCGGCGGCGACAACACAAATTGCGTGATTGCCGCCCACCGGGGATGGTATGGAGCGCCCTACTTCCGCTATATTGACGTACTCCAACCCGGCGACGAAGTTTACATTACAAATCTATGGGAGACATTGACGTATAAGGTCAGCGAGATCAAAGTCATCAATCCCAACGATATTGACGAAATCCTTATCCAACCGGGCCGGGAGCTTTTGACGCTGCTCACCTGCCACCCCTACGCCTCCGGGGGCAGATACAGGTATGTGGTCTACTGTGAAAGAAAGCGCAACTAATGAGACATGAATTCATAGAAGAAGAATTGCAAGAATTGTGCATGTTGCATGCTTTGACAAAATAATAAATGAAAATTTTGGTTGATGTATTGACGGATTTACCTATTCGTGTTATCCTACTATTGCTTTAAATTTTTTTGGAGCAATTTGTGGTACGTCTTCCTATTACTCACGTTCTTCCCAATCCTAGGAAGAATGTGAGTGTTCGATAAACAATAAAGATAATATTAAAATTCGGAATAAGGATGAGTATACGTTGGACAAGCTTAAAGTAGTTGTAGGCTGGACCTGTTATATCTTTGCCGTTCTATTTGCTATCTTTATTTTGAGCCTTCCAGTGATTTCAATTTTTTCCCCAGATAATGTGGCGGTTGAAAGGGCCATCACTGTAGTAAGCGTTGGTGCTGGGCTTATCTCACTAGCATTGGGTGCTTTTTCACTTGTTTTTTCTCAAAAAGGGACTAAACAGATTACCAATACTTTGGATGAGATCAAAAACACTGCCCAACTAATAAGGGCTGAGCAAGATAGGGACATCAGGCAGAGGGCAAATCATGCTTATGAATTTCATGAACAGGCCCAGCAAACAGACTGGCCTCCTGACAAAACAGGAGAACATGAATAATCCGTACATAGGAGTAATATATTATGTGTATGAAATATGTGAATGCCATTGTAGGATGTTACGGTAATGTTGTTAAAAACGAACTAAACCAAGTAATAAGCTATGAAGATCTTTTTGATGAGATTACGGCCATACAGATTTCTGATGATAAGTACGCTATACGCCATTTTGTCATTGTAACGAATTTTACTATACTGGGAACAAATAAGGAAGAACGTAAAAGTGATAATCCTATTTGCCGAGAAGACTGTATCCATGTTACTATTCGTTTAACAAAATGTGCTGAAGACCCACAGAAAAGAGTGGGAACGGATTTAACTTCGTTTGATATTGACATCAAGCGGCTTAAAAGCGAAGGGAAACTGTCAAAAGCGTGCTATCCATTCCTTAATCTCACACAAGTAACATCAATTAATGAGATAAAACTCCCAAGCAACGCTTTTGGCTCTTATGTGATAAAGGTGTTGGTACGAAATACTAAAAGTCCAGATGATGACACCATCCAAACAATGATACCATTCACCATTACTTCGCCGGATAAAGACTAAGGATTCTCATACAATCGTCAAATTAATATTCAAGGGTTCATCAATTTTGATGAACCCTTTTTTCATGAACAATTATAAGGATATGCTATGCACGTTAATTATTTTTATGGCTCTCAAGCCGACAGCTTTGTTTTTTACCGCATCCCCCGCGTCCTGGTCACGGGCGACGAGTTCCGGGGGCTGTCCACCGACACGAAGCTGCTGTACGGCCTCATGCTTGACCGCATGGGTCTGTCCATGCGGAACGAGTGGTACGACGACCAGGGCCGGGTGTTCATCTACATTGCGGCTATGACAAGGCCCTCAAGCTGCTGGCCGAGCTGGACACCGCCAGGGGCATCGGCCTCATTGAGCGCGTGAAGCAGGGCCAGGGCAAGCCTACCATTATATATGTGAAGCAGTTCACCGCCCCGGACAGGGACGATTGCACCCATTCCAGACCTGGGAAAAGTCCAGGTGCAGACCTCGGAAAACCAGACGGGAGTTATAATAATATCAATCAAACCTACGATAGCCATACTTACCCCAGCGAGACTTACCCATCTATCCATCCCCCCAGCCCCCGCGGATGGATGGATAGATACGACCAGCGGGCGAGGATAAAAGAGCAGATCGACTATTCCCGGCTCGTCCACCGCTACCAGCGCGAGGAAGTGGACAGCCTCGTGGAGCTTATCACGGACACCCTCGCCAGCACCGCGCCCTATATCCGCATCGGCGGCTCCGAGATCGACCTGGACACGGTAAAAGACCGTTTCAGCCAGTTGGACGGCTCTCATATCGAGTACGTCCTGGACGCCATGCAGAACACCACCACGAAAATCCAAAACATACGGGCCTATCTGCTCACGGCGCTTTACAACGCCCCGGTCACGATAGACCCGTATTATTCTGCCGCTGTACGGCATGACTTCGGCTGAAATGCGTCTCACTATGAGACGCATTTTTTCTGGCCGCACATAGCGGCCAATACCTATCCACGGCTGGAAATACGTCTCACCATGAGACGTATTTTTTGCGATAAAATCTATGATACAGGAGGATTTTTATGCCCAACGAACCCGAAAAGAAAACCCCGACTTCCACAGTGCCGCCCAAGGACGCACCGAAACCTGTGCCCAGTGTGACGCCTGCTCCGGCCACCGCCGCGCCCAAGGCGCCCGCACAGCCGGACAAAGCCGCTGACGGCAAGGCCCCCGCCGCCCCGGACGGCAAGGTGCAGCCCCAGGCCGGGGCCGCGAAGCCCGGCCCTGCTGCCAAGGATGACAGGGCCCAGGGCGAGAAGAAATCCGCGCAGCCGGATAAAACCGCTGACGGCAAGGCCCCCGCCGCCTCGGACGGCAAAGCACAGCCCCAGGCCGGGACCGTGAAGCCTGATCCCGCCGCCAAGACTTCGGAGGCAAAAAAGGACGCTGACGGCAAGGACACCGCCAAGGACGGAAAAGCCCCGGCCCAGGGCGAGAAGAAGCCCACCGAGCCGGACAAGCCCAACGAGGGCAAGGCCCCCGCCCAGCCGGAGGCCCCTCTCGGCCCCGCCGCTATGGGGCCTGCTGGCACCTCTATCACCAAGGTGCTGGAGGATCGTCTGAATCCGCCCTCTGAAAAGGACAAGAGGGACCTGCCCCAGCCCGGTAAGGGCGAGACGTTCTCCGTCAAGCTGCACCCCGGTTATCTGAAGCCCTCCAAGTTCAATACGTTCTCCGTGGACAAGAATAGCGACGACTATCAGGAACTGCGGAAGTCCATTGAACTGCTGGGCGTCAAGGAGCCTGTTCTGGCTCGTCCCGGAAAGAACGGCGAATTGGAGATCATTTCCGGCCAGCGCCGCCATGTCGTCGCCTCGGAACTGAACTATCCCGTTCCCACCATCATCGCGGCCATTGACGACGATGACGCGAAAATCCTTGTGGCAGACAGCAACATTCACCGGGAGAAGATCACGTCCTTTGACCTGTCCCGCGCCCTCCGCATGAAGATGGACGCCATGAAGCACAAGGCCGGACGGCGGCGCAAGGGCGAAACCGGGCCGAATCTCAACTCCGATGAAGTGCTGGCCACTGAAATGGGCATGACTGTCGCCAAGCTCAACCGTATCATCCGACTGTCCGAGGCCATCCCGGAGGTATGCGCCTGTGTAGACGACGGAACCCTGTCCGTTTCCCTGGCCTCCGAGATTTCTTTCCTCCGGCCCGCCAGTCAGGATAAACTTCTGGACCTTATGGACATCAACCTCAAGCCCACCACTGAACAGGTCGGACGTATGCGTGCGCTGGACAAGACGGGCAAGCTGACGGAACAGGCCATGCGGGACATCATCGCCAACAAGGACATCGCCCCGAAGAAAGTGGAACCTGTCGCGCCCGCCGCCCCTGCCGCTACCACCGCCGCGCCGTCCCAGCCTGCCCCGGCTGCTCCGGCGACTCCGGGTAAGGAGCCGCTGCCCCCCAATCCCACCCCGGCCATGGGGCCTGCCGCCGCCTCCGTTCCGGCATCCCCCAATGTCCCCTCCGCTGACAAGGGCGAGGATGACCCGTTTAAGGGTAAGCAGGAGCGCCCGGAAATCCTCAAGATCGTGCTGACCGGGGACAGGCTCCGCAAGTATTTCCCCGACGTGGAAATGACACCCCGCGAGGTGGAGGACAGCATTTACAGCGCCCTGGAGGAGCGCCGCCAGCGCCAGATCCGCCAGCAGAAGAAAGATGAAATCTTCAAAGGCCCTCACAAGGCCCCCAGCCGCTGACACCCAACGGAAAAGCGCCCCCTGCGGGCGCTTTTCCCATCTTATGAGCAAGGAGTTGATTGTCTGAAAATATTAGTTGTGCAGCCTGGGATCGCGCCGTATGAGGCAGAGATCAGCGACGGCGGCAACGTATATCAGGAAATGCGCGAGATCGTCGGCGGACCGCCGCAGCTTTGTTATCCTTTTGAGGAGCCAGCCGCTCTCATATACAACAAGGAGTGGATCACACATAATACGCCCTTTAATCGCGCCGTGAACGGCAAACAGGGAGTTGTATTTGGCACCTTTATTATATGTGGGACGGATGACGGCACTCTTTGCTCTTTAACCCCGGAGCAAGCCGCCTACTATAAAGGAATGTACCACCATGCGGAGTTTTTCGTCGGAACGCGAGGCAGAAGCCAAATCATTTTGATGACCGATCCCATTAGAAAAACTAAAGGACAGGAGGATGGTAATTGAACGACAAAACAAAAACTTCCCCCGGTATAGACGCAGACCCGGTCAGCTTCACGATTTACCAGCTAAAAGACGACGACACCACGCGGGACTTTCGCTTTGAACCGTATGACTGTTTGCTTACGGCTGGCCGCACCGTTGACCCGGCCAATTATAAAGCCGTCTACACCGCGCCCCTTGCCCCGGATATGACGCTGGATGATATTTTCTACCGCTTCAATGTAAATCGTCCAGAGGGCTTTACAGGCCACAGCCTTTCCGTTTCTGACGTGGTAGTGCTTCACCGTAAGGGAAAAGACACCGCTCACTATGTTGATACTGTTGGATATAAGGAACTGCCGGAATTTCAAGCCCAGGGCCTCCCCCTGCCTCCCAGGACAGAAAAGCCATCTGTCCGCGAACAGTTGAAAGCCGGAAAGAAGAAAGTGGCAAAAAAGGCACCCCCGCTGAGCAAATTTGAAGATGTAGATGTCTTTGAAGCTCTCCATGCCATTATGAAGCAGAACACGGGCTTTTATCCGACCGATTTTGACGTGGACAAGAAAATGTTTGCAAAAGCGGCGGATATGCCCAACCGGGCCGACAGGACATTTTTGTGGTTTTCCCGTCCTATGGGAACTAACTGTTTCCGGGAACGGGACGTGTTCGTAAAAGGCATCGGCCCGTACACGATATGGCGATATTACTATGAGCAGTCGAATGACCGCATACTCGCCTATGCCGTAGAAGTGACGGGCAGAGTGGACGGCAAAATCCGGGGCAATCTGTACGAACTGAACTTCGCACAGCATTATGAGCATATAAGCGAAACGGCACTGGACGCTGAAACGATCAACATTATCTATGAGGGCGGAGAACGGCAAATCCCCGTTGGACAACGCTTTTTTCCAACACCCGATCCAGAGTACGGGAAATATGTGCGCTATGAATATCTGCTCCGTGATCCCGACGCCTTGCAAGACCTTCTCCGGGCAGAACGGGCAAACCGGGAACGGCTGGCCCCTGGCGATCTCACCGCGCATATCGCCGCGCTACATGACGGACTGATCGAAGCCGAGGCCCGCCGCATCGTGACGGAAATGAAGCGGCTTGACAGCCCGAACAGCCCCGGCAAAACGCATTATATGGTGGAACTCGCCCCGGTGTTTTTGCACCTTGCGTCCACGGAGGACGCAGACCGCCTTTTCTCTATGCTGCCCTACAAATCCTTGTCCTTTTCCAAAGTCGGGGACAGGTATGGAATATATGCACTGATCAGCAAGCACGAAAATCGTGATGTGAGCATCCGCAAATCTCAGCCCAAGCGTAGAATCCAGAAATGCGTCTCACGGTGAGACGCATTTTTCCAAAGGAGGGAAAGACCTGACTGTATTAGTTGTTGAACCCGGATATGCCCCCTATGAGGCCAAGATCAGCGACAGCGACACAACAAGCGAACTGCAAAAAATCGTCGGGGGTAAAATATCCGCCAGCTACCCTTACCCGGAGCCCGTGGGCTTTATCAGCAACGAGGAAAGTTTATTCAACGGCACTCCGTTCAATCGTAGAGTGGGGAGCAGCTATGGCGGTATGTTCGGCACCTTTGTAATCTGCGGCCTCTCGGAAACCGGCTTTTGCTCTTTGACCCCTGCTCAGATACAGAAGTATAAGCAGCAGTTTTACCATGCTGAAGCTCTTATCGGTTTTCGTGGGGAAAAACCCGTCATTCTCCCGACTACGACCAAAATCAAGGGTGAGCCACGCAGGAAGATAAAGCGTAAAAAGAAACGGCGACCCACGCCGGGGCATGACAGATGAAACCCAGCGATGAACGAATCCAGGAGCTGACGGACAAGCTGGAAAAGGGCATCGCCCAAGTCTTTGACAGCGACCAATATGCCCTGTATCTGAAAACCATGTCCAAATTCCATCGGTACAGCTTCCGCAACGTCCTGCTCATATTCTACCAATGCCCGGAGGCAAGCCGCGTGGCGGGCTTCAACGCCTGGAAAAAAGATTTTGGCCGGACGGTCAAGCGGGGCGAACACGGCATACAGATTTTTGCCCCGTTCACCTATACGACCCTGGAGGCACAACCTGTTCTTGACCCCGTGACCCTAAAGCCGCTGCTCAACCCGGACGGCACCGTGAAAACCGTTGTTGCCCCGGTCAAGCGCCAGAGCTTCAAAGTAGCCTATGTTTTTGACATCTGCCAGACCGAGGGGCCGGAACTGCCGAGCCTGGGCGTGGACGAACTGACGGGAACCGTCGATGGGTACAACGCCATATTCAAGGCCATCCGCGAAATATCCCCCGTCCCGGTGCTGTTCCGGGACGAGGCCGAGCAATATTCCAAGGGGGCCTTTTATCACGATGACCAGACCATCCGTATCAACCCCGGCATGAGCGAGGTCCAGACGGTAAAGACTGGCATCCATGAGCTTGCCCACGCCAAGCTGCACAATGAATCCGAATGGGCCGAGGCCATCCCGGAAAAGGACAGGCACACCAAGGAGGTGGAGGCCGAGAGCGTGGCCTATGTTGTCTGCCAGCACTTCGGGATCGACACGTCGGATTATTCTTTCGCATACGTCGCCGGGTGGAGCAAGGGCCGGGAAATGGACGAGTTGAAGGCATCCCTGGACACCATAAGCAATACGGCGAAAGAGATCATTGACGGCATAGAGAGCCGCTGCCCGGAACTGTTCCAGCAGCCCGCCCAGGAAGAACAGACACAGAACAGCGTCCAGAGACGCACAAATCCCCCTGGAAGAAAAGCCCGCAGGCGTACCCCGTCCCGATCTTTTACATCACCGACCATATAAGCGCGAAGCGCAGATCATTGACGCCCCCGGCGTCAATGATTTTGCAAGTATGGCAGTTGGTAGCACAACTGCCCCTTGTTAGGGGGCACCGCCCCCTAAAACCCCACGCTGGAAATGCGTCTCACCATGAGACGCATTTCCATACGGCACACATTTTCAAAATACGTCTCATGGTGAGACGTATTTCCGAAAAGGAGGCGAACACACCATAAGCGATTATAAGGCAGTACGCAGCAGTCTGGACATAAGCCGGAGTCTCATTTTCTATCTGTCTATATGCGCTCCCGACAAGTATCCTCCGGGGAACACAGCCAAGGCCATCGGCGCCATCAACGACATCTTACAGGGCCGGAGTGAACATACGGTTGACGAACTGCTCACCGGGATGGACACGATATGCGGCGGCTGGCCGGACTATGACGGAGACAGGACGATGCTCCGGCAGCGCATCACGGATTTTCAAGCGCAAAAAGAGCTTTTGCCCCAGCCTTATACCAAGAGCAGCAGCCAACAGTACCACTACAAGATATTTGATCCCAGCGCGGAACGCCCGCTGAAGATCGTTGACCAGCGGCTATATGACCGGGCGGCAAAGGACGGTTTTCCTCCGGGCTTTTTCCGTGAAACCTATTTTGACCGGGTGACGTTCTACTGCATACCCGATCATACAGATTTTAACTTTTCCCGGTTCAGCTGCTGCACCTTTGCCGTATGCCGGATCAAAGAGGCCACCTTTGACGGGGCAGCCCTTTCCAGTTCCGAATTTCATAGCTGCGCCATGCAGTATGTGACGTTTTTCCAGGCGTCCATCGCACACACCCATTTCCACGACAGCACTCTGCAAAACGTATCGTTCCAGAAAGCGTGGATGAAATCGTGCCATACCGTTGACTGTGACCTGGAGAATATCAGCTTTTTGCACACGACACTGGACGGCTGCTCTTTTGGCAGAGTGAACGCCCACGGCACAAGCAATCTGCACACCGCGACCATCACCCAGGGCGGCGCGACGAATGAGGAAGTAGAGCAAAACCGAAAGGCGATCTTTTCTGCTCTCCGGCCCGGTAAGGAAAAACAGCGCGTTCCCCCTGCCAAGGGCCGGGACGGACGATAACCCCACCCCTCACTATATAAGGAATACGTCTCATGGTGAGACGTATTCCTTATAGTGTATAAATCAAGGCGCACTGTTTGTTGTGGGAACAAACTCGATCTTTAGTGAAGCACCCATCCCGGTCGCCAGACGTTGAAGTGTCCGCAGAGACGGATTACCGTTTCCTTTTTCCAGCTTGCTTATGTCCGCCTGTGCAATACCAGTGATCTCCGAAAGCTGCTTTTGCGTCAGCCCGGATGCTTTACGGGCGTCGATCAATGCCTGCATTATAGCAAACTCCGGCTCCAACGCATCATACTCCCGTTTTACTTCCGGGTCTTTCAGCTTTTCTTTCAGATATTCATTAAAACTGGACATATTAAATCCCCTCTCTGCTCATATATTCCGCCCGGTATTTTATTGCCTTTTCTTTCTCCCCTCGCGGGGTCTTTGCTGACTTCTTGATAAAGCCGTTTGTCAAAATGATCTTTCGTCCCACAAAAAAGAAATACAGCACGCGGGATATATCCGACCCCACTTTTGCGCGGAGTTCAAAGATGTTGTCCCCAATAGCCTTTGAATACGGTTCTCTCAACTCCGGGCCATTGGCACCCAAAAATGCGATCTCCCGCAACACTTTAGCCTGCATTTTTGCGTCGAGAGAATCAATGAACTCCCTCGCTGGCTCCGTCCCATCGGGCTTGTCATAAAATATGACTTCAAATTCCATCTTTAGTTTATCCTTATGCCCTTAATCTATCTCTATTTGTATTATATAGGTTATATCCTATATTGTCAATCTTTTTTTACGTCTCACCATGAGACGCATTTTTTGAAAGGAGCAGAAGCCTATGAGAACGCGCCCCAGGCACATAAGTGTATGGATGAATGACACCGAGTACCACCACCTCCGGCGGCAGGCCGAACTTGCCGGAATGAAAGTTGACCCGTTCATCCGTAACCTTATTATGGGTGTGGAACTCCAACCCCGCCCGCCCGATACATACGGCGCTCTGTTGCGGGAGCTTCACGCCATCGGCAACAACGTCAACCAGATCGCAAAATGGGCCAACGCCAAAAAGGGCATAACCGACCCGGAAATAGAGACTGCCGCCGCTCTTATCAGTAAGGCGTGGCGGCTGGTAAAAGACAGCCTGTAATGGCATACGACAAGATCCTCTCCTGCCACGCCCGGCTGGATCGGCTCATCCAGTATGTCTGCAATCCCCAAAAGACCACCATGCCAGGAACCGGGCTCATACTGGCCGAGGCCCTTAACTGCGATCTGGAGACGGCCTACCAGGATATGAAAAAGACCAAGCGCCGCTGGGGAAAGCAAGACGGCATACTGGCCTATCACATCATCCATTCCTACGCGCCCGGAGAAGTGACCCCGGAGCAGGCCCAGGCCCTCGGCGTGGAAATGGCTGCTCAGCTTGTGGGAGATCGTTTTGAAACCGTCGTCACCACCCATATTGACCACGCCCACATCCATTGTCATATCGTGTTCAACTCCATTTCCTTTATGGACGGAAAGCGATACCGCAGCAACTTCAAAGCCTACTATGGGGACATCCGGGGCATATCCAACGACATAAGCCGGGAAAACGGCCTGTCCGTCATAGAACCGAAAGGCAGCGGCAGACACTATGTTGAGTGGGAAGCGGAGTGCCAGGGCAAGCCCAATATCCGCAACCTCATTCGTCAGGATATAGACGCCGCCGTTGAGGACAGCTTCACCTTTCAGAGCTTTTTCGCCGTCCTGGAAAAGCGGGGCTATACTGTCAAGCGCGGCCCCAATATCACCCACACCGCCGTCCGGCCACCGGGCGGCGACCGTTTTATCCGGCTGGACAGCCTAGGGGATGGCTACACCGAGGCGGCGATCATGGAACGGCTGAAAGGCGTCCGGGCCGGGCAGCAGAAACCGCCGGAGCCGCCCCATATCCCCGTCGTGACCCTGGCCCCCGGCAAACGCTGCACCATCCGGCGGGGCCGGATAGACCACCGCCCTGGCCAGAAACTCCACGGCATCCGGGCGCTGTATGTACGGTATCTGTACGTTTTGGGCGTTATCAGTCCCCAGGGCCAGCGCCGCCGTCCTGTCCCGTTCAATGTCCGGGCCGAGGTCAAAAAGCTGGAGCGGTACAAAGAGCAATTCCGGCTTCTGCACAATTACCGCATCGAAAGCACCGACCAGCTATCCATGCTCAAGGACGCCTTGCAAGCGGACATAGACGCACAATCTGCGGCGCGGCGGGAGCTATACCGCCGCAAGCGCAGGGGCGAGGACGTGGGCAACGAGATCACGCAGATCACCCAGGCCATGCGCCCCATACGCTGGGAGCTTCGGATATGCCGCCAGATAGAGGCCAATATCCCCCATGTCCGGGAGCAGGTGGAGCAGTACCAGCGATCCCAGCAGCAACAGATCACACCCAGCAAAGATAAATCCAAAACCAAGGAAAGGAGACGACACTATGGAAGTGAGCGGTGAAGTAGCCGATCTGCTCGTCAAAGAGGGCCTTGAGGTTACTTCCGAGGCGGCAAAGCTGGCCGGAAAGGGCGTCGTGAATGTCACCGCCCTCCTTGCGGCGCTGCTCAAACAGAACTATAAGACCGTGGGCCCCGCCAGCGTGGAGCGGCTCAACCGGGAGAACGCCGAGGCGGTCATCGTCCCGCTGAAGCAGGAGGACAGAAAGCAATTCAAGGCCCTTGCCAAGAAATACGGCGTCCTGTATGTGGCCGTCAAGAAACGCGGCGAGGACACGGGCATCATCGACATCATATCCAACGCCAACTATGCCGCCCAGCTAAACGCCGTATTTGAGGCCATGGGCTATCCCATCCCGGAGAAACGCCAGCCCCAGGAGGAACAGGCCGCAAAAAAAGCGAAATCCCGCGCTCCACAAGAGACACGCTCCGCCGAGCGCGGGAATGGCTTGAAGCAGCAGACGACACCGACAGCTGACAAGCCCTCTGTCCGTTCCCGGCTGGAGGTGCTTCGCAAGACCGCCCAGGAGCAGGGCCGCGTTCCGGCCCGTACACACGAAATCATAAGATAATAGGAGGATCATATTACAATGGCAAATTTGACCGACATCATCACCGAAAAGGGCATCAGTGACCAGGACTGGAAAGCGCAGAAACAGACCGAGCGTGAAAACGCCGTCGCCATGCGGGACGCTGCCGCCACCGAGATCACCAGTAAGCCGGACCTTTACGCCAAGTACCTGGATATGCAGGGGGACAACCTGACGTACAGCGCCGGGAACGTGGCCCTCGTTATGGCCCAGGCCCCGGACGCCACCATCTTTGGCACCCCGGACCGCTGGGCCAAGCTGGGCCGCTCCGTCAGCCTTGATGAAAAGGACAACCCCATCAAGATTTTTGTCCGTTCCAACTACGGAAAATCCTATACCATCGGCAACGCCTATGACATTTCCCAGACCAGGGGCCGTGATTTACGCCCCCGGATGCTGCCAGACGGCACCCCGGAAATGGAGACGGCCCTCAAGACACTCATCAACCACGCCGTCGTCCCCGTGGAGGCAAAACCCGATATGGCCCAGCCCGCCTATTATGATGACGCCGCGCTGAAACTGTATATTAACCCCGACACCCCGGACAGCGCGGCCTTTGCCGCCATCGCCACGGAAATAGCCCTGTGCCGTTTCCACGCCAAGGGCGCGTATGACTACGACCGGGCGGAGAATCTGCTGGACGCCCAGAGTATCTCCTATGTGATGTGCAAGCGGTTCGGCATCCCCACGGAGAAGCCCGACCTGTCCAATCTGGGCGCACTGTACCGGGGCTATACCCCGGATGACTGCTGGCACGCTCTGTCCCGCATACAGGAAATGGGCAAGAAAATAAGCGGCGCTATTGAGAACAATATCGCGCCGCAGCAGAGAACGAGGGCAAACAACATACAGCGCCGGAACCAGCGGCCCCCTGTGCGCTCTGCCGCGAGGTGAGCAGTTATCCCCCGCGGGGGAGAGTATTCCGGCGTCTTGCCCCTGTCAAGGCTGGCGATTGCTTCGCAATCGCTCACAAGCCGGCCAGTCTGCGGACTGGCCGGGCCTTGACAGCGGTTCGCCGCCGGAATTGCGGCCAGTAAGGGGATAACTGCACCAAAGGGCGCGAAACGCGCCCTTTGCTCATCATGGGAGCGTGGGCGCTTTTCCGGGAGCCGGGTGCTGACTCCGGCCCCGGAGGGGAGAGATCGTGCGCCCTGGAAATGCGTCTCACCGTGAGATTCATTTTACTGCACTAGGCGCACATCGTTTTGATAGAAGTAGTCACCCTTGGACACCATAATCAGTTCCCCTTGGTTTTCCAGAGCCCGGATACGCTTGGCAATCCACCAGTCACCTATACCCAGCTGACAACGTCCTAACACATCGGCAATAAGCTGGGCCACTCGGAAAGTCCCGTCAGGGATATGGGCACGAATGAACGGGTCATAGAAGTCCTCCCCCACACTGTGCAAACGTCCGTTTACGACGGCGCGCAGCGGGGCATTTTCCTCCCGAAGCTGGGACCACTCCATAGAAATAGCTCTGCGGACGCTTTTGGGGATCTCCCGTTCCAGCGGCAGATACGCCGCCCAGTCTCCCGGAGACTGCTCCCCCCAGTTCAGACAGGACTGCACCGCGCCGTCACCCAATGGCATCCACCGGGGCATCTCCACAGCCGTCACAGGGCAGTCGCTGTCCCGTAGTAGCCAGAGTACCTCGTAAAACCCGCACAGGGAATAGGGGGCATCGCTATACCAAATGCGTACAGCTTCACCCTGTTCGCCGCCCTCCAAAAGCCTCTTTCTGTCCTGCCGGTGTTTTTCCCAAAGCATATCCCGCTGGGTATGGTCCTCTGGATCATAGCCGGGGAGAGGAAAGTCCCCTCCCAGCAAAGCGGTGAGCAGATCAAACCGAGCCTTCTCCGCGTCAGGGCCGCTGAGTGGGCCGATGTCCAACCCAACACAGGGGCACAGCACATCTCCTGGGCTACCGCCTACAGGCCGCGCCCGGCGGTTCTCCTTCTCTCGCTGAGCTTTGAACTGGGCCATAGCTTGCTCTTTCTCTTCCTGAGAGGGTTCTTGTCTTTTGTCACCGAGAATAAAAGCAATCGGCCCATCGGTCCCCTTGGATGGCCCACAATGCGTGGCCATCTTTAATGCCCCACATTCACTGTCGGAAAAAACTATCTGTAGCATGGTAAAACTCCGTTTCAAATCCCAATCTGTCAACTTACCACCATCATTGTAACACAAAGCTAGAACAAGTGCCATCACGGAAATGTGTCTCACCGTGAGACGCATTTTTTCATCTATCACAAGGGGGTGATTTTTACATTCGTCAAAACAAATCATTCCGGGAGGCCGCGCCCGTGTGGGCGTGCGCCTCCCTCGCCGTCGTCTGGCTTGGCATAAAGGCAGCGGGGGCCTATTCGCCGGGGGACAACCTTATCACGTTCATGTCCAGCTTTTCCGAAATTATGAAATATCCCCTCGGCCTGACCTGGACACCCTACACGCCGAAATTCATCCTGGGCGCTTTGGCCCTGTATGTCTGTGCCATCGGCCTTTACTACTCCACCCGCGCCAACCGCCGCCCCGGTGAGGAACACGGCTCCGCCCGCTGGGGCGATCCACGCCTGCTCAATAAGAAATACCGCGACCCCGACCCCAACAACAACGCCATCCTTACCCAGCATATCTCCATGAGCTTGAACGGCAAACGCCACATGAGGAACCTCTTGCAGATCGTCGTGGGCGGCTCCGGCGCGGGCAAGACCCGGTTCCTGGTCAAGCCCAACCTCATGCTGGCCAACGCCAGCTACATCGTCACCGACCCCAAGGGAGAGCTTACCCGCGCCGTCGCCCCGCTGCTCTTGCAGAGGGGCTATACTGTCCGGGTCTTTGACCTTATCGACCCCGACCACTCGGACAGCTACAACCCGTTCCATTACATCCGCAAGGACTCCGACGTGTTTCGGCTTATCGGCAACTTCATCCAGAACACCACCCCGAAGAACGCCCGTTCCAACGACCCCTTTTGGGAGAAATCCGAGACGGCCCTGGACTCGGCCCTCATGCTGTATCTGCTCCATGAGGCCCCGGAGTATGAACGCACGATGGAAATGGTATTGACCATGATAGAGTACGGCGGGGCCAGCGAGACGGACGAGGACTATCAATCGGCGCTGGATCTTCTGTTTGAAGCCCTGGAGGAAGAACAGCCGGATCACATCGCTGTGCGCCAGTACCATGTGTTCAAACAGGCTGCGGGCAAGACTGCCCAAAGCATCCTCGTCAGCGCCGCTGTCCGTCTTGCCTCGTTCACGCTGCCGGAGATACAGGCCATCACCGCCAGAGACACCATGGAGCTGGGCAGCCTGGGAGATCGGAAACAGGCCATCTTCTGCATCATCCCGGACAGCAACGACAACAGCCTCAACTTCCTTGTGGGTATGCTCTACACCCAGGCGTTCCAGGAGCTTTACTTCCAGGCCGACAAGGTACACGGCGGGAGCCTGCCCGTCCCGGTCCGGCTCATGTTCGACGAGTTTGCCAACGTCGCCCTGCCGGACGGCTACGCCCGGCTCCAGGCCACCATGCGCTCCCGTAACATCATGGCGACCATCATCCTGCAAAACATATCCCAGCTAAAGGCGCTTTTCAAAGATGACTGGGAGGGCATCATCGGCAACGCGGACAGCTTCATCTATCTGGGCGGCAACGAGCAGTCCACCCACAAATACGTTTCCGAACTGCTGGGCAAGGAGACGATAATCACCCGGAACACCAGCCAAAGCAAGGGGCGCAACGGCTCGTTCAGCCACAGCGACCAACAGGCCGGGCGGGAGCTTATGACCCCGGATGAAGTACGCCGCCTGGACAACCGGGACGCCATCGTGCTTATCCGAGGGGAGGCCCCCGTCGTGGATCAGAAGTACGACATTCTGAAACATCCCAACCTCAAGTACACCGAGGACGGCGGCGCCGCCCCCTACACCCACAGCCCCGGCTGCCTATACGACGCCGGGCAGTTCAGCTTTACCTTTACGTCAGCAGACGAAATTGAAATCATTGATATGGAGGAATTGAATGAAGAATAACCACCCGAAGATCACCCGCATTTTCACCGCATGGGCCTGTGCTGTGCTGGCGGTCACGTTTGGCACCGTCCCGGCCCTGGCCGCCGCAGACCCCCTCACCGTCGTCAACAACCTGTCCGACTTCATCTTCTCCGCGATCCGGGCCATCGGCATCATCATCCTGGGCTGGGGCATCGTCCAGGTCGGTATGTCCGTCCAGTCCCACGACGCCAGCCAGCGCACCCAGGGCTTTTTGTGTCTGTTCGGCGGCCTGCTGATCGCCTTTGCCAAGGAGATACTTTCCACCATCGGCGTCCTGTGATCCCCGGCATGGAAAAATGCGTCTCACCATGAGACGCATTTTTCCTATCTACAATCGAATGTGAGGTGAACAACATTAGTGATAATTGGGTCGTAAGCAACCTTGAAAACGCCCTCGGCACATGGAATGAAAAGCTGGCCGAGCTATGGCAGCTTATCACGCAGACCCCGCAATCGTTCAAAGGCGGGCAGATATGGAGCGTGATCGTCAGCATCAACTCGGCCTTGCAGGGCATCGGCTACGGCCTGCTCGTGCTGTTTTTCGCTATGGGCGTATTCGGCGCGGCGGCGTCCTTCCGGGAGCTTCAGCGCCCGGAATTTGCCCTGCGCCACTTTATCCGTCTGGCCGCCGCAAAGGTGGCCGTCAGCCGGGGCATGGAGATAATGACCGCCATATTCAATATCTGCGGCGGCGTGGTCCAGACGGCTCTCTCCGGCATCGGCGGAGCCGTCTCTACCGCCACCACGCTCCCCACCGAGATCGTGTCCGCCATTGAGGACGTGGGCTTTTTACAGAGTATCCCACTCTGGCTTGTGTCGCTCCTGGGGAGCCTGTTCATCACCGTCATGTCGTTCATTTTGATATTGACCGTTTACGGGCGTTTTTTCAAGCTGTACCTATACACCGCGATCTCCCCGCTTCCCCTGTCCGCATTTGCCGGAGAAGGCACGTCCGGCGTGGGAAAGTCCTTTATCAAAAGCTACATTGGCGTCTGCATGGAGGGGGCGGTCATTGTCCTGGCCTGTCTTATCTACACGGCGTTCCTCAACAGCAGCGCCCCGGCGGTGGACGCGGACCTGCCTGCCGTCACAATGGCCTGGAAGTACATTGGACAGCTTATCTTTAATATGCTCGTCCTCACCGGGCTTGTGAAAGGCGCGGATCGGATCGTCCGGGAGATGTTCGGCCTATGAGCGGCAAGAAAAAGTACACCGTGATTTATGCCGATCCCCCATGGAGATACGACAGTCGCCCCAGCGGACTCAACCCCGAAAGCCATTATTCCACCATGAGCATCGAGGAAATAGCCGCTTTGCCCGTAAAGGAGCTTGCCGCAGACGATTGCGCCCTGTTCCTGTGGGTCACATTCCCCCGGCTCAGCGAGATATGGCCCGTCATAAAGGCGTGGGGCTTCAAGTATAAGACCGTGGCGTTTGTCTGGCTCAAACTTTCCCCAAAAGGTGACAGCGTATATTGGGGCCTGGGGTCATGGACACGCTCCAACGCCGAGATATGCCTTTTGGCCCTAAAAGGACATCCGAAGCGTATTGCCCGGAACGTCCATCAGGTCATAATTTCCCATATTGAGGAACACAGCAAGAAGCCGGACGAGGCCCGCCGCCGTATTGAGGTGCTTATGGGCGACGTGCCCCGCATAGAGCTTTTCGCCCGCCAGTCCCCGCCCGGCTGGGACGTGTGGGGCAACGAGGTCAATAGCGACATCATCATGGAGAAATACGTCTCACGGTGAGACGCATTTTTTATCCCTATCAGAAATGAGGTGTATTGTATATCGAAGTAAAAATCCCAAAAGAACTCCGGGCGCACAAGGAGACTATCTTCTTTGGCCTGTCCGCCCGTCAATTCATCTGCGCCCTGTTCGCCGTGGCTATCGCCGCTGGCTGCTACCTGGGCCTGGACGACATACTCGGCAAGGAGACGGCAAGCTGGCTGTGCATGATCCTGGCCGCGCCCGTGGCCGTCGCGGGCTTTTTCAACTATAACGGCATGACCTTTGAGCAGTTTGTCCGGGCCTTTGTCCGTTCTCAATTCCTGGCCGCCGCGCCGAGGAAGTTCGTGTCTCAGAACATATATTACACGCTTGCCACGGGAAAGGAGGACTGGGCCGATGAATAAATCCCTTATGGCCGCCAACACCAGCGAAAAGTACAAGTACAAAGTCCCCCGATCCGTTCAGCAGAGCCTCCCCATACGCCGCATATACGGTGACGGGATCTGGCTCGTCGGCGGCAAGCACAGCAAAACGTGGCAGTTTACTGACATCAACTATATCGCCGCCTCCGACGATGACAAGCGGAGCATCGTCATGGGGTACAGCGGCATCATCAACACCCTGCCCACGGACGCCACCGCCAAGATCACCATTTTCAACCGCCGCATCAACCCCACCGATTTTGAGCGGCGAATCCTGATGAAGCGGAAAAACGACGGTCTGGATCACTACCGGGCCGAATCCAACCGCATCAACAAGGGCCGGGCCAAGGCCAGCAACAACCTCATCCAGTCCAAATACGTCACCCTGTCCGTCCCGGAGCGCAAGCTCCAGGACAGCCGCGCCTATTTCCGGCGCGTGGGCAACAACCTGGGCAAATCCTTTTCCCGGCTGTCCTCCGACCTTACCCCGCTGAACAACCATGACCGTCTGCGTATCTTCCACGACTTTTTCCGACCCGGCGAGGAACGCTACTATGGCTTTGACGAGGCCGAGGCGATGTATTGGGGCCTGGACTTCAAGGACGTGATCTGCCCGGACGGGATGCAGTTCCGCGCAGACTGTTTCAAAATGGGCAAGCTGTACGGGCGGGTGCTGTTTTTGCGGGACTACGCCTCGTATATCAAGGACGAAATGATAGCCGACCTGACCGAGTTCCCCCGGAACCTCATGCTGTCCATTGACATCCTGCCCACGCCCACCCATGAAGCCATACGGGAGGTACAGAGCCGCATCCTTGGCATCGAGACGGACGTGACCCGCTGGCAGCAGCGCCAGAACAGCAAGAACAACTTTACCGCCACCGTCCCCTATGAGCTGGAGCAGCTTCGGACAGAGGCCAAAGAATACCTGGACGACCTGACCTCCCGCGACCAGCGCATGATCTACGGCGTCGTTACCCTCGTCCACGTTGCGGCCAGTAAAGAAGAACTGGACGCCGACACCGAATCCCTCATATCCATAGGCCGGGAGCATTTGTGCCAGTTTTCCATCCTCCGCTACCAACAGGAGGACGGACTGAACACAGTGCTGCCCTACGGTCTGCGCCGGATCGCTGCGCTGCGGACGCTGACCACGGAGAGCGTCGCCGTCCTTATGCCGTTCCGCGCCCAGGAGATACAGGACCCCGGCGGGATCTGCTACGGCGTGAACGCCATATCCAACAACCTCCTGATCTGCGACCGCAAGAAGCTCATATCGCCCCACGGCTTTTACCTGGGCGTGTCCGGCTCCGGCAAATCCATGG
Organism: uncultured Oscillospiraceae bacterium; assembly: GCA_947626265.1. GTDB lineage: Bacteria > Bacillota > Clostridia > Oscillospirales > Oscillospiraceae > CAJOIG01. The sequence goes on from CANQRM010000028.1 coordinate 25,341, forward strand.
GTATTAAATCCACCGTGGAGAATGTGGCCCTGGGGACGGACGACGACATCATCATCTTCGACATTGAAAGGGAGTATGGCCCCCTGGTCCGGGCCTTTGGCGGGGAGGTCATTGAAATATCCCCCCACAGCAAGCACCATATCAATCCTCTGGATGTTGCCGACGACTACGACGAGAGCGAAAGCCCCATCGCCATAAAATCCGAGCTTATCACGGGCATTTTGGAGCAGCAGATGGGCGCGGGCACCCTCACGGGCAGCCACAAATCCATCATCGACCGCTGCACCGCCAACGTGTATAAGGCGTTCCGGGGCAAGGGCCGCGCCCCCATCCTCCGGGACTGGCGTAACGAGGTGCTGCAGCAGCCGGAGCCGGAGGCGAGGGAGCTTGCGCTGGCCTCCGAGATTATAACCGAGGGCAGCCTTAATGTGTTCGCCCACAAGACCAACGTGAACACCCACAGCCGGATCGTGTCTCTTGACCTGTACGAAATGGGCGACCAGCTGCGGCCCACCGCCCTCGTCGTGGCCCTGGACTATGTGCAAAACCGCGTCATTGAGAACCGCAAACAGGGCCGTTTTACCTGGGTATTCATCGACGAGGTATATCTGTATTTCAAGTACCATTACAGTGCGGAGATACTTTACAAGGCGTGGAAACGCTTTAGAAAGTACGGCGGCATCCTCACGGCGGCGACGCAGAACGTGGAGGAATGTTTGCAGAGCGAGACGGCCCGGCTCATGCTGGCCAACTCCGAATTTCTCATGCTGTTCAACCAGGCGGCCACGGACCGCCGGGAACTGGCGAACCTCCTGCACATATCCGATACCCAGCTTGGCTACATCACCGACGCCGAACCGGGCCACGGTCTGCTCCGCATGGGCGGCGTCCTGGTGCCGTTCTCCAACGTGATCCCGAAGGACACCGACCTCTACCGCCTGATGAACACTTCCCCCGGCCAGAGCAGGTAACACGAAAAAATGCGTCTCACCGTGAGACGCATTTTCAGACGCAAACAGCCCGGCGGGATCTCCCGCCGGGCATTATCCATATTGCACCATATATTACGTCCATGTTATAATAGCGGTAATACCGCTATTATAACATTAAAATACCAGTCGCGCTCCCGGCTGACGCCGGAACCGCACGACATGGTATGATCAGCACATGACATGGCCCTGTTTCCTAGAATACATTTTGGAGGAAAGCACCATGAGCAGAGAAACCGAGAAAGTAATGAAACAGCTTACAAAGTATCTGGATGAACACCAGGACGAGATCACGGGCGAGGACGATATGCAACGGCTGGTAGAGCAGTTCATGTCAGAACATAACAGCAAGCTCCAGCCTGGGAACGTCACTCGCCTCCCGGAGACGGCGGACGACTATCTGGCGCTGGCGGAGGAAACCGGGGCCAAAAAGAAAAAGCTGGAGTATGTGCAAAAGGCGCTGGAGCTGGAGCCGGACAATCTGGACGCCGCCCTTATGAACGCGGAGCTGACCGCGAAGCACCCGGAGGAGCTTTTGATGGCTCTCCCGGCGCTGATCGAAAAGGGCACCGAGCAGATGAAAGCGGGCGGGTATTTCCAGGAGGACATGGGCGATTTTTGGGGCGTTATTGAGACACGGCCCTATATGCGGCTGCGCCGCTACTACATGGACACCCTCGTATGGAACAATATGATGAAAAAAGCCTGTGCGGAGGGTGAGGAACTTCTAAAGCTCTGCACCAACGATAACCTGGGCGTCCGCTATGCCTTGATGCACCTTTACGCCTACCTGGAAAATGAACAGGCCGCGCTTGCCCTGCACAAGAAATACGGCGGCTATGAGGAAACGCAGATGCTCCTGCCTCTGGCGGTGCTGTATTACAAGCTGGGGGACCTTGACCGCTCCATGTCCTATCTCCGCCGCTTGTATAAGGTCAACCCGGAAACAAAGCGTTTCCTCGTCGCGGCAGCAGCCGACAACCTGGAAGAATACGCGGACCAAGCCGATCCAAACGGCTATTATCCGGGTAGTATGAGCGAACTGCTATACGAATTTATGGCCTATGCGTATCTGTTCGATCCCCTGGACAGCTTTTTCGACTGGTCACGCAGGACTCTCAAAAAATAAGCACTATCCCACTTCAAAAATGCGTCTCACCATGAGACGCATTTTTTTGCGCTCATAGGAGGTGAGCATTATCGCAGAAACCGAAAGCAAGAACATCCGCACCCGTAAAAAGGGCGATATAAAGACCAAAGACAGCGCCAGCCAGGACAAGTCCAGCGGGCCAAAGGGCAAGCCCATCATCGAAAAAGCAGCCCGCGCCGCCGCTGTTGATCAAATCTATCAATCCATCAAGACCCGCCGCGCCGAGGATGGCAAGGCACCCGACGACGAGCAGCGCACCGCCGCGCCCGTGGAAAAGGTGGAACGGGCCGCTGGCGTCACATCGGCGCAGACCGTCGCTGCCATCCAGAAAGCCAAGCGCACGACCGCCGCCAAGAAACTCTGGACGGAAAAGCAGACCCGCGCCGCAGAACAGGCAGCCGCCTCGCCGGAGGCCGCGCCCATAACGGCCCCCACGACCCCGCCAGCAGCAACCAACAGCGCCGCGCCATCCGACGCCATTCAAAAAGCGCAACGTATGGCCGCCGCTAAAAAGCTCTGGAATGAGAAGCAGACCCGCGTCGCAGAGCAAGCAGCCGCCTCGCGGGAGGCCGCGCCCACAGCCCCCATATCGTCCCCGGCACCGGGCGGGACATATACCTCCCCGATGGGAACAACGCCCACGGCTCCGGGCGGCACCCCCACCGGCCCCGCCGGTGGCACGGCCCCTGCCAGCGTGACCGGGCAGCCGCGCCAAGCCGCCGTCAGCCTCCCGGCCATCCGGGAGCGAGGAACCTGCGGCACCGCCCCGGCCATCAAGGAGAAACCCAGGCTCGGCCCCGCTGCTATCAAGACCCGGCCAGAGACGCGCCGGACTGTCTTTTCCTCCCGTATCACACCCACGGCCCAGGGCGCGGGGAAACAGGCAGCCATCACCAGCGCCAAGAAACGCCAGCGCAGGGCGCAGGAGGCCGGGCGACAGCTGCTTGTCCAGCAGACGAAAAAGGCGGCCCGCGCCGCCGCCGTCACGTCCCGGAAGATCGTGGAGGCGTCGGCCAAGGCCACAAAAGCCCTTATCAGCGCCCTTGTCGCCATCCTGGGCGGCAGCGTGTTCATCGCCATTGTGTGCCTCATTTTCCTTGTGGCCGCCATCGTGTCCTCGCCCTTTGGCATCCTGTTCACCGACAAGCCGGAGGCCCCGGACGCCGTTTCTCTATCCACGGCCATGTCGCAGATCAACGAGGAATACAACGCCAAGCTGGACGCGCTCCAGGCCGGATATGATACGGTGAACATCCAGGGCAGACCCCCAAGCTGGCGAAACGTGATCGCCGTCTTTGCGGCCAGGACCGCCGCTGCCGACGACGGCATGGATGTTATCACCCTGAACGCGGAGCGTGTGGAACGGCTCCGCGCTGTCTTTTGGGATATGACCACCATATCCACCGCCACGGAGAGCATCGACCACCCGGACACAGACCCGGATGACGGGATAGACGACAGCCACACGGAGAGCGTCTTGACCATCACCATCAACGGGGCAACCACCTCGGATATGACGGTGCGCTACGGCTTCACCCGCTATCAGGTGGAGGCGATGGAGGCCCTCATGGACGAACTGGAGGAATGGGGCCTGTTTATCGGCGACCTTGAAATTACGGACGCGACCGCGATCCAGGTCTGGAATGACCTCCCGGCTGGCCTGTCCAACGAGCGCCGGACGGTGATCCAGTACGCCCTGTCCCTTGTCGGCAAGGTGCATTATTTTTGGGGAGGCAAATCCCTTGTCCTGGGATGGGACCCCCGCTGGGGAACGTCCACCCAGGTATGGGCGGCGGGCAGCCCCACCACTGGCACATACCGGCCCTATGGCATGGACTGTTCCGGCTTTGTGGATTGGTGCTTTTACAATCAGAGCGGCGGCGAGTACATCATCGGTCACGGCGGCGGCTGTATCTCCCAGCACAACTATTGCCGGGCTATCAGCTGGAGCCAGGCCATCCCCGGCGACCTTGTATTCTATCCCGGCGACTCCCATATCGGGATCGTGTGCGGCTGGGACGCCAACGGGAACATCCTCATTGTCCACTGTGCCAGCGGCAGCTTGAACGGCGTCGTGATCACGGGCAAGAGCGGCTTTGTCACCATCGGCAGGCCCGTGTACTACGGAGAGTAAGGAGAAATGCGTCTCACCATGAGACGCATTTTTCCCGTGGCCGCATTTCACGCGCTTGACAACACTTGCTTGACGGCGTTTTCCCAAAACATGACAAATGCGTGAATATACCCTATAGTAATACAAGGGAGGTACAGTGAATTTAAACCATTTTGATTCTCATGACGATATAATAAGTGTGCAGCACAAAGGAGGGTTACGATGGTAGATCTACACAAGAAGAATAACGTCTGTCCGCATTTTCTGGTACGCGAATACGGTGACGAAATATACAAATTCTGCCGCCGCATTACCTTCAGCAAGGAAGATGGTGAGGACCTCTTTCAAAACACCTTTCTTAAAATATTGGAAACAGGTAAAGAAACCACGGATCAATCCAACATCCGGCAATTTCTGTATCGGACTGCATTGACCTGTTGGAAGGATCAGAAGCGGAAATACGCTCGTCGAGAACGGATTGCGCCAAGTGTGCCTTTTGAGGAAAACACTGATGTTCAAAGCGGCAACATGGAAGAAGTGTTGCTCGACATGGAAGAAAAAATGCTTGTAAGGAGTATTGTAGCTTCTTTGCCGGAGAAATACCGTTTGCCCACTGCACTGTACTACGGCGCAGAAATGAAACTGAATGAAATAGCGGAAACTCTATCGTTGCCAGTCGGAACCGTAAAGAACCGACTTTTCACCGCCCGACAAATGGTGAAGGAGGAATTGATGAAATATGAAAGATAAGTACAACGACATCGAGCAGGTGCTTCGCAAATCCTATGATGATGATTATCTTCCTACGGACTCTTTTTTAGAACACGTCGAAGCAGTTATGAGGGCAACAGCCGAAGCAACCAGTCTGCCGGAGAAGGATTCTCCCCATCATGCAGGTGCCCATGCCGCTCGCCGTCGGGTGCTGGGCGTAGCCATAGCAGCGACAGTGACCATGCTGCTGGGCGTAACAGCCTACGCTGTGTACCAGGCCCGGATTCAGGACTATCAACTGCCAGAGAACACGACGACGGTCGATATCGTCAGCGGCGAGACCTCTATCGCAACCACTTCTCCCGCGTCCCGGGTGAGTCTGTCGCTGGTGGGCTACCAGGGCACGCCGGAGTATGAGGCATTTCTGGAGTGGGAAACGCTGCAGGAGAGATGGTGGGAAGAAAAAGCAACCATCCGGCAGGAGAACAACCAGGATGATTCATGGCATGAGACGCCGGACAATTATTGCTTCTATTACTCCGCCGTCACCCAATCCCAGGCGAGGGAACTGGACACCATCATGAAAAAATACGGCCTAACGCCGCATGAGCATAGGTCTACCCTGTTGCGCGAGGATAGGTATACCACCCTAGGCCTGGAGAGTCTGTGTCAGCTTCTGGATATGGAACCCTTTATCTACGGGGAGTGGGACGCATATAGCGGCTATGTCTATGACGACGGCACGTTCAAGCTGCATGGGTCTAAAAACACGGAGGACTGGGACGAGTATATGGCATCTGGTTTTACCATGTTTTTGAGTGTTAAGGGCTCCTTCACCACTATTTTCGCCCATCTGCCTGCGGACTATGACCAGTGGAACTATACAGTAGGCGGTCAGGAGTTGACGCTGGCCCTCTCTAATGAGGGCGGCATTATCTTGGCAGAGACGCCAGGGGCGTATATATACTTGTCAGATCATTCCCAAAGCCGGGAGGATCTGGAGGCATTCGCGGATGCCGTTGACTTCGATGCCTTGGCGGAGAAATTCGACGGCACACCTCTGGACCTGACCGTGGGTATGAAAGAGATAGATGAAAAATACGCCGCCTGGGAGGACGACTACATGACCCGGCACAATCCAGCGCCGGAAGATGCCGCAAGCCTTCCCTCTTTTGATAGTGAAGAGGAAGAAAAAACCTGGATTCTTACCCAACTGGGGGACCTGGACTGGCCGGCAGAGGGGCCGGACGGCTATGGGTTCCTTTGGCAACAAACAATCTGCCAGCGTGACGGGTATCGGCAGCGGGACGGACAGGATGTGGCCGTGTACGCCTTGTACAGCAGCAGCTATTATTCCAGAGAAGCGGACAACAGCGGCTTGAGCCTTATCTACAAACGGGTGTTCTCCGACCCGGCGCTGACGAAGAGCGTCAATCAGTGGGAACTGGATAGCTGGCGTCAGATTTACCCAGAGAGCGTAGAGCTTGACCTCTGCGGTCATGAGGCACTGTATATACCGGAGGACATGAACGGCCCCCAGAGCACGCTTTGCTGGCTGGATCAAGAGCGTGATTTGTTTTTCCAACTGTGTGTCCCCGGCGAGAAAGAGCCTTTGGAGACGCTGCGGGGCTATGCAGAAGAGTTGATTTCAGTCATGGACGGAACTTCATAAAGATATATCATTATGGAATATACAATTGAAAACTCAAATGGTGAAACGATTCTGAAAAACTCTAAAGGGTTATCCGCCTTTCAACTGAAGGTTATTGCCCTTATCTTCATGACCCTAGATCACATTGGCGCAATTGCCTTTGAGGTGCCTTTTGTGATGCAGTATCGGTCATATCTGCGTACCATCGGGCGGCTGGCTATGCCCATTTTCCTGTTTTTGCTGGTGCAGAGCATCCGCCACACCCGGAGCAAAAAGCGGTTCGTCCTGCGGTTGTACCTAGCAGGAATGGGGATAGGGCTTTTCGTCACCGCCATGAATCAGCTTTTCGGGGAGCGGTTCAATTACTTCACACCGGGCAACATCATCTTTTCGTTTTTCTACGTTGCCCTGTACGCCGTACTCATCGAGACGATGATAAAAGCAGGCAGGGAAAAGAACTGGTGGACGGTGGGTATATGTGTATTAGGTCTGGCAATCTCGCTTATACCAACAGTAGTATACTTGCCGTTGCTGGAGATGACATACGCCCTCAACCTTGACGGGTCCAGTCGGGTGGGTTTTCTTTTGAGCGGCCTGCTGGAAAGTATTCTGCCGTCGTTCAGCTCGGTGGATTACGGCATTGGTGTGATCATTTTAGGTGTGGCTATGTATTTTGCTGGGACGAAAAAGCGTCAGTGTGTGGTGTTCGCTATTTTCTGTGCGGTATGCTATGCGGGTGCCTTGGCCACGCAGGTCTGGGGTCTGTACGACCTAATGCAGATACAGACTTATGGCTTTGCCATGACCTTTTTAGATCGGAGCCAACTAAAAATGTTCTGGGCACTGCCGTTCATGGTCCTCTACAATGGTCAACGCGGACATTCTGGCAAATGGTTCTTCTACATATACTATCCGTTGCATAGAGAACTAATTTTCCTGCTTGCTGGAACCTTCTTATCAAATTAAGCAAATAGAACTTTTGCTTTTGATGAAACCTCTAGCGAACTGGAGGCGTAATGCGTACTTCGGCATCGTTGTACCGCAAGACTTTAGTGAACGGCCAAAAGACGGTTTAGAACAGTTCAAATAGTATACAAAACTAATTCGCAATAGGGCGGGCAACAAAAAATTATGCTCCGTCCCCTTAACGGGGGACAGAGCATAATTCACCACCCGATAGTTACAAAAAGTTTCATTTATTGCTTTTTGTTTACAACCTCTTATACGACAAACTGACATGGACAAGCCGCTGGCGACCCCATAGAAGTACCCGCCTGCGGCTCTGATGCAGGCGGGTACTTCATATTATCCAGACGCCGCCGAAATGCGTCTCACCGTGAGACGCATTTTGACGCGCAAAGGCGTTATTCGGCGGGCATTTCTCTGGCCTTTATCAGCGCCTTGGTAGTGGCTTCAACGGAAGCCTCAACCACCATGCGCTCCTTCTTATCCAGCAAATGAATAAGTGTATCAATGTGCCTGCTGCAGTCATCATCTGGCTGGCCTTCCCTGTGAAAGAACTGATCCACAGAAATATTAAACATCGTCACCAGCCGGACAAACGTATCAAAGCTGGGATTGGGCTCTTTGCTTTCCTCGTCCTTGCTTTCGTTTCCATGGTTCTCAAGGTTGATTATGGTCCGATCCCCACGGCAGACCAACTCCGCCAGATACGCTTGTGTCCAACCCCTTGCTTCTCTGGCCTGTTTGACAGCCTGGCCAAAGCCCTCGTAGTCAAACAAAAGGCTATTATCACTCATACCATACATCACCCAAGACCATTTTACAGGCCATGCCACGGCATGAAAATGTAATGAATTTTCATGTTATATGAAATTTTATTACAGGTTCCTCCGTTTTATACTTCTCTAAAATCAAACGATCTGCCCGACGGCAGAAAAGAAAAAAACCGCCGTCGAGCAGACACATCGTTATACCTATATGCCCTAACACGGCGGTTTTGAGAAATCAAGCCGTCGTGTTCTGTTTTTTCCGGGCCTTTGGCTGAAATCCTTTATTACGGCGGCTTGTGGAGGTAGTCGCTGTGATCTCAACATCATATCG
>CANQRM010000029.1 GCA_947626265.1 uncultured Oscillospiraceae bacterium
CGCATTTCCGACACCCGCTTTATGGAACTGTCCGCAGACTATGAGCGGGAACAGGCGGAACTGAAAGACCGCGCCGCAAAACTCCGGGCAGAGCTTTCCAAAGAGCAGGAAGCCACGGTGAACGCCGAGAAGTTTATGGGCATCGTGAAGAAGCACACCAGCTTCGAGGAACTCACCCCCACCCTACTGCGGGAGTTTGTGGAGAAGATCGTCGTGCATGAGTGCAGCTACGACGAGAACAAAAACCGCAGGCAGGAAATCGAAATCTATTATTCTTTTGTCGGCAAGGTGGACTTGCCCGAATGACCGCCCGACCTGTCCGGCGCTGGGGAACGCCGGACGGGAACGGCAAAATTTTTTACACTTCTATTGCTTCTTTATCTCACACAAGCTAAGGCCCAGGGCAAGAACCCCTTCATCCTGGACTTCACCAACCCCAAGTACGACCTGCGGGAGTTCTTCATGGGCGAGGTGCGCTTCAACTCCCTGCTGCGGACCTTCCCCGACCAGGCGGAAGCCCTGCTTGCGGAGGCGAGGAGCCAGATGCGGGACCGCTGGGCAAGGTACAACCACCTGGCCACTCAGGACTATTCCCACATGCTGGATGTGCTCAAGGACTACCCCATTGAGCAACCCAAGGCATAAGCAAAACAATAAGGTACGGCCCGAGAGCCTTTGGCTCTCTTTAGGGCTCCCGCGAAAGCCCAGCAAAGCGGGTTTCGCGGGAAAGAGGAAAAATTAATGGGGTCCCCATGAAAGCCCAGCGCAGCGGGTTTCATGGGGAGAAGGAAGAAGCGCCTTGGCCAATGAACGAGCCTGGCTTGCCAGGATCGTGAATCTCCAAGGCGCTTCTGACGTAGTGCCGGTGGCGGGGGTCGAACCCGCACGTCCTTTCGGACAACGGATTTTAAGTCCGTAGTGTCTGCCATTCCACCACACCGGCGCGTATCCCCAGATTACACCATTCCCCCGGCAAAGTCAACGAGATACCGCTTGCGGCGGGAGAAACTTTGCGTTACAATACGGGCTATGAGAACATATGACGCGGGACAAGTGGATATTGTCGTGATCGGCGCGGGCCACGCCGGCATCGAGGCGGCCCTGGCCGCGGCGCGGCTGGGGCTGGAGACGGCCTGCTATACCGTGAGCCTGGACGCGGTGGGCAACATGCCCTGCAACCCGGCCATCGGCGGCACCGGCAAGGGCCACCTGGTCCGGGAGCTGGATGCCCTGGGAGGCGAGATGGGCCGGGCGGCGGATAAAGCCTGCATCCAATACCGGATGCTGAACGTGGGCAAGGGCCCCGCCGTCCACTCCCTCCGGGCCCAGGCGGACCGCCGCCGGTACCAGGAGATCATGAAACACACCCTGGAGCGGCAGGAGCACCTGCACCTTCGCCAGGGCGAGGTCATCGCCATCGGCGTGGAGGACGGGCATGTGGTGTCCGTCACCACGGATAAGGGCGCCGTGGTGGGCACAAAAGCGGTCATCGTCGCCTCCGGCACCTACCTGGGCGGCCGGACCATCACCGGCGAGGCGGTGCGCGCCTCCGGGCCCGACGGTCTGGCCGCGGCCCTGCCGCTCACCGACTGTCTGAAAAATCTGGGCCTCTCCATGCGCCGGTTCAAGACCGGCACCCCGCCCCGCATCAACGCCCGGACGGTGGATTTTTCCAAAATGGAGATACAGGTGGGCGATGCGGACCCCCAGCCCTTCTCCTTCTCTACCGACGCCCCGCCCCAAAATCAGGCGGTTTGCTACCTGACTTATACCAACGCCGAGACCCACCGCATCATCCGGGAGAACCTGGACCGGAGTCCCCTTTACGACGGGGTCATCCAGGGGGTGGGCCCCCGGTACTGCCCCAGCATTGAGACGAAGATCGTCACATTTCCAGACAAGCCCCGGCACCAGCTCTTCATCGAGCCCATGGGCCTGGGTACCGACGAGCTCTATATCCAGGGCCTTTCCTCGTCGCTGCCCGAGGACGTGCAGATCGCCATGGTCCACACCATCCCCGGGCTGGAGCACGCTGAATTCACCCGCCCGGCCTATGCCATCGAGTACGACTGCCTGGACCCCACGGAGCTCTACGCCACGCTGGAGACGAAGAAGATCGCGGGCCTTTACGGCGCGGGCCAGTTCAACGGCTCCTCCGGCTATGAGGAGGCCGCCGTCCAGGGCTGGGTGGCCGGGGTCAACGCCGCCCGGAAGATACAGGGCCGCGACCCGGTCATCATCCGCCGGGACCAGGGCTATATCGGCGCGCTCATCGACGATCTGGTGACCAAGGGGACCAATGAGCCCTACCGGATGATGACCAGCCGCAGCGAATACCGCCTCCTGCACCGGCAGGATAACGCCGATAAACGACTTGCATATATTGGATATGACCTGGGCCTCGTGAGCTCGGAGCAGTATCAGCGCGTTTTGGATAAATATGCACAGGTGGATGCCGAGATAGAGCGCTTGAAAAAAGGAAAGCTCTATCATCTCCTGAAAAGGCCTGAGAATACGTATGATTCCCTGGCCGAACAGGACCCCGGCCGGCCTGTTCTCTCCCGAGCCGTCATTGAGGAAGTGGAAATATCCATAAAATATGAGGGATATATCCAGCGGCAGCTCCGGGAGGTGGAGGCCTTCTCCCGCATGGAACAAAAACGAATACCGATGAATATCGACTATGACGCCGTGCCCGGCCTGCGCACGGAGGCGCGGCAGAAACTGGCCTCCATCCGTCCGGTGAGTTTCGGCCAGGCCAGCCGCATCTCCGGCGTCTCTCCCGCCGACCTGACCGCGCTGATGATATGGACGGAGAAGGAAAAATGACGTTCGCGGCCCGCTGGAAGACAGCGGGCCCTTTCATCTGACAGCGCAGGGCAGAAAATATCAGGACAGCGCCGCCATGGCAGGGTATGATGGCGGCACACGGAAGGAGGGTCAGCATGGACTGGGTGACTGGGTTCCAGCGGGCGCTGGACTATATCGATGCGCATCTTACGGAGGAGCTGGACATCACCGCCGCCGCCCGGGAGGCGGCCTGCTCCCCCTTTTACTTCCAGCGCCTGTTCGGTATCCTCTGCGGCATGAGCTTGGGGGAATACGTCCGCTCCCGGCGGCTGGCCGAGGCCGGCCGCGACCTGGCCGCCAGAAACATAACGGTGCTGGACACAGCCCTGAAGTACGGCTACGAGAGCCCGGAGAGCTTTGCCCGGGCCTTCCAGCGGTTCCATGGCGTCACGCCCTCAGAGGTGCGCCGTGGGGCCCATCCCCGGTCCTTTGAGCCCTTCACCGTGCACATCACACTGAAAGGTGGTCATATCATGGACTGCAAGATCGTGGAAAAGCCCGCCTTCACCCTGTTGGAGAGGGTGGAAAAGCACACAATAGTGGACTCTCAGAACGAAAACACCATCCCGGCCTTCTGGACCCACGCCCAGGAAGACGGGACGCTGGAAAAGCTCCTGGCCCAGGCCCCGGACAAGACATACGTATATGGCGTATGCTACGGCAACGCCCCCTCGGACGAAAAGACCTTTGACTACGCCATCGCGGCGGACTGCGGCGGCAGCGTGCCGGAGGGCTTTCGCCGGACGGTCATCCCCGCCCGGACCTGGGCGGTGTTCCCCTGCCGGGGCGCCATGCCGGGGGCCATCCAGCGGCTCTGGCACCGCGTTATCACGGAATACTTCCCGTCATCGGAGTATGAGCCCACCTATGAGCTGGACATCGAGGCCTATCCCGACGGGGACATGCTCTCCCCGGACTACTACAGCGAGATATGGGTCCCGGTGAAAAAGAAGTGAGCCCTTGACATATTTCCCTCTCCTGGGCTATAATATCATCCTGTAAGAGGGAGTAGTTTGCGCGGGGTTTTCCCGCGTCCGGCGTGTCCGTCAGTACGGTCATTTTGACCCGGGCCGCCGCAGATAACTTATCTGAAACGAGACTTTTACCGCGTTTTCCCCGCGGTAAAAGTCTTTTTTGTTGGAAAAGGAGGCTCAACCATGTCCGTTCCCGCTCTGGTCCTGTTCATCCTCACCTACTGTCTGATGATCGCCCTGCCCAAATACCGGCCCTGGGTGGCCCTGTCCAGCGCTGCGCTGTACGTCATTTTGGGGTTCGTGCCCATCCGGGAGCTGGCCGGCGCGGTGGACTGGAACGTTCTCATGATGCTGGCGGGCACCATGGGCACGGTGAGCCTGTTCATAGAATCCCGCATGCCCAACCGCATGGCGGAGGTGCTGCTTACAAAGACCCCCAACGTCATGTGGGTGGCGGTGGTCATGAGCCTCTTCTCCGGCGTGATCTCCGCCTTCGTGGACAACGTGGCCACGGTGCTGATGCTGGCGCCGGTGGGCCTCGCCATCGCGGCGAAGCTGGGCGTGAGCCCGGTGCCGCTGCTCATCTCCATCGCGGTGAGCTCCAACCTTCAAGGCGCGGCCACCCTGGTGGGCGACACCACTTCTATCATGCTGGGCGGCTACGCCGACATGGACTTTCTGGACTTCTTCTTCATGGACGGGAAGTTCTCCATCTTCTGGGCCGTGGAGCTGGGGGCGGTGATGACCGTGCCCATCATCCTGTGGCTGTTTAGGGACCAGAGGGAGCCAGTCAGCATCCCCGACAGGACCGAAGTCACCAACTACTTCCCCTCTTTTCTTCTCATCGCCACGGTGGTGCTCCTCATCTGCGCCAGTTTCATCCCCGGCAAGCCCGCCGTCACCAACGGCCTCATCTGTATCGGCGTGTTTTTGGTGGGGGCCATCCACTCCCGGCTGCGGGAGAAGAGCTGGCACAATGTGAAGGCAGCCTTTTTGGAGATAGATTACCAGACTCTCCTGCTGCTGGCGGGGCTGTTCATCGTCATCGAGGGCATCAGCCGGGGCGGCGTCATCGACGCCATCGCGGACCTGTTCGTGCGCATCGGCGGGTCGAACCTGTTCGTCATGTACACCATTATCGTCTGGGGCTCGGTGCTCTTCTCCGCCTTCGTGGACAACATCCCCTACGTGGCCACCATGCTCCCGGTGGTGACGGGCATCGCCGCCACCATGGGCTGCTCGCCCATCCTCCTCTACTTCGGCCTTCTCACTGGCGCTACCCTGGGCGGCAATATCACCCCCATCGGCGCCAGCGCCAATATCACCGTCATCGGCATCCTGCGCCGGCAGGATTATGAGGTGGGCACCAGGGACTTCATGCGCATCGGCGTGCCCTTCACCCTGGCCGCCGTCATGACCGGGTATCTGTTCTGCTGGTTTGTGTGGCACTGATACATGCCTTTTTTGCGCGAACGACCGCTTGACAAAATCGTATATAAGCCGTTATTATTTCAAAGAATAGACCCGTACACAGGAAAGAGGAGGACGCATGGCGTCGGATAGAGATAAAAGCTCCAATATCGGTCAAACCGGCGGCGCAGCCGTGAATACCCGGACCCGCCGCCGGGCGCCCGCCGCCGGACGGCACCAGGCCCCCGGCCGCCACGCGGCCCCGGCCGGCAAGGCGGCAAAGCAGGCCCATGTCACCGAAAGCATGCCGGTGAAACGGGTCCCAGCCGCTGAGGGCGAGCCCGCCAAGCGGCCTCCGGTCAAGGAGGACAAGCCGGCAAAACAGACCCCGGCCGTCCAGAGCCAGCCGGCCTCGGTGATACCGCCGCCGGCGGCAGCCGGAGAGAAGCATCACCACGCCATGAGCAAAAAGCGCCGGAGAAGAAACACCCTCATGCTTTCCGGGCTCATCTTCGCGGTGGCCGCGGGCTTTTTCCTTGCCAACTTCATCGTCACCCGGGTAAAGGGCTTTCAGGTGTCCTCCGCCACGACGGACAGCCAGGTGTTGTCCTGGGAGAAGTCCCGCGGCGCGGATATGTACGATGTCTATGACGGCAGCGGCACGCTCCTTGCAGAGCTGGACGCCGGCGGCCCCACCCAGTACACCGTGGAGGACCTGAAGGGCGGCACTGTCTATGACTACACCATCGTGGCGGTGAACAGCTTCCTGACGAAGCATACAGGGCCCGCAGCTGCCTGCTCCGCCTACACCCTGCCGGAGACGGTGGCGTCCCTGACCGCCGTGAATTCCGGCACCGGCGCGCTCCTCACATGGGAGGACTGCGGCGCCGGCGGCTACGAGGTGGAGTACACCGACGCCAACGGCGCGGAAAAGACCCTGGACGCAAAAGCCAGCGACGCCGGGGGCTTCACCATCCCCGACCTGCAGGAGGGCGCTCAGTATATGTTCAACATCCGGGGCTTCGTTCAGGACGGCGGGGAGCGCATCTATTCCGGCTGGACCTCCTCCGAGACCTTCACCGCCCTGCGGGCGGCGGATATGACCGGCGTGGACGTGGACAAGCCCATGGTGGCCCTCACCTTTGACGACGGGCCGGACTACGAGGACTACACCGAGCGCATCCTGGCCGTGCTGAAGGAATACGGCGGCCACGCCACCTTCTTCCAATGCGGCAGGACCTCCGCTGAGCTTCCCGAGAAGATCTCCCTCATCGTCCAGGAGGGACATGAGATCGGCTGCCACACCTACAACCACAACCACTACGGCTCCGACGTCACAGCGGACGACATCATCAGCGCCGACGACGCCATCGAGCAGGCCTGCGGCCAGCGGCCCACTGCCTTCCGCTCCCCGGGCGGCATGACCACGGACCTGATACGGGACGTCTGCGTCGATGAGAGGATGCCCATCTACTACTGGAGCATCGACACCCAGGACTGGAAGAGCCGCAACGCCGATTCTGTGTGCCACGCCGTCATGGACTACGTGAAGGACGGGGACATCATCCTCATGCACAACGTCTATGAGTCCACGGTGGAGGCCGCGGAGCGCATCATTCCCTTCCTGGCGGAGAAGGGCTATCAGATGGTCACGGTGAGCCAGCTTGTCCAGGCCAAGACCGGCCAGCCCCCCGTGCCCGGTACCCAGTACGTCACCGCGGCGATCACCAACTGACCTTGTTTTTAGGATAGGAAAACGGCTCGAGACAAATGTCTCGGGCCGTTTTCCTGCTATTGTATCGGTCAATCCAGGGTGATGCCGTATATCTGCTCGCCCCGGGTGCCGATGACCACGGTGTTGTCCCAGACGATGGGCGTGGCCTCCATAGTGCAGCCGAAGTCGAAGCGGTCCAGTTCCTCCCCCGTCAGGCCGTCCAGCAGGAACATGCTCCCCTGGACGCAGGAGGTATACAGCACATAGCCGTTGCCGTCGGTGTCGTAGAAGGTGACGGGGGTGGACCAGGAATAGCTGTCGGAGTGGTATGTCCATACCTCCTCGCCGGTGGCGGTGTCCAGGGCCACCAGGGTGCCGTCCTCATAGCCGGGGTACCTGGCCACGGACACGTACAATAGCCCCTCCAGCGGGCCCTTCCCCAGGGACAGGGACCCCTGCACCCCGCCGGACAAGTCCTCCACCGAATGGCAGGTATAGCTGTGGTGCCACACCTCCTGCCCGGTGACGGCGTCTATCTTCCACACGGGTATCTCCGCCGTGTCCCAGCTGCGCCAGCCCAGGTGGAAGGAGGTGCTGAGATAGATATAGGGATGCCCCTCCCCGTCCACCTCCAGCACGCCGGTGCAGTTGGTGTCGTCCAGGCAGTCGAAACGCCACTCGATCCGGAGGTCGTTCAGGTCGATGCACAAAAAGTCCCCGCCGTTGTCGGCGATGAACAGGTGGCCCCGCCAGGCGATGGCGCTGTCCTCCATGCCGTAGTAGAACTTCTCCGCCGTGGAGGATTCGTAGGTAAACTTGACCTCCTGGGGGTCCACGGTGATGGTGCCGGCGGCCTCGTCATACTGTGTATTCAGGTCCAGGATGTAGAGCACCCCGTTCTCCCCGGGGTAGATGAGCTGGTCTGTCTCCGCGTCCACCAGGGCGGAGCTGTCCCAGGCGCTCCAGCTGCGGGGGGCGAAGTCGTCGCCGTTGCCGGTGGTGTACAGCACCTCCCCGTCGATGAGGCTCACGATCATGATCCGGGGCGTTCCCTCCCCGGACACGCCGCCGCCCAGGTACATGAGGGGATACCCCCGGGGGTCCACGGAGCCCGCGCCCTTGAAGGGGTAGCCCAGGTATATGCTGTCCCGGGTCTGCTTGCCGGTCTCCATATCGATGAAGTACACCCGCCCGGCCAGGGTGGCGTAGATGATCTCCACCAGATCGTCCTTCTCCTTGGCCCAGTCGTACATATCCATGATCTTTTTGGTGCTCTCCGGCCATTGGACCGCCAGGGGCTGGCCCGTCCAGCCGCTGCCGCCCCAGTAGGTGCCGCCGCCGGACATGCCGCCGGTGGCCACGGTCCAGTACTCCCCGAACTGGGCGGCGTTCAGGGCCGCTTTGCCGTAGGTGGAGCAGTCCCGGAAGTTGCTGCCCCGGAAGGTGAAGATGCCGGGAAGCTTCCCGTAATCCTCCGGGCCTATGAAGTCCATGATATGCTCTTCGTCCGCCTGATAGCCCGCGGCCTCCTCGCCGTGGACCATATAGGCGGTGGAAGTGATGATATCGGAGGCGCGGCTTTCCGGGGTGAATTCCGCCGGAGGCGTGGGCACGGGGGTGGCCGTGGGCTCCGGGGTGGGGGTCACGAACTTGGTGGAGACCTCCGCCGTCCGGCCCATGACGGCCGTGTCCGCCAGGGCGGTCAGACGGTCCTTATTCACATGCAGCAGCGCTCCCAGCCCTGCCAGCAGGACCAGGAGCACAGCTGCCTTTATCCAGAACGCGGCTCTGCGCTTCATGGGACGCCTCCGAAATCACTGGGTGAAGTGGATGTGGTTGTTGATGTGGTCGATGCAGAAGCAGTGATAGCCCGCGCAGCGGCTGCAGTAGCGGAATTCCAGGTCCGGGTAATCTCTGTCCGTGCGGCCGCACACCTCGCACTTGCGGGTGTAGCCCTGGGCCTTCTGCTCCTGCTGCACCTTCCGGGCGGCCTGTTTGAACTGGATGGTCCGGGCCTTCTGCGCCGTCTTTCTCCGCACAGCGGAGGGCCGGAAGAAGTCAAATATCCACTGCCCGCAGAACACCACATAGGTGAGCATGGCCACCACCGGCACCAGGGCCATGCCGATAGCGCCCTGGCCGATGTAGGTCACCACCGACAGCACGAACAGCGCCGCGTCCACCCAAGCCAGCCACTTGATCTTGATGGGGATGAAGAAGAACAGCAGCACCTGCTGATCCGGCCACATGGTGGCGAAGGCGAAAAACAGCGACAGGTTCAGGTAGTTGGACGTGACCCACAGGGCGCGCTTTGTAATGGCGTAGTAGATGACGCTGTACAGCGCCGTCAGCAGCATGCCGCCCATGTAGTAGATGTTGAACCGGGGCGTGCCCCAGGCCCGCTCCAGGTTGCTGCCAATGAAGTAGTAAAAATACAGGGCGATGGCGAAGAAGAAGGGCGAGCTGCTCTCCGGCACCAGCACGAAGGTCACCAGCCTCCACACCTGGCCGCGGAGGAACAGCCGGGGGTTAAAGTAGAGATAGCTCACCAGCGTCCCGGTCCGGTCCATCAGCGTAAAGAGATACACGATGACCTGGCCGATGACGATGAATATCATCAGATTCCGCAGGCCGAAGCCGGGGTGCTTCATGCAGAACTTTTCGATCCTGTTATCCAGGCTCCTCACGTCCATCACCTCATGCCAATCATACCCTTTTTTCCCGGCAAAGTCCACCCCATTTTGCCAGCCGCGGCCCGGAAAAGGTTTTTTGGGCAAAAACGATTATTTTCCTTTCAAAATGGGGATGTTTATGTTATAGTATAATCTGTATGAATATGTCGGAAGAAAACATAATCGAGGGAAAGAACGCGGTCATCGAGGCCATCCGCGCCGGCCGTCCCCTGGACAAGGTCTTCCTTGCCAGAGGCAGCGCCGACAAGGCCCTGGCCTTCATCGCCTCCAGCGCCAAAAGCGCCGGCGTGGCGGTGACGGAGTGCGACAGGCGGAAGCTGGACGCCATGAGCGCCACCCACGCCCACCAGGGCGTCATCGCCGTGGCCGCCGCGAGGGAATACTGCACCCTGGAGGATATCCTGGACCGCGCGGCAGAGCTTTCCCAGGACCCCTTCGTGGTGGTGCTGGACGGGGTGGAGGACCCCCGGAACCTGGGGGCCATCATCCGCTGCGCCGAGTGCGCCGGGGCCCACGGCATCGTCATACCCAAGCACCGCAGCGCCGGCCTCACCGCCGCCGCGGACAAGACCAGCGCCGGCGCCGCCGAGCACATGCTGGTGGCCCGGGTGCCCAATCTCGCCGCCGCCCTGCAGACCATGAAGGACCGGGGCCTGTGGGTATACGGCGCCGAGGCCGGGGGCGGGAGCCCCCTTTGGAA
The DNA here is from genome assembly GCA_947626265.1 of uncultured Oscillospiraceae bacterium. GTDB lineage: Bacteria > Bacillota > Clostridia > Oscillospirales > Oscillospiraceae > CAJOIG01. The sequence goes on from CANQRM010000029.1 coordinate 10,342, forward strand.
AACGGATATGAAAGGACCGATCTGCCTTGTGATCGGCTCGGAGGGCGCGGGCATGAGCCGCCTGGTGCGGGAGGCCTGCGATTTCGTCATGGACATCCCCCTGATGGGGCAGGTGAACTCCCTGAACGCCTCCGCCGCGGCAGCGGTCCTGCTCTATGAGATCGTCAGGCAGCGCCAATGAGTGACCATTATCTGGACAACCTATTGCCGGACTTTGGGGAATACTCCCTGGACTCCCTGCTGGAGAGCTACCAGAAGCGCCCGGCCCAGGCAAGCCCGCCACAAGCGGACGCCGAGCAGCCCGCTAAGGCGGCGGAGGCCATTGCCCAGCGCTCCCGGCAGATCGTCATGGAGGCCCTGGGCGAGACCATCAGCCAGCGCAAAGCCGCCCGCAAGCCGGACTTTGACAGCGCGGGGCTGAACGAACTTCTGGAGGACGACATCGACCCCGCCGGGGTGGATGAGCCCGCGGAGCCGAAAAAGCCCCGGGTACATATCTCCCCCGAGGGCGTCATCACCGTGGACGTGGACCTGCCCGGCGAGGCCGGGGAGATACCTGCGGAAGAAGCCCCTGCAGCGGAGGATATGCCCCCTGAGGAGGAGGCCCCGGCGGAGCCGGAGCCGCCCCGGGAGGAGCGGCGGCCCCGGCGGCCTATCCGCCGGCCGGAGGAGCCGGAGGAAAAGCCCTCCTTCAAGGACAGATTCTTAACGCCCATCGCCCGGCATTTCGCCACCCGCGCCGCCCGCAAGGACCTGCAGAAGGCGGAGGCGGCCCAGTGGCCGGACCCGGAGGAATATGATCAGGGGGAGGAAGTCTCCCCCAAGAAGGCCAACAAGTTCTACGCCGAGCAGGTGCGGGCCTTCGGCTTCCGGCTGAAGGTGTGCGTGTTTCTGTGCATCGTGCTGGCCTGGATAAGCCTGCATCTTCCCATGGCGGGGTTCTTGGGCAAGAGCCTGCGGGCCCAGGCCGGGGTATCCCTGGTGCTGCTGCTCACCGTGATGGTGGCAACACTGGACATCGTGGCCGCCGGGCTGCGGCAGCTTTTTGCCCTGCAGCCGGGGATGGAGTCTCTATCCAGTCTCGCCGCCCTCATCAGCGCGGTGGACGCGGGGATGGTCTTCTTCGGCTACGGCGAGGCCCTGCCCTTCTGCGCGGTGGGCGCCTTCTCCCTGACCGCCGCCCTTTGGGGCGAGAAGCTCACGTGCCTGGCCCGGGCCAGGACCATGCGCATGGCGGCCATATCCAAGAATCCCTCCGTCCTGGCCTCCGGGGAGAACAGCCGGGGCGCGACCTATCTGAGCCGCGTCCAGCGGCCCCTGGACGGGGTGGTGCGCCGGACGGAATCGGCCGACTTCGGTCAGACCGTATATGCCACGGCGTCGCCGGTGCTCATTCTGGCGGCCCTGGCCCTGGCGGCGCTGGCCTGTCTGCCCGCCCAGGGGGCCTATTTTCTGCACGCATGGTCGGCGCTTCTGGGCGCCGCGGCGTCCTTCACCGCCTTTTTGAGCTTCCCCCTGCCCTATTCCATGGCCGCCCGGAAGCTGCAGCCCTCCGGCGCCGCCATAGCGGGCTATGCCGGCTGCGCTGACATCGGCAAGAGCCGGCGGGTGGTGCTCTTCGACGAGGACCTGTTCCCCCCCGGGAACATCAAATTCAGCAGCATCAATATCCTGGAGGGGGCCTTGGTGGACAAGGTCATCTCCTATACCGCCAGTCTCCTGGCCGCCTCGGGCAGCGGCGTGGCCGGGGTGTTCATGGAGCTCATCGAGCGGCGGAAGTATTCCCTGGTCCAGCCGGAGGAATTTCGCATCCACGAGGGCGGCGGCCTGTCCGCCCGCATAAACGACGAGCAGGTGCTGGTGGGCTCCGCCGGGTTCATGAACCTGATGGGCATCCGCCTGCCCCAGAACATGGTGGTGAAAAACGCCGTGTGCACGGCCCTCAGCGGCGAACTGGTGGGCGTGTTCACCATGGACTATATCCCCGTGTCCAGCGTCCAGGAGGCCCTGGTGACCCTGCTCACCGGCCGGACCCGCCCCATCTTCGCCATCCGGGACTTCAACATCACCCCCCTGATGATACGCCAGCTCTTCCGCATGTCCACGGACAACTTCAACTTCCCGCCCTTCCGGGAGCGGTACCGCATCTTCTCCGGCCCCGATGAGGACGGCGGCATATGCGCGGTGCTGTCCCGGCCCGGCATGGGCCCCTTAGTGGACGCGGCGGAGGCCGGGCGGAAGCTCTACACCGCCGGCCGGGTGGGCACGGTCATCTCCCTCTTGGGCTCCGTGCTGGGCATGGTGATACTGTTCCTCCTGTTCCGGGCCGGGTCCTTCGCCACGGCCACGGCGGGGAACATGCTTGCGTACATGTTCCTGTGGGCGCTGCCGGTGGCCATCCTGGCCTACGGCCAGAGCCGGTAAGGGCAAATAAATGTGTTGCCAAGGATTTCCCAATCGTGTATAATAGATATTTGTGAACGGCTTATTTCATCTTTGAAACAGTAACTGATATAAGGAGTGCAGCACCTATGGAAATGAAGAACATCCGCAACATCTGCCTGCTGGGCCATGGCGCCAACGGCAAGACCACCTTTGCCGAGAACATCCTGTCCGTGGCCGGCATGACCGACCGCCAGGGCAAGGTGACCGACGGCAACACCGTCTCCGACTACGACCCCGAGGAGGTCCGCCGCCAGATCAGCATCTCCGCCGCCACCATGTACGCCAACTGGCAGGGCCACAAGATCAACATCATCGATACCCCGGGCTTCTTCGATTTCGCCGGCGAGGTGTATCAGGCGCTGCGCGTGGCCGATATCGGCGTCATCTGCGTGGCCGCCAAGGAGGGCGTCAACGTGGGCGCCGAGAAGAGCTGGAAGTACCTGCGGGACGCCGATAAGCCCCGGGCCTTCTATATCTCCAAGCTGGACGAGGAGCACGCCGACTTCGACAAGACCTTCGACGGCCTGCGTGAGCGCTTCGGCAATTCCGTCTGCGCCATGACCGCCCCCATCAAGGAGGGCGACAAGTATATCGGCATCGTGGACGTCATCACCCGCAAGGCCTACAAGATGGACGGCAAGAAGCGGGTGGAGATCCCCGTGCCCGACGCCATGAGCGGCCGGCTGGACGAGCTGTATACCGAGCTTGCCGAGTCCGCCGCCGAGACCAGCGAGGAGCTGATGGAGAAGTACTTCGAGACCATGGAGCTGTCTCCGGAGGAGATCTCCGGGGCGCTGAGCTCCGCCGTGGCCGAGGGCAGCGTCTGCCCGGTGTACTGCGGCGCCGCCGCCACCGGCATGGGCACCCAGATATTCCTGGACGCGGTCTGCTCCGTGTTCCCCGCCCCCATGGAGGGCGGCAAGGCCTGCGACCCCAACGGCCCGGCCAAGGCCCTGGTCTACAAGACCATCTCCGACCAGTTCGGCAAGTTCAGCCTCTTCAAGGTCGTCTCCGGCAAGGTGACCGCCGACATGACCCTCACCAACGCCCGCAGCTCCGCCCAGGAGAAGCTGGGCCACATCTACTGCATGCAGGGCAAGAAGAACACCGAGGTCACGGAGATCTGCTGCGGCGACATCGGCGCCGTCAGCAAGCTCTCCGACACCAAGACCGGCGACACCCTCTGCGCCGCCGGCGCGGTGGAGGCCCTGCCCGGCATCACCTTCGACATCCCCTGCTACCAGATGGCCATCTCCCCCAAGGTGAAGGGCCAGGACGACAAGGTGGCCCAGGGTCTGGCCCGTCTGGCCGAGGAGGACCCCGCCTTCACCGTCACCCTGAACGCCGAGACCCACCAGCAGGTGGTGGCCGGCGCCGGCGATATGCACATCGACGTGCTGTGCTCCAAGCTGAAGAGCAAGTTCGGCGTGGAGGTGGAGCTGAGCCCCGCCCGCGTGGCCTACCGTGAGAAGATCCGCAAGACCCTGGACACCCACGGCCGCCACAAGAAGCAGACCGGCGGCCACGGCCAGTTCGCCGACGTGAAGATCCGCTTTGAGCCCCAGGACGAGCAGGAGGACATGATCTTCGCCGAGGAAGTGTTCGGCGGCAGCGTGCCCAAGAACTTCTTCCCCGCCGTGGAAAAAGGACTGCGGGAGTGCTGCACCAAGGGCGTGTTGGCCGGCTACCCCATGGTGTACCTGAAGGCCGTCCTCTACGACGGCGACTTCCACCCCGTGGACTCCTCCGAAATGGCCTTCAAGACCGCCGCGGGCCTGGCCTACAAGGAGCTGGTGAACGCCAACCCCGTCATCATGGAGCCCATCGGCCTTTTGAAGGTCACCGTGCCTGACGCGAACCTGGGCGACATCATGAGCGATATCCCCTCCAAGCGCCGGGGCACCGTGCTGGGCATGAACGCCCACGACGGCATGCAGGTGGTGGAGGCCGAGGTGCCCATGGCGGAGATGACCACCTACGCCATCGACCTTCGTTCCATCACCCAGGGCCGCGGCTCCTTCACTCTGGATTTCATCCGCTACGACGAGACGCCCATGAACGTCCAGCAGAAGATCATCGAGGACGCCAAGAAGGCGCAGGCCGAGGAGTAAACCTCAAAATACGATAAGCCAAGGGGAAGCGGACGCTTCCCCTTAGGTTTGCAAGAAACTGTTTTATTGGAGAGATATGCCTATGGGACCTTCTCCCCGAAAAAAAGCCCCGCTGATCGTGGTCATCGTGCTGGCCATCGCGGTGCTGTGCGCGCTGGCGGTGCTGGCGGCATGCTACTTCCGCCTCTCCCCCGGCCGGCCCCCTTCTCCCAAGGCCACCCCGGCGGTCACCCAGTCCGCCATATTCGTCACACCGGAGCCCACCCCCGTGCCCACACCCACGCCGACGCCGACCCCCACGCCCACACCGACCCCCTCTCCCACCCCGGAGCCCACTCCCGTGCCGGTGGAGCTGGGCGAAACGGAGGACGCGGGCCAGGAGTATATCGACAGGATCGTATTCCTGGGCGACAGCTCCATCTACTGGCTGGCGGGCCACGGCATCCTGCCCTTCACCCAGGTGTGGACGGACGCGGAGGGCACCATGAGCCTTTTCAACGTGCCCATCGACCCCATCCGGTACTTTGACCCGGCCACGCCGGACACGGCGGAGAGCCTGCTCATCCCCGAGTGCGCCGCCCGGAGAAAGCCGGATATCCTCCTCATCACCCTTGGTCTCAACGGCATCGCCATGCTGGACGAGCAGCAGTTCAGGAGCTACTACACCGATATGCTCTCCCAGATACAGGCCGCCAGCCCCGACACGAAGATCATCCTCCAGTCCATCCTCCCCGTGATGGACAGCCGGGTGCCCCGGGGCATCAGCAACGAGAAGATAGATACCGCCAATCAGTGGATATACTCCATAGCGGAGCAGATGGGCGTGCGCTACCTGAACTCCCAGCCCGCGGTGGAGGACGAGAACGGCCATCTCCGCTCCGACTACAACGACGACCTGGCCATGGGTATCCACATGAACCCCACGGGCTTTGAGGCCCTGCTCCAGCACATCCGCACCCACGCCTGGCTGTGACGACGATACAAAGGAGAAAGACGATATGAACAGCCGCTCCCGCGCCGGTTTTTACGTGGTATGGACCCTGGCCATTCTGGTGTGCCTGGCCCTGTGTGTATTCATTTTAGTATTTTTCTCCGTGGTGAAGGGCTCCGCCCCCGCGGCGGAGGTATCCCCCGCTCCCGCGGATATAACGGCCCTGCCCGACGACGGCAGCGCGGTTCCCCAGGACGGGATGCAGGACATGACCCAGCCGGTGGATGTGACAGATGTGCCCGTCACCGACACCCCCGCTCCCACGGACGTGCCCCAGGCCTCCACGGTCCTGGCGGAGACGGCGGACCTGGGCCAGGAATACCAGGACAAGATCGTGTTCCTGGGCGACAGCACTACCTACGGCCTGATGAGCTACGGCGTACTGCCCAGCTACCAGGTCTGGGTGCCGGCCAGCGGGACATTGAGCCTCTTTAACTGGGAGATCGAGACCATCGACTACTACGGCCGGGACGGGTCCAACCAGACCCTCTCCATCGCGGACTGCGCCGCCACGGGCCAGCCGGAATACCTGGTCATCACCTTGGGCATCAACGGCATCTCCATCCTGAACGAGGACCAGTTCAAGGACTACTACCGCCGGCTTGTCCAGGCCATCCAGGCCGCCAGCCCCAACACCCGCATCATGTGCCAGTCCATCTATCCCGTCATCGACTCCATGACCTCCTCGGACATCTCCAACGCCAAGGTGAACGCCGCCAACGGCTGGATACAGGACGTGGCGGAGGAGCTGGGCGTGCGGTACCTGAACACCCATGACTCCCTGACAGACGGGAACGGCCAGCTCATCAAGGAGCTGAACTCCGGCGACGGCATCCACGTCACCCCCGCGGGCTATGAGCGCATTTTGGAATACGTCCGCACCCACGGCTATCAATAAAGGAGCATCCTTTCTATTATGGCTTCTCCCTCTTCCCGCGGCCGCCGGAGGCGGCCCCCGTATCTGACGGCAGTTCTCTGTCTGGTGACATGCGCGGTCTTTATCGGCGTCGTCTATCTGCTGGCCGGCGACCGGAGCGGTCATCCCGCCGCCGTGCCCACACCCACTGTTCCCGCTGCTACAGATGTACCCACGCCTGTGCCCACCCCCACGCCGTCTCCGCCCACCGTTCTGGAGCAAACGGAGGACGCCGGCCAGGAGTATATCGACAGCCTGTATTTCCTCGGCGACAGCATCACCTATCAGTTGGCAAGCAACCATTTTGTCCCCTTCACCCAGGTTTGGGTCCCAAAGATAGGCACGCTGAGCCTGTTCAGCTGGGCCATATCCGATATAAACTACTACCCCAAGGACGACCCGGACAACCCCCGGGAGATGTCCATCGCGGATACCGCCGCCGCCTGCAAGCCGGAGTATCTGGTCATCACCCTGGGCATCAACGGCGTGGCTTTGCTGGATGAGGCGGAGTTCAAGGACTACTACCGGAGCCTGATCGAGACCATCCTGGAAAACAGCCCCGACACGAAGATCATCTGCCAGTCCATCTTTCCGGTGGTGGAGAGACTGACGCCGGAGGGCATCACCAACGCCAACGTGGAAAAGGGCAACCAGTGGATCCTGGACGTGGCAAAGGAGACCGGCACTCGCTACCTCAACACCCATGAGGTGCTGACGGACAGTACCGGCGGCCTGATCCCCGACTATTCCCCCTGGGACGGCTACCACGTGACCACCGACGCCTACGAGGTGATCCTTCAGTACATCCGGACCCACGCCTACCGGTAAAAGAATCCGCATCTCCCTCCCGGGCATAGAATGGCCGGGAGGGTTTTTCTATGGACGATCTCATACGGGAGAGCATGGACGGCTTTGACGAGGTGTGGCGGCGGGTGACCGGCAAGCCCGGGACCGGCTGCGCCGAAAGAACATACACGGCGGAGGACATGCTTGCCCCACTCATAGCCGGGGAGGCCTGCGCCGCCCAGGTGAGCGCGGCGCTGGCGAGGATCTGTCAGGGCCAGACACGGCAGGTCCTGGCCCGTCACGCGGCCGGGGCCAAAGCGCGGCTGCGCCGCCTGCGGGCGGAATACTTCATCGCCGGGGGCGCTGCCGCCCCGGACCCGGGGCCGTGTCCCATGACGGAGGGGCGGCAGGCCGCCCTGCGGCGGCTCTATCTGGACGCTGTGGCCCTGACGGACCGCTATGAAAAGGCCGCCGGAGCGGCGGCCGACGACGCGCTCAAGGAGGCTCTCGACGCCTTTGCCCGGGAAAGTGAGCTCAGGGCCCGGGAGCTGCGGGCGCTGCTGGTGGCCAGCTTCTGAAAACATAAGAAAACGGCCGCTGCTCACGCAGCGGCCGTTCGGTATTCAAAACAGCGACGTCTGCTCCGGCGCCGGGGGCCGGATGACGCCCAAGCGGATGAACACGGGATAGAGATAGCTTGCCCCGAAGGTGCCCAGCTTCTTGGGCCCCTCCACGCTCCCGCCCAGCTCCAACGCCTTGTGAAAAGCCATGAATACGGTGCTCTGGGTGATGCTCTTCTCCTTGCGGCTGATGAACATCTCCCCGCCCAGGGCCCCGTCCCGCCGTTCCCGGATACTATACGTGAAGGCCAGGCCCTTGGCCGTATAGAACATCTCCCCCTGCCAGGCGATCAGCGCGTCCCACAGCGCACTGTCCCTGTCGCCTTCCCCGTCCAATGCCGCGCGCAGCGCCTTATCCGCCTGTTCTCTCGTCAACACGACATTTTTCCCTCCTTTTTTCCAGCGTAACACATATCCAGCCGGAGGGCAAGATAAAAACAGGGACCGCCTTGGGCGGTCCCTGGTTCTATCTTGTATCGTTTTATCCTCTCTTCCGCCGCATGGCCACATAGGCCAAGCCGCAGCCGGAGGCCGCCAGCATCAGCGTCCAGGGCAGGAGGCTGGTCTCGTCCCCGGTCTTGGGAGCCTTCTTATCGCTGCCGGAACCAGAGCCGCTGCCGCTGCCGGAACCCGAACCGCTGCCCGAACCGGAGCCGCTGCCTGAGGCAGGGATGGGCGTGGGGGTAGGCCGCGCGGTGGGCCTGGGCGTAGGCGTGGCGGTGGGGTCCTTCTCCACGGTCACAGGTCCGGCCAGGGTATTGGCCCTGATCTCCGTGGCGGGAGAGCCGTTCTTCATGAACCGGTAGCCGCTGGCCAGCAGGTCGCGGACCTCGGTGCCGGCGGCGGTAGCCACCGCCGCGGTGCCCTCAAAGGTGCCGCCGTACAGAGCCACATACCGGGGGATGGTGGTCATGATGCCGTATTTCACGCCGGAGACGGTGCCGCCGGAGACGTTCACCTTGCCGCCCCGGGCGTACACGGCCCAGCCGTCGTCGCCGGTGCAGCGGATGGTGCCGCCGGTCATGTTCAGCGTGCCGCTGGACATGAACACGCCGTTGTAGGGGCTGGTGATGGTGCCGCCGCTGAGAGTGGCGGCGCTGCGGTTGCTGTTCACCAGACCGTACCTCTCGCCCTCCACGGTGCCGCCGGAGATATTCACCGTGCCGCCGGCCGCGGACAGGGCCGTGCCGGTGGCCTCTACCCTGCCGCCGGTGATGCTCACCGTGCCGGCAGCGGCGGATATGCCGTACTCATCGCCCCGGACCGTGCCGCTGGCGATGGTCAGCCGGCCGCCGGTGACGGAGATCGCGCTCTCGCCCAGACCCTGCAGGGCATAGGGCCCGGTCAGGGTGATGTCGTCGCCCTCCTCCACCGTGACAGGCTCTTCCGCCTCCACGTTGGACAGAAGCTGGATGGTGGACAAACCGCCCTTGGCGGCCGCCCACGCCTCGGCGAAGGTGTCATACTCCACGGACTCGCCGCCGATGATGACCCGGGCCGCCTTGGGCCCCGCCACCCGCAGGACGCTCACCGTGCCGGCCAGGCTGTCGCCGGACACGTCCTCGATCTGGGTCTCGTCCTGCATGTACACGCAGCCGCTCTGGAGCATGACGCCCACGGACTGGTCATCGGCGGTCTTCACGGCGAACTCGCCGGTGAAGGTGCCGCCGCCCAGGGCCGCGGTGGTGGGGTCGCTGGCCTGGATGCCGTAGCGCTTGCCCTCGATGGTTCCGCCGGTGACGGTGCAAAGGCCGCTGGACACGTAGATGCCCCAGCCTCTGTCCTCGCCGACGCCCTTGATGGAGCCGTTTTTGACCTCCAGGGTGCCGCCGAACAGGCACGCGCCGTTGTAGCCGCTCTCGATGACGGTCTCTTCCCCGTCGATGACGGCCTCGCCGTCGCTGACGTACGCGCCGTAGGTGTCCGTCGTCAGCTTGCCGCCGGTGATATTCACCTTGGCGCTGTTCACGCGCACGCCGCAGTTGGAGCTGATCTCGCCGCCGGATATCTCCGCCTCGGCGTCATCGGCCAGGGCCACGCCGTAGGTCTCGCCGGACACGGCGCCGCCGGTCATGGCGACCTTGCTTCCGTTGATGGCCCGGATGCCGTTGGCCCCGCCGGAGACGGTGCCCGCGGAGAGAGTGACCTCGCCGCCGTCGGTATAGATGCCGCTGCCGTCGCCGGTGCCGTAGATAGCGCCGCCGCTGACGGTGAGCGTGCCGCCCTCGGTGACGGTGACGCCCCAGGCCGACTGCTCGGCGGTGCCGGAGACGGTGCCGCCGCTGATGACGGCGGTGCCGCCGGTGAGATACATGCCGGTATAGCCGCTGGTGACGGTGCCGTCCGTGACGGTCACGGTGCTGTTGGTGCCCGTGACGCCATAGCGGTTTGCGATGACGGTGCCGCCGCTGATGGTCACGGTGCCCCCGGCGGAGGCACGGATGCCGAAGTCGGCGCCCACGATCTCGCCGCTGGCCACGGTCAGACTGCCGCCGGTCACGCTTATGACGCTGGCGCCGGTGCCGGTGACGGAATAGTCGCCGCCAGCGAAGGTGACCGCGTGGCCCGTCTCCAAGGTCAGGGGCGCGGTCACGGTCACGTCGCCCAGGAGGGTGACGGTGGCGCTGTCCGCCGCTGTGGCGGCGGCCCATGCCTCTTCGATGGTATCATATTCGGTGGTGGTGCCGGATACGGTCACCGACGCGCCCAGGCCCGCCGCGATGGTCCGCACGGACACGGTGCCGGGCAGATAGTCGGCGCTCACGTCCTCGACCACCGCGCCGTCCTGCTTGTATTCATAGCCTTCGGCCAGCAGCTGGCCCACGTTCAGGTCGCCGGGCACCGCCACGGCGGCCTCGCCGCCGATGTACACGCCGCCGCTCAGGGTCACGGCCATGGGGTCGATGGCGTACAGGGCCGCGTAGCCGCTGGTAAAGGTGCCGCCGCTGAGGCTCACCGCCCCGTGGGTCCCCAGGTCTACCGCAGCGGGCAGCGCCACGCCGATGGCCTGGTCATCCACGCCCTCGGTATCGTTCACCACGCTCACGGCGTAGGTCTCGCCGGTGACGGCGCCGCCGCTGACGGTGACGCTGCCGGCCGCCAAAATGCCGTAGGTCCCGCCGGTGATCTCGCCACCGGTGACCTCCAGCACGCCGCCGTCCTCCACGGCCACGGCCGTGCCGGACGCGTTCACCGCGCCCCCGGCGATGGTCAGAACGCCGCCGGCCTGCACCTGCAGCAGAGCCCCCTCCGTCTCACCGGAGAGGATGAACTCGCCGCCGTCCAAGGTCACATTCTCCCCGCCGGCAACGACCAGCGGCTCCGTGACGGCGGTATCCTCCGTCATGGTGACAGTGCCGCCCTGGGCCTTTGCCTCGGCCCAAAGCTCCGTAAAGGTCTTTTTGACCTCTTCCTTCTTCACGCTCACCGCGCCGGTGAGGCTGGCCACGGCGGCGTCCTCCACTCTCTCGCCCTCCCGGACGAAGTAGCCGCCCGCGCCCAGCAGGCTGTCCACGGTCCGTCCGTCCCCGGCGGCGATGGCCGCGTCGGTGCCCGCAAAGGCGCCGCCGGTGATATCGGCCTCAAGGGCCCCGGCCGCATACAGGGCCGTATGCTGGCCGGATACGGCGCCGCCGGTGACGGTGAGTTTCCCGCCCAGGGCGCGGATGCCGTCGCCCGCGGCCTGGATCTGGCCGTCGGTGAGCTTCAGCTCGCCCTCGCCGCTGACCACCACCGCGGCCAGGGCATTGGGGTCGTATTCCTCATAGGTATGGTCCTTCAGAAGCGCCTCGGAGATAGTCACGCTCACGCTGACGCCGGCCAGGGTCAGCTTGCCGCCGGTGACCTGGATGGCGTTTTTATCCTCCGCGCTGATGGTATAGCCGCCGGCCAGAGTCACATCCCCCGCCGCCATGACCAGGGGCGCGCCCAGATGCGCGTCCTTCATCAGGGTCACGGTGGCCTTGTCGGCCGTCTGGGCCAGGGCCCAGGCCTCCTCCAGGGTATCCGCGGTCTTCTTCTCACCGCTCACGGTCACCTCGGCCGCATAGGGGCACGCGGTCACCTCGGGCGTGGGTTCAGGCGTCTCCGCGGGCTCCTCCACAGGCTCAAAGGTGGGCTCGACGAAGGGCTCCTCCGTCTCCGCAGGGGCCTCGGTCTCCGGGACCTCCGTCTCCACGGGCTCCTCGGTCGTCTCCGGCTCCTCAGAGGGCACAGCCGTCTCCACGGGCGCCTCCGTATCCGCGGGGGCTTCCGTCTCAGGGGCCGCCGTCTCCACGGGAGGGTCCGTCACCTCCGGCGCAGTCTCGGGAGCCGCCGTCTCCACAGGCGTCTCCGTCACATCCGGCAGGGCGGTATCCTCCGCCGCCAGCGCGCCGGCCGCCTGTCCGGCCAGCAGCACCAGACTAAGCACGAGCGCAAACAGCCTTTTCTTCATGTGATCTCCTCCTGAGCTGGTCTCGATGGGTCGAATATCGTCAGCACTAGATGTTGGGCCATGAGCCCGCATATCATGGGCTTTATACCACATCATAACGAGGCCAGTTTAACATAAAACCATTCAAAATGCAATAGCAGAACGCTGCCAACATGTGCCATCGGCGTAAAAATTAATAAATATGTAACAAACGGGCGCACACTGTCGGCGCGCCCGTCTTTATATTGAATTATGTCAACTGATTTCATTTCCTGTAGAACAGGATACCCAGTGTCCCGGGGCCGCAGTGGCAGCATACGGTGCAGCCCGCCCGGGTATGGATGATCTCCTGAAAGGGCGCGGCGGCCCGGACGGCCTGCTCGGCGGCGGCGCGGCAGGACTCGCTGATGCCGGAGTCGGTGATGAATATGCGCCCGGTGTCCACGGTGGATATATCCCCCAGCCGGTCCCGCACGTATTCGGCGAGGCACTCCTCCATCCTGCCCCGGTACTTCTTCCCCACGCCCATGACCCCGTCCTTGACGAAGATGCAGGGGTGCAGTCTGAGGAGGTTGGCGCCCATGGCGGCCAGGGGTGTGCAGCGGCCGCCCTTCTGCAGGTAGTCCAGGGTGCTGACCACGAAGCTCACGTCCAGCTTTTCCCGCTTTGCCTCCAGGGCCCGCTGGATGGCCCCCGGGGCCATGCCCGCGGCGGCCATGTCGCAGGCGTCCAGCACCAGGTGGCCGATGCCGGTGGAGAGATTCCGGCTGTCCACCACATACACGTTCCTCAGCTGCGCCGCGGCGATGCGGGCGTTCTGGTAGCAGGAGGACATCTCGGCGCTGATGGTGAAGTGGATGATGGCGTCATACTTCTTCAAAAGGCCGCCGAACAGGTCCCGGTAGTCCTGCAGGTTCACGGCGGCGGTGGAGGCCAGGTTGCCGCTGGCGGCGATCTTCTCATAGAGCACGTCCGGAGTGATGTCCACGCCGTCCTTATAGTTTTCCCCGTCGCAGGTGACGGTCAGGGGCGCGATGGTGATGTCATGGGCCGCGATAAGCTCCGCTGTCAGGTCACAGGTGCTGTCCGCGGTGATTTTTATGTTCATGGATGCCCTCTCCCCTTTATATGTTGCAGTCCCATTATAGCACATTCTTTGATTGGATACAATCCCCTTTGCCGGGCGAGGCCGCCCAATTCCAGTCTGACGCCCGGCGGGAACCGGCAGTGTCACGGCTCACGGCTCGTGAGCGCAGCGTAACAAGTGAGCCGGGATACTGTCGGGCCCGTCCGGGCTATACCGGCATTGTCCCAGGGCGGCCGAGTCCGGCAGTATACCTCCCGCTAAAGTTCGCTTCGCTCACCGAGCGCGTGCGGCACACTGCCGGGCCTCTCCGCCCGTCGGATTGGCAAAAAACAGGGGACGGACTTGCATCCGTCCCCTTGGGTATCGCTTATCTGTGGCTCAGGCCGTCTTCCCACAGGCCCGTGGCGGGGTCATAACTGCCCCATTTCTCGGTCCAGGTGCATTGGCCGTTTTTGCCGCCATGGCCGGTATTGAACCAACCCATCCCGATGTCCGGGCCAAGCCACTGCCAGCCGTCCAGCATCCGGCCGACGCAGCCGTCGTCATTGTCCGGCTGCAGGAAGTACCAGCCTGTGCCGTTATCGTCCACGACATACTGGAAGCCGTGTGCCAGCTTGCCGTTTGGGTTGACATAATACCAGTACCCCCACATGGAGGCGTTCTCATCGCAGGCCCAGTAGCCGAACTTCTGCTCGCCTTCCACGAAGTAGTAGAAGTCGCCGGTATTGTAGTCATAGCTCCAGCCGGTGCCGTTGTTGGTCTTGGGAGGCGGCACGGGGGCGGGCTCCGGCGTGGTGCCGGGTCCCGGCGTGGGCGTGGTGCCCGGCGTGGGCGTGGGTGTGGGTGTGGGCGTAGGCGTAGGTGTCGGCGTGGGCGTGGGAGTAGGCGTGGGCTCCGGCGTGGGCGTGGTGCCCGGCGTCTCCCAAGGCAGATTGGGCGGCGTGCCGAAGTCGATGGTCAGCATGTACCACGTGCTGTTGTGAGCGCCGGTGTGTCCTTTGGCGTCGTGGACATGGATCCATATCGTGGTGGGGTCCTTGTCCCCGATGAGCTTCAGCTCCGTATCGTGGCCCAGCTCATACTCCGGCGTCACGTTCTTCTGGGCGTCTTCCGCGCTCACCATGCTGTAGTGGACAACGTGTATTTCCGTGTCAAAGGAGGCCTTGAGGGTGAACTCCGTGCCGTACTGGATCAGGGTGGCGTAGAGCGGGATGGGATCATCGAACGTGCCCAGCGTGGAGCTGCTCTCCATATCCCGCGCCAGGGTGCCCTGCACGGCGGCCCCGTTCACCGTGAGCCCGGTCAGCACCGGCGCCACGGGGTCCTCAATGTCCAGTCTGTAATATCTGTACAGCTCGTTTTCGGCGTCCTCCAGGCAGATATACACCATCTCATCGCCGGTCGAGATCGGGATAGACTCGGACGGGCTGCCGTTGGTGAGCTCAGTGCCTCTATCCGGCAGGTCATTGTAGCTCAGCGCATACTTCGCCGTGAGGCCCTGGTCCGCGGCAAACTTCGCCGTGAGGGTAAAGCTCTCCGTGTGGTCCTGCAGGTCGACGGTGAGCAGCTCGCCGTTCGTCGGGCCGGTCTTATTGCCCAGCAGGTCCATGTTCCCGCTCTTGTCCTTCACATCGACATACGCCGTATCCGGCTCCGTCACTCTGAGCTGCAGCGTGGGCTCGACATTGTTGACAGTCAGCTTGTAAAAGACGTCCCTGCCGTTGCGGCTGACCCGGATCACGATCGTCTTTGTCATCTCCGGGACAAGCAGTATCTCCGCCTTGCTGTCGGTCATCGGATTCGTGTCGCTCTGCGCCTCGCTCAGGGTGGTGCCCCAGTACGCCGTACTGCCCTCTGGGAAGTCCGCGGTGAGCTGGAATTTCTGGACGTACTTGTCCATGGTGGCCGTCATTACGGTCTTGGGATCGACGGTCTCGCCGTCGCCGGGCGCGAGCGTCTCGTTCGCGTCGGCCACCGTGAGGCCCGTCAGCACCGGCCCGGGCAGGACCGTGACGGTCAGCTCTTCGCTCTCCAGCCATTCGCCGCTGGTCACCTCGTCGGTCCTCTTGGCCGTTATGGTGCAGGTGGTCTCGGTCGTGACCGGGCTTGCAAATGTCAGGGTAAGTTTGTTCCCGTCGCACGCTGCCGTCGCGTCGTCGCCCTCGACCGTGAAGGTGTAATTTCCATTCGTAAACGCCTCCGACAGGGTGACGATCGCCGTCTTGTTGCCCGGCTCGGTGGTGACGGTGTCATTGCCTTCCGCCACCTCCGGCGTCTTCGTCTTCACGTTGACCGCGACTGTTGCCGTAGCGTCGGCGGAGAGGTTATATACGTCGCCGAACGCGGCCTTCTTCGCCGTGACCGTCAGGGTCCCCGGCTTTACCTCACCCGCGCTCGTAAGGCTCAGCGCCGCCGTCGCGTCGGAAATGGTCGCGCTGCCGCTCAGGCCGAGACCCGTACCGCTGTCGGTCACGGTGATGCCGTTGACGTCTTTGAACTCGGGATGGATATCCTCATAGCCCGCCAGGCCGGTATTCGTCACGCTCAGCGCCGCCGTTGTATCGCCCTCAGCCACCTGGATGCTCTCAGGCGCCGTGATCGTCGGCGTCACCAGGTCCTTGCAGACGAACTTATAATACATCTTCTTGGTATCGTCTGTTTTGCTGGTGACCGTGATATAGAGGGTCACGCTGGCGCTGGACTCGTCGAACGTGATGGGGTCCGAAGCACCGGTTATCTCCGTGCCGGCGTCATCAAAGCCCTTGGTGCTGTATGTCACCGTCGCGTCTTCGCTGTTGACCGTGGGCGTGAAGGTGAACTGCTGATCCGCGGCGGCGCTGGTCGCGTTGACGACCTGTCCCGGTTTAGCATTCTCCGTGCTTTTATCTTTGTCGCCCGCAGTGATCTCAGGATTCGAACTGACGTTGTTGAACGCAATGCTCTCCAGCTTCGGCGCAGGGTTCACCGTGATCTTCAGCGCCTCACCCGTTGCCAGCTCGGCGCCCTCTGCGCCCTTCTGGAGCGCTATATTGTACTGCCTGGCCTCCGTGATCTCGCTCGCAAAGGTCAGCTTGAGGTTATTGCCATCCTGCTGGAAGTCCGGTGTTGCATTGGGACCACCATCCGCCGGCGTGACAACGAAGGTATAATCAGAGTAATCCTCCTGCATGGGGACGACCGCCGTCTTGCTGTCGGGCAGATCGGCGACGACGATGCTATCGCCATCGGTGGTCATCGGCTGCTTCGCGCTGACGGTGACCGTCACGGGAAGCGTTGTGGGCGTGGGGTCGGCGAGGTTATACTCGCCTGCCTCGAACGCGTCTTTCGACACCTTGACATTCAGCGTCCCGCTCTCCTTCGCAGTGCCGGTGAGTTTCAGCGTCGCCGTTTTGCTGCCGCCGGTCACCGAATCCTTGCTCAGGCCGGTCTTGCTTGTGTCGCCCTCCACTTCAATACCACTTGACGTGAACTTGAGAGAAACGTACTTCTCATCATAATTCGTGGTGACGCTGAGCGTCAGATCATCCGGCGCTTTCTGTTCTTCCACTTTGATCTCGGCGGACGTGCCGGCCTTTATCGCGACCTTCGGCGTCACCAGGGTCTTGCAGTAGAAATGATAACCCCTTGTCATATCGCCGCTGGTGACCTTGATGTAGAGATCAAAGTTGGGGTTATCGTGAGTTTCCTCCCCGCCCTTGCTCCCGTCACCGCTGTCCACCGTTCCGCCACCAAGCTCCTGTGTTTTACCGTATTCCACGGTGGTCCCATCGAATTCAACGGTGAACTCAAGTTTCTTATTTGCCAGGTCCTGATTGATCTCAACGTCCCGCTTTTCGCCAAAGCCATTGTCCTGGCCCTTCTCATCCGGGTTATCGACGGACAACACGCCGCCGATCATCAGCTTCGTCAGCTTCGGGTTCGCGGCGGACTTGATAACGGCATTTTGGTTCTCAGTAACACTGACTGTTCCTTCTGTGACAGTGCAGTTCTCCCCCGTTTTCAGAACATGGTAGCCTTCCTTGGCCGTGACGCCTGTCACCTCTTCGATCTCTTCGCCTTTGTAAAACTCAAAGGCAGGACTGCCGGTCCAATCGATCTCGCCGGTCACTCCCTCCGAATCGGTCAGGCTGAGCTTGACCTTGGCAGAGGAAAGCGTAAAGTTGCCGGGGGTATCCAGACTGAGGGTATAGGACGTTTCGTTCTTCGTCGCCGTCAGCGTGCTGTCATCCTTGCATTTATCATTCGTCGTCAGCGTATAGGTGACGTGCTCCTTATCGATAGAGGTGGCTTTCAACGTGTACCACTTGTCAGTGTCGGTATCGAGCTTCCAGCCGCGGTCCACCGTCACGTTCTGAATCTCCTGCGCATAGGGATAGAGATACCAATTACCACCCTCCTTCGGACCCGCCGGCAGGGTGACATGTGTCCCAGTCGCAAGCTGCGTGGCATCTGCCGCCGTGAGGGTCAGCAGCTTGCCGCCGAGCCCGGACGTGGCGATCGTATATGTAACGCCGGTGTTCCCGTCCACAGTCTGGAGCTTGGGGTCCGGCGACGCATCAACCGCCGACGCCGTCAGCTTCTTGCCGTAATCGACGGTATAAGTAAGCGTTTCCGTATTGGTATAGTAGTAGTTTTGGCTCGAGCTGGTCCCATTGACGCCGTCGTTACACTTGATACCGATGGCGTTGTGGTCCCTGGTCAGCTTGATTTGTATATTCTTGGCGCTCCCATCGTCCGGCATTGCCTCGGTAAGCGTCACAGAGTTATAAGTGTGGGATTGTCCCGCAGTATCGGTGCTGGGGTCCACTGTGATCTCACCCGAGAGAGCAGTATTATCATCAGCGGTGATGGCATAGTACGCGGGTACGGTTATCTTCAGGGCGTTGTACTCCTCGCTGGTCGCCTCGACCGTGAAGGCATCTTTAACAATTGGAAAGATAGTGAGATCGTCCGAATCAGCCGTGAACTCGACCGTGTACGCCGTATCCATGCTGCCGCCCGGCTGTTTGACCGTCACCTTTGTATCCTCGCTTATGGTCACGGGGATGTCCAACTCCATGGGGTCCAGCACCGCCGCCGCCTCAGGCTCCGCCGGCGCGGGCTCCGCAGGCGCAGGCTCCGCCGGGGCCTGGTCCGCGGGCGCTTCCGGCGCTTCCGGCGCCGCCTCTACCGCCTCATCCACGGGCATTTCCGGCTCCTCCGCGGCCATCGCCGTGGGGAACAGGCTCACTATCATGAGTGCCGCCAGGATGAGGGACAATATGCGCTTTCTCATATCTCTTCCTCCTTTTTTGCCGCCCGTAAGGGGTGGCGCGCGTAAAAATATATGGGGTCCAACTTACGTTTATAGTAATTATACCCCCCCGCCAGGATGTCAATGTCGATTCAGGCTCGATTTTCTACATTTCACGTCAGGAAATATTTGCCGACGCAAAAAATAAGCCCCCCTTGTCAAAGGAGAGCTTATTCAATCCGGGATATTCGTTAATATTATCTTATATTCTCTTATATCCTTATATATTCAATGCATATCCGTTGTCGAATCCCGCGTTTTCCCGTCGATATGCGGTGCTATCCATCAGTATTCGTATATCCCGCCGCCCACAAATTCCCGGAGCATGGCGTCCGCGGGGAGATAGGAAAGGTCGATGGGAGTGAACTTGGAAAGCGCCGGGCCCACCAGGCGTATCTCCTGATAGGATACGTCCTCGGGCACATTGGCCAGCAGGGGCTCGGCGATGGGCCGCATGACGCAGGCCTCGTACTCGAACGCCGTGTCCAGCTGCACGTCCGCCTGGTTCTTGAAGGGGGAGATGTTGCGCTTTTCCCCCTTTCGCACGTTCTCCCACATGCGCATGGTCTCCACCGGGTCCGCCCCCCGGAACAGGTGGTCCCTCGTCACCCGCCGCACCAGGCGCAGCCATGTGCCCTTGAAGGTGTACTCGCCCTCGTCGCTGATGATATTGGAGCGGGCGGACACATAGAGCTTGAAGGCCTCGGGGTGCGCGCCGGTGATGCTGGTATTGAGGGCGTGGATGCCCTCGAATATCACCACCTCATTGTCCTTGAGCCTCAGGGACTGGCTGGGCTCGATGGAGCGCATCTGCCGGGCGAACTCATACCGGGGCACGAAGATGCGCCGGCCCTCGCTGAGGTCCGTGAAGTGCTCGTTCAGAAGCTCCATGTCCATGCACAGGGGGCTCTCCAGGTCCGGCTCCCCTTCCTCCGTCCGGGGCACCGTCTCAGGGCGCACGGTCTTGAAGTAGTTGTCCATGGAGATGCTGTAGCTCTTCACCCCCCGGCGGCTCAGCTCGTCCCGCACCTTCATGGCCGTGGTGGTCTTGCCGGAGCCGGAGGGACCCGACAGCAGCACGATGGGGCTGTGGGAGAGGTTCGCGATGATCTTCTCCGCCGTGTGGGCGATGCGCTCGTTGTACTTGGCGTCGCAGTCCGCGATGAATCCCGCGGGGTCGTCTCTGGCCGCGCGGTTGATATCCTCCATGTCAAATGCCATCGGTATTCTCCATCCTTTCTATGTATTCCTTCGGATACTTGGGGTTCACATGCCGGGTGACGGACCCGTCCGGGCCGGTGAGCTTCGTGGAGCCCCCCGCGCCCATGGCCAGCACCGGGGCCAGCTCCTCCATCATCAGGATGTTGTAAAGGCTCCCGGTGCCGGGCTTTGCCCAGCCCACGTTCTCAAAGCCGCCGGACATGTACTTCTGCCGGTAGAGGTAATAGGGCTCATAGCCCGCCGCGGTGAGCTTTTCCGCGGCGGCGTCCACCATGCGGCCCACGGCGGCGGCGTCGGGCAGGGCCGATGGGTCTTGGGCCAGGTAGGAGCCATTTTTGATGGCCAGGGTGTGGACGGTGACGTTCTCCGGAGAAAGGGCCAGCACCGCGTCCACCGTGGCCTCGAAGCCCGCGGGCGTGTCCTTGGGCAGGCCCGCTATCAGGTCCATGTTGACCTCGAAGCCCCCCACGGCCCGGACCGTGTCCAGCGCGTCCAGGATGTCCCGGGCGGTGTGGGCCCGGCCGATGGCGGCCAGCACCGCGTCCGACATGGTCTGAGGGTTCACGGATACCCGCCCCACCCCGTGGGCCCGGAGCACCCGCAGTTTCTCCGCGGTGATGGTGTCCGGCCGCCCCGCCTCCACGGTGTACTCCCGCAGGGATGTAAGGTCGAAGCTCTCCGCCAGCGCTGTGCACAGGGCATCCAGCTGGGCCGGGGACAATGTGGTGGGCGTGCCGCCGCCCAGATACAGTGCCACGGGCCGCTGGCCGGCGGCATGCACTGCAGAGCCTACGCGGCGTATCTCCTTGTGCAGGGCCGCCAGGTATGGCTCCACCAGCTTCTCATTGGCGCCCACGGCGCTGGATATGAAGGAACAGTAGGCGCACCGGGTGGGGCAGAAGGGTATGCCCACGTACAGCCCCACGTCCCCGGGGGCGAGGGAGGCTTGCGCCGCCATGGCCGCCCGGGCGGTCCGCTCGCACAGCGCCGCCCGCGCGGGGGATACGTCGAAGTCCCGGGCGAAGTCGGCGGCGGACTTGCCCTCCCGCAGGTACCGGGCCATGAGCTTTCCCGGCTTCACGCCGGTGAGCGCGCCCCATACGGGCCGGGGCACCCCTGCGGCCAATGCCGCCCGGTAAAAGCTCAGCTTCACCGCCTGCTGCTCCAGCCGCACCCGCTCCCGCTCGCCGGTATAGGGCTTCACCGCCGCCCGGCCGGTATAGGTGCTGCCACCCAGGGTGAGGCGGCATACGGCCTCGCCGTTTGCCAGGTCCAGCTCCGCCCGGTCGCCGGTGGGCGGGCCGCCGGGATAGGTTGGCCGCTGGGCGGGATACAAGGTCAGGAGCATCTGCTCGGCGGCGTATTTGTAGTTGTGGCCGGTGAGATACAGGTCCATGGCGTCCTCTTGACAGTTTCGATGACACTATGTTTTAATATGTATGCGTACAGTATAACACATATATTATTATTCAACAAGACTGCGAGGGTATTGCCTTGACTACCGATATCGCCATCGTGGGCGCCGGCCCGGCGGGGATATTCACCGCCATCGAAATGCTGCGCCTGGGGAGCAAAAAGAAGATCACCATCCTGGAAAAGGGCAAGAGCGTGGAAAAGCGCCGCTGCCCCAAGGCGGAGACGAAAAAATGCATGAACTGCAAGCCCTACTGCGCCATCACCACCGGCTTCTCCGGCGCGGGCGCCTTCTCCGACGGAAAATTGAGCCTCAGCTGCGAGGTGGGCGGGGAGCTGCCCCAGCTCATCGGCGAGGGCCTGGCCCAGGACACCATCGACTACACCGACGGGATATATCTGGAATTCGGCGCGGACGAGCACGTGGAGGGCGTGGAGGAGACCGAGGAGGTCAAGCGCATCCGCACCCGGGCCATCCGGGCGGGGCTGAAGCTGGTATCCTGTCCCATCCGCCACATGGGCACCGAGAAGGCCCAGCAGATATACACCGACATCGAGCACTGGCTCCTGGACCGGGGCGTGGAGATACTCTTCGACGCGGAGTGCACCGGCCTCATCATGGAAGAGGGCCGCTGCCGGGGCGTCACCTTCTCCGACGGGCACCAGGATCACAGCCTCCTGGCCCATGAGACCGTCATCGCCACGGGCCGCCGGGGGGCGGACTGGCTGGAGGGCCTCTGCTCCCAGTACGGGGTGGACCATGTGCCCAGCACCGTGGACATCGGCGTGCGGGTGGAGGTGCGCAACGAGGTCATGGAGGTGGTGAACCGGGCGTTTTATGAGTCCAAGCTCATCGGCTACCCGGCGCCCTTCAAGAATAAGGTCCGCACCTTCTGCCAGAACCCGGGCGGGTTCGTGGCCCAGGAGAACTATGATAACGGCCTGGCCGTGGTGAACGGCCACTCCTATAAGGAGCTCAAGAGCGAGAACACGAACCTCGCCATCCTCGTGTCCCACAACTTCTCCGTGCCCTTCAACCAGCCCATCGCCTACGCACAGAAAGTTGGGGAGCTGACCAACATGCTGGCCAACGGCCAGCTTCTCGTCCAGCGCTTCGGGGACATTCTGGACGGCAAGCGCACCTGGCAGAAGGAGCTGGATAGGTCCAACGTCCGCCCCACCCTGCCGGACGTGGTGGCCGGGGACATCACCGCCGCCATGCCCTACCGGGCCATGATCAACATCATCAACTTCATCAAGGCCAT